>NZ_JBEPPC010000002.1:0-906160 GCF_040547115.1 Hymenobacter sp. UYCo722 | reverse complement strand
CTATCGAAGCGGGGTGCAAAGGTAAGGTGCTTTTTTCAACTTTCCCAAGCCCGCTCGAAAGTTAATTTTGGAGGACTTTGGGAAGCTGGCTCGGGGCACCATCCTAGGAGAGCGGCCGGGCAGTGCCTTGCTTTTTCAATTTCCTGCTGGAGCAGTCGCCCTGGCAGAACCCGTCGTCCGGTTGACGTTTTGGGACTGCAAAAGTAGCGGGACTTTCTCGGGTTACAAGGGGTAGCGGGAAGATTAGGGCTTGGTTGGGGTCGGGTGGGGGACTTTTGGGGAAATGGGCTTTTAGGAATCAGGGACTTAGCGGAAGGGGAAATTTTGAAGAAATTCAGCGAATTGGTTCGGGGGCGAAGAATTCGGTGAGGTTGGGGCGGTGTTGGCGGGGGCGCTGGGCTTCGTATTGCTGGATTTGGCGGCCTAATTGTACTAAGAAGGGCTGGCCGATGGTGTCGTATTCGTAGGTTCCGTCGTTGATGATGCCGTTTTTATTGACGTAGAGGACGGCGCTGAGCATGAATTCGGACTGGTGGAGGGAGTCGGCGAAGTACGCGACATCGGCGAGAAAGCCGTGAGACATGCCGACGATGTTGTAGATGCGGAGGGTGGATTGTTGGGGGGTATCGGGGTTGCGGCCGTAGTAGAGGTATTTTTTGTAGGCGTCGAAGTAGCGGGCGGGGGTGTAGAGTTGGAAGCCGGACTCGTGGGGAGTGGCGTGGAGGCAGCGACGGAGGAAGGCGTAGTCTGTCTGAGTGAGGCGGAGACGCTGGAGGGCGGGAACGGATTCGGGGAAGAGGATGCTTTGGAGGATGGCGGTGATGTCAGGCAGCGGGAGGTGGTTGGCGGTGGTAAAATCGTAGGGGGTGGGGATGATGCGGCCGCCGGCCTGGTGGGCGCGGCCTTTGAGGACGCGGCCGAGGGGGCTGCGGTAGGTAACGGGGTTGTATTGAGCGGGCTGTTTATATAGCGTGTCGCCTTGGGTGGTGTGGAAGCTGATGGGGTTGGTGTGGCGGTTGGCAGTGGTGTCGCAGGGGGCGAAGCGGCGGGTGATGCGGGCGTTAGGATAGCCGAGCTCTTGGAGGCGCTGGTTGAGAGAGCGCTGGCCAAGGAATTCGTAGAGGCGGTTGTAGGCGACGTTGTCGCTTACGAGGAGCATTCGTTTGATGTAGTTGCCGACGGTGGCGGTGCGGTCGGAGTCAGCGGGGGCGGCGAAGGGGACGGAGTTTTGGCAGCGGTAGGCGGTGCCGGTGGCCATGATGGTGCGGCGGGTGAGGGCGGGGTTGTGGAGGTCGTTGAGCTTTTCGAGGGAGAGGGCAACTACCGGGAGTTTAACCAGACTGGCGGGGTTGAAGTATTGCTGGGGGTTGAGGTGGTAGGTATGGGGGGTGAAGGTTGGGCGGTTTTGGGCGTCGCGGTTGATTTGGGTGTAGATGATTTGAAGCTCGTATTGGGGGTTGCTGGCGACTCGCTTTAATAGGGGATTAGCGCTTAATAGAGAGTCCAGGAGGGGGGAGTCTGCAGGCGTCAACCTCACCCCCCGGCCCCTGCCGGGCACGGCCCCTCTCCCGTGTAAAGGGGGAGCCAGACGAATTCCTTTGGCGGCTAGGGTTATTGTCAATAAAAAGGTCACTCCTATTATATAGTATAAGAAGGGGCGTGATTTCAGGAGCGTTTTCATAGGACATCGAAATAAAAAGGGCCGTGATGTTGCCACCACGGCCCTGTGGGGCTGGTTTTACACGAGGGTTAGTCGGCCAGGGGGACCAAGCGCTTGGCGAGGAGGAGGTTGGAGTCGGTTTGACGCCAGTTGTAGCCGGTGCCGAAGGGTAGGGCTTTCGGTTTGCGCAGGGTATCGCGGTAGGCGGCGGTGAGCTCGGGCTGGTATTGCTTGGCGAAGAGGTTGATGGGGCGGCGGTAGGTGCCGTAATAATCGAACTGCCAAGCGCCTTTCTGGAAGTACTTCATGGCGATGCCGGAATCGTCCTGCAAAATGTAGCGGCTGCGGCGGAGGACGGTGCGGCGGACCTGGTTGAAGTAGGATTTGTGCATGAGGTAGGTGGCCGACTTCACGTAGGTGGTGAGGGGGCCGAGGTGGCGCACGAATTCGAGGGGAGCTTTTTTGGCGTTGAGCTTCCAGTCGCTGAGGTCGGCGGAGAAGTAGTAGACGGTTTTGGGTTGGCCGTCGGGGCCGCGCAGCTTCATTTCGACGCCGGGAATAGCTTTAGGGTCGGGGGTTTGGGTGGTGTCGGCGGGAGCATCCTGAAGTTTGCCGGCGGCATCGAGCTGGACGGGGCGGATGGCGATGATTTGGTTGCCGGTGCGGGCAGCGAAGAGCATCATGAGCGGCAGGGCGCCATCGAGCTCGACGGATTTGAGGTCCACAGCCATGTCGTTGGTGCGGAAAAAGCTAAAATTGAGTACCGACCAGAGGGAAGCTTTGACGGCGGGAAATAATTTGGGGTTCTCGAGCGAAGTGCGGGCGGGAACGCTGCCGACGGGCTCCAACCCCATCAGGACGTAGGTTTGGCTGGTGGGGAACATCGTGAAGACGTTCAGAAAATCGGGGCCGCTGAAGGGGTAGAAGATGGTGGGGCTGTTGGCGTGCACGGAATCGAGCTCGGTGGCGGCCCATTTGGTCATGCGCGAGGTGTGGGTGGCGCGGTATTTATCCCAGCTTTTGTCCTGGTCTTGGGCGAAGGCTTGCCAGGCGGGCGTGGCGGCCAGGGAGGTGAGGTCGCTGTGTTGGCTGGGCTGCTGGCCGCCGAGGAACAGGGCCACGTCCTGGGCGTAAGCGGTGTCGGGGGCGGTGAGGCGGTTGGGGCGCGGGGGGGCAGCGGCAGTTTTGACCGGTGCGGGCGATGCTGATTTGGTGGAATCGAGGGCATCGGCCGTGGTGGCCATGGTTTCTTCCTTAGTGGAAGTCGCAGTTTCCGTTTTGGTGTTCGACTCGGAGCAAGCGGAAAGCAAGAGCAAGGCGGCGGGCAGAAGCCGAAGCGCGGCGGTGCGAAGGGACATTATATATAGGAGTGATTTAGGGCGCAAGTTACAGAGGCTCGTTCTGATGGGTCACCTCACCCCCCGACCCCTGCCGGGCACGGCCCCTCTCCCGCGGAAAGAGGGAGCCTTACCGAGGCGGAGCGTAGGTACATCAAAGCCTTTTAGTAGCTGCTACCGCTGGGGGATTCTGCGGGAACAGGGCGACTGGTGCGCACCGTTATGAAGTAAACCAGCGCACCGACGGCAAGCGTAGCCAATCCATAGAGCGACTCAATGGGTTTATCGCGCAGGATGAAGGCCAGCGTCCAGCCGCTCAGTCCCAAAAAAATGAGGGGCGTGATGGGGTAGCCCCAGGCGCGGTAAGGACGCGGCAAATCGGGCTGACGAAAGCGGAGCACGAACAGGCCCAACACGGTGAGGAAGGTAAACAGGTTCAATACAAAGCCGGCGTAGACCAGCACGCCTTGGAAAGAGGGCTTCAGGATAAAGGCCAGGGTGATGGCAGTTTGCAGCAAAAGGGCCCGTACGGGGATGCCGGCGCGGCTTTTGGGGGCGAGGAAGTGCAGGGCGGGGATGTCCTCCCCCATCGTCTGGACGATGCGGGGGCCGGCGAAAATCATCGAACTGATGGTGGAAACCAAGAGTCCGGCGATGACGCCACCCATGAGCCGGCCGCCGAGGGGGCCAAAAAGGGAGGTGGCCGCCACGAAACCGACTTCCAACTGGCCCTTTAAACCAGCTATTGGGGTGGAGCGGAGGAATACGTAATTAAGCCCTACATATAATAGGAGGACGATGGCGGTACCGACCAGCAGGATGCGCGAGAGGTTGTGCTTGGGGTTTTCGATTTCGCCGGTGACGTACACGGCGGCGTTCCAGCCGGAGTAGGCGTAGCTCACATACACGAGGCTTACGGCAAAGGCGGGGCTGAGCAGGGCCTGCCAGCCGGCAGCATCGGGCACGAAACTGATGGGCTGCCCCACCCCTACCACCATGCCCGCGCCGATGAATAGAACCAGTACGACTACTTTGAGGGCGGTGATGATAATTTGGAGACGGCTACCGACGCGGGTGCTACTGCCGTGCACCAGCGTGAGAGCCAGCACCACGGCCACCGAAAGCCACTGCGGATGCAGGCCGGGCCACACGCTCTTGGCGTATTGGCCGAGGGCCAGCGCGGCCAGCGCCGTGGGGGCCGCAAAGCCTATCGTGGCCGACACCCAACCCGAGAGGAAGCCCAGCGCGGGGTGGTAAATCTGGCTCAGGTAATGGTATTCGCCGCCCGAACGGGGCATGGCTGCCGCCAGCTCGGCGTAGCTAACGGCCCCACAGAGGGCAATGAGGCCACCCACCAGCCAAAGCATCAGCAGCGCGAAGCCGCTTTCGATGCCCATCACTTGGAAGCCCAGGCTGGTGAAAACGCCCGTGCCCACCATGTTGGCGATGACGATGGCCGCGCCGGTGAGGAAAGTGATTTTATAAGGTGTGCGGGTAAGCTCGGGCATGGTGCAAAGATGCGAACGAGTTGCCCGTCGGTTCCTGTCATGCTGCGCCGGTTATTCCACTACGCTGGCAGCTTTAGGCTTTTTGTAGAGCGGCACGGTGCTACACGGCTCGCCGTACATAATGCTGCTAGTCACGGGGAGCAGCTTTTGCATGATGGCCACGTAGGCGAAAGTGGGCACGGGCACGTTGCCGCAGCCTTTCACTACCACTTTGGCGTCGCGGTATTCTTCGGTATCAATCGCGGCGATGGCTTCTTCGAACAGCGACTGTTCCAGGGCATCGAGGTTGCCGAAGACGTAGCGGTGGGCGTGGTTCTGGAGCTTGGTGGCGAGCAGCATGTAGGCCCAGGTGGGCACAATGGCATCGGCGGAGCAGATGATGGCGACGTTTTGGCCGTCGTAGGGCGTCCAGTCGTTGGTTTTCACGAACTCGCGGAAGTCTTTTTCGCGCAGCATGAGCCCGTGGAAGAGGTTGTCCTTGATGTCGTACACCACCCGCTCGCCGGGGTGAATGAGCTCTTCCAGGTTGAGGGTGACGAGGCCGGAGTTGGCGACGCGGTTGACGAAGAGGGGTTCCGTTTCCATAAGAATTATTAGCAGAATGAGTTAGAACAGTGCTTCGCGGGGAACAGTTACAGCAGCAGTAAAGCTAGCCAGCAACCATGAAAAATAAGCTTTGCGCGCATTGCCAGCAGGAGGCTACCACGCTATATCGAATTCAAACAGCGGCCGGCGGCAAGGGCTGGTTTTTTGTCTGCGAGAGCTGTTGCATTAAAGCGAAACCCCGGCCGGGCTACCGCTACGGCGGCACCTGGCAAGGCTACCGGCACTAGGCCAAAGGCTCACAACGACTGTTTTTTCGGCGTGGTGGTGTACACTTCTTTCAGGTAAAACGGCTCGTAGTACGCCACGTCCTGAAATTCCTGCCGGTGGAATGCAGCTACGCCTAGTTGCCCCACTGAAATAGCCGAGGGCTCAATTTCCACCAGGAAACCAGCGTTAGAATGCTCACCTAGCACCGCCTGAAACTTCACCGCACCATTGCCAAAGAACAATATGGAATGCCGGGCCAATTGTTCGGCCAGCGTCTCGGCGTCGAGGATGAAGGGCGTGGGAGCCAACACTTCCTGCCCCTCAGGGGCATAGATGGCGGCGTATACTTCCTGCCGCCGGGCATCCAGCATGGGACAAAAAAGGAAGTTTTCGGGCCGGGCAGTACCGGCCGCTACCTGCGCCGCCAGCGCTTTGAGCGTGCTCACGGCCACCAGCGGAATATCCAGCGCAAAGCACAGGCCCTTGGCAGCGGCCGCCCCGATGCGCAGACCGGTGTAGGAACCGGGTCCGTCGCTCACGGCCACGGCGGCGAGGTCGGCCAACTGGTGGCCGGTGTTGGCGAGCAGCTGCTCGATGAGCACGGTGAGGTGGGTGGAGTGCGACTTATCCAGCCGCAGCTCGGATTGGCCGACCAGGGAGCCGTCGGCGAGGCGGTGCAGGGCCACCGAACAGACGGGGGACGAGGTTTCGAGAGAGAGGAGGAGCGTTTGCATAACGCAGGCAAATTTACGGCGGCTGGATTTGGCCGGGCCTGCTCGTTATGCCTTGCTACTTGCTTGCATCGAGCAATCCGAGAATGCGGTCAAGCTTTGTGTCCAAGCCCCCAAGGTTAGTACCCAAGCCACTGACATTAGCATCTACAACATCAAGACGCACATTTGTTGATTCCTGTAGTGCACCCATGCCTTGTTTCAGGTCCCCAACGTCCTGTTTCAATTCCCCAATACCCTGCTTCACTTCAACCATCTCGCGTAAAATGAATTGTAGGGTATCGCTATGTTGGCTCAAGACTCCATAAATCTGCTTGAGCTGCGCCGTGTGGCGGTCGGCCACGGCCAGCGTCTGAGAAACAAGCGGTTCGAGTTGGTCGAGGCGTTGGTCGGAAGTCATGGGATGAGTCGGATGAGAACGAATTGATTACGCACTTCGATACGCACAGTCAATTGGGTAGGTGAAGTTAGGGCTATGCAGGATATTATTCGAATTCGACAAACTGTACTCTTACCTTTTCTTCGACAATGGAATAGGGAATTGCCTCTAATTGAAGTAATGAGACAATACCACTCAAATGGTCGTGCCGTTTTGGTTTGATAAGCCTTCCTGTGTGTTCCATTACAATAGGGTTAATTTCAAGCCATTCGACCTCTCTAAATGGCCAAGGCCCTTGGACCTCAATGTAACCGCTTACTGGAATACAGATGCCCGTACTTCCCCAAGCTTCTGGTAATGCATCATGCTTAAGTTTGATTCTTGCATTACACCCAAGGCTATTCATTAAAGCGGCGACTTTCTCGATAGCAATCATAATTCAACACTCACAAAAAAGCAGGCACCTTTCAGCGCCTGCTTCTCTACTTAACGCGATTCAAAACTACTTCGTCCCCGCCGACTTTCGCGCACTCGCCGCCTGCCCGCTCGGCTTCAGCAGCGCGGCGTAGCGGTTCGGGTCGTTCAGCACGGCCACGGCGGCGATGATGTTGGGGTCGTCATCGAAGCCGGCTTCGGTTCGGCCCTTCTCGAAGTAGTAGCGCGACACGATTTCCTGCTCCAGCAACTCCTTGATTTCGGGCTTGAAGCGTTGCAGGTCGTTGGCCTTGTTCACGGTCACCTTCTTGCGGATGGCTTCGAGTTCCAGCTTCACGTCGTCGTAGTGCTTTTCCTCTTTTACCTTCTTGCTGAGGTCGGTGAGGGCCTTTTCGGCGTCGGTGCTGTAGCTGATGTTCTTGCCTTGCAGGTAAGCCACGAACTTCTGGTAGTCCACATCCGTGAGCTTAAACTGGCGGGCGGGCACGATGGTGGGGTGCTCGGCGCGGTAGCGGGTAGCGTAGTCGAAGAGGTAGCTCTTCTGGAGCAGGATGCGGGTGATGTCGGCGATTTCGCGGTCGTTCACCTCCACGTCGGGGGCTACGCCGCCGCCGTCGTACACAGTGCGGCCAGCAGTGGTTTTGAAGGCCGTGCGCAGCGAATCGGGGAATTTGCCCAGCGTGCCATCTTCGCTGCGGTGGGCGTAGTCGATTTCCTGGATGCAGCGGCCGCTCGGGATGTAGTATTTGGCAGTCGTCACCTTCAGCTGCGAGTTGTAGCTCAGGGGCCGGGTGGCCTGCACGAGGCCCTTGCCGAAGGTGCGCTCGCCCACCACCACGGCACGGTCATAGTCCTGCAGCACGCCCGACACGATTTCGGAGGCCGACGCCGAGCGGCTGCTCGTGATGATGGCCACCGGAATCTGGGTATCGAGCGGCACGTCGAGGGCCTTGTAGGTTTTGTTCCACTCCGTCACCTTGCCCTTAGTGCTCACCACGTCGAGGCCCTTGTCGATGAAAAGGTTGGAGATATTGACAGCCTCATTCAGCAAACCGCCGGGGTTGTCGCGAATGTCGAATACAATTTTTTTCGCGCCCTGTTCCTTGAGCTTGGTCACGGCGGCGCGCACTTCCTTGCCCGCATCCACCGTGAAACTGCCGAGCTGGAAATAGCCCACGTCGCCGGAAATCATGCCGGTGTAGGGCACGTTATCCACCTGAATTTTATCGCGGGTGATGTCGATTTGCACCGGCTTGTCCTGACCGTAGCGCGTCACGAGGAGCTTCACCACCGAATTGGCCTGCCCCTTGAGGAGCTTACTGATGTCGGCGTTCGACTTTTTCTCAACAATGACGCCGTTGATATCGAGGATTTCATCGCCGGGGAGCAGGCCGGCTTTTTGGGCCGGATAGCCTTCGTAGGCGCTTTGCACTACGGTTTTGCCGTTGCGCTTCACCACCGAGGCCCCGATGCCGCCGTACTGCCCGGTCGTCATGGTGCGGAAGTCCTCGATGTCGTCCTCCGGAATGTAGTTGGTGTAAGGGTCGAGCGAGCGCAGCATGGCGTCAATACCCGTTTTCACCAGCTTAGCGGGCGTTATCTCGTCGACGTAATAGGTGTTGACCTCCTTAAAGAGCGTAGCAAAAACGTCGAGGTTCTTGGCGATTTCGAAGTACCGCTCGTTGTCGGAAGCGGCGCGGAACGATACCAAACCCAGCGTGCTCAGGGCCAGCGTGGCGAGTAGCTTTTTGCGGATAGTCATACGGAATACGGGTAGCGGGTTATCACGAATCTACGGGACCGGCGGCGAAGCAGGGGCTGCTTCAGGAGTCGTGCCCAGCAAACGATGGAAAGCGGAAATTAATTTTCTTTCCACCAAAGTCAGCGGGCTTTTTTCCTTTCCCGTGAAGATAATACCCAGCAGAGCGATTTCGTGCCCATTGGGTTGCTCCGTGAGCCGATATTTATTGAGCCGGTACGCCTCGCGGATGAGCCGCTTGAGGCGGTTGCGGTCGACGGCCCGTTTAAAGGTGCGCTTGCTCACGCTAATGAGCACCTGCGGCGGGGCCGAGGTAGGCGCAGCCGCCTTTATCCACACAATGCGCAGCGGGTAAACGCCAAAAGAGGAACTCTGCTTGCTAAAAAGCTCCTCGATGAGCTTCTTGCGGCACAGGTGTTCCTCTTTCGGGAAGGTATATTTTCTCTTCCCCGTGGGCGGGGAATCGTCAGCGGTTAGCTCGTTCACGATACGTACTTGTCGGCTGCCGCTTCAGCAGCAAAAATCCCTTTGGAAAGGGCTAAAATAGCGAAGCCGCATTGCAGCGACAGAAATAAATCTGTCTCAGCAATGCGGCAATCGGCTAGCTATTGGCTAGCGAATACTAGCGCTTGTGCTTGCCTTCGTCGGATACGGTGAGGCGCTTGCGGCCTTTGGCACGACGACGGGCCAGCACGTTGCGGCCATTAGCGGATTCCATGCGGAGACGGAAGCCGTGCTTGTTCACGCGCTTGCGCTTCGAAGGTTGATAGGTGCGTTTCATCTTATGTGTAGTTTCAAGTTGGGCCGGCAAAGGTACGGGCTTTGTCTGGAAAAGGCAAGGCTCTCAGCCACATTTACGCGGGGGCCGTTAGCGGGCAGTAGCTTTAGTCCCGTTTAACCCCGTTTTGGCGATGATTCACTACCGCGTTTCCTACGAGAACCCCCTCACGTTCTACTTGCAAATCGAGCTCACACTGGAGGTAGCCGCCGATGCTACCGCCCCGCTAGAGTTGCAGCTACCCGCTTGGCGCCCCGGCCGCTACGAGCTGCAAAACTTTGCCCAAAAGCTGCAACGCGTGGTGGTTGAGGATGTTGCCACCAGCCACCCCCTCCCCTACCGCAAGCTCACTAAGGACCGGTGGGAGGTGCCCAACGCGGCCGGCCGCACCATCCGGGTGCGCTACAACTTCTACGCCCACCAGATGGACGCGGGCGGCTCTTGGCTCGATGAGACGCAGCTGTACCTGAACCCGGTGCAGGCGCTGATGTACGCCGAAGGCCGGCAACTGGAGGAATGCGAGCTAACGCTGAATATTCCCGAAGGCTGGCAGGTGGCGTGCGGCTTACCGCAAACCGCGCCGAATGTGCTTTCCGCGCAGAATTTTGACCAACTGGCCGACTCGCCGCTGATTGCCAGCCCCGCACTCACGCACCAGCAATACGAGGCGGGTGGGCTGCCTTTCCACGTCTGGGTGCAGGGCGAGGCGCTGGTAAACTGGCCGAAGCTGCTGGCCGATTTCAAGGCGTTTTCGGAGGAGCAGCTGACATTATTTGGCGGCTTTCCAGTGGCGGATTACCACTTTCTGAACCAGTTTCTGCCCTACAAGCACTACCACGGCGTGGAGCATAACAACTCGACGGTGATTACGCTGGGGCCGGCCGAGCTGATTATGAGCGAGGGCTTGTACAAGGAATTGCTGGGCGTGAGCTGCCACGAGCTGTTTCATACCTGGAACATCAAGAGCATCCGGCCGGCCGAGATGCAGCCCTACGACTACAGCCGCGAGAACTACTTCCGCACCTGCTTCATTGCCGAGGGCATCACGACGTACTACGGCGAGTACCTGCTGGCCCGCAGCCGCGTTCGGACGCCCGCGCAGTACTTTGAGGAGCTAAATACCGTACTCCGTAAGCATTATGACGATGCCGGCAGCGACAATCTTTCACTGGCCGATGCCAGCATGGACCTCTGGCTGGACGGCTACAAGCCCGGCGTACCCGACCGCAAGGTGTCGGTGTACCACAAAGGCGCGCTGGTGGCCATGCTGCTGGACCTCACCATCCGGCAGCTCTCCGGCCATGCGCGTAGCCTCGACGACGTGATGCGGCGGCTGTACGAGGAATTCGGCAAAACCGGCATCGGCTACACCGAGGACGACTATGCGCGCCTCGTGAATGAAGTGGCTGGGCGCGACATGCACGCCTATTTCGACAAGTTCATCTACGGCACCGCGCCGCTGCTGGAACCACTCGACCGCGTGCTGCACACCGTCGGCTGCCAACTGCTGGTGGGCGAAAACGCCTCGGCTTCGGAAGGCCACTTTGGCTTCCGCACGGTGGTGAAGAACGAACGGACGGAAGTAACGACCATCTGGCCCAACTCGCCCGCCGCCGCCGCCCTGACCGTGGACGATGAAATCGTGGCCGTGAATGGCCGCCGCGTCGATATGAACCTGCAGAGCCTGCTCAGCAGCGGCGCGCCGACCTATGAAGTGAGCGTGTTCCGCCAGAACCGGCTGCTGACGGTGATGTTGGCCGCCACGCCGGGCGTGCGCTTCGGGCAGCATTATGCGATTGATAAGCTGGAAACGGCCGATGCGGCCCAGCAGCGTGGGTTCCAGCAATGGCTGGGGTGGGCGTTTTGAATCGCTCTTTTAACGGAGGAACGCGAAGTACCGCGGTTATACAGCAACAGAGAGGCCCCGCTGAACGAATCCGGCGGGGCCTCTCTGTTGCTGTAGCGTTAGCTGCTAATGGTCTTTGCTATTGTCGGCACCCTTTTTCATCGGACCTTTGTTCACCGACATCGGCTTGTTGTTCTGCGGGTTGTTGCGGATGTTGTCGACGCCGTGGCCGGCGCTATTGCCATCGGTGGTGTTGCCGTGAGCGGAAACGTCCATCGTATTAGGGCTTTGTACCTGGGTGCTTTTGCGCTTCGAGTTAGCGACCGGATTCACGGACGTTTTCTCGTTTTGCAAGTCGGTGTCTTTCTTGGCGAGTCCCATGACGGTTTGATTTTGAGTGAGAGATGAGTAATTGTACCCATCCGCCGCCAAAAGGTTGCCTGTAAAAAACTACGCCGGCACGCTGGCTACGGCCGGCGTCACCTTCACCAACTCGGCAAACTGGGCTTCGCGGGCTTCCACTTCTTCGGTCGAGAGGTTCAGCAGGCGCTCGGTGCCGAATTTCTCGACGCAGAACGACGCCATGGCCGAGCCATGAATGACGGCGCGCTTCATGTTTTCGAAGCTGATGTCGTCCGTGGCAGCCAAGTGGCCGATAAAGCCGCCCGCGAAGGTATCGCCGGCACCGGTCGGGTCGAACACCTCTTCCAGCGGCAGGGCCGGGGCGTAGAAAATCTTGTTCTTATGGAAGAGCAGTGCGCCGTGCTCACCCTTTTTGATGATGAGGAATTTCGGCCCCATGGCCATAATTTTCTTGGCGGCCTTCACCAGCGAGTACTCACCGCTCAGCTGGCGGGCTTCCTCGTCGTTGATGCTGAGCACGTCGACCATTTCAATGGTAGCGATGAGCTCTTCGAGAGCGATGTCCATCCAGAAGTTCATCGTGTCCATTACAATCAGCTTGGGCCGATTCACGAGGCGCTGAATGACGAGGCGCTGCACCTGCGGGGCTAGGTTACCCAGCATCAGATACTTACAATCCTGGTAGGCATCAGGAATGATGGGGTCGAAGCTGCCTAGCACGTTAAGTTCGGTTGTAATGGTCTCGCGCGAGTTCAGGTCCTGCGAGTACTTGCCCGACCAGAAGAACGACTTCTCACCCTGCTTAATTTGCAGGCCTTCCACGTCCACACCGTGTTCTTCGAGCAGCAAAATGTCGGCTTGCGGGAAGTCGTCGCCCACCACGGCCACCAGTTTCACGGGCTTCAGCGAGTACGAAGCCGAGAGGCTGATGTAGGTGGCAGCGCCGCCGATGATTTTATCGGTTTTGCCGAAAGGCGTTTCCAGAGCGTCGAATGCGACGCTGCCGATGACGAGCAAGCTCATGTAGGTAAAATGTAGTGAATAAAAACGTTCAGATTAAAGCCGAATTAAAACGGATTCAAAGCAAGCAACAAAAAAGTCCCCGGATAATTCTCCGGGGACTTCATTTTGTGGGTAAATAATGGGGCTCGAACCCACGACCTCCGGAATCACAATCCGGCGCTCTAACCAGCTGAGCTATATCTACCAGGTTGGTTTTGGTGGTGCAAAGATAGAAAAAGAAGCGGGAAGTGGCAAAAAAAGTTCGGGCCTTCTGTCATCCTGAGCGCCGCAAGGGACCTTATCACCGCTGAACGGCTTGCCGCACCAGTGGTTAAAGGCCGGCGTGATAAGCTCCTTCGCGAGGCTCAGGATGACAGATACGCCATTCAAAAAATGATAAACGCGCACAAAAAGCCCGACCTTTGCCGGATGGAACCCAATACTGCCCCATCGTTCAACGATTTTAAGCTCAACAAACAATTCCTGACGGCCGTGGCCGATGCGGGCTTCACCGTGCCCACGCCGGTACAGATTCAGACCATCCCGCTACTCATGGCCGGGCACGACGTGCTGGGCATCGCCCAGACTGGTACCGGCAAAACTGCCGCCTTCGGCCTGCCGCTGCTCATGAAGGTGAAATATGCCCAGGGCACCAACCCGCGGGCCCTGGTGCTGGCCCCCACGCGAGAGCTGGCCATTCAGATTGAGAAGCACCTGAAGGCGCTGGCGGTGAATACGGACCTGCGTATTTTCGCCATTTACGGGGGCTTAGGGCCGAAAACCCAGATTGAAACCATCTCCGGCGGCCTCGATGTGCTGATTGCTACGCCGGGCCGGCTGCTCGAAATCTACCTGAAGGGCGCAGTGCGGTTGACCGACCTGAAAACGCTGGTAATGGACGAGGCCGACAAAATGATGGACATGGGCTTCATGCCCCAGATTCGGCGGATTCTGGAAATCATTCCGCGCAAGCGGCAGAATGCGCTGTTCTCGGCCACCATGCCGGAGCGAGTGACCACGCTGAGCGAGGAATTTCTGGAATTCCCGGTGCGGGTGGAAGTGAGCCCGCCGGCCAAAACAGCCTCCACGGTATCGCAGGTGATGTACGAGGCGCCTAACCTGCTCACCAAAATCAACCTGCTGCACTTCCTGCTGCACCGCGATATTGAGACCATGACGCGGGTGCTGCTCTTCTGCCGCACCAAGCAGCACGCCGACCAGGTGGCCCACTTCCTGGAGCGCAAAGCCCCGGCCGGCGAGGTGCGCGTGATTCACGGCAACAAAGGCCAGAATGCGCGCATGAACAGCATGGACTCTTTTAAAGCCGGCGAAGTGCGCTACATGGTGGCTACCGATGTGGCCGCGCGGGGCATCGACGTGCCGCAGGTGACGCACGTTATCAACTTCGACGTGCCGATTGTGCACGACGACTACGTGCACCGCATCGGGCGCACGGGCCGGGCGCTGCACACGGGTGCGGCCATCACCTTCGCCAACGAAGCGGAGATGGTGCATGTGGCCGAAATCGAGCTGCTCATCAACCAGAAAATTGAGTTGCTGCCGCTGCCCGAGGAAGTGGTGGTAGAAGAAACGCCGTTTGAGGAGCAGCAGAAAATGGGCCGCGAGCTCGACGACCGCCGCAAGAAGCTGGACCCCACCTTCAAAGGTGCTTTCCACGAGAAGAAGGAATGGATTAAGCCCGGCGTGACGATTGACAAGCGCACCGGCAAAGCATTCAAGGAAGGCCAGAAGAAGAGCACGAAGGGCTCGAAGGCTTTTGTAGGTAAAAAGGGCGGCTCGAACCCCGGCGTGAAGGCGCTGAAGCGGCGCGGGCGGTAGTTTTTAGTGGTTAATGATTAATGGTCAATGGTTAACGTTACTCTAAATGAGCAGCATTAACCATTGACCATTAATCATTAACCACTATTTGCCGTGGTGTATCAGGTGCCCGAAGCGGATGCTGGCAAACGTGAGCGCGCAGCCCCAGAACAGCGCGCTCCAGAGCATGTGCAGCAGGATGCGCGACCGCGGCACGCCCAGCAGCGTAGCGATAACGGTGCCACCGATGGGCGAGAGCAGAATGGGTGTGAGAAAGGCGATGCCACCCATCCCAAACTTGCGAAACACCTTAATAATGTTGCGTGATTTTTTGGAGAAAATGGGTTCGCGGCGCAGGCGGCGCTGCTTTTGGCGGTGTTGCATCCAAGCCCCGCCCACACCGGTAAAGATGAATACGCTGGTCATCATGCCGCCCACGGTGAGGGCCAGCGTGGTCCAGAAATGCAGGCCCATGGAGGCCCCGGCCAGCGGCCCGCCCAGAAATTTCACCGTGCTCAGCAGGAATACGGAGGCATATTTAACGGCAAGGTGGTGCACGATGGAAAGGGAAACGAGGGAAAGGCGGCAGCCGGATTAAAAATGGCCAGCGCTGTGGGCAATGATACCCGATTTCGGGGGCTTGGGTTCCCGGCACTAGCCCAGCCGCCGGCCGCAGGCCGCGAATAGCGGCCGCACGTCGGCGAGTGTGACTCGGAAAAAGTTGGGACGGCGGCTACAGCTTGCTGCCGTAGGAAAGGTCGCCGGCATCGCCGAGACCGGGGATGATGTAGGCTTGCTCGTTCAGCTTCTCATCAACAGCCGCGACCCAGAGCGTGGCTTCGGGGATTTCGCGAGCCACGTAGGCCAGGCCTTCGGGCGAGGCAATAACGGCCGCGATGTGCACCTGGCGCGGCGTACCGAAGCGCAGCATGGCGCGATAGGTTTGCACGAGGCTTTTGCCGGTGGCCAGCATGGGGTCGGCCAGAATGAGCACCCGCTCGTCGAGGCTCGGGGCCGAAAGGTAGTCGACCTGCACCTGCACCTGGGCCGTGCCCTCGATGCGGTAGGCGGCCACGAAGGCGCTGGGCGACTGGTCGAAATAATTGAGAAAACCTTGATGAAAGGGTAACCCGGCGCGCAGCACGGTGGCCAGAATGGGGAAGTCGTGCAGCAGCTTGCCGGTGGTTTCGGCCAGCGGCGTTTGGATGGTTTTGTCGGTGTAGCTGAGGTGGGCGCTGATGCGGTAGGCGATGATTTCGCCCAGACGCTGGAGGTTGCGGCGGAAGCGCAGGCTGTCTTTCTGCACGTCTTTGTCGCGCAGCTCGGCCAGGAAATGGTTGGCAATGCTGGGCTCGGCGCACACGACGTGGATGTTGGCCAGGGATTCGGCAGCATCGGGAGTGGCGGCGGCCGAAGCGGCGGGGGAAGAAAGCGGCGTGGCCATACGAACAGAATTTTGGTGAAGAGAGCCGGGCAACAGGCCCAGCCGGCACCCCGAAGTTGGCACAAAAACGGGCGGCAGGCAAGAAAGCAGGCCGGAATTCGTCCTCGCCATCCCGGTTCGGCGGCGAATTTCGGTAGGGGCCAGCGCATGGCAACGTCCCCCCTTTTCCACCCGCCAACGGCTTGCTGCGTAGGTTTGTTAAAAAATGGTGACGCCTGGCTTTCATTATGGTAGCAAGGCGTCCGTTTTATTCGAATTATCTGATTTTATGCATAAATCTCTGCTACTAACGGCCATTACGGCGCTGCTGACCGGCACGGCAGCGGCCCAAACGCCGGCGACCACTCCTACCAACCCGCCCACGCCCGCCGCCGCTACCGAAAAGTCGCCCTGGCTGATTTTCGACCAGCCGCTGGATACGGTAGCCAATCCGCGCAGCAAGCGTCAGCCCCGGGAGAAAGCGATGCGCGGTGATGCTGCGCCCCGCGCCCCGCGCTCCGCCGCCCCGCGTACCGCCCGGGTTTCGCACAGCGGTTTTGAAGCCACGCAGGGCGCGACCTACGTACCGCTCGACCAGGATATTTACCGGTTGATTGACCGCTACGCCATCAAGTTCGGTTCTGATTCGCTACGCGACCCGCACACCAGCGTGCGGCCCTACACCCGCGCCGGGGTGGCCCATCTCGGCGAGCGGATGCTGAGCCCGGACAGCGCCCAGGCCTACCGTGCCGGCAGCCTTTCGCGGGCCGACCGCTTTAACGCCCAATACCTGCTGAAAGACAACTGGGCTAACTCGGCCCAGGGTACCGATTTGAACCAGAGCGTCCGGCCGTTCCTCAATTATTTCTACCGCGACCAAACCGATTTTTACCACGTCGACAACCCCGACTTTACCCTGCGCGTGAACCCGGTGGCGCTGCTGGCCATCGGCAAAGACAACCAAAATACCGACGGGACGCGCTACGTGAACACCCGCGGCGTACAGATTGAGGGCACCATTGACCAGCGCCTGGGCTTTTATGCGTTTTTGGCCGACAACCAGCAGGGCGTGCCCCAGTACGTGCGCAACCGCGTGGAGCGCGATTCCATTGTGCCCCACGAAGGCTACTTCAAGCCTTACAAAGTGCCGCAGTACAGACAGGGAAGCCAATATGACTTCTTCTCGGCACGGGGCTACGTGACCTACGCGGCCACCAAGCACATCAACGTGCAGCTGGGGCACGACCGGAATTTCATCGGCAACGGCTACCGCTCGCTGATTTTGTCGGACTACAGCGCGCCGTACTTTTTCCTAAAGCTGAACACCCGCATTTGGAAGTTCAACTACCAGAACCTGTTCGCCGAGCTGGCCGCCCAGAGTCGCGAACGCGACCAAGTGTACCCCAAGAAATACCTGGCGCTGCACCATTTGAGCCTGGACGTGACCGATAATTTCAATATTGGCGTGTTTGAGTCGGTGGTGGCGGGCTCGGCCAACAACCGCTTCGAGCTGCAATACCTGAACCCGATTATCTTCTACCGGGCCGTCGAGCAGAACGTGGGCTCGCCCGATAACGCCATGCTGGGCCTCGATTTCAAGTGGAACATTCTGCACACCGCCCAGCTCTACGGGCAGGTGGTGCTGGATGAGTTTAAGCTGAGCGAAATCCGCGCGGGCAACGGCTGGTGGAGCAACAAGCAGGCCGTGCAGGTGGGGGCCAAGTACATCGATGTGGCCGGCATCCGCAACCTCGATTTGCAGGCCGAAGTCAACTACATCCGGCCCTATACCTACCAGCACGTTTCGTACTACACGGCCTACACCAACTACCAGCAGCCCCTCGCCCACCCCATGGGGGCCAACCTGACCGAGGTACTGGGCGTGCTCAGCTACCAGCCGCTGCCTCGCCTGCACCTGGTGGCCAAGGCCATTTACACCGAGCAGGGGCTGGATTTTGGCTACGATGCTTCCGGCAATGTCATCACCACCGGCCCGCTCAGCAACGATGCGCCCGGCACGGGCTTCACCACCGGCCGCATTGCCAACTACGGCGGCAACCCGCTGGTGCCCTACAACTCGCACCCCATGGACTTCGGCAATCGCACCGGCCAAGGCAACAAGAGCCGCCTGCTGCACACCGATTTCACGGCCACTTACCAGCCGCGCCTGAACCTGTTTCTGGATGCCAAGCTCATTGCCCGGCACCAGACCTACGCCCTCACCCCGGCGGCCAACGTGAACGAGGTGTACGCCTCGCTGGCCGTGCGCTGGAACATTGCCCAGCGGTTACATGAGTTTTAAATCATGCCCGATACGATGCTCTTGTACCGTCCTACCAACCAGCAGGAACTAGATTTAATAGCTGCCAGTGACTGGCGCAGCTTCCCGCCGCGCCTACCCGAACAGCCCATTTTTTACCCGGTGCTGAACAAAGAATACGCGGTGCAAATCAGCCGCGACTGGAATGTGCCCTACTATGGCGTGGGCTACGTGGTGCAGTTTGCGGTTGACACCGACTACCTCGCGCAATTTACCGTGGAGAATGTAGGCGACCCCCTGCACAACGAGCTTTGGGTACCCGCCGAACAGCTGGTTGAATTCAACCAGCACATCGATGGGCCGAATGAAGTAATTGCCGGGTTCCGGCGTTCTTAACGGCGGTCGCCCCCTTGTTTATGAAAACGTATTTAAGAATCCTCAGCTACGCCCGGCCCTACGCCGATTTCGTGCCGCTGTACCTGCTGTACACCGTGCTAGGCATCTTTTTCAGCATTGGCAATTTTGCGCTCATCATTCCCCTGCTGAACGTCTTGTTCGACAAGACCGGGCAAATGCAGGCCAAGGCCCCCACCGTGCTGCCGCCCTTCGCGGTATCGCTCGATTATGTGACCCAGGCTTTCAGCTACTACTTCTCCCAGATGATTACCGACCACGGCAAGCTGGGCGCGCTGCTCTTTGCGTGCATCGTGCTGGTGGCCTCGGTGTTTTTCAGCAACGTGTTTCGGTACCTGAGCCTGCGGCTGGTGGCGCGGGTGCGGGCCCGCGTTATTCGCAACATGCGGCGCGAGCTGTACCACCGCATCATCGGCCTGCAGCTGGGCTACTTTGCCAACGAGCGCAAGGGCGACCTCATGTCGCGCTTCACCAACGACGTGCAGGAAGTGGAAGCGTCGGTGGTGAACACGCTTCAGGCCGTAGTGCGCGAGCCGCTCACCATTGTGGGCTATTTCGCGGTGTTGTTTTATATGTCGGTGCCGCTCACGCTGTTCACGCTGGTGCTGCTACCGCTGTCGGGCGGCATTATTGCGACGCTGGCTAAGCGGCTGCGGCGGCAGGCCAAGCTGAGCCAGAGCACGCTGGGCTCCATGCTTTCGGTGATTGAAGAAACGCTGGGCGGCATTCGCGTCATCAAAGCGTTCAACGCGCAGGACTACATCAAGGGCAAGTTTGAGGAGCAGAATAACCAGTATGCCCGCACCGCCCGGCGCATCGACAACACGCGGGATTTGGCCTCGCCGTTTTCGGAATTTGCCGGCGTGTCGGTGGTAGCCGGGCTGCTGTATTTTGGTGGCTCCCTTATTTTGAGTGGACAGTCGACCCTGGAAGGGGCCTCGTTTATTACGTACATCGTGCTGTTTTCGCAGGTGCTTACGCCCGCCAAAGCGCTGTCCAACTCCTTCGGCAACATCCAGCGCGGGCTGGTGGCCGGCGAGCGGGTGCTGAGCATCATCGACACCGAGCCGGTCATCCGCGACCGGCCCGATGCCACGGTGCTGCCGCCCTTCGAGCGCGAAATTGAGTTCCACGACCTGAGCTTTAGCTACGACGAAACGCCGGTGCTCTACGACATCAACCTGACCATCAAAAAAGGCCAGACCGTGGCGCTGGTGGGCGGCAGCGGCGGCGGCAAAAGTACCCTGGCCGACCTGCTGCCCCGCTTCTACGACCCCAGCGCCGGCCAGATTCTCATCGATGGCCACGACCTGCGCACCTGCTCGCTGCACTCGGTGCGCGACCAGATGGGCATCGTGACCCAGGAGAGTATCCTGTTTAACGACACTATTTTCAACAACATTCGCTTCAACACCGCCGCCACCGAGGCCGAGGTGATGGAGGCCGCCCGCATCGCCAACGCCCACGAGTTCATCGTGGCCAGCCCCGAGGGCTACCAAACCGTCATCGGCGACCGGGGCAGCCGCCTGTCGGGTGGGCAGCGCCAGCGCCTGAGCATTGCCCGCGCCATCCTGCGCAACCCGCCCATCCTCATTCTCGACGAAGCCACCTCGGCCCTCGACACCGAAAGCGAGAAGCTGGTGCAGGAAGCCTTGCAGCGCCTGATGCAGAACCGCACCTCGCTCGTCATCGCCCACCGCCTGAGCACCGTGCAGCACGCCGACGAGATTGTGGTACTCCAGCACGGCCGCATCGTGGAGCGCGGTACCCACAACGAGCTGCTACGCCGCGAGGGCGGCGTGTACCAGCGCCTGAGCTCGATGCAGACCAACGCCGCGCTGGTGTAGTTGTCGCGCCCGGCAGAGCGGCGTTACGATGCCACCAACGGGCTTTATCCTTTTTTTGATTTGACTTTATGTTTGGTAAGAACCCCTTTCGCACCTTTCTCTACATCCTCGTTTCGATGGTACTGGTGAAGCTGTGCTACAATCTGGGCTATGGGGCCGCCAGCAAAAAGCTGAGCCCCGCGCAACAGAAAACGCGCCGCTCGCAGGCCTATGGCCTGCCGGGCATGAGCCCCGAAGATGCCGACACGACCAACGTTGCCGACACGGCCGAAGTGAGGTCGATGCCCACGCCAGGCCAATAGCTCCTGCAAATAAGCGCTATTTTGCGACCACATTCCCGTCGCTGTCGTTTCTAGCAGCAACTGCTGTTTTCACCTTACTTCCCCCTTTATGCTAGCCCTTAAACGCATTGTCACCGTCGCCGTCATGATTTACCTGCTGCTGGCGCTGCTGTTCATCCTTGTTCCCGCCGTGCGCACGTCGGTTGCGGATATGGGCGCGGGCCTGTCGGTACCGGAGAAGGAGCGGCAGTTTTTCTACGTCATGTTCGTGGTTGGAGCCGTGCTAATGGCTTTGCACCTGCTCACCGAAAACCTCGACAGCGTGCTGCTGCGTCGCACCGTGAACCAGCACGAAGGTAAAATCAATGAGCTGAAAGCCAAGCTCTACGACCAGCAGCAACGCACCAGCATTTCGTCTCCGGCCACTGGCCCGCGCACCATCGATGGCCGCAACCTCGATGCGCCCATGGTGCGCGAGCAGCCCACCGCCTACCCCGCCGAAAACCGCCCCGCCGACCCGCTGCCCCAGCCCACCTTCCCGCAGCCTGACCCCAGCCTGAGCAACACCCCGCCGGCCGACCGGCCGCCCTTGGCCTAAATCGCTCACTTATTGAGAGCTAGTCGGTCTGACTACTCAATACTTGATACTCAATACCAGCAGTGCCTGACGCTTCCCTCCCCGACCTCATCCGCGCCGAGCTCACCGAAGCCCGCGCCGTGCTCGACCGCTTCCTGGCCGACCCGGCCCACGTGGCCAGCATCGCCGCCGCCGCCGAGCTCATCGCCGCCAGCCTGCAAGCCGGCGGCAAAGTTCTCACCTGCGGCAACGGCGGCAGCCTCTGCGACGCCCAGCACTTCGCCGAGGAGCTCTCGGGCCGCTACCGCCAAAACCGCCGCGCTCTGGCCGCCATCGCCCTCACCGATGCCTCGCACATGACCTGCGTGGCCAATGATTTCGGCTTCGAATTCGTGTTTAGCCGCTTCGTGGAGGCCTTGGGCCGGCCCGGCGATGTGCTGCTCGCCATTAGCACCAGCGGCAACTCGCCCAACATCCTGCGCGCCGCCGAGGCCGCCCGCGAGCTGGGCATGACCGTGGTTTCCCTCACCGGCAAGGACGGCGGCCAGCTCGCGGGACTGAGCGACGTGGAGATTCGGGCACCGCACAGCGGTTACGCTGATAGGATTCAGGAAATCCACATCAAGGCCATTCACATCCTGATTATGCTGATTGAGAAGCTGGTGATTGGCTGAGAAAAATTTCACGCAGGGTTTCGCGGTGGTAAATCTTCCTAGCTTTACCGCCAATCTATTCTGCTTCAATCTGCCGCTACCATGCTTACCAAAACCTTCGGCTCGGCCGTGCAGGGCGTGAATGCCTACACCATTATTATTGAAGTGGTGGTTTCGGCGGGAACGGGATTCAACGTGGTGGGCTTGCCGGACAATGCCATTAAGGAGAGCCAGCAACGGATTGAGGCGGCGCTGAAGTTTCGCGGGTACCGCATGCCGCGCACCAAAACCGTGGTGAACATGGCTCCGGCTGACATTCGCAAGGAGGGCGCGGCCTACGACTTGCCCATTGCGCTGGGCATCCTACACGCCTCGCAGCAATTGCAAACGGAGCGCCTGCCGGAATACGTAATTATGGGCGAAATGGCGCTCGATGGCGAGCTGCGGCCCATTCGCGGCGTGCTGCCCATTGCCATTCAGGCCCGCAAGGAAGGCTTCAAAGGCATCATCCTGCCCAAGGAGAATGCTGAGGAAGCCGCCATCGTCAATAACCTCGACGTGATTGCCGTGAGCAGCATGCAGGAGGCCATCGACTTCTTCGAGGGCCGGCTGGAAATCGTGCCTACCACCGTGGACACCCGCGACCTGTTTCAGCACGCGGTGAACAAATACACGGCCGACTTTGCCGACGTGCAGGGCCAGGAAAACATCAAGCGGGCGCTGGAAATCGCGGCCGCCGGCGGCCACAACGTCATCATGATTGGGCCACCCGGCGCGGGCAAAACCATGCTGGCCAAGCGCCTGCCCAGCATTTTGCCACCCCTGAGCATGCAGGAGGCGCTGGAAACCACCAAAATCCACTCGGTGGCCGGCAAGCTGGCCGGCGGCGGCCTGCTGAGCACGCGGCCGTTCCGAAGTCCGCACCACACCATTTCGGACGTGGCGCTGGTGGGCGGCGGCAGCAACCCGCAGCCCGGCGAAATCTCGCTTTCGCACAACGGCGTACTTTTTCTGGACGAGCTGCCCGAGTTCAAGCGCACGGTGCTGGAGGTGATGCGCCAGCCGCTGGAAGAGCGCCGCGTGACCATTGCACGGGCCAAGCTCAGCATCGAGTTTCCGGCGAATTTTATGTTGATTGCCAGCATGAACCCCTGTCCGTGTGGCTACTACAACCACCCCGAGAAGGAATGCGTGTGCGGACCCGGCGTGGTGCAGAAGTATTTGAACAAAGTATCCGGCCCGCTACTTGACCGTATTGATTTGCACGTCGAAGTGACGCCCGTGACGTTTGACCAGATGACGGAATCGCGCAAATCGGAAACCAGCGCCGAAATTCAGGTGCGGGTGGACAATGCCCGCCAAGTGCAGGAAAAGCGGTTTACGGATTACACCGACATTCATTCCAACGCCATGATGCCCCCGCAGATGGTGAAGGACATCTGCCAAATCAGCGAAGACGGCCGCCAGCTGTTGAAAACGGCCATGGAGCGCCTCGGCCTGAGCGCCCGCGCCTACGACCGCATTTTGAAAGTAGCCCGCACCATCGCCGACCTGGCCGGCACCGACGCCATTGAGATTAACCATCTGGCCGAAGCCATTCAGTACCGCAGCCTCGATAGGGAGGGTTGGGCGGGGTAACCCTTTTATGTATAATTCCCTCGTCAAACCCCTCCTCTTCAACCTCGACGCCGAGCGCGCCCACCACCTCGTGTTCGACAATCTGCGCCGGGCGGCCCTACTACCGGGTACCAAGGCGCTGCTGCGGGCGCTGTATGATTTCCAGGACCCCAGCCTGGAGCGCGAGGTTTTCGGGCTGAAATTCCCGAACCCCGTGGGCCTGGCGGCGGGCTTCGACAAGAACGCGGCCCTGACCGATGAGATGGCCACGCTGGGCTTCGGCTTCGTGGAGATTGGAACGGTGACGCCCCGGCCGCAGCCCGGCAACCCTACGCCACGCCTATTCCGGCTGCCGCAGGACGAGGCGCTGGTGAACCGCATGGGCTTCAACAACGACGGGGCGGCCGTGGTGGCGGCCCGGCTGGCCCGGCGGCGCAATCGCCAGCTCATCATCGGCGGCAACATTGGCAAGAACAAGGACACGCCCAACGAGCGCGCCGCCGCCGACTACGTGGCCAGCTTCGAGGCGCTGGCCGAGGTCGTGGATTACTTTGTGGTGAACGTAAGCTCGCCCAACACGCCCAACCTGCGCCAGTTGCAGGAGAAAAAACCGCTTATTGAGCTGCTCCAACGGGTGCAGGCCCGCAACCTGGCTCGCGCCACCCCGCGCCCGCTACTCCTCAAAATCGCACCCGACCTAACGGATTTGCAGCTCGATGACATCCTGGAAATAGCCCGCGAAACCCAGCTCAATGGCCTGGTGGCGACAAACACCACCATCAGCCGCGACAACCTGAGTTCCGAGCCCAGCTACGTGGCCAGCCTGGGTGCGGGCGGCCTGAGTGGCAAACCGCTGCGGGCGCGGGCAACCGAAGTCATCCGCTACATACACCGGAAGTCCGACGGCGGGCTACCCATCATCGGCTCGGGCGGCATTCACTCGGCCGCCGATGCGCGGGAAAAGCTGGACGCGGGGGCCTCCCTTATTCAGCTCTACACCGGCTTTATTTACGAAGGGCCGGCGCTGGTGAGCCGGATAAATCGGAGCCTCGTGCGAGGGGAGCGCGCTGGCTGCGCACCCGCCGGTGCCACCACATGATGAGCGGCACGCCGATAAGCGTGGGCCACAGAAAATTGACAGGAAAGGGAATGAAGTGCAGGCTGGTGACTGAAAATGCCGATACGGCCGCGATGTAGGAGGCCAAAAAGCCCGAGATGTGATTCAGCAGCCACTGGTTTTTGGTCCAGTGGCCGGCGTTGGCGTAGCCGCGCAGCTGGCGAAGGGCTGTCATCGCGCCCAGCGCGCCGAATACGCCGACCGGAATATTACGGGCAAAAAACGCATACCCCACCGTGCCCGCAAACACGGCCAGCCCTACGCCCGCTACGGCCCAGTCAAAGCCCTCCACGCGGGCATCCCAGGCCAGCTGCTTCAGAAACAGCGAGCGGTAGCCGAAGCCGGCCATGTACAGGCTGAACACGGCCGTGAGCAGCAGAAACGTGCTGTGGATGTGCTGCGAGCCCACGATGGCCGTGCTGCCCGCCACCACCATCGCCCAGAAAAACACCAGACCCCAGCGCCGGTGCGCCACGCCGCCCTTGCGCACGGCCAGCGCCACGGGAGCCACGAAAAAACCAGTAAAGCCGGCCGCGATGTGCAGCCCACGGTTGAGGGCGAAGAAGGTTTCCATGCGGGCGGGCGCGGCTATTGTTGAACCACGGCCGAAAGATGAAAACCAGGGCGGCCCGCGCCAAAAAATACTTCCCGAAACACTGGTTGAAGCCCCTGAAACAGCGCCAGCTGCCGAAGAACCGGCGTGTACTCAGCCAGCACTGCCGCTACAGCTTCGCCCCTATTTTGAACTCAATCACGTCGGCTGCGCCACGGTGAACTTTCAAATCGACCGCCCCGAAGAGTAGGTTGGTGAAGTGGTATTTTAGGCCCAAACGCTCGTAGTAGGGCGTGCTCGATTTGTAGGGCGCGTACACGTAGAAGCCCAGGTGCGAGTCGAAAGCCAGGCGGCCGAACAGCAGCTCGTGACCCACGAAGATGCCGGCCTTTTTCACGTCGGGCCGGGGGCCGCCAGCGCGGCTGGTGTCGTTCAGAGTGGCTTGCAGGCTGCGGTCGTTGAAGCCTTCGAGGCCCAGCAGCAGGTTCGATTTGCGGTTGACCCGCCGGCCCACGGCCAGCGTCAGCGAGTGCACGAGGTACTTCTGCTTGTCGCCCTCGGTGCGCTGCTTAAAGCCCAGGCTGGTGCTCACGTTGAAAAACGTGCGGCCGACTTCGGGCGGCGCGGGCGCATTGGCGTTGGTGCGCGGGGCGGAGCGCTGCTGGTAGTAGTTGAGGCCCAGCACTACCGAGGGCAGGTTCACGCCGAAGTTGGGCTTGGTGGTGGCCCCGTTGGAATAATGGTTCAGCCCGGCCCCCACCAGCAGGCCCAGGTGCGGCGTGAGGGCGTAGTCGTACTCGAACCGGAACTGCAGCGTGGCATTCAGGGCCGAGCTGGCGATGGTGTTTTTATGGTTGGTTTCCTGGTTGTAGGGGTTGGTAAGATAGGCCAGCCCGGCCCCCAGCCGAAAGCTGAAGTCGTGCTTCGGACCGCGCGAAAACGACTTGCTGATGTAGGGGCTGGCCGAAACGACGTAGCCCAGCACGGGGTTGTGAAAGTCGTAGTAAGTCAGCGCCAGCCCAATTTTCGGAAACTTATACCAGCCGTGCCAGGGGGCCGCGCCGGTCGTTTGGCGCTGCAAATTCACCTCGAAGCCCGTGGGGTGCGAGGCCACCAGGTGCCGGATGGCATAGGTGTGCGCCAGGATAATGCTGCCCTGGGCGTAGGCCCCCACCACAAAAGGTGCCCGCGGAGCCGGCAAAGTTGAATCGGGGGGGAGCTGCCGGGCGGCGGCAGGCCGCCCCGGCAGCCCAATCGCCAGCACGCACAGCAGCAGCAAAAACAGATAACGGACGGGCATACACGGGTACAATCAATCTCAAAAATACGGGCAAACCCCCATGATACCGCCGCGCGGTGCCCCACTTTTAGCTTCCAAAAACTATCCGCGCCGCAAATGCGCAGGCAATAGGAAATCGCAATTGCCGTTTCAGCGCTTCCTGGCACATTTGCCCACTAGCTTTGCGCCCTGATTATCCCTCCCTCCTTTCCAATTTCATGAAAAAAACCCTCCTTTCCCTCGCGTTGGCCGCTGGCACTATGGCCACCGCCAATGCTCAAACCGGCATCCGAATCGGAGTTATCGGCGGGGCCAACCTCGCCAGCTTCACGGGCCCCGACAAAACGGATACAAAATCAAAATATGGCTTCAGCGCGGGTGCGGCTTTCAATTTTGGCCTGTCGGATTTGATTTCCATTCAGCCCGAAATTCGCTACTCGCAAAAGGGCATCAAACTGGGCTACAAGGGGCTAGACAACAGTGATGCAGGTGTACTAAAAAACGACATTAACGCTTCGGGCACCTTCGGGCAAACGCTGAGCTACATTGATGTGCCGGTGCTGGTGCGCGTGAATACCGGGGGTGGCGACCGCTCGGGACTCTTTTTTGAGTTCGGCCCACAGGGCAGCTTCCTCATCGCACAACGCGGCTTTATCGACAGCGGCGACAAGGCCACGGTGGTGCTGGCCGGCCCGCAGCGCAATAATCCTAACTCGACGGCTATTACTTCGCCGGCCGTGGCCGTCGGCAGCAGCACCGACGATTTCAACAAGGTGGTTATTGGCTACGCGGTGGGCCTCGGCTATCAGCTCACTAGCGGCCTGAGCCTGGGCATCCGTTACACGGGCGATGTATCGCAGGTGTATAAAGATGGCAAGGGCACGGCGGATGCTTTCAAGCCTTACCAAACTTTTGGCAACACATTTACCAATCCAAACGTGCACAACTCGGTCTTCCAGTTCAGCGCGGGCTACCTGTTCGGCGGCAAATAAGTAGCTGCTGCGGTTTGCACAAGCCCAATTTCGTACGAAATAGGGCTTATACTTGAATGTATTTTACAATCTAATTTTCTATATATTTATTTCAACAAAATTCATATTTTGTGTTAGCTTTGCGCCGCATTTAACCCTTCTTCATCTTACAAACATGAAAAAAGTAATCCTGTCCTTGGCCATTCTAGCTGGAGTAACCAGCGCGGCTCAGGCGCAAAGCGCCCGTTTCGGCGTAAAGGCCGGCGTAGGCCTAGCATCCGTCACCGGCGAATCGGTGAGTGGCACTAATAAAAAGAGCTTAGTGGTACCCCAGGTTGGCCTTATGGCCGATTTTGGCTTCAGCGACCTGCTTTCTTTTCACCCCGAATTGCTGTATTCGCAGAAAGGTCTGCGGTACGAGAGCGGCGGAGACTTTGCGCAAGCCCGCTTGTCGTATCTCGATGTTCCCCTGCTGTTGCGCGTTAATGCCGACGGCCTGTTTTTTGAAGCAGGCCCACAGGTTGGCTTCCTGATTGGCGAGAAAGACGAATTTCGCGCAGGTGGTCAAACGATTACTTCGACCAGCACCGACGGCACCCGCAAAGTAGACGCGGGCTACATCGCAGGCGTTGGTTACCAGCTCTCATCAGGCTTAGAGCTTGGTGTACGCTACAATGGCGGTATCTCCGACATCAACGACAAAAACACCTCCAACTCAAACAAAATTCGCAACTCGGTTTTTCAGTTTCAGCTGGGTTACCTGTTCGGCGGTAAATAAGCTTTTCCGCCGCATTTTTAAAAGCCTGGCTCCTTGCACGGAAGCCAGGCTTTTTTGTGCCCAAAAGCTATGTTCAACAACTTAATGGGGGAAGCGGCAGTATATGCCCCGGCTTCGAAATTCGAGCATATTTACCGTTGACTATCAATATCTTCATCTAATCTTCATCATGAAAAAGACCTTCCTCTCGCTCAGCCTTTTAGTGGCCGCCGCCGGGGCAGCCCAGGCCCAGACGCCCGCTACCACCGTGGGCATTTCGTTGGGCTATGGCCGCAGCCGCCTGCTCGACAACAACAACTATAAGTCGACCAGCCACTCGGCTTACCAGGCCGGCCTGAACGCCGATGTGTACCTGTCCGAAGTCATCTCGTTACACCCCGAGCTGCTGTACTCGCTGCGCTACTACGACACCAACAGCGCCGCCACCGCCGGCCTGAACCGCGACGTGTCGTCCATCAACGTGCCGCTGCTGCTGCGCTACCACGCCGATGGCCTGTACTTTGAGGCCGGCCCCGAGCTGGACGTGCCCGTGAAAGCCGTGAACGAGGATGGTAACGACATCAAAGGCCAGGTGAACAGCGTGGCCCTAAACTACCTCGTGGGCCTGGGCTACCAGCTAAACCACGGGCCCTCGCTGGGCGTGCGCTACGACGGCGGAGCCAGCAACGTGTTCAAGAGCGACGCCAATACGGTGCTAGGCACGGGCCAGTACAAGACCAGCAACATCTGGGTGGTCCTGGCCTATTCGTTTGGGGGCAAGAAATAACCTGGTTAGCAGGGGCAAAAAGCCCGGCCCCCGTTGCGGAGGCCGGGCTTTTGCGTGAGCGTGATTGAACGGCTCGCAAAAAGGCGCGGAGGCAATATTTGACGCCTGTTGGTAGTTTTGGGTATTGTTATCCCTCCTTTATTTCCCCGCATGCATAAATTTATGCTCTTGTTCGGCGCACTGGCCGGACTGGCTGGTCCGGCGCAGGCCCAAACAATTCGCTACGGCCTGAAAGCGGGCGTGAGCTTGGCGCGCTTGACCAACTACAACTTTGTGGGCGTGCGAAACCAGGTTGGGGCCACGGCCGGGTTGATGGCCGATGCGGCGCTGAACGAGAAGCTGTCGCTGCACCCGGAGCTGCTATTTTCGCAAAAGGGACTGCGCGTGGACGAGTCCGGCCCGGGCGGCTTCAGCAGCAGCTTCCAGATACGTTCCAACTACCTTGACCTGCCGGTGCTGCTACGCCTGAAATTCGGCACCTTCTTCGCCGAAGCCGGCCCGCAGGCAGGCTATCTGCTCACGCTGAAAAGAACTGAAACCAACAATTTCAGCAACGTTCCGGCTACCACCAGCAACAGCACTAATGGAGCCCGCCGGCTCGATTTGGGCTTCGTGGTGGGCTTGGGCTACCAGCTACTGGGGCGCTGGGAGCTGGGCGCACGCTACAACGGCGGCATTGTGGGCGTGAATAGTGGAAGCTTCGGCACCAGCCAGCCCCGCAACTCGGTCGTCCAGTTTCAGGCGGGCTACCTGTTCGGCGGCGCATAAACCACTTTGCAAGACCTAAAAAGGCCCGATTTCCGCGATGGAAGCCGGGCCTTTTTAGCTGTGCATTAAATAGACACGCACCAGTAACCGTAGCAAAAAGGCGGTCATGCTGAGCGCAGTCGAAGCACGCTACTGCGATGGTATTATTTACTTACGCGGTAGAGATGCTTCGACTGCGCTCAGCATGACGTTCTATTCGATATGCTTACTCATGCGTGGCTATTTAACGCTCGCTGCCTTACTCAGCGGCCGCGTAGTTGCGGTAGAAATACGGAATGGTTTCGATGCCTTTCAGGAAGTTGAAGACCCCATAATGCTCGTTGGGCGAGTGGATGGCATCCGAATCGAGGCCGAAGCCGAGCAGGACGGTATCGAGGCCGAGCTCCGACTTGAACATGGCCACGATGGGAATGGAGCCGCCGCCGCGCGTGGGCACCGGGCGCTTACCGAAAGTGGTTTCCATGGCATCGGCGGCGGCTTTGTAGGCCACCGAGTCGGTGGGCGTCACCACGGGCTCGCCGCCGTGGTGCGGGCGAACCTCGACGGTGACGCCGGCCGGCGCGATGCTGGCAAAGTGCTTTTGGAACAGGGCCGTGATTTCGGCCGACGTCTGGTGGGGCACCAGGCGCATCGAGATTTTGGCGTGGGCCTGCGAGGCGATGACGGTTTTGGCCCCCTCGCCGGTGTAGCCACCCCAGATGCCGTTCACGTCGAGCGTGGGCCGGATGCTGGTGCGCTCCATGCTGGAGTAGCCTTTTTCGCCGTAGGAGTCGGGCAAGCCGATGCTCTTCTGGAACTCGTCTTCCGAGAACGGGGCTTTGGCCATTTCGGCGCGCTCGGCGGCGCTCAGCTCCTCCACATTGTCGTAGAAGCCGGGGATGGTGATGTGGCCATCTTTGTCGTGCAGGCTGGCAATCATCTCGCACAGGGCGTTGATGGGGTTTTGCACCGCCCCGCCGTAGAGGCCGGAGTGCAGGTCGCGGTTGGGGCCGGTCACCGTTACTTCGTGGTAGCTCAGGCCGCGCAGGCCCACCTCGATGCTGGGCACGTCGTTGGCCAGCATGCCGGTGTCGGAGATAAGGATGACGTCGGCCTGCAGCTTCTCCTTGTTGGCCCGCACGAAGATTTCGAGGTTGTTAGAGCCGATTTCCTCCTCGCCCTCAAACATGAACTTGATGTTGCAGGGCACGCCGCCCTGGCCGTCGCGCATCATCATTTCGAACGCCTTGACGTGCATGTACACCTGGCCTTTGTCGTCGCAGGCTCCGCGGGCGTAGATTTTCTCGTCCTTAATCACCGGCTCGAAGGGCGGCGAAGTCCACAGCTCGTAGGGGTCGGCGGGTTGCACGTCGTAGTGGCCGTACACGAGCACGGTTTTGGCCTCGGGGCCCACCACGTATTCGCCATACACGATGGGATTGCCGGCCGTGGGGCAGATTTCGACGTTTTGCACGCCGGCATCTTCGAGGCGGGCTTTGAGGTAGTCGGCGGCCCGCAGCACATCGGCGTGGAACTTAGGGTCGGCCGACACGGACGGGATGCGGAGCCAGTCCATTAGCTCATTCAGGAAGCGGGTTTGGTTGTCGGCGAGGTACTGGGCCATGCGGAGCGGGGGTTTGAAGTAGGTTGGGAATGCCCCGGTAAAAGTAGCGGCCCGCGCCGGAACAAAGGCCCGCCCGCCCGCGCGGCGGCTATCTTCGGGCGATGAAAAACCTACTTGCGGTACTGCTTCTGGTTGGCGGGCTGGCGCGGCTGGCTCCGGCGGCCGCCCAAACCAAACCCCGCCCGGCCCCCCGGCCCACGGTAGCTAAAGCACCCGAAAGAGTGTATTCCGCCGATGAGGTCACGCCCTGCTCGTTCGACGTGCTCACCGCCACCGAACTCATCCAGAGCCGCGCCGTGTACCCCGCCGACTTCCTCAAAACCGACCCGCACGGTGAAGTGCACGTCGAATTTGTGGTCGATGCCAGCGGCAAAGCCCGCGACGCCGGTATCCGGCAATATGTCGGCTACGAGCCCGCGCCGGCGGCGGCCACCACGGCCGTGCTGGCGGTTATTCCGGGCCTCCCCCGCCTGCAGCCGGCCCTGCGCGAGGGCAAGCCGGTGGCGGTACGCATGGGTCTCACCATTCGCTACCCCAACCCACCGCCGTCCAAAATGTACACCACCGGCCCCACCCGCGTGTATGCTTATGCCGAGCAAATGCCCCAGCTGCTGACCGGCGGCGGCGGGGCAGCCATCGTCATGGCCATTCAGCAGCACATGGAGTACCCAGCGGCGGCCCGGGCGGCGGGCGTGGCGGGCCGGGTGTACGTGCGGTTTGTAGTAGGGGCCGATGGCAGGGTGCGTGACGCCCAGGTGATGCAGGGCCTCGGCCACGGCTGCGACGAAGCCGCCCTGGCCGCCGTGCGCCAGCTGCCCGAGTTCCGGCCCGGCCGGCAAAACGGCTGCCCGGTGGCCGTGGCCTACACCGCGCCGCTGTTGTTCGGGATGTAGCCGGCGCGCCGGGCCGGTATTACTGCCGCGAGTCGAGCACCAGTTCGCGCACCATTACCTCGCCCAGTGCCCAGGCGGCGGGCCAGTCTTTTTCGGGGCTTTCGAAGGTGAGCAGGTAGAGCGTGTCGGTTCGGGTATTAGCCAGGGCTAGTTGGTACACGATGCGCGGCTCGGCATCGGGAGCGGCTTCGCGGTAGCGCACCGTCCAGCGGTGCCACGCGCCTTCGGCGGACGAGGCCTTGTCCAGCCGCTGCTTGCCCGGGCCAAATCCGGTGCGCAGCAGCAGTAGCTCGGCGTATTCGGCGGCGGGGTGGCGGGTGCGGGCGGTGGCTTTGCGCACCACTTGCAGCGAAAGGCCCGTGGCAAACTCCCCGCTTTCGCCAACGGCCTCCTGGGTGAGGTAGTAGGTTGGTGCCGCTTTCAGGCCCTCGGCCTGGTAGTGCCAGCCGGTGGGCAGCAGCATGGCGGCTTTGGCGGCGGGCAGCGGCTGCCAGGCCAGGCCGGCGGGCGGCGAACCGAGTCGGGCATCAAAGCGCTGGGCAGCGGCGGGCAGGGCCAGCAGCAATAGGATAAGGAGGCGCAACATGTACCCGCAACAATACGGAATTCAGCTGGGTTGCTCCGGTCAGCAATTGGGCAGGCTGCGGCCCAATGCATGGCCAGCAGCTACGTAAGGCGCGAATAGCATACCGGTGATATATTGCAGAATCTTCCTTTTAATTTTACTTTTCCATTCATCCAATACAATTCTATACTTTAATCGTAGGTAGTTGGCGCAATTGACCCGCCACCTTATCAACCTTATTCATTTTTTCTATATGAGCCCTTCCACTACTTCTATTCTGGAGCGCAGCAACGTGACTATTTCCGGGGCCAGCGGCCCGGGCACTCCGGCCCTGGTATTCCTGCACGGCCTGGGGGCCGACCAAGCCACCTGGCGGCTGCTGGCACCACATTTCGAGTCCGACTACCAGGTAATCCAGCTCGATTTAGTGGGGAGCGGCGGCTCGAAGCTGGGCGATTATAGCCGCGAGCGCCACGGCAGCCTGGCCGGCCACGCCGACGACCTGCTCGACGTGCTACGCACCCTGGCCCTCTACGACGTGGTGTTCGTGGGCCATTCCGTCGGAGCGATGATTGGCGTGCTGGCTGCCGTGCGCGAGCCTCAGCGCTTCCAGAAAATGGTCCTGATTTCGCCTTCGCCCCGCTTTATCAATGAGCAGGGCTATGCCGGCGGTTTCGAGCAGCAGGACATTAATGAGCTGCTGGCGGCCATAGATGCGGACTACCACGGCTGGTCGCGGGGCATTTCGCCGGTGATGATGGGAGCCGACGAGTCGCCGGAGCTCGTGATGGAGCTCACCAACAGCTTCGTGCGCACCAACCCCGAGATTGCCCGGCATTTTGCCCGCGTTACCTTCCTTTCCGATACCCGCGCCGAGCTGGGTTTCCTCGTCACGCCCACGCTGGTGGTGCAGTCGGCTCACGACGTGATTGCCCCGCTGGCCGTGGGCCACTACATCAACGAGCAGCTGGCCGATAGCCGCATTGAGGTGATTGCAACCAGTGGGCACTGTCCTCACCTCAGCGCTCCCCAGCAAACCCTGGCCGCCATCGACGCCTTTCTGAAGCAGGAATCGCTGCCCGGCTAGGCGCAGCTTGTCGTTCTGGCCAAGGAGAAATCCGGGCGCAGCCGGCAAAGCGCCGTCCTCCGATTTTCCCCATCGGAGTAACAACTTCTTATCTATTCCCCTTCCGCGCCCCGCTTTTCGGTCGCCCGCTTTTGCGGGCCAGGCCGGAGAGCGGGGCGCACTGGCATTTGAGAGGTTGTGCCCCAGGGCTTTGGTGAGATTTTTGATTTTTTACACGGCTGGCTGACGTCGCTTACGCCACTCCTCCTTACCTGATTTGCTAATCCCCTTATTTCCTGATTCTTCGGATAAAAATGAAATTTGAAACTTGCTTAGCACACTTCCCGCTTCGGGAATCCCTTCCGAACTCCGGACGGTAAGCCACCCGGTTGCCGGGCTTCCCGCTCATCAGCCAGCTGGTTGAAACACCTTGTTTCTCCCGTCCGGAACACCTACCTCTCTACCTCCTTCTACTCCTATGAACAACGCTGGCTCCCTCATTCTATCGCGCAGCAATGTGCACGTATCGGGCCGGGGCCGGCAGGCCGTGGTGCTGCTGCACGGCCTGGGCTGCAACCAAACTGTCTGGCTGCCGCTGCTGCCGGCTTTTGAAGCCCGTTTCCGCGTGGTGCGGCTCGATTTGGTGGGTACCGGCGGCTCGCGGCTGGGCGAATACAGCCGCGAGCGCCACGGCAGCCTGGCCGGCCACGCCACCGACCTGCTCGACGTACTACGGACGCTGGACCTCACCGGCGTGGTATTCGTGGGCCATTCCATCGGGGCGATGATTGGCGTACTGGCTGCCGTGCGCGAGCCCGCCCGGTTTGCCAGCCTCTTGCTGCTGGCCCCCTCGCCCCGCTTCCTGAACGGCCGCGACTACGCGGGCGGCTTCGAGCCTGCTGACCTGGAAGAGCTGCTCCGCGGCCTCGAAACGAACCAGAGCGAGTGGGCCCAGTCCTTTGCTCCGATGGCCATGGGCGACTCCAGCCGGCCCGACCTGATAATGGCCCTGGCCAGCAGCTTTGCCAACACCAACCCCGGCGTGCTGCGCCACCTGGCCCGGGTGGCTTTCTTCAATGATAGCCGGGAGACACTGCCACTGCTGGGCACGCCCACGCTCGTCGTGCAGCCCGCCCGCGATGTGCTGGTGCCGATGGGCGTAGGCTATTACCTGCACGAACAGCTGCCCGACAGCCAGTTGGTCATCATCGACACCAACGGGCACTTTCCGCACCTCACCGCACCCGAGGCCACGCTGGCAGCCATTGGCCGGTTTCTGGGCTGCGCGTTGGTGCTGCCCGCCGGCACGGTGGTGAGCTGGGCCGCGCTGGGCTGTCCCCCAGCCGGCAGCAATTGGGCCTCGGCCCGGCCCGATTTTTCGTTTCGGCTCACAGCCGCAGGCTGAAGGCCAGGGGCTCAATCAGCCATTGCCCCACGGCCCCCCGGTACGTCACGCGCACGCCGCCTTCGAGCGGCGTGCGCAGGCGCAGCACGTTGAACAGGGCCAGCACATCGACGCCCGCGTTGCGGTAGGTGTAGGTGGCGGCCGCCCCCCGGAAACCGGTGCCCCGGGCCAAATCGCCAAACGCGGTGGCCCGCAACCGCTGCACGTACAGCACCCGCCCCAGCTCCCAGTGCACGAAGGCCAGCGGCAGGCTGTAGTCGAGACCGAGCACGGCCAGCTGGTCGAAGCTGGTGTAGCTCTCGCCGCGCGGAATATTGATGGTAGGCGCGAACTGGTACTGGAGCTGGCTTAGCCACTGGTAGCCGGCCCGCAGCCGCAGGGCATCGTGCGGGCGCAGGCCGGGCAGGTAAAGGCTGGCCTGGGTGCCCCACTGCCGCGCTTCCAGCCCGCCGCCGAAGGGCGTGATGCGCCCGGTACCTAGCACTGCAAAGCCGCCGCGCGGGGCCACGTCGCGGGCGCTTCGCTTAAGCTGGGAAGCGTAGCTGAAGGAAGTTTGCAGGGCGTTGAGGGGCCGGTTGGGGCCGGTCTCGGTGACTTTGCGCACGGGCAGGTCGTAGCCAAACACCTGCTCGTGCAACAGGTAGGCCCCCACGTTCAGGCCCTGGAAATACTTGGAATGCGTGAGGTTGAGCGGCAGCCGCACCCCGGCCGTGAAGCGGGCGTACTGCCACTGGTCGCGCAGCAGCCGGCCCTGGTACAGCACGGCCGCATCGCGCCCGCCGTAGGTAAAATCCGCGTCGAAAACGGGGTAACGGCCCTGGTAGCTCACGGCCGCCGTACCGCTGAAGGTGCGCTCCGTCTGGTCGTAGCCCAAGCCGGCGAACAGCTGCGTGGTACTCAACACATCCTGCGAACGCAGGCCCACGGCCACGGCGTTGCCGACCGGGCTCTGCACCACTCCGTAGCTGAACAGGTTGAAAGCGTGGGCCAGCGGCACGTAGCGCCGCACGCCGTAGCGCGCAGTGGCCGAGTCGGGCCGCAGCAGCAGGCGCGGCAGCAGCCGGCCAGCTGGCTCCTGGGCGGCCAGGGTGGCAGCGTAGGGCCCGGGCGGGTCAGTCTGGGCCAACGGCACGGCCGTCCAGGCCAGGGTATCGAGGGGCATTTCGACCACCCGGGCCCCGGTGGCGCGGTAGTCATGAAAGGCCAGCGTGCCGCCACCGAGCGATACGGCCGCGTGGTAGGCCCCCAGCGGCCGCGAGGTAATGCGGTAAGTCTGGCCGGTGCGGGTGCTCACGGCGTACAGGTTGTCGGAGCCCGCTTGGGCCGAGTTGTAGAGCACGAAATCGTGCCAGGGCTGGGGGTTGGCCAGGTTTAGGTTGGCCACCGGCAGCAGGTCGCGGCTGGGTCCGACTGGGTCGAGCAGCACCAGGGTTTTGCCGGCCGGGCGCAGGGCCACGGCCACGAGGCGGCGACCGTCGGGGTGCCAGCGGGGCTGCTGGTAGAAGTCGTTGGCGGGGTTGGGCAGGGTCTGAATTTCGGCCCCGGTCTGCGCATCCAGCACCACAAGGGCATGGTGGTAAGCGGCATCGGTGCGGGCGGCCACCAGGCGGCGGCCGTCGGGCGAGAGGGCGGCGGCCGAGTAGCGCTGGCCCCGGCCCAGGCGCGTGAGCTGGCCAGTGGCCAGGTCCAGCACCTTCAGCTCGGAGGCTATTTGCTGGCCCCAGCGGGCGTCTTGCTGGTACTCGGGCCACACCACTTTGCCGGCGCTCACCGACAGCATTTCGGGGATATTGAGCTGCCCCGGTACGAATACCGTCCGCTCGCCCCCGTGCCGGCTCAGCAGCACCAACTGCGCGATGTGGCCCAGGCCCGATTTCAGGGCCAGCACCGTGCTGTCGGTCACGTACTGCGGGTACTGGTACTGGGTGAAGACCTTTTCCGACGCCTTCACCACAAACGCGCTAACCGGCGTAATGGCCGGCTGCCTCACCTGCTGCGCTCGCCAGGTCGAGTCGACTTCGGCCATGCTGCGGTCGTAGAGCTGCTCGACGGTGAGGCCCGTGGTGCGGCGGATGCCGTTGGAAAACGAGAACGGGTAGAAGGGAAACCGGTAGTAGCGGTCCAGCACGCGGCTCCACACATCGGGGCCGTGGTGGGCTTTCAGGTACGACGTCATGAAGTAGCCCAGCACGTACCAGTTGGGTACGTTGTCGCGCAGCGAGCCATTCACGGCTTTTTGATACGAATACAGCCGGCCGCCGAGCAGGTTGGCCCGCAGGCCCACATTGAAGTACGGGATGCGCCCGCGCCCGCTGCGGGTGAGGGCCGTTTCGGTGCCCACGGCGTCGCCCTCGAAAAACCACTGCGGCACGCCCACGGCGGCCACGCCCAGGGCGCCATCGCCCAGCAGCGGGCCCAGCACCCGGCCCACGCCCTGCCGGGCCTTGTCAAACTGCCCGACGTGCCGGAACTCGTGCACCGCCAGCCCATCGAGCCAGTCGACGGTGCCCAGGCCCAGGCCCTGCTCGGGGGTAATGAAAAACTCGGCGTGCCGGGGCAAAAACGTCACGAAGCCGTTGCTGACCGTGGTCTGGCTTTGCAGCACCACCGTAATTGGGCGCGGGCGCACGCCCAGCGTGGCCACGCCCGGCCCGTGCAGCTGCTCCAGCCGCGCGGCCGTGCGCTGCGCCGCCGAGTCGAGCCCGACCGTGTACAGCACCCGGAAGTTGGGCGAGCGTACCTGCTGCCAGCGCAGGGCAGGCGGGTTTTGGGAGAGCACAGGCAGGCTTTGCGCCCGGGCCGGGCCCAGGCCGGTTAGGCCTAGCAGGCCATAGAGCAGCAAACGACGCGGATGATTCCTTGACATTGAAAAGACAGTACGAAACGGGAGCTAAAGAACGGCAGCCGGCCGCTATATCCCCGGCGTGTGCGCTTTCCGCACCAGCTACATCCATAATATGAGGTGCCAAATACGACGGCTAGCCGCGTAAGCGGGCGGCCATTCCGATTTGAACGGCCACTTTTTTGGGCGCGCATGCAACGCGGCAGGCCCCCTGGCGGTCAAGGCTGTGAACCTAATTGCTTCACCTTTCCTGCTTACCTGCCTCATGCTTCGTACTACATCATCCTGCTGCCTGGCCACCCTGATGGCCGGCGCGCTCCTCGGCTGCCACAAAGGCGATACTCCCCAACCCACCTGCTACAGCGGCACGGTGGTGGCCTACTCCTGCGTGCTGGGCCCTTTGGTTGATGTGGACCCGGCCTACCCAATCGGGGCACGGGCAGTGTCGGTAGTGGGCAATAGTTTCCTCGGCAACAACGTCATCGCAGTAGCCAATTCGTCGAGCTTTCGCTTCAATGCCCAGGTAGGACAGCGGCTGTACTTCACCTATACGAAGGCTTCTACACCCTCAGGCAATCCGTGTCTGGCGGCGGATGGCACCACGACCCCCGTTCCCAACCTAGCCCTCAGCAACGTATCGACCGTTAGCTGCGACTCGGTCCGCGTCAACTAACGTCTCACCCCCAATCTTCTCCGCGATGCTACGCAAATGCTGCTTTCTGGGCTTGGCCCTGGTCGGTGCCGGCTGCTTATCGGGCTGCGATAAAAACAGCTCGGCGCAGCCCACCTGCTACTCGGGGGTGGTGCTGCGCGACCGGTGCTGGGACGGTATCCTGCTTCAGGTAGACCGGCAGTTTCCCATCGGCACCTCCATTAGTTCGCTTACCGGGCCCGACAGCCTGGGCAATACTAACGTCATTGCGGCCGTCAATTCGCTGGGGACGCTGGGCGTGCGGGGCCAGCGCATTTCTTTCACCTTCACCAACGACCCCGCACAGCAAGCGCCGCTCCGTGCCTGCACCCACGACCAGATACCGCTTCCCATTCCGCATCTGGTACTGGCCAATATTTCGGCGACGCCGTGCGCGCAGCCTTGGTAGTAACCCGCACCACCACAAAAAAGGCGGCCCTGTGAGGCCGCCTTTTTTGTGGTGGTGCCGGGAGTTACGCCGACAGCATTTCCTTATCGGGCACACTCATATCCTTGAGCGTGGCTGCACCGCGCTCCTTGCGCATGATGCGCGAGTAAAGGCTGATTTCCTGGTCGAAGAGGAACATGAAAAACAGCTTGGTGTAGCTGCGGTGGGCCAGCAGCGGCTCGTAGAACTCGGGGGCCACGGTTTTGAGTTTGGGCAGGTTGTTCCACGGAATGCTGGGCATGTCGTGGTGCTCGTTGTGGAAGCCCACGTTGAGGTTGATGCCGTTCAGGCGGCCGTAGTAGGAATAGGTTTCCTGCGAGTCGCTCAGGGTGAGGTAGTGCTCCTGAATCCAGCGGGCTCCCAGCGGGTGCAGGCCCACCGAAAACCAGAAGCTGAGGAACAGATACAGCAGGGCCGTCCAGCCGAAGAAGTACACGATGGCCGCGTCGAAGGCTACCTGGGCCGCGATGTTGGCAAAAACATACTTGTCGACGGTCGCAATTTCGCGGCAGCGGATGGTGCGAATAAGCTGAAACACCGGGAAGAAAAACAGCCAGATGGCCTTGCCAATGCTGTAGTTCTGAATCAGCTTGGCCTCGTACCAGTCGGGCAGGTCGGCATCGAGCTCGTGCACGCCCTGAAAGACGTGGTGCTTGATGTGGAAATTCTTGAAGCTGATGGCCGTGGGGAAAATCGACGGGAAATTGGCCAGAATGCCGGTGGCCACGTTCTGCCACAGCTTGCGAAACACCAGGTTGTGAGCCGCCTCATGAATGATGACGAACAGCGTGTGCGAGAAAAACGCCCCCACCAGGTAGGCCACCGGAATAGTCCAGTACCAGGCCTGCTGGCGCAGGAAGTAGGCTATGGCCACCTGGGCCACCACGCAGCCCAGGCCAATGAGGAAGGTGGCGGGGTTGCGCGTCATCAGCTGCTTCACCTCGGGGTGGGCCTTGATGATTTGGCGGGTGCGGATGCGGTGCGGCTCGGGAGCCGTGGCCACGGTGAAAGCAGTAGGGGCTGAAACCATAAGTAGCGGGCAAACAGCGAAAGCCTGAGTGGGGTTCGCGGGTCTTCAACAAAACTACGGCATAGCCGGAGCGCTACCGCACCCCGCCAGCCTAGCGCACCAATAAACTGCCCGCACCCACGGCCGGCTGCCCGGCGGCCGACACGCCTTCTACCGCCAGCCGGAACGAGCCGGTGGCATCGGCCGTAAAAAACGTTACGTCGGCTTGCCCGGCGGCATTGGTACGCACCGCCGGGTTCCAGTAGAGGGTACTGCGCCGGGGGTCGGGGAAGTTGGTCCGGGCCGTGGCCGCGTCGTAGCGCGGCGCATAAAAGGCGCGGGCGCAAACGTAGCCGGGCACCCGCAAAGCAACGACCCCCGGCGCTCTTTCGACGCCCGGGTTGTAGCTGGGGCTGCCGCGCCGGGTATAAACGGCGATAACGCCCCCGGAGCCCCGGCTGCCAAAAAGGGCCGCTTGCCCGCCCTTCAAAATCTCAATCGTTTCAACGTCAGATGCCGGGAAGTAGGCCAGTGCATCAATCGTTACGGGCACGCCATCGAGCAGGAACAGTGGTTCAGAAGCCCCCGAAAGCGAGGTTACGCCCCGAATCTGCACCTGAATATTGGGGTCGGCCCCGGTAACGGATACGCCGGGCACCCGGCCCTGCAGCATTTGCAGGGCGGTGTTCGAGCCGTTGCGGGCCGAGGGGTAATCATCCATGCGCAGCACCGTGGCCGAGCCCGATGGGTAGAGCCGGCGCGGGTCGGCAGCTACGGCGCGGCGGGCATTCACCTGCACGTTGCCCAGCAATACGTTGTGCGTGGTATCGAACTGCAGCTTGATTTCGGCGGCGTGCTGTAGCTGGCTGCGCTGCACGGCATCGGCCAGGGCGGCGGGGGCTTGCAGGGGCAGCACCGGCAGCGGGCCCGCCGGCACCGGGGGGCCGGGGTCGAGGTTCAGCAGCAGGTTGCGCTTGCCCCGGTCGGTGCGGGCCTGCAGGGTGAGGCGGGTGGTATCGTTGCACTGGCCCAGACCCGTGAAGAGGAAGCGGCCTTCGGCATCGGTACGGGTACTGAGGTAAATTTTTTCGGGCTGGGCCTGCAGGTAGGTCACGGTGCCGCCAGCCACCGGCTTGCCGTTGGGCAGCGTCACCTGCCCCCGAATGCCAATGGCGCGCTCGAAGCCAAACTCGGGTGCCGCCGGCGGGCCCGCCAGCACCTGCTTCCACGAAAAGCGCCGCCAGCCCTGCGTCAGCAGCAGGGCATCGAGGTGCTGTGCGGTTTCCGAAGTGGGGTTCTGGAAATAATAGCCGGGGTTTTCGACGTAGCCGGCCAGGTCGGAGGTCAGCAGCAAATGCGCGGCAATGGTTTCGGCCCCGGCCTCCACGCCGCCGGCATCGGTAACGGCCAGCGACAGGGGCACGGCCACGGGTTGGCCGGCGGCATCGGCCACGGCCACGTGCACCCGCACCGGCTGGCGCGGCCCGTAGCTGGCGCGGTCGGGCGTGAGCGTCACGCGCAAGCCGGGGTCGCCGGCGGCAAAGGCCAGGCGCTCGGCCACCGGCAGGCCCTGCGCATCAAAGAGCGTGAACTGCACGATACCCGCCGGAAACTGACTGGCCGGAATGCGCGTCGTAAACATTTCGTGGCCAGCCGTGAGCTCGCCATGGGCCGAGTAGGCCACCCGCCCCCGCACCTGCCCCAGCAGCGACACCGTGCCGCTGGTACCGCCCTGGCGCTGAATCGTGACCAGAAATGCGCTGGCCAACGTCACGACGTGCAGCGTGTAGCCGGCTGGCTGCACGGTGGGCAGCGGCACCTGCAGCGCCACGCCGCCGGGCGCAACTACCGCGTGGTAGCGCTGCCCGGCAACCGGCTTAAACGAAAACGACCCCATGCCCAGGTGGCTGCTGCGCAGCGAAGCCACCGGCTTGTCCTGCTCGTCGAGCACCTGCCCCTGCACGTCGAGGCCGTTGCCCGCGTAGTCGATGGCCTTAAAGGCCACCACGTTTTCGAGGCCGGCCACCAACGCACCGCCTTCGGCGAAAAACTGCACGTCGGGCGGGCGGGCCAGCGTAGCGCTGAGCCGGCGTGCCGTGGCGGCTTTGGCGCGCAGCTGGGCCGGGCTGGCCGCGGCATCGGGCGCGGCCGCCGGCCAAATCTGGACCCGGCGACTGAAAAAGAACTCCGGGCCGGCGTTGCGCATCCAGCCGGTATAGGCCCGCAGCCGGTAGCTGTCGGGCGAGAGGGTATCGGGTAGGGCGAGGGAGCCGTGGCTCCGGCCGCCGTCGAGGCGCAGCTCGCGGCGGGCCACCACCCGGCCGCTACCGGCCAGCAGCTCTACGTGCAGCACCCGGCTCAGCGTATCGGGCCGGTGGGTATCGGCGGCCACCACGCAGGCGCTAAACCACAAGGTCTCGCCCACGGTGTACACCGATTTATCGAGGTGCAGGTAGGCTTTTTCGGGCCGGCTAAGCCGGTAAAAATCCTGCATCGCCAGCGCCGCTTTCTGGAGGGCCGGGGTGCCGGGCTGCTGCCAGGCCAGGCCCATCAGCGCCGTGAGGCCCACCAGGGCACCGCGTAGCCACGGGCGCTTCATCGAAAAGGATGATAATTTCATTGCTTGGCCGCCGGCAAGGGGTAGACTTCACTGCCCGGGCTGCCAAATATAATGGCTTCTGGCACTTGGCCCGAACGTGCTGCTACGGCCCGGTACCGCCTACATCTGCGCCAGCCAGGCACGGGCCGTATCCACGTCGTCGAAGGTGGCGATGACGACGCTGCCCTGCGTGAATTGCAGGGTGAGGTCGGTGGAGAGGCGGCTGTAGACGTCGGGCGAATACACCCAGGCGAAGTAGCGCAAGCCGGCCGCCATCATGGCCGGAAACCAGTCTTTGCCGGCCCATTCGGCTGCCTCGCTCCACATACCGGCCACGTGGCGGTTGTCGTTCAGCACTTTGTGGCAGTGCTGCTGCGAGAGTAGGCGTAGCAGGTCGTGGCCGCCCTGCTGCACACTGACCAGATTTTGGTCACCCTGCCAGTCAGCATACAGCCACTCGTTCAGGTGGTCGTAAGAAATGGCCAAGTGAGGTTCGTGCAGTAAAAGTTGGAGCGACATGGAGAAAGCTGACATGATGGGTCGGGCCAATACGCGAAATACGTACATTCAGTCGTTTATTCCTGGTCATTCAGGTTAAAATCTTCATTAATCATCGTTTTAACCAAACAAAGCCGTACTAATACGTAGTAAAACTATTAGCGAAACAGACGTGTTTCCCAGAGTGGTTGGCCGCTTCGGCGAGCAGTCGCATCCCCCCAAGGCCAGGAGCAAGTTCGTTGCGTATATCGGGGCGAAGCGGTGTAAGGCCGGGTCCCGGCCACCGTCTACCGCTGCAACGCCCGCCCGCCGGGCCTTCATTTTTGATTAATTCCCCTTTATGAAAACCCGCCTGAAATCCCTGGCCAGCCTGAGTGTCCTGGCCCTTTTATTTGCCTGCGGCACGCAGCCCACAGCCGAAGCCCAGAACCCGCCGCGCTCCACGGCGGGCTTCGCCCCGGCCAACCTCAATGGTTTGGCCATGGCCACGTTTGCCGGCGGTTGCTTCTGGGCCCAGGAGGAAGCTTTTGAACAGCTGAAAGGCGTGAAACAGGTGGTGAGCGGCTATGCCGGGGGCACCAAGGCCAACCCTACCTACGAGGAGGTAGCCGCCCAAAATACCGGCCACACCGAAACCGTGCAGATTTACTACGACCCCAAAGTGATAAGCTACCAGAAGCTGGCCGATATCTTCTTCACCGCTTCGCACGACCCTACCCAACTCAACCGCCAGGGGCCCGATACCGGCCCCGAGTACCGCTCGGCCGCCTTTTACCGCACTCCCGAGGAAAAGCAAACCCTCGAAGCCACCATTGCCCGCGTAAACGCCGCCAAGGAATACAGCGGTAAAATCGTGACTCAGGTGCTGCCACTCCAGAAATTCTGGCCTGCCGAGGGCTATCACCAGGGATACTACCGCCTGCACCCCGAAAACCCTTATATCACCAACGTATCGGCCCACAAGGTTGAGCACGTGCAGCAGGTATTTGCCAAAGACCTGAAAAACCCGCTGTAACCCTGGCAAAAGGCCCGTTCGCCGACACCTGCACTGCCCCGGCCGAAATTCGGCCGGGGCAGCTTGCATTCTACCCCTCCAGGCCGGCCGGTATTCTATCTTTGAGTACTTAAGCCGCCTGCCGCCACCTCTCCCACGTCGTGCGGGCCGGCCGTTCCCACCCGTATGCCCGCACTTTTCGCCCCCGACCTGGACTTCGAGCTGCTGTTCGGTGCGCTGCCCGCGCCGCACGCCGTGCTGGCTCCCACGGGCACCGTGCTGGGCCTGAACACGGCAGCCTGCGCGCTGCTGAATGATGACGTTCAGGCAGCGAGCCTGGCGGGGCAACCCCTGCGCGCCCTGCACGCGGCCCTGACGGCCGCCGGCCACGTGCTGGCCCCGGCCGAAAGCTGGCAGGCAGCCCTGTACGCGGCGCAGTCGGGCAGCCAGCAGGTGCTGGCACCCATGTGGCAGCCAGCGGCCGGTGGCCAGCTCACCCAGCGCTATTGGGAAGCCACCATGCAGCCCGTGGCGGCCGGCGGCATGGGCACGGCGGGGGCCATCCGGTACCTTCTGCTGCGGCTGGCCGACGTGAGTGCGAGCATCGGCAAGGCCGCGCCCAGCGCCGAGCGGCTGCAGCAGATTCTGGCCGGGGCCCCGGCCATCATTGCCACCGTAGAAGGGCCCGAGCACCGCTTCGCCTTCACCAATGCCGCCTACGATGCCATGACCGCCGGCCGGGCCCGGCTGGGCATGCCCGTGCTGGAGTGCTTTCCGGAGCTGCTCGAACAAAACCTCGTCGCGCTACTCGACCACGTATACCGTACCGGCCTGACGGTGACCGACCAGGGTACGGCCCTGCAATTGCGCGACCCGGCCACCGGCCAGCAGCGCACCTATTACCTCGACTACTCTTACCAGCCCCTGCGCGATGCCACGGGCGTGGTAACGGGCGTTATGAGCTTTGCCACCGACGTAACGGCCCAAGTGCGGGCCCGCCAGCACACCGAGGCGCAGCAAGTACGCACCAGCGTGGCCGACCTGCGCCTGCGCCGCCAGGCCGAGGTGCTGCCCATCATCACCTTCGTAACCGATGCGCTGGGCCGCACCACCTACATGAGCCCGCAGTGGTACCAGTACACGGGCCTGCCCATGGGCACGGGCTGGGCTGAAGTAGACGCGCAATGGCCCCACATTCTACACCCCGACGACCAGGTGCGGGCCGAGCGCGAGATTGCCGACAGCATCGAGTCGCCACGCTTGGGGCGGGTGGAGGTGCGCCTGCGCGGGGCCGATGGCCAGTACCGCTGGTTCATCACCGAAGCGGTACCGGAGCTGGATGCCGAGGGCCGCCTGCTGCGCCGCAATGGCTACATGCTCGACGTGCACGAGCTGCGCGAAACCCAGCGCCGCCTCGAAGTAAAGGACCGCTTGCTGAGCCAGATACTAGCCCAGGCCCCCGCCTACATTGCCGCCTTTGAAGGGCCCGAACACCGCTATACGTTCTTCAATAGCGGCTACGCCCGCGTGCTGGGCCACCGCCCGCACCTGGGTGAGGCACTGGCCCAGCTGCAGCCCGGCGCAGAAGCACAGGGCTACACGGCCCTGCTCGACGAGGTGTACCGCACCGGCAAGCCCTTCATAGGCCAGGAAATGCCGGCCCTGCTGAGTCCTGGCGATGCACCCGGCGGCGAACAGTACTTCAACTTTTCGTTCCTGCCCATGCACGATGCCGGCGGCAGCGTCAGCGGCATTCTCACGTTTGCCATTGATGTGAGTGAGCGGGTACTGGCCCGGCGGCAGGCGGCGGCGCTCGCCCGCGAAGTAGACCAGCGCGATGAGCAGTTGCGGGCCATTACGCAGGCCACGCCGGTATTCATTGCCAACTTCGACCAGCACGGGCTACTTACTTACCTCAACCCTTATTTCTACGAATACACCGGCTACGACCCGGCCAGGCCGCTGGCCGAAGCCTGGGAATGCCTGCTGCCCGAAGACCGGACCGCCGGGCAGGCCCTGGCGCTGGCCGCAGTGCGCGCCAGCGAGCCGTGGCAGGTAACGTTTCGCTGCCGCCGCCACGACGGCGAGCTGCGCTGGGTACACACTGTGGCCAAACCCTACTTCGGACCAGACGGCCAGCTGGCGGGTTTCAGCGCGGCCACTACCGAGGTGCACGAGTTGCACGAGCGCACCCAGGAGTTGGCCCGCAGCCGCGAGAACTTCGCCGCCCTGGCCGACAACATCGCCCAGCTGGCCTGGATGGCCGACCCGCGCGGCAAGGTGTTCTGGTACAACCAGCGCTGGCACGACTACACCGGCCTCACGCCCGAGCAGATGCGCGGCAATGGCTGGCAGCGGGTGCACGACCCGGCCCTGCGCGATGTGATAAATGCCCGTTACCTCGCCGCCCTGCGCTCCGAGCAGCCCTGGGAAGACACCTTCCCGCTGCGCCGGCACGACGGCGAGTTTCGCTGGTTTCTGAGCCGGGCCCGGCCCATTCGGAATGCCAGCGGCCAGGTGGTGCGCTGGTTTGGCACCAATACCGACGTCACGGCCCTGCGCCAGCTGCAACAAAAGCTGGCCAATAGCGAGCAAGAACAGCGCATTCAGGCCGAAAGCATTCCGCAGCAGGTGTGGACGGCCCGGCCCGATGGCACCGTGGACTACTACAACCACCGCACGGCCGCCTACCTGGGCGTGGCCTTGGCCGAGGGCAGCATCGCCGACATACCCAGCTTTGTGCACCCCGACGACCGCGCCCGCATTGAGGAGCGGTGGCAGGCCGCCATTGCCTCGCAGCGCTACTACGAGGCCGAGTTCCGCCTGCGCCGCTACGACGGGGAGTACCGCTGGTTTCTGGGCCAGGCGCAGGCCCGCCGCGATGCCGGCGGCCAGCTGCTGAAATGGTACGGCACCAACACCGACGTGCACCAGCTGCGCGTGCTGCAGGAGCAGGTGCTGCACAGCCAGGCCCGTTTCAAGCAGCTACTCGAAACCCTGCCCCAGCTGGCCTGGACGGCCCACCCCGACGGCCGCGTGAACTACTGCAACCAACGCTGGTACGACTACACGGGCCTGCACTTCGAGGACTTGAAAGACTGGGCCTGGGAAAGCGTCGTGCACCCCGATGACCTGCCCGAAGTACTGCGCCAGTGGCAGCATAGCCTGGCCACCGGGACCATGCTGGAGCACGAGATGCGCTGGCGGCGCCTCGATGGCGAGTACCGCTGGTTTCTGGTGCGGGCCGAGGCCCTGCGCGACGCGCAGGGGAACATCAGCACCTGGGTAGGGGCCAATACCGACGTGCACGACTTCCGGCAGGCGCGCCAGGAGCTGGAAGCGAACAACGCCCGCTTGCGCCGCACCAACGAAGACCTCGACAGCTTCGTGTACACGGCCTCGCACGACCTCAAGCAGCCCATTCATAACATGGCGGGCATTTTTACCGAGCTCACCCGCACGGCCAATTTCCACGACCCCGAGGCCGTGAAGCTCGTCGACTACTTTGAGCGGGCGCTGAATCGGATTTTCGCCACCATCGACGACCTGGGAGCCATCGTGCAGGTGCAGCGCCTCGGGCAGGAAGTGCCGCCCGGCCCCGTCGACCTGGCCCCGCTCGTGGAGGAAGTAATCGATGGCCTGCACGACCAAATCAAGCAGACCGGCGCGCTGATAGAATGCGACTTCGCCACTTACCCCGTAGTGAATTTCGTGCGAACCAACCTGCACAGCATTTTCCAGAACCTGCTCAGCAACTCGCTACGCTACGCCGCGCCGGCCCGCCCGCCGCGCATCCGGCTCAGCAGCGCCCCCGACCTCACCACCGGCCGCCCCGTGCTCACGGTGCAGGACAACGGCCTGGGCATCGACCTGAACCGCTTCGGGCCGCAGCTGTTTCAGCTGTTTCGCCGCTTCCACCCGCACGTTGAGGGCACGGGCATGGGCCTCTACCTCGTCAACCGCATTGTGCAGAACCACGGTGGCCGCATTGAAGTGAGTAGCACCGTGGATGAAGGCACCACGTTCCAGCTTTATTTGTAGGCAGTAATTCAGCGCCAAACACTGTCATCCGGAGCGTAGCGAAAGCCCTTATTACGTTTGCGCGGTTTGAGCTGCTGCAAACAGGTCAACGCAATAAGGTCCTTCGCTGCGCTCAGGCCGACAAATCCGTACACCCTTCTGCCCATCACCGCCATTCTTCTCGCCAACGTGCTCCAATCCAAGCTGCCCGACGTGGGCATTAGCATCTTCACCCAAATGACCCTGCTGGCCCAGGAAACGGGGGCCATCAACCTGGCCCAGGGCTTTCCGGACTACGACCCACCGCAGGCGCTGCTGGAAGCTTTGGCGCGGCACGCCCGCACGCCCGGCCACCACCAGTACGCGCCCATGCCGGGCCTGCCGCGCCTGCGCGAAGCCATTGCCACCCAGGTGGCCCGCCTGCAGCCCGATGCGCCCGCCCCCGACCCGGCCACCGAAATCACCGTCACGGCCGGGGCCACCGAGGCGCTGTATGGGGTGCTGGCCGCCGTGGTGCGCCCCGGCGATGAGGTGCTGGTGTTCGAGCCGGCCTACGATTTGTACGGGCCGGCCATCCGGCTGCAAGGGGGTATCCCGCGCTACGTGCGCCTGCCGGCCCCGCATTTCCGGCCCGACTGGGACGCAGTGCGCCGGGTGGTATCGCCCCGCACCCGGCTGGTACTCGTGAACACGCCCCACAACCCCAGCGGAGCCGTTTTCACGGCCGACGACTGGCACGAGCTGGCCCGCCTGCTCGACGGCACCGACGCCCTCGTGCTCAGCGACGAGGTGTATGAGCACCTGGTGTTCGATGGTGCGCCGCGCATAAGTGCCCGCCAGCATCCGGCCCTGCGCGAGCGCAGCTTCGTGCTGTCGTCGTTTGGCAAAACCTACCACGCCACCGGCTGGAAGGTGGGCTACTGCGTGGCCCCGCCCGCCCTCACGGCCGAGCTGCGCCGCGTGCACCAGTTCCTCACCTTCGCCGTGAACACGCCCACCCAGCACGCCTTCGCCGACGCCCTCGAACAGGACCCCGCCGATGCCCACGCCCGGGGCCTGACCACGTTCTACCAAGCCAAGCGCGACGAATTTCGCGCCCTGCTCGATGGCGCGGGCTACGAGTTGCTGCCCGTGCCCGGCGGCTACTTTCAGCTGGCCCGCTACGAGACTTTTTCGACGGCCGGCGACCTGGATTTTGCCCACTACCTGGCCCGCGAGAAGGGCGTGGCCGTGGTGCCGGTATCGGCGTTTTACCACGATGGGTTTGATGAAGGACTGATTCGGTTCTGCTTCGCCAAGGAAAGCGCCACGCTGCAAGCGGCGGCAGCCCGGCTGCGCAGCAATGAGCAATGAGCAATGAGCAATGAGCAATGAGCAATGAGCAATGAGCAATGAGCAATGAGCAAAAGGAACGTCATGCTGAGCGTAGCCGAAGCAGCTCTCCCGAAGTAGTAATTCTGACGATTGGATTACGTTGCGCGGGAGAGCTGCTTCGGCTGCGCTCAGCATGACGTTCCTTTGAATTGACATTTTCTCAAGCACTCATGTCCGACCTCACCGTTTCCTTCGTTCAGACCGCGCTGCACTGGCACGATGCGGCCGCCAACCGTGCCCACTTCGACCAGCTCCTGGCCGGCCTCGCCCAGCCAACCGATTTAATTGTGTTGCCCGAGATGTTCACCACCGGTTTCAGCATGGCAGCGGCCAGCCAGGCCGAAACCATGCGGGGCGATACCGTGGCCTGGCTACGCGCCACCGCTGCCCGCCACCAGGCCGTGGTCACGGGCAGCGTCATCATCGAAGAAAACGGCGGCTACTACAACCGCCTGCTCTGGGTACGGCCCGACGGCTCGCTGAGCTACTACGACAAGCGCCACCTTTTCACGCTGGCCGGCGAGCAGCACACCTACACGCCCGGCGGCACGCACCTGATGGAGGAATGGCGCGGTTGGCGCATCTGCCCGCTGGTGTGCTACGATTTGCGCTTCCCCGTCTGGAGCCGTAACCAGCCCGTTGAGCCCTACGACCTCATCCTGTACGTGGCCAACTGGCCCGCCGTGCGCCGCACCGCCTGGATGACCCTGCTCCGCGCCCGCGCCATCGAAAACGTAGCCTGCGCCCTGGGCGTGAACCGCGTGGGCCGCGACGAACCCGGCCACGAATACCGCGGCGACTCGGCCCTGCTCGATGCCCAGGGCAATTACCTGGTCGAAGCAAATTCGGAGGATGGCGTTTTCACCCACACGCTGCGGCGGGCCGATTTAGATGCTTTCCGCACCCGTTTCGCGGCGCTGAATGATGGCGACGCGTTTGAATTGCGGGGATAGGGCCTGCCCTCGCCCCTACTCTACTGCCAGGCGCTGCACGGCGGCCGTGCCATCGGCTCCCACGGCGCGCACCAGGTAAACGCCGGCCGCCAACCCACTCAACTCCAGCTCGTGCCGACGCTGCACAGCACCGGCCGGCCGCACTACGCGGCCAGCCAAATCGAGTACCGTTGTGCGGGTTGGCGCGGCGGTTTCGACGGTAACACGAGCCGTGGCGGGGTTGGGGTAGATACGGAGAGCCAGGGCGCGCACAGCTTCCGTTTTCGTGGGCGTGAGGGTGCGGTTGCGGGTGCCGTAGCTGATAACGCCACCGGCCTGGGTACCTGCGAACAGCTCGGGCGCGCCATCGCCGTTCACGTCGGCGGCGGCCAGGGCGCAGTGCGAGTAAAAATCGCGGCCCAGGCGGGTTTCCTCGTACTGGCCGGTGGCGGGGTTATAGAGCAGGTCGGTACGCTCCGAAAACTGGCGGCCCTGGCTGCGATAGTCGGAAAACAGCCGCAGCAGGCCGGTGGCGTCTGCGGTCAGCAGGTCGGGGCGGCCGTCGCCGTCGAAGTCGGCCACGGCCGGGCTTAGGTTGAGAGGTGCCGCGCCGCTGGCATCGCGTAGCTGGCCAAAGTCATTGGCCACCAGCACGAAGGCACTGTCGAGCGGCCCCTGGGCGCGGTTGCGGAAATAGCGCAGGCTTTTGCCCGGCTCGCGGATTTCGTTGGTCCCGATGAGCAGGTCGACGTAGCCATCCCCGTCCACGTCGGTGAAACAGGGCATGTCGCCGCTGGTGGAGGGCAGCACGCCGGTGCCGGCCGCCCCTCGCGGCTTGAAATACTGCGCGTTGGCGGCATTGAACGCGGCTGGCTGGCCCACCGGGGCATTGTTCAGCAGGTAGTGAAGCCGGTTGGTAGTGCCATTCCAGGCGCCGTAGGCGAGGTCGAGCGCACCGTCGCGGTTCAAATCGACGAGCACGGGCTTCAGGGCCGTCAGGTTCTGGGCCGACAGGCCGAGGTAGTCGCTGCTCATTAGCTTGAAGACGGGCCGCGCGCGGGTGCCCACGTTGCGGTAGTAGGCCAGGGCGGCGCGGTAGGCGGTGCCCACGCGGTCGGCGTAGTTGCCCACCAGCATGTCGGGCAGGCCATCGCCGTCGAGGTCACCGAAGGTGGGCGCGGCCCCTTCACTCACGTCAATCATGTCGTTTTGCAGGAAGCCCCCGGTACTGAGGCTGTAGCTGGGCGCGCCACTGGCGGCCGCGTTGGCAAACAGCTGAATCTGGCGGCTCATGTTCACCTGGTCTTCCAGGTTGTTCACCATGTTGGGGGCCACCACGAGGTCGGGGCGGCCGTCGAAGTTGGCATCGAAGGAGTAGCCCACCGGAAATACCGGTACCCGCACCGGCGCGGCCGCCGACGGAAAGCTGGCGCTGATGCCCGCCTGCGTGAGCACCGGGGCCGTAGTGGTGCCCTGGTTGAGCAGGCGCACCAGCTCGGGGCAGTTGTCGCGGCCGTCGAGCAGGTCCTGGTCGCCGTCGCCGTCGAGGTCCAGCAGCAGCAGGCCGTGGCCGCCGGTGTGCAGCGGCCGGGCCGCCGTGAAGCAGGGCTGGCCGTTGAACAGGTAGCCGGCGCAATTGCCGCACGCCTGAATACCGCCCCAGTTATCGGTCGTCAGCGTGAAGGTGAGGGCATTGCCGCAGGTGCCGGGGCTGTTGCTGAGATACTGCTCGATGAAGCTGGCGCTGGCGAAGTCGTACGTCATGATATCGAGCTTGCCGTCGCCGTTCACGTCCTGAATGGCGGGCAGGTTGTAGCCGCCAATGGTGAGGTTGGCCGAGCCGGTGAAGCTGCCGGTGAAGCGAATTTGATTGGTCGTGAGCTGGAAACTGGGCCGGCTGCCGCTCAGCACGTTGCGGAACACCCGAATGTCGCCGCCGCTGGTGAAGGTGAAGATATCGGCGCGGCCGTCGCAGTCGTAGTCGCGCAGCAGCACCCAGTTGCGCAGGTCGGCGGGGAACAGGCTTTCGTACTGCGGCGCGTACTGCCAGCGGCGGCCGTTGGCGGCGGCGGGGGCGGCCACACTCAGGAAGGTATAGCAGCGGCTGCTTTCATGGTCGAAGGCAAATAGGTCGGGCTGGCCGTCGTTATTCAGGTCGATAGTGCTGAACTGGGGCGTGTTCAGGCCGCCCATCCAGGCGTTGCGCAGAGTATCGGGACCCTGCACCACGGCCCCGGCCGGGCGGTATTCGAAGCCGAAAGCGGTGCCCGACTGGGCGCGGGCCTGGCCCGTAAACGCCAGCAGCACCAGCAGAAACAAGAGCGAACGAATCATCGGCAGGGAAGCTAGGGAGGAATGGCAGTGGGGCAGCAGCGCGCAAAATGGAAATCGCGCCCACCTTTGCAGCAAATTACATCCGGTTTGCCGTTCCAGCCCATGCCCACGCCACTCTATACTCATTACCTGGCCGCCGGTGGCCAGGTCAGCACCGATTCGCGCCAGCCCCAGCCCGGCACCCTGTTCTTCGCCCTGAACGGCCCGAGCTTTCGCGGGGCCGACTTCGCGCCGCAGGCGCTGGCCGCCGGGGCTCGCCACGCCGTGGTGGATGACGCGGTGCTGGCCGCCACCAACCCCATCGCCTACACCTACGCCCCCGACCCGCTGGCGGCCCTGCAGGCCCTGGCCCGCGAGCACCGCCGGCAGTTCCGCATTCCGGTGCTGGCCATCACGGGCTCGAACGGCAAAACCACCACCAAAGAGCTGCTCACGGCCGTGCTGGCCACCCAGTTCCGCGTGCTGGCTACCATTGGCAACCTCAACAACCACATTGGCGTGCCGCTCACGCTGCTGCGCCTGCGGGCGGGCGAGCACGATTTCGCCGTGATTGAGATGGGGGCTAACCACCGGGGCGAAATCGCCGCTTACTGCCAGTGGGCCGAGCCCACGCACGGCCTCATCACCAACATCGGCAAGGCCCACCTCGAAGGCTTTGGCGGAGCCGAAGGCGTGGCCCTGGGCAAAGGCGAGCTGTTCGACTACCTTACCCGCACCGGCGGCACAGCCTTCGTGAACACCCTGGATGCGCGCCTGCCCAGCCTGGCCGCGCAGGTGCCCGTCACCGTCAGCTACCCGCGCCTGATGGATACGTACCCGGCCACCCTGCTCTCGGCCGCGCCCGCCGTGGCCCTGCGCCTCGGCGACCAGACCGAAGTAGTGGCTCAGCTCACCGGCGACTACAACTTCCCCAACCTGGCCGCCGCCGCCGCCGTGGGCCAGTTTTTCGGGGTTTCCACGGCTAATATTGCCGCCGCGCTGGCCGGCTACAACCCGCAGAACAACCGCTCGCAGCTAGTACGCACCGCCGCCGGCAATGAGCTGGTGCTCGACGCCTACAACGCCAACCCCAGCAGCATGGCCGCCGCGCTGCACAGCTTCGCGAGCCGCCCCACGGCTGCCGGCCAGACCAAGCTGGTGCTGCTCGGCGACATGTTTGAGCTGGGCAAAGAAAGCGCCGCCGAACACCGCGCCCTAGGCCAGCTGCTGGCGGCGCTGCCGCTACCGCAGGTGTTGCTCATCGGCCCCGAAATGGCCGACGCGGCCGCGCTGGCCCCGGCGGCGCAGCACTTTGCCACCAAAGCCGCAGCCGCCGAGTGGCTGCGCGCCCACCCCGTACGCAACCGGCAGGTGCTGGTGAAAGGCAGCCGCGGTATGGCCCTGGAAACGCTGGTGGAGCTGCTGTGATTTCATTTATCAATTAACAGATAACAGCCGTTCGATGAGCCCCGAAAAGCCCCGTCGAACGGCTGTTATCTGTTAATTGATAAATGTGAAACGACTAAAACGGACTCACGAAATCGCGGAAGTTCGGCAGCTCATCGTCCTTGCCAGATACCAAGGGTTGCACCTCGGTGCCCCAGTTGATGTTTAGGTCGGCATCGTCCCAGCGCAGGCCGCCTTCGGTGGCGGGGGCGTAGTAATCCGAGCATTTGTAGAGGAAGATAGTGTTGTCTTCGAGGGCCATGAAGCCGTGGGCGAAGCCGGCCGGGATGTAGAGCAGGTTGGCGCTGGCCGCCGTGAGCTCGACCAGCTGGTGCTGGCCGTAGGTGGGCGAACCCTGGCGCAAATCCACGGCTACGTCGAGGGCGCGGCCCTGGCCCACGCGCACCAGCTTGGCCTGGGCGTGGGGCGGCCGCTGGAAATGCAGGCCGCGCAACACGCCTTTTTTCGAGTTTGACTGGTTGTCCTGCACCCACTGGGCATCGGCCCCAGCTTGGGCCATGAGGCGCGCGCTGAAGGTTTCGAAGAACACGCCCCGGTCGTCGGCAAATACGCGGGGAGTAAACTCAATCAGGCCGGCGATGGGGAATTTCTTTACTTCCATTGGGACAAAGGTAGAAGGTTGGGCAGGATGGTTTTGTGAGGTTGAGGAGGAATTAGGCGGAAAATGAGGAATGTCATGCCGAGCGCAGCGAAGCATCTTGCCCGCTGCCAGCAATCCTGACGATTGAATTAGTAATGGCACGCGAGATACCTCGGCTGCGCTCGGTATGACGGTCTTTTTCGCTCCGTTACTCCCCTTACTGCCGCTGCACTGCTGCTACGGCGGCCAGATACTTGTTCAGCACCAGCTGCTCGTCGAACTTGGTTTCGGCCAGGTAGCGGCTATTCTGGCCCATGCCGCGCAGGTCGGCATCGGGCAGGCGCAGCACTTGCAGCATTTTGGCGGCCAGGTCTTCGCCGCTGCGCACTTGGCAGAGGTAGCCGTTGCGGCCATCGACCACGGTTTCGCGGCAGCCGGGCACGTCGGTCGTCACGAGGGGTTTGCCCACGGCGGCGGCTTCGAGCAGGGTTTTGGGAGTGCCTTCGCGGTAGCTGGGCAGCACCACGCAGTCGGCGCGGTGCAGGTGGGCGGCCACGTCGTCGGAGCGGCCCAGGTATTCGATGTCGTCGGTTTTCAGCCACTCCTCGAAGGTGGCGCGGGGCACGCCCACGCCGCCGGCCTCATCGAGCCCGCCCAGCAGCTGGATACGGGTACCGGGCACGGCCTGCCGAATGATTTTGGCGGCTTCGAAGTATTCGACCACGCCTTTTTCGTAGAGCACCCGGGCCACCATCAGGAATACAAAGGGAGTTTGACGCGTGAACTCTGCCGCGGGCCGAAACCTGCTGGTATCGACGCCGGAACCGGGCAGCAGGTCGGTTATTTCGCGCTTCACCAGGCCGTTATCGAGGAACAGCTGCCGGTCGTCGCCGTTCTGAAAAAATACCTTGGCCGGGAAGCGGAAGGCCAAACGGTACAGCCCCAGCGCCACCTTGCTCACGAAGTTTTTGATGATGAACACCGTGCCCAGCCCGCTCACGTTGTTGATGCTGGGGATGCCCGCGATGCGCGCCGCGATGCTGCCGTAGATGTTGGGCTTGATGGTGTAATGCAGTACCACGTCGGGCCGCTCACGCTTGTAAATCTGGTAGAAACGGCGCGTCAGGGCGGCATCCTTGACGGGGTTGGTGCCCTTGTTTTCCATTAGGATGGGCACGAAGCGGCAGCCCAGCTCGGTTTCGAGGCGCGCCGAGTAGTCGTCGGGCGGGGCAATGGCCAGCACTTCGTGGCCGGCGCTTTGCAAAGCGCGCACGAGGCTGGCGCGGAAATTCCAGATATTCCAGCTGGTGTTGATGACGAGGGCGACGCGCACTTTTTTTAGGGTAAGAGGCTATGAGGGCAAGCGGGTACGAGGGGCAAAGGTCGAACCTACGGCTTCATCTTTGCTAGGTTACGGGCAATGGCCCTTCTCCCTTCCTACCCTCCTCCCCCCATTCCCTTCTTCTTCCGGTACTTTGTGGGCACTTTGCGTGTTATGCTGACTATGAATCTTCGATTTTCCGTTTTTTCGCTACTTGTGCTGCTGCCGCAACTGGCGTCGGCTACTCCGCCAACCCTGCCGGGGCAGCTGCTATTCCAAAAGAATTGCGTGCGCTGCCACGGAGCCAATGGCAAGCGCGGCCTCAATGGTGCCCACGACCTTACCAAGAGCAACCTCAACGAGTTTGGCCGCACCTACCTCGTCACCAATGGCATGGGCAAGATGCCCGCTTTTGGCAAGAAGCTTACCGCGGCTGAAGTGCAGCAGGTAGTCGCTTATTCACTGACGCTGAAGTAACCGGCGCGGAACATTAACCCTTGGCATTGAGCCGGCTTCTTCACTGGAGCCGGCTTTTTTGATGCGCCGCTAACCCGGCCTTCAACAATTAACCTTGCAACCAAGGCTATATACTTTTAATCTGCTTAATTCGTGTAGTATTCTGACTTCCATTTTCACTCATCTTCTTTTCCCATGCAAAAAAAGTTTTTATTCCGAATTAGACTTGCCGCGCTGGCGCTGCTGGGGCTAAGCGCCGGCCCGGCCCTGGCCCAGAGCTCGCCCGCCCTGCCCGCCGGCGTGACCCGCGTGACTTCCGTGGAAGGCATCACCGAATACCAGCTCCGGAACGGGCTGCGGGTGCTGCTCTTTCCCGACCAGTCGAAGCCCACGATGACGGTAAACATTACCTACCTGGTGGGCTCGCGGCACGAGGGCTACGGCGAAAGCGGCATGGCCCATTTGCTGGAGCACATGGTGTTTAAGGGCTCCACGAAACACCCCAACGTGCCGCAGGAGCTGACTGAACACGGGGCCCGCCCCAATGGCACCACCTGGTACGACCGCACCAACTACTTCGAAACCTTTGCTGCCACCGACGAGAACCTGAAGTGGGCGCTGGATTTGGAATCGGACCGGATGGTGAATTCCTTCATTAAGAAGGAAGACCTGGCTTCCGAGTTCAGCGTGGTACGCAACGAGTTTGAGAGCGGCGAAAACTCGCCCCAGCGCGTGCTGATGGAACGGGTGCTGAGCACGGCCTACCTGTGGCACAACTACGGCAAGTCCACCATTGGCTCGAAGGAGGACATTGAGCGCGTGCCCATCGACAACCTGAAGGCCTTCTACCAACGCTTCTACCAGCCCGACAACGCCGTGCTGCTCGTGGCCGGCAAAGTGGATGAAGCCAAAACCCTGGCCCTGGTGAACAGCTACTTCGGAGCCATTGCCAAACCCACGCGCGTGCTGCAGGCCACCTACACCACCGAGCCCGTGCAGGACGGCGAGCGCCAGGTGACCTTGCGCCGCACCGGCGACGTGCAGGGCATCGGCATGGCCTACCACACCCCCTCCGGCGCGCACCCCGACTACGCCGCCATGGACGTGCTGCTCGACGTGCTGACCAACGAGCCCTCCGGCCGCCTCTACAAAGCCTTGATTGAGAGCAAAAAAGCTTCTAGCCAATGGGGCTTCACGCCCACGCTGCACGATGCCGGCTTTGCCTACCTCTACGCCGAAGTACGGCAGGGCCGCTCCCTCGATTCGGCCCGCACCGTGATGCTGACCACCCTGGACAACGCCGCCGCGCAAGCCCCCACGGCCCAGGAGGTGGAACGCGCCAAAACCAAGTTGCTGAAGGAAGTGGAGCTGCTGTTTCAGAAGTCGGACCAGGTGGGACTGGCCATGAGCGAGTACATGGCCACCGGCGACTGGCGCTTGGTGTACCTCTACCGCGACCGGCTACGCGCCGTGACGCCCGCCGATGTGCAGCGCGTGGCGGCGGCCTACCTCAAACCCAGCAACCGCACCGTGGGCCTGTTTATGCCGGATGCCAAGCCCGACCGCGCCACCGTGCCCGCCGCGCCCGACGCGGCCCTGCAGGTGCGCGGCTATAAGGGCGAGGCGGCCGTGGCAGCCGGCGAAGCCTTCGACGCCACGCCCGCCAACATCGACGCCCGCACCAAGCGCAGCCAGGAGGGCGGCGTGAAGCTGGCCCTGCTGCCCAAGCAAACCCGCGGCAACGCGGTGAGCCTGCAAATGCGCCTGCGCTACGGCGACGAGGCCAGCCTAACCAACAAGCCCGGCCTGGCCGACCTGACCGCCGCCATGCTGGAGCGCGGCACCAAAACCCGCTCCTACTCGCAAATCCGCGACGCGTTTGACAAAGCCAAGGCGCAGGTGCGCATCTACGGTAGCGGCCAGACTGCTAATGTGACAGTGCAGGCGTCGAAGGAAAACCTGCCCGCGGTGCTGGCCGTGGTGCTCGACTGCCTGCGCAACCCCACTTTCCCGGCCGATGAGTTTGAGAAGCTGAAGCAGGAGCGCCTGGCCGGGCTGGAATCGCAGAAGCAGGACCCGCAGGGCCTGGCCTTCAACCTGGCCCAGCGCCTGACCGAGCCCTACCCTAAAGGCCACCCGTTTGAAACGCTGACCTACGACGACGAAATCGCGGCCCTCAAGGCGCTGAAGGTGGAGGACGTGCGCAATTTTTACAAGACGTTCTACGGGGCGCAAACCGCCACGCTGGCCGTGGTGGGGGCCTTCGACGAGGCGGCCCTGCGCAAGAGCGTGAAAAGCCAGTTGGGCTCCTGGAAAGCCAGCAAAGCCTACGTGCGCATTCCGCTGCGCCGCTTCGAGAATACGGCCACGATTAAAGCCCAGGCCATCCAAACCAACGACAAAGCCAACGCCATGTTTATATCGGGCCTGCGGATGCCGCTGCGCGACGACGCGCCCGACTACCCGGCCGTATATATGGCCAACTACATTCTGGGCGGCGGCTTCCTGAACTCGCGCTTGGCCACGCGCATCCGCCAAAAAGAAGGCGTGAGCTACGGCGTGGGCTCCTTCGTGAGCGCCGACGACAACGACCCGGTGGGCAACTTCACGTCCTACGCCATCTACAACCCCGAAAACTCGGCCCGGCTGGAAAAGGCCTACCGCGAAGAAATGGAGCGCCTGAGCAAAGATGGCGTGACCGCCGAGGAGCTGAAGGCCGCCAAGTCGGCCGCCCTGCAAAGCTTCCAGGTCACGCGCAGCCAGGACGAGGCCCTGGCGCGCAAATGGTCGCAGTACCTCACCAAAGCCGAAGGCCGCACCTTTACCTACGATGCCGAGCTGGAGCAGCGCATCGGTGCCCTTACGGCCGAGCAGGTGAGCGCCGCCGCCAAAAAGTACCTCGACTACAGCCAGATGACCATCGTGAAGGCCGGCGACTTTGAGAAAGCTGCCGCTGTTCAGCAGGTGAAGTAGAGCTCTTTATTGAGCAAGAAAAACGTCTGTCATCCTGAGCTTGCGAAGGACCTTATCACGCCCGAACAAGTCGCAGTTGGTCGCTGCAAACCATTCGGGCGTGGTTAGGTCCTTCGCTGCGCTCAGGATGACAGACGTTTTCTTTCCTCCGACAGAGCCCCGCCATCCCTTTTGGCCCGGTATCCGTTTACCCAATTCGTACCTTTACCGTCCGCTTACCGAATTCCCTCACTATGGCAAATACCCAATCCGGCGGCCGCAAGCCCGGCAACAGCACCCGCCACGTCGGCGCCGTCGATGGCGTAAAAGGTCGCGCCGGCCGCATTTTGCTGAAGGCCACCGACAACGGCACCTACGAAACCGCCAAAGAGCACGAAACTGCCGTCCTCATCTCCGTGCCGCCGCGCCGACAGTCCGAAGCCCAGACCACTGAATACCTCGACGAGTTGGCGTTTCTGATTGAAACGGCCGGCGCAACGGCCACCAAGCGCTTCGTGCAGCGCCTCGAAAAACCTGATATCCGCACCTACGTGGGCGAGGGCAAGCTGGCCGAAATCAAGGCCTACGTGCAGCACGAGGGCACTAGCATGGTCGTTTTTGACGATGACCTGTCGCCTTCCCAGCTGCGCAACCTGGAGGCCGAACTGCTGGTGAAAATCGTGGACCGCTCGCTGCTTATTCTCGACATTTTCGCGTTGCGGGCCAAGTCAGCAACTTCGCGCACACAGGTCGAGCTGGCGCAGTACCAGTACCTGCTGCCTCGCCTCACCGGCCTCTGGACTCACCTGGACAAGCAGCGCGGCGGCGTGGGCATGAAGGGCCCGGGCGAAACGGAAATCGAAACCGACCGCCGCATCGTGCGCGACCGCATTGCCTTTCTGAAGGAGAAGCTGGAGGACCTCGACAAGCAGAGCCACACCCAGCGCAAGGCCCGGGGCGGCACCATCCGGGTGGCGCTGGTGGGCTACACCAACGTGGGCAAAAGCACGCTGATGAACGTGCTCGGCAAAGCCGATGTGTTTGCCGAAAACAAGCTGTTTGCCACCGTGGATGCGACCACGCGCAAAGTGGTGCTCGAAAACACGCCGTTCCTGCTCTCCGACACGGTTGGGTTTATCCGCAAGCTGCCCACCAAGCTCATCGAGAGCTTCAAGAGCACGCTTGACGAGATTCGCGAAGCCGATTTGCTGCTGCACGTAGTAGATATCTCGCATCCCAATTTCGAGGAGCAGATTCAGGTGGTGAACGACACGCTGGTCGACATCGGCGCGGCCGACAAGCCCACGCTGCTGGTGTTCAACAAAATAGACCAGTACAAGCAGGACGACGCCGAACTCGACCCCTTCGGCGAAGTGCTGGATGCTGAAGATGACGGCACCGCCCCGCGCCCGCCGCTGGCGCAGCTGCAAGCCACCTACATGGCCAAGCTGCACGACCCGGTGGTATTCGTATCGGCCCAGGACCGCACCAACATGGAGGAGTTGCGCGAATTGCTGGGCAAGCGCGTGGTCGCCCTCAACCTAAAGCGCTACCCGCACCAGGCCAACACCTGGGCCAGCGAGTAAGCGCGGGCCAGCTCGGGCACATTAAAAAATTGTTGCCGGGCCACCTGCACGTGAACGTTGCATGAATATTCCCGTAACGGAAAAGGCCGGGCTTTATCAGGCCCGGCCTTTTCCGTTATGAATCAGCCGCGCTTTCTTGGTTTGGGCTGCCTGCTGCTACTGGGGTCGGGACGGGCCACCGCGCAGGATATCCCCGTGTATCCGCCACCCGCGCCGCTCGATACAACGGGCCTGGGCCGCACCGATGCCCAAACGTTTGCCAACTCGCAGGTGGTGGGTATGGGGCCGAGCAAGGGCCTGATTGTGAAATACGAGCGGATTCCGGGCAACTTCAGCCTGCGCAGCACGGCCGTGGGCGGCGGGGCCGACTACCGCACCGAGGTTAGCAAAAACGCCAACCTGATAGTGAAGGCCTACGCGCCGCTGCTCAACCATCCGCACCTGAAGCTGATTCTGGGCCTGAACTACGACCGGCAGGAATTTCAGTTCAGCACCCCAGCCGCCACCGACCAGTATGGGCTCTACAACAACATCGAAAACAAAGGGCTGACCGTGATTGGCGCGCAACTGGCCGTTATCCGGCCCGTGGACGCGGTGCACTGGTACCTCTTCCGTGTTAAAACCGAGCTCAACGGCGACTACACTTCCAACGAGCTCAACATCAGCGACTACCTGAAAGTCACCAGTGAGTTCATCTACGGCTGGAAACGCAGCGCCACCTTTGCCTGGGGCCTGGGCCTGCAGCTGGGCTACAACCTGGGCCGCCAAAGCATCTATCCGGTACTGGTGTATAACCGCACGTTCAATCCGCGCTGGGGCGTGGAGGCACTGTTTCCGGCGCGGGTACTGGTCCGGCGCAACTTATCGCCGATTTCACTGCTGTTTGCCGGCTACGAGGTGGCCAGCAACAACTACAACATCCACCTGCGCAATGCCTTCGCCTCGCCCAACAACCCCCGGGTTACGTCGCTCGAGCTGCGCCAGATTGACCTGAAACTTCGCTTTCGCTACGAGCACGAGCTACTCTCCTTTCTCTGGACGGGCGTGGAAGCCGGCTACCGCTACAACTACCAGCTCAACGCCTTCGACCGCACCAACAACACCCGCGACCGGCTCATCGACAGCCAGCTCGGCGGCACGCCCTACGCCAGCCTCGACCTGTTCATCGTGCCACCCAAAAAGCTGCTGCAAAAAGCGGAGCGCCGGCGGAAGTAGTGTAAGCGGAAACGTTGCGCGCCCGCGCCTTGTCGTTCTGGTACGCGCGGGCACACATAAGCCGCTACGGCTTTTGCTGCCGCCGCTTCACTCCTTTCAGCCACTTATAGGTTGCTTCCTGGGCTTGCAGGGGCTTTTCACCCGCGGTAGGTGGGATAAAGGCATTCTCGAAATCGCGGGCTTTCACGTTGTCGTGGCGCTGGAAATCGAGGAGTTGACGGACTTCGGCGCGCAACTCCTCATTCAGCATGGGAAAGGCGACTTCGACGCGGCGGTCGAGGTTGCGGGTCATCCAGTCGGCGGAAGAGACGTAAACTTTTTCCTCGCCACCGTGGGCGAAGACGTAAACGCGGCTGTGCTCCAGAAAGCGGTCGACGAGGCCGCGCTGACGAATATTTTCACTGATGCCGGGCTGGCCGGGCACCAGGCGGCCGATGCCGCGCACAATGAGCTCGACGCGCACGCCGGCGTGGCTGGCCGCGTAAAGCCTGGCAATCATGGCCTCATCCTCCACGGCGTTTACTTTGAGGATGATGTAGGCCTCGTTGCCTTTTTTAGCCTGTTTGATTTCGTAGTCAATGAGCGCATCGAGGCCGGGGCGCAGGCCGAAGGGCGCTACCAGCAGCTGGTGCAGCTCGGGCGCAGTGGACTGGTCGCGCAGGTAGTCGAACACCAGGGCGGCCTCGCTGGTCAGGCGCTCGTCGGCGGTGAACAGGCCGTGGTCGGTATAGAGGTCGGCGGTACTTTCGTTGAAGTTACCGGTGCTGAAGTAGGCGTATTGGCGGGTGGTTTCGTCCACTTCGCGGCGAGTTATGAGCAAAAGCTTGCTGTGGACTTTAAGCTCGGGCGGAGTAAAGACGACGTGGGCCCCGGCACGCTTCAGCTTATCGGCCCAGAAGAGGTTGGACTCTTCATCGAACCGGGCTTTTAGCTCGACTACGGCGGTGACCTGCTTGCCGTTTTTAGCGGCTTTGAGCAGGGCTTTCACCACTTCGCTCTTACTGGCGACGCGGTAGAGGGTGATGCTGATGGCGGACACGCGCGGGTCGGCGGCTGCTTCGCGCAGCAGGCGCGTCACGTAGTCGAACGACTGGTAGGGCGGGTGCAATAGGTGGTCGCGCTGGCCGATAGCGGCGAGTAGGCTGCCGGTGCGCGGCAGGCTGGGGTGCGGCAGCGCCGGCCGGGGCGGATAGTGGAAATCGGCCTCGCCGAAGTCGGGAAAGCCGAAGAAGTCGCGGAAGTTGTGGTAGCGGCTGCCCTCAACCAGGGCCTCGTCGGTGATGCCGGTTTTCTGCTTAAGGGCGCGCAGGGTCTCGGGCGGCATGGTGGGGTCGTAGAGCAGGCGGGCGGGGTAGCCGGTGGTGCGCTTGGCCAGGCTGCTGCGAATTTTCTCCATCAAATCACCCGACACTTCTTCCTCGATGTCCAGCTCGGCATCGCGCGAGAGCTTCACGGCGTTCACCACAATGTGCTGGTAGGCGGGAAAAAGCTCGGCCGCACCCACCCGAATAACGTCGTCGAGAAAGAGAACGTAACGCTCGTCGCCCTCGTCGGGCAGGCGCACGAAGCGGCCGCCGTGGCGCTTGGTGGGCAGCTCCATAATGAGCACCCGCTCGGCGTCGGCCTTCTTGCTCTTGGCTACGGGCTGGCTCAGAAAGAAGGTAAGGTAAACGGTCTGGTCCTTGAGGAAGAGGTGGTGCAAGGTATCATCGAGCACAACGGGCGAGAGCAGGTCGCGCACGTTGTCGCGGAAATACTTAGCCGTCCATTCGCGCTGCTTTTCGCTGAGCTCGGCTTCGCTGAGTAGGTGAATGTGGCGCTCATTGAGGGCCGGCAGCAACTGCTCGCGAAAAGTGGCCCCGAACTCCTGCTGCTGGCGGCCTACTTCGGCCAGCACTTCCTTCAGCACGCGCTTGGGGCTCTCGGCGAGGCGGGCGCGGGTCTTCTTTTTGAGCTTGGCGAGGCGGCGCAGGGTGGCCACGCGCACCTTGAAAAACTCGTCGAGGTTGCTGCTGAAAATAGCTAAGAACTTGAGCCGCTCCAGCAGCGGCACGGTGGGGCTCTGCGCTTCTTGCAGCACGCGGGCGTTGAAACGGAGCCAGCTCAGGTCGCGGGACAGGGTTTTCAAATCGGAGTCAGGTTGGGGTTCGGGCGTTCTACGCTGAATAGCGAACGCGGGCTGGAGATGGGGGGTTATTTTTTGCCCGGGCAGGGTGGGCATGCTGGGCCCCTAACAGTGCGAATGAGACCGCCGCAACAAAAAAATCCTGCCCGTAAGGGGCAGGATTTTTTTAGTACCAGAGACGGGACTCGAACCCGTACGTCCGTGAAGACAAGGGATTTTAAGTCCCTCGTGGCTACCATTACACCACTCTGGCTCAAGTAGTTAACTTTAGAATAGCCTGACTTTTACCTCGATAATTTTCTGTCAACGCATGACAGTTTGGACAAAGTAACTGCAAGTTTTCCAATCTATGGTCATTATTTACCCCGTTGCGATGGTGCAGTTCCAGCGGAATCGGCTGATGCTTCCATTCCGTCCGGCCACAATCCTCACAACGTCTGGCCTTCACGTTTTCTTTCAGCAGTCTTTTCCGTAAACCATGCGTGAAATTATAAGGAGAATTTTCTACCAGAATTTCGTTTAATGTGGCTTTGCGCCCGAAACTCTTGTAACGTGCCCCCACGTTCCAGCCAGCGCCCGTGAAATGGCTGGTGTCCAATCCCAGCTTGGCGATGCGGGCGTGCACGGTTTTGTAGTTACCGCCGGCCGGCACCAGCCCGATGCAGCTCAGCACCTGTCGCACCGAAAGACTGTCGACCACCGCCTGCCGGAATTCGTCGTCGGTGCTCAGGCACTTGCGGGTAGCTGCCATGCGGATGAGGTAGGGACAAACAAAAAACGCTGCCCGAAGACAGCGTTTTTTTAAATTTTGGAGCGGGAGACGAGGTTCGAACTCGCGACCTCGACCTTGGCAAGGTCGCGCTCTACCAACTGAGCTACTCTCGCAGGAGGTTCAGAACAATTTGCGTTGTGCTGAATGGTGCGACAAAGGTAAGGCGTTTTTTTAGGGAAGCAAGTAGCAGGTATGGAAATATTCATTTCAGCGGCCTTTCTGCTTCATTTTCAGGCTCAAAAAGTTAACTTTTCCCTAATGTCAGCTTCAATTCGTTCAGCTTCATCAGCGCTTCAATGGGCGTGAGGGTGTTCACATCCAGGTGCTGAAGCAACTCGCGAATGCGCTCTAGGGCCGGGTCGCTGGGCTCGAAAATACTGAGCTGGGCGCGCGGCGCGGTGGCCACGGCCGTAGTGGCGCGGGGCTTGGGCTGGGCGGGCTCGCGGGGCGGCGGCACGGCAACGCTGGCGCGGCCATTAGGCTCGATGCCTTCTAGCACATCGTCGAATTCAGTCAGCACGCTATCCTCGGCCCCGGCGCTGGCACGCTCCACTTCGAGGTGGTGCATGATTTCGTTGGCCCGCAACACTACGCTGGTGGGCATGCCGGCCAGCCGCGCCACGTGAATGCCGAAGCTGTGTTCGGAGCCGCCGGGCTGCAGCTTGCGCAGAAACAGGATGCGGCCGTCGGCCTCCTTCACGGCTACGTTGTAGTTGCGTACCCGGGGGCAGTCGTCGGCCAGTTGGTTGAGCTCGTGGTAATGGGTGGCGAACAGGGTTTTGGCCTTGGCGCGGGGGTTGTTGTGCAAGTGCTCCACAATGGCCCAGGCGATGCTGATGCCATCGTAGGTGCTGGTGCCGCGCCCAATTTCATCCATCAAGACCAGGCTTCTATCCGAGAGGTTGTTCAGAATGGAGGCCGTTTCGGTCATTTCCACCATGAAGGTGCTTTCGCCCTTGCTCAGGTTGTCGGAGGCACCCACACGGGTAAAAATCTTGTCGATGATGCCGATGGTGGCGGCATCGGCCGGCACGAACGACCCTATCTGGGCCAGCAGCACGATGAGGGCCGTTTGGCGCAGCAGGGCCGATTTGCCGGCCATGTTGGGGCCGGTTATCACCACAATCTGCTGGTCGTCCTGGTCGAGGCAGATGTCGTTGGGGATGTAGCTTTCGCCGGGCGGCAGCTGCCGCTCAATCACGGGGTGGCGGCCGGCGCGGATGTCGAGCACGGTGCCGTCGTTCACCACGGGCTGCACGTAGCGCTGCTGCCGCGCCGTGAGGGCGAAGCTGGCCAGGCAGTCGGTGACGCCAATGGCGCGGGCATTCTGCTGAATCTGGGGCACAAAATCGAGGGCGGCCAGCACAAGGTCATTGTAAATGCGCTGCTCAATTACAAAGAGCTTTTCCTCGGCGTTGAGGATTTTCTCCTCGTAGGTTTTCAGCTCCTCGGTCACGTAGCGCTCGGCATTCACCAGCGTTTGTTTGCGAATCCACTCGGCGGGCACCTTGTCTTTGTGGGCATTGGTGACTTCTAAGTAGTAGCCGAATACCCGGTTATAAGCCACCTTCAGCGACGAAATGCCGGTGTTGCGCTGCTCGCGCTGCTGCAACTGCAACAGGTAGTCCTTACCCGAAAAGGCCAGGGCCCGCAGCTCGTCCAGCTCGGCGTCAATGCCCATGTTCAACACGCCGCCCTGGTTGGTGAGGATGGGGGCGTCGGGCTTGATTTTGGCCAGGATTTCCTGGCGCAGGTTGGCGCAGGGGTTGAGCTGTTCGGCCAGCTTCACCAACGCTTTCACGCCGGAAGCGGCCAAACGCTCGCGCATGGGGGCCACGGCTTCGAGAGCGCGGGCCAGCTGCAGCAGCTCGCGGGGGTTCACGCGGCGCACGGCGACCTTGGAAATCAAACGCTCCAAATCGTTTATCTGGCGCAGGTGCTGAGTGAGGTCGCCGAGCAACTCTTCGTCGGCTACCAGCGCGGCCACGGTATCGAGGCGCCGCTGAATCTGGCTTACTTCCTTCAGGGGCAGCACTATCCACTTGCGCAGCAAGCGGGCACCCATGGGCGTCAGGGTCTGGTCGAGCACGTCGATAAGGGGCACGCCGCCGGGGTGCTGGGCGTGCACCAGCTCCAGGTTGCGCACCGTGAAGCGGTCGAGCCAGACGTACTTGTCCTCCTCCAGGCGGCCGAGGCTGGCGATGTGCTGGATGTCGGTGTGCTTGGTTTCGGCCAAGTAGTGCAGGATGCAGCCGGCCGCAATCACGCCTTCCCGCAGGTTATCCACCCCAAAGCCCTTGAGCGAGGTGGTGCGGAAGTGGCGGGTAAGGGTATCGTGGGCGTAGTCGGCCCCAAAAACCCACTCATCGAGGGCGTAGGTGCAGTGGTCGGGGCCGAAGTGCAGCTCGAACTCGCCCCGGCTTTTCTTGCAGAACAGCACCTCGGCGGGGCTGAAATTCTGCATCAGCTTGCCCAGGTAGTCGAGCGTACCCTGGGCGGCCAGGAATTCGCCGGTGCTGATATCGAGGAAGGAAATACCGGCCTCCGTTTTGCCGAAATGAATGGCGGCCAAGTAGTTATTCGAACGACGTTCGAGTACGTTGTCGTGCATGCTCACGCCGGGCGTCACCAGCTCGGTAATGCCGCGCTTCACGAGTCCCTTGGCTTCCTTGGGGTTTTCGAGCTGGTCGCAGATGGCCACGCGCTGGCCGGCGCGCACCAATTTGGGCAGGTAGTTGTCGAGCGAGTGGTGCGGAAAGCCCGCCAGGGCCACTTCGCTGCTGCTGCCCGCCCCGCGCTTGGTGAGGGTGATGTCGAGAATGCGGCTGGCCGTAACGGCATCCTCGCCAAACGTCTCGTAAAAATCGCCCACCCGAAACAGCAGCACCGCCCCCGGATGCTGCTGCTTGAGCTGGTAGTACTGCTTCATCAGCGGCGTTTCGGTCACGGCCGGGATGGGCACGGTGAAGTGGTCGGGGCCGACGGACTTGATAACGAATTCTTTTTTGGGTGCAGGCAAGGCAACGGCGCGCGACCTTTGTGGTGCGCAGATTTTTGACGTGAACGAGGAGGTGGCGGCGGCTTCCAAAGTTACCGACGGTACTTGGCGAAGCTCGCCCAACCATTCTGCCACCCTATTTTAAACCGACAAAGCGAACCGCAAAGTTCGCGCTATTTCGATGCGAAAACTCACAATGGCCGAGCTGAACCGGGCCTCGGTTGATGATTTCAAAAGTACGCCCAAAAGCCCCGTGGTTTTGGTGCTCGACAACGTGCGCAGCATGCACAACGTGGGGGCCATCTTCCGCACGGCCGATGCGTTTGCGCTGGAAAAAATATACCTCTGCGGCATTACGCCGCGCCCGCCGCACCGCGAAATCACTAAAACCGCGCTGGGCAGCGAGGAGTCGATGGCCTGGGAGTACGCGGCCGAAACCGTGACCGCCGTGGCCGCCCTCAAAGCCGCCGGCTACCAGGTGGCCGCCGTTGAACAAACTACCGGGAGCGTTTCGCTGCCCCAGTTTCGGCCCGCGCCCGGCCGGCCCCTGGCGCTGGTATTGGGCAACGAGGTATTCGGCGTCGATGATGCCGTGCTGGCCCTATGCGACGTGGCCGTCGAAATCCCGCAGTTCGGCACCAAGCACTCGCTGAACGTGGGCGTGGCCGCCGGCGTGGTGCTCTGGGACGCGCTGGTGAAGCTGGGCGTGGTGTAGCGGGGCCGGGCGCGGCAACCATTGGCCCGGCCGGCGGTTGGGCTTTCATGCTCCCCTCCCCCACTGCCGCCACCCGGCCCGATGCCGCCCTATTGGCCCTGCGCCCCCTCATCAATGCGGAAGCGACCGCTGCCGGCGATACCGTGGGGGCTTTCCTGCACGCCACGCTGCGCCCGGTCCTCAAGCTGCAAAACGAGCTGCTACTGGCCGTGGTGGCCGATTTCGTGCGCGACCACCACATCACCCTGCGCCCCACCGACCAGCACCACCAACTGACGGAATTACTCGGCCGCAACACCAAGCTGCGCTACACCGTGGTGGGCCTGATAACCGGCCAGTTCACGGCCGCTGAATACACCTTCTACCGCCAGCAACGCCCCGAACTGAACCGGCGCCTGCTGGAAATGGCCCTGCGCCGCGTGCTCGACCAGGTGGTAGCGGTGGTGGCTTTGGTGGCTTAAGCAACTATTGGCTCCATAGCCGCCCAAAGAAGAACGTCATGCTTCGGCTTCGCTCAGCATGACGTTCAGGGCTTGCTAGACACCCGTTAGTCGTACTGCGAATCGCGCAGCTGCACGGGCTTGTGCTTTTTGCGCAGGCGCAGGTTCAGCAGCTCCACAATCAGCGAAAAGGCCATGGCGAAGTAGAGGTAGCCCTTTTCAACCTCCTTGTGGGCGGCCTCCATCACCAGCATAAAGCCAATCATGATGAGGAACGAGAGGGCCAGCATCTTGATGGTGGGGTTATCATTCACGAAGTTGGCCACCACGCCGCTGAAGGCCAGCATGATGCCCATCGCGCAAATCACGGCCGCAATCATTACCAGCACGTTATCTACCAGGCCCACGGCCGTGAGGATGGAATCGAAGCTGAACACGATGTCAATAATCACGATTTGCAGGATGATGCTCATCATCGAAACGCCGGTGCCTTTCATGCCTTCCTCCTCTTCCTCGCCTTGCAGCTTGGTGTGAATTTCGGTGGTGCTCTTGTACATCAGAAACAAGCCGCCGGCCAGCAGAATCAAATCGCGGCCGGTAACACCGAAGTTGTTCACCATTTCCGGAATATTGATGGTGAACAGCGCTGTGCGCAGGCTCACAATCCAGGAAATACTCAGCAGCAGGCCGATGCGAAACAGCAGCGCCAGCAACAGGCCGATGGTGCGGCCGCGCCCCTGCTGCTCCCGGGGCAACCGGTTGACGACGATGGAGATAAAGATGATGTTATCAATTCCCAGCACGATTTCCATAAACGTGAGGGTGAGCAAGCTGACCCAGGTAGCGGGATGGGTAAAGGCCGAAAAATCGTACATAAATTAAAGGTGGAAATGGGCGAATGTGGAAAGGTAAAAATGATGCGAGCAAATAAGTATGGGGGATGAATCGCGGAAATCAATCCGGTATTACCGCCCCAATTCTCCCATTTTCACATCACCCTCATCACCACATTTTTAAGACTTCATGTTCACGAATTGCAGCGGCAGGCCGATATCGGCCTTACGAAGCACGGCAATGGCCGCCTGCAAATCGTCGATTTTCTTGGCTGTTACGCGCACCTGGTCGTCCTGCATCTGGGCTTCCACCTTCACCTTGGCATCCTTAATGGCCTTGATGATTTTGCGGCCGAACTCCTTATCGACGCCGGCGCGCACCTTAATGGTTTTCTTGATGAGCTGGCCGCTGGGCTGCTCGTCGGCCGAAAAGTCGAGGCTGGTACCATCGATGCCCTGCTTCACCACGCGGCCGAGCAGAATGTCTTCCAGCGCCTTCACGCGCATCGAATTTTCCGATGATAGCAGGATGGTACTGTCCTTTTTGTTGAGCTCGATACCGCCTTTGGTATCGCGCAGGTCGTAGCGGGTCTGAAGTTCTTTTTGGGCCGTGTTCACCGCATTTTCGAGGGTCTGCGGGTCAACTTTGCTCACGATGTCGAAGGATGCCATGGCGGGTGGGGCGTAGTTTTGAAAAGATAAACCGGCGTTGGCCGGGCCCCAAAGGTAACAACCCGCCCCGGCCCTGGTTGCGCTCCCGCTTCACGTTTCAATCATGCACACCGCTACCGCCATCCAGCCGCCCCGTACGCCCGCCGAGTGGGCTGCCTACTATGCCCTACGCTACGCCATGCTGCGCCAGCCCTGGCAGCAGCCCCCCGGCTCGGAGCGCGGGCCGGCCGACGACGAGCCCGGCACCATCCACGCGCTGCTGCTGGCCGAAACTGCCGGCGCGCCCGAGGCCCTGGCGGTGGGCATGTTGCAGCCTACCGGCCACGGACAGGGCCAGATTCGCTTCATGGCCGTTTCCCCGGCGGCCGCTGGCCAGGGCCTGGGCCGGCGCGTAGTGGCGTATCTGGAGGAACAGGCTCAGTTAGCTGGCATCCGCGAAATCGTGCTGCACTCCCGCGAAGCCGCCGTCGGATTTTACGAGAAGCTGGGCTATGCAGTAGTTGAGCCTTCGCACCTGCTGTTTGGTGAAATCCAGCATTTCCTGATGCGAAAGCAGCGCTAGAATTTTTCGCGGCCGCGCCATAGGTCGAAGTACATCCGAAAATCGCCCAGCAGCGAATACCACGGGTGCTGGAATGTGGCCGGCCGGTTGTGCTCCACAAAAAAGTGCCCCACCCAGGCGAAGCCATAGGCCGCTACCACGCCGGCCGCCAGCCAGTTCCAATTGCCGGTGCGCAGCAGCAGCGCTAGGCAGATGATGAACAACGTGGTGCCCACGAAGTGCAGCACCCGCGTGCCCCGCCGGCTGTGCTCGCGCAGATAGCGCGGATAGAATTCGACGAACGTGAGCGGCTGCGTAGACATAACAGGAACGTAAGAAGATGATAACCTGGCTTTTTACACCGAAAAGCGCTGCCTTCAGCAAATGAAGCAAATTTTCCGGCAAACTTGCCGAAGCAATTTCTTCCCGTCACCGCCATGTCCGACCAAAACCCTTCGCTTCCCGACCTCGCTACCATGGTGGCCGCCTACAACCAGATGAACCACTACGGCCGCACCAACGGCATGGAGCTAACGGTGAACACGCCCGGCCAAATCGAGTACCGCATGCGCATCCGCGACGAGCACCTTTCCTCGCCTAATACCTGCCACGGCGGGGTACTGGCCGGCCTGATGGACGCGGCCCTCGGCGCGGCCGCCCTCTCGCTGGCCTTCACCAAGATGGAGCTGGTATCTACCGTCGAGTTCAAGATGAACTACCTGCATTCCGTGCACCTGCACGACGAGCTGGTGGCGCGTGGCACGGTCGACCACGGCGGTAACTCGCTGGTAGTAAGCAGCTGCGTGGTGTACCGCGTGAAAGCTGGCCACGACGATGTGGCCGTGGCGCGCGGCCTGGGCACCTTCAACCGCTACCCGGCTTCCAAGCGCGACTTTGCGCAGCTGCTGATGGGTAAAGACGGTTAAACGGGTTCACAACTAACATTTTCAGCGATGAAAGCGGGCACTTATTCCGGAATTTCCCGAATAGTAGCATCAATACCCAAGCCGATGTTGGGGTACTTCGTCCACGGGCCATCGGGCTGTTTTCGCTTCAAATCAATCGTACTCATCGCATTTTTGGGTACTACATTCTTCGCATCATCAGGTCCGGGCGTTTGCTCCAATTTGTAGAAAGGACCACCGCCTGCGAACTGACACCCAAATTCTAGTGTGCCTTTGTCCAGCGCACGCACGAGTTCCACGGCAACCACCACATCTTCGGTTAAGTAGAGATGCTGGCGACGCAAATTCAAGTGAATCCGGTCTTTGGCCTGCTGTTTGGTGACTTTGAAGTAGATAGCGGCCGGCAGAATATTCTCTGCCGGGTAATCACGCCGCAACTTGTACACATTCAACCGGAAAGCTATGGTATCATACGTACAGTGGGTGATGCTGAAAGATACTTCATCCATAAAGGCAGGCCGCTTTATCGTGATACGCTGCCCTATCTGATTCCCTGCCTTATTCGACGCGAATTCATCAATTCTCATCGTTTTTTGAATGGTCGTATTGCCCAAAACGCGCCTTTTCAGGCCCACCGAGCTCACCTGGGCCTCGGCCAGCGGTATGGGTTGGGTCATGAGTTGCAAGGGGCCGCTGCGCACCAGCCGCCGCAGCGTGCCCACCTGCCAGGTGCGGCTGGCGTAGCCCACCAGCGAGAAACGCACCGAGTCGGCGTCGTAGCTAGCTGGCAGGTCCAGCGTGAAGCGGCCCTGCGCGTCAGCCACCGTGCCGTAGGGATGACCCAACACGCCCACGCTTACGAAGCCCAACGGGTTACTATTACCTTGGTCGATTACCTGCCCGGCCAGTGCATCGGCGGCAGCCAAGGCCTGGGCCGGAGAGCCAGCGACTACCCGAAAGCCCGCCAGGGCCAAGGCTAGCAGCAAAGCGTACTTCATCCGTGCCGCCAAACCAGCAGACTTTCCACGCATTTGCCTTTCGCACCGCGCTTGGGTAGAGGTAAGTGGAACGGTCCTAGCAGCCCGACATGTGGGCCCTTTCATCGGTGGTAGCTTTGGGCGCATAGCAGCTTTATGTAGGCTTGTAGCAATGTTTTCAAACACCTTCGCTTTGGGCAGTATTGCGTGGGTACTTTGTACAAATAAAGTGCTATTCGAAATATCAGACCCAAAATAGCGACCCATACAGGCCGTCATTTCCAATCATCTTCATGAATTCCTTTATCTCCACTAGGTTAGTGAAGTGTCGTTTTTCGCTGGTGGCAACGCTGCTTTTGTTACTCGTGCTACGGGTGCCACCTGCTGCCGCACAAAACGCCATTACTGCTACGCCCATACGTACCGCAGCCGATAGCCTGCTACAGGCAGCCCGAGAGGATACGACTTACGCCCTACAACGGCTGTTTCATGAAAGCCGGCGGCGATTTGCGATACAAGCCGTAATGCGCGGCGCGGCCCTGAGCTATTTTACTTACTTCACTTGGCATGTTTTGCAGACATCCGATAAAGCGGAGCAGAAAGTTGTGAATGTGCTGATGATGTCGGCTTCCGGCTATTTCTTTACCAAGAGTGCCATCAACCTTTACCGCTACCGTTCCGGCCGCGAGAAACGGGTACTTACAGCCTTCGAACAAGGGCACCCAATTCCGACTAAAATCCGCAAAAGTTTCAAAAAAAGCTATTTCGATACGCCAATTACCAGCCAGTAGGGATTCTTGCAGCCTTATCCCGATAGTAATTAACCGCAAAAAGCACCGATACTGCGCAGTATCGGTGCTTTTCACATCTCAGGAATTGCTGCATCAAGAGGACAGATTGCTTCGCCCTTCGTCCTCGCAACGACAACTTACAGTTCAACCGTCGAGTGCACGTCTACGGGCTCATACTCGTCCTCGCCGTCGGTCATTTGCGGGGCGGTTACTTTGCGTACGTTGCGGGCGCAGTCTTCGTCGCGGTGGTTGCGGCCCACCGTGAACTCGACCCAATCGCCTTCGCGCAGGTCGTTGAAGTCGCCTTCGGTGAGGTCGGCGTAGCTGAAGAACAGGTTGTTCGGGGGCATCACCACGAAGCCAAAGCCGTTTTTCAGGTTTTTGATGGTGCTCATGCCGAGCGTGCCCACGGGGCCGGCGGCGGTGGGGCCGGTGGGGCGGGCCAGCTTGGGCGCGGCCGCCGTGCTGGGCGCAAAAGCGGCGGGCTCCGACTGGTTTACGAACAACGCTTCCACTACTTCGTCCTGCTGGGCGAGGCCGCGGTCAATCACGTCGTGCATGGCCACCGGATAGGTCACCTGCTCCAATAGCTGCTGCGAGGCGCGCGTGACGCGGGTTTCGCCCTTGAAGTCTTCGTATTTGAAATCCCAGTTCAGCAGCATCACCCGGGTGCCCACGGTGTTGAGCTTGCGGATGAGGGGCACGTAGTCGCTGTCGCCGGCGATGAGCACCACCACGTCGAGGGTTTTGTGCAGGGATAGCTCGAGGGCTTCGAGGCTCAGCCACACGTCGATGCCTTTTTCCTGGAGGCGGCCGTCGCGGGTTTTCAGGGCCATGTAGTGCGTTTGCACGCCCAGGTTCATCAGAATGTCGTCGAGCAGGCGGTCGTGGAACAGGCGGTCCTTGTCGCGGGCTTCGGTAGCCGAGAGGCGACCTCGAAAAAAGTGAGCATCGGTGATGCGCGCTAGCCGCACGTCCACATCCTCTTCTTCGGCTACCTGGTGGCGGATGTATTCGTGGAGGCCTTCGAGGCTGATGCGCGCCTTACGCTCGTGCTGGAAATAATAATAGTCGCTAATTTTTAAGAAATAGTTGCCGTCATAAAAGACACCAACCCGAATCAAAGGGCTGTTCATCTGGTTCATGGTAATGGAATTACGTAAAGTTAGAGAAGTGTTTTGAGTGGGAGGTAGCGTGGTTATCGGGGGTAGTGAAACCGGCCTACCTCCTGGCAAAGTTGCCAGTCGGTAGCCAGAATAAAATGGCAACAGGGGCTAATGTGAGCCGGGCGCGACTGCCAGACAACGGGCAGGCACGAAACCAAAATGCTCAGAAAGTGAAATTTTAAAAGGGCCAAACTGGCGGAAACGATTGAAATCGCAGAATAACAACCCGAACCTATACCAGCACAGTCCTATTTTAACAAGATATCTGCTGCGAAGCTAGTGTTCTTAGCTGACTTATGCAATAGCGCAAGGTTGCGATATAAGCACACCTGCCCCTGTAGGCGGCTCCCGGGGCTACACCAGGTGCATAGAACCTACTACCAGCCCCAGCACCAGCAGCGCATAGCCCACACAAATGCCCACTTCCAGGATGTTGCCACTAGCCGAACCGGTACTAATAAGCGGGACCTTAAATGAGTACTCCCATATTGGCAGAAACCACCTTATGCCAGATTTGGTGAGCGTGTCGGCCACCAAATGGGAGGCATAACCGGTGCCCGCATACAGGGCCACGCCGCGCCAGCCCAGGTGCTGGTCGGCGAGGTGCCCGATGTAAGTCCAGAGGGCCGTGGCCCAGATGGTATGCGTCCAGGAGCGGTGCGAGGTGAAGGGGGCCAGCGCCACGAAGGTGCCCAACAGGCTTAGCCAAAGCTGCTCGGTGTAGAGGCCGGCCACCACCGTGCCCAGGCCCGTAAAGAGCAGCGCCAGCCGCCGGGCCGAGCCGCCCTGCATGCCCACGCCAATGAGCCCGAAGGCCAGCGCGGCCGTGTAGTAGAGGCGCTGCTCGGAGCCGGGGGCGCGCTGAAAGTAGGCGTAGGCCGCCAGCGCCAGCGCCCCGGCGGCAAAGGCCCAGCGCACGTAGTGCTGGGTGAAGCCGAGGCGCTTACTAAGGCGGCTTTCGGGGTGGTCGAGGTCGGGGGCGAGGCTGGAAAAGCCGGCCAGGGCAATGCCGGCCAACGAAAACGGGATGCCCGGCACCAGCCCGGCCACGGCCACGCCAGTGATGAGGCCGATGGCCAGATGGGAAGAGCCGCGCATTTAGTGTAGTTTCTGGGTTCTGGTTGCTGGTTGCTGGCGACGGCTGTCGTCCTGAGCTTGCGAAGGACCTTATCAGGCTAGCGTGACTTGCACTATTTAGTTACTGCTGTAGCTGTGCAGACGTGACAAGGTCCTTCGCAAGCTCAGGATGGCAGACGTCGCCAACTAATGCAACCTTTGCCCCGCGAAGCTACGGGCAGCCCCGGAAACCTTCGTCGCCTTTGCCGTGTATTTACCCCGCTGCCCGACCGGAAATCCTTCCGGCCGGGCTACTTCATTTGCCCCTCTAGCCTGATTCTTTGTGCAAGTAGCTGATTTTCTTCGCCTCTATCGTCTATCGCCCGAGCTCCAAGTGCTGGCCTCGCGGTTGCGCGAAGCCGCTAAGCCCAATCCCAATGGCCTGCGGCTGCACCTGCGCGGCCTGGTGGGCAGCCAGGATGCCGTGGTAGCCGCCGCCGTGGCCCATGCCCAGCACCCGCACGTGTTCATTATGCACGACAAGGAGGAAGCGGCGTATTTCCTGGCCGATTTGCAGCACCTGCTGCCCGAGGGGCCGGAAGTGCTGCTGTTTCCGAGCCCCTACAAGCGGCCGTACCAGTTCGATGAGACCGAAAATGCCAACGTGCTGATGCGCGCCGAGGCCCTGAACCGCATCAATACCACGCGGGCGGCCAGCACGGGCAACAGCGTATTTATCGTGACGTATCCGGAGGCGCTGACGGAGAAGGTGATTAACCGCCAAAGTCTGGTGAAGAACACCTTCAACGCGAAAACGGGCGACCGGCTGGACGTAAATTTCCTGGGTGAGCTGCTGGGCGAATACGATTTTGAGAAAACGGATTTCGTGTACGAAGCGGGGCAGTACGCTGTGCGCGGCGGCATTGTCGACGTGTTCAGCTACGCGAACGAATTACCGTTTCGCCTCGAATTATTCGGCGATGAGATTGAGAGTATTCGGACGTTTAATCCGGAAACGCAATTGTCGGTGGAGGCGCGGGCCAGCATCAGCATCATTCCCAATGTGCAGACCAAGATGCTAACCGAAACGCGGGAGGCTTTCTTTGATTTTCTGCCCCGCACGGCCTGTATCTGGGCGAAGGACGTGCGCCAGACGCTGGACGTGGTGACGGAATTATTCGAGAAAGCGGAGGCTAATTTTCAGCAGATGCTGAGCGAAAGCGGCGGCATGCAAATCGTGAGTAAGCCGGGCGATTTATTTGAATCAGGGAAAAATTTCAAGAAACTGCTTGATGAATTCGCGGTGGTGGAATTCGGCAAGCGCTTTCACTTTAAAAACGCCGATACGTTTCAGTTTTCCGCTAAGCCGCAGCCGAGTTTCAACAAGGAATTCGAGCGAATGGTGAAAAATATCAAGGAAAACCAGCACCGGAATTTTACGACGATAATTACCGCCGATACCGTGCGCCAGGCCGACCGGCTGCGGACGATATTTGACGAGCTGGACAATAACGTGCAGTTCCAGCACTTGCTGATGGCCTTGCGCGAAGGCTTTATCGATGAGCAGCTTGAGTTGGCCGTTTATACCGACCACCAATTATTCGAGCGCTACTATCGGGCGCAGGAAGCCCGGAAATTCTCGAAGAAAAAAGCGCTGACGCTACGCGAATTAAAAACGCTGCAGCCCGGCGACTACGTGACGCACCAGGACTACGGCATTGCCCGTTTCGCGGGCCTGACGCAGGTGGAAATCAACGGGCAGATTCAGGAGGCCATTCGGCTGGTTTATCGAGATGATGACCTGCTGACCGTGAGCATTCACTCGCTGCACAAAATTGCTAAGTACAGCGGCGCGGAGGGCTCGCCGCCTACCATGAGCAAGCTGGGCTCGCCGGAGTGGGAGAACAAGAAGAAGTCGGTAAAGAAGAAGGTAAAGGACATTGCGGCCGACCTGATTCGGCTGTATGCCAAGCGGAAAACCGCGCCGGGCTTTGCCTTTGCGCCCGACGATTTCATGCAGGCGGAGCTGGAGTCGAGCTTCATTTACGAGGACACGCCCGACCAGGCCAAGGCCACCGAGGACGTAAAAAACGACATGCAGCAGCCCCACCCGATGGACCGCCTCATTTGCGGCGACGTGGGCTTTGGCAAAACGGAAATAGCCATTCGGGCCGCCTTCAAGGCGGTGGCGAATGGCAAGCAGGCGGCGGTGCTCGTACCGACGACCATCCTGGCGATGCAGCACTACAAAACCTTCCGCGACCGGCTGGCCACGCTGCCCGTGACGGTGGAATACATTAACCGGTTTAAGTCGACGAAGCAGATAAAGGAAACCCTGGCGCGCGTGGCGGAGGGCAAAACCGACATTCTCATTGGCACGCACCGACTCACCAATAAGGACATCAAATTTAAAGACCTGGGCATCCTGATTATTGACGAAGAGCAGAAGTTCGGCGTTAAAACCAAGGATAAGCTGAAGGAGTTGAAGGTGAACGTGGACACGCTTACGCTTTCGGCTACGCCGATTCCGCGCACGCTGCATTTCTCGCTGATGGGTGCCCGCGATTTGAGCGTGATTGCCACGCCGCCGCCCAACCGGCAGCCGGTGAACACGGAGCTGCACGTGTATGACGAGATTCTGATTCGGGACGCGGTGGCGCGGGAGCTGAAGCGCGGCGGGCAGGTGTTTTTCGTGCACAACCGCGTGAAGGATATCGAGGAAATGGCCGGCACCATCCTGCGGCTGGTGCCGGATGCGAAAATCACTTTCGCCCATGGGCAGATGGACGGCGAGATGCTGGAAAAACGGATGATGAAATTCGTGGAGGGCGAATACGACGTGCTGGTTTCGACCAATATCATCGAGTCGGGCCTTGACATTCCCAACGCCAACACCATCATTATCAACCGCGCCCACTTGGCTGGCCTGAGCGACCTGCACCAGATGCGGGGCCGCGTGGGCCGCTCGAACCGCAAGGCGTATTGCTACCTGCTCACGCCGCCGGTGGCCCAGCTGCCGGCCGATGCCCGCAAGCGCCTGAGCACGCTGGAGGAGTTTTCGGACCTCGGCGCGGGCTTCAACGTGGCCATGCGCGACCTGGACATTCGTGGCGCGGGCAATTTGCTAGGCGGCGAGCAGTCGGGCTTTATCAACGACCTGGGCTACGAAACCTACCACCAGATTCTGGACGAGGCCGTGACGGAGCTGAAGGAAACGGAGTTCCGCGACTTGTTTATGGGCGACTCGAACCAGCGCCTGCAAATGGCCGCCGGCGCAGGCCGGGTGCAGGAGTGCAACGTGGAGACGGACCAGCAGGTGCTCATCCCCGAAAAGTACGTGAGCAACGTGTCGGAGCGGTTGCAGCTCTACGCCAAGCTCGACCGCGCCCAGAAGCCGGAGGAGTTGCGCAAGCTGCTGGCCAGCATGGTGGACCGCTTCGGGCCGCTGCCGTCCGAGGTGGAGCAGCTGGCCGACATCGTGCGGCTGCGCTGGCAGGCCTGCAAAGTGGGTTTCAGTAAAATCACGCTTAAGCGCGATACGCTGAAAGGCTACCTGCCCGCCGACGACGACCACAAGGCCTACTTCCAGGGCGAGCAGTTCGGCACCATCCTCAACTACGTGCAGACGCACCCGCGCACCGCCAAGCTGAAGGAGCACAAGGCGCAGCTGATTGTGACGTTTGAGGAGGTGCGCTCCATTCAGCAGGCCAAGCGCGTGCTGAGCGAGCTGGGCAGCGAGGAGGCGGTGGCGGCGTAGAAAAGCCTATTCGCGTCTCGTCGTTGAATAACTTGCGTTGTGCGGAAGGGATTAGCCGTTTCGGCCTGACTAAATAACATCAGCAACAATGAGACGCAAGATGTTGCGCCTCTCCCTCGTTCAGGCATTCCATTCAACGGTAAGACGCCATTATGCGTCCCTACGACGTGCTATCATGAAACTCCTCCTTTCCACACTACTTCTGGCGTTACTGCCGCAGCTGGCCGCGGCCCAAGCCCTCCTCAACCCTAGCCTGAAGCACGAATTGGACAGCATTTATGCCGTGGACCAAAAGTGGCGCAGCATGCTTTTCAATCCGCGTATTAACCGGCGGCCCGATTCGCTGGCGCGCTCCTTGGGCGTGACGCGTGAAAGCCTAAGCGACTACGTGATGCGCCGCATGATGCGAACTGATTCGGCCAACCAGGTGCGGGTGAAGGCCATTTTGAAGCAGTACGGCTACCCCGGCAAGTCGCTGGTGGGTACCCCCACGAACGAAGGCGCGTACTACGTCATCCAGCATTCGCCTGATATTAAATCCTCCCTGCCGCTCATCAAAAAAGCCGCCGAAAGGAACGAATTGTCCTTCTATCTCTACGCCCAGATGCTGGACCGCCAGCTCATGCGCGACGGCAAGGAGCAGCGCTACGGCACCCAGGCCATGAGCTACAACCCCGTGAACCCGCAAACCGGCCGCCGCGAACCGCAGCCGCCGTTTATGTGGCCCATCGAAGATGCGGCGCGGGTGAACGAGCGCCGCCGCAAGGCGGGCTTCCCCAACACCGTGGAGCAGAATGCGGCAGACCTCGGCATTAAGTACCGCGTGCTGACGCTGAAAGACGTTGAAAAAATGCCCAAAAACTAAGCCCTTACTTATGACTATTCGCTGGCACTGCCTGCCTTTCGAATCCCTGCCCAACCTGATTCTCTACGACCTGCTCCGCCTGCGCTCAGAAGTATTTGTCGTCGAACAGAACTGTGTTTTTCAGGACATTGACCGGCAGGATATGGATGCCCACCACTTGCTGGGCTACAACGAGGCCGGCGAGCTGGCGGCCTACGCCCGCCTCTTCGCCGCTGGCAAAAGCTACGAGCAGGCCAGTATTGGTCGCGTGATTGTGGCGCAGGCCTTCCGGCAGTATGGCCTGGGCCGCGAGCTGATGCGGCAGGCGCTGGTTTATTCCGAGGCCTTATTCGGCCCGCAGGCCAACAAAATCGGGGCGCAGCAGCACCTCGAACGGTTCTACAACGAGTTCGGCTACGAGCAGTGCGGGCCGATGTACCTGGAGGACGGCATTCCGCACATTCCGATGCTGCGGGCCTGAACGAAGGCTATTGGGCATGGGCTACCGCAGCAAAAAGCCCGTCATGCTGAGCTTATCGAAGCATGACGGGCTCTGACGCTGGGTCTGCGTTATGCTGAAGCGCTTACAATTCGCAGCCTTCCGGCCCGCAGGCATCGCCGTCGGCCACCATGGTTAGGGCCGGTTTGGCGGGCTTGAACTCGTCGTACACCTTTTCCAGTACCTCGGCAAACAGTTCGGGCTGTTGGGCACCGGACACGGCATACTTGTCTTCGAATACGAAGAAGGGCACCCCGCGCACGCCGATTTGCTGGGCCTGGTACTCGTCGAGGCGCACGGCTTCGGCGTAGGTGCCGGCCAGCAGGGCGGCGCGGCTTTCGGTGGCGTCGAGGCCGATTTCGGTGCCGAGCTTTACCAGCGTATCGAGGTCGCCGATGTTCTGGCCTTCGAGGTAGTAGGCGGCCATGAGGCGCTCCTTGGTGGCATCCTGCCGGCCGTGGTGCGCGCCGAGGTGGATGAGCTGATGGGCCAGGAATGTATTGGCCGGAATGGCGTTTTCGAGGTCGTAGTTCAGGCCAACTTCCTTGGCCACACCCGACATGTACTCGTTCATTCGGCGGCCTTCTTCGGGGGCCACGCCTTTTTTCTTGGCCAGCGACTCGTGCAGGCTCTCGCCGGGAATGGGCTGGAAATCGGGCGTGAGCTGGAAGCTGTGCCACACCACTTCTACCTCGTCGCGGTGGGCGAAACCGGCCAGGGCCTTTTCAAACTTACGCTTGCCAATGTAGCAGAATGGGCACACTACATCAGACCAGATTTCAACTTTCATATCGTTGTTATTTTGAAGCTACGGAAGCTGCTACAAGAAACGGCGACTGGGAAAAGTTTCGTCGGCGGTCAGGCCGCAACCTTCGCTCCCAAAGCCCGGTTAACCAGCCCGGCCCCTACGCGGCCAGGTGCTTTCACCCGACTTCAATCTCTATGGAATATCAAAAATTAGGTTCCTCCGACGTTTCCGTTTCGCGCATTACGTTTGGCAGCTGGGCGGCTGGTGGCTGGATGTGGGGCGGTACCGAGCAGAACGATGCCGTGGGGGCCATTCGCGCCAGCTACGACCTGGGCGTGACCAGCATAGACACCGCGCCGGTATATGGCATGGGCCTGAGCGAGCAAATCGTGGGCGAAGCCATTAAAAGCCTACCGCGCGACAAGGTGCAAATTCTCACCAAATTCGGCATGCGCTGGGATTTGGCTAAGGGAGACTTTGCCATGAAGACCAAGGACAACCAGGGTCGCGACCTCGACGTGTATAAGTACGCCGGCCGCGACAGCGTCATCCGGGAATGTGAGGCCAGCCTGCGCCGCCTCGGCACCGACTACATCGACCTCTACCAGCAGCACTGGCCCGACGTGACCACGCCGATTGACGAGACGATGGAGGCCGTATCCCGCCTCATCGAGCAGGGCAAAGTGCGAGCTGCCGGCGTGAGCAACTACTCGGCGGCCCAGATGCAGGAAGCCGAACAGACGCTCTACCTTGCCGCCAACCAAGTACCCTACAGCATGCTGCGCCGCGAAATCGAGGCCGACGTGGTGCCGTACTGCCTCGAAAACAACAAGGCTGTGCTGGTGTACAGCCCGCTGCAGCTGGGCCTGCTGACGGGCAAAATGAAGCCTGGCCAGGATTTCGGCGACGGAGATTTGCGCAACGGCAACCCGTTTTTCACGCCCGAAAACGTGAAGCGCGTAAACGCTGTGCTCAACAAAATCCGCCCGCTGGCTGAAACCAAAAACGCCACTCTCAGCCAGCTCGTGCTGCGCTGGACCTTGGCGCAGCCCGGCATTTCGGTGGCGCTGGTGGGGGCCCGCAACCCCGAGCAGGCCGTGCAGAATGCCCGGGCCATGAATTTTCAGCTCTCGTTTGAGGAAGTGGATTTCATCAATAAGCAACTGCGGGAGCTGGCGGCGGCGGCGGTGTAGAAGACGCAACATGCTGCGTCTCGTCGTTGAACGACTTGCGTTGAACGACGGGAATTGCGCGGTTATAACAACATCAGCACCGACGAGCCGCAAAGTATTGCGTTTCTACATTGTTCAACTGCTACTCATGCCCAACCCTATTCATTTCCGCGCCGTGCTGGAGCCGGGCGGCCCCAGTTTCATGCCCACTCAAATCCTCGTGGTGCCGGTGGCGGTGCTCGAAGCACTGGGCGGCAAGGCTACGAAGCGCGTTGTCGCCAACATTTGCGGCCACGCGCTGCGGCTGGGGCTACTGCCGCTGGAAGGCGGCGGGCGCTACCTCATGCTGAACAAGGACAGCTGCCAAGTCGTGGGCATCGCGCTGGGCCAGGAACTGGAAATTAGCATCGAAGCCGACCCTAACCCCGACCACGTAGACCTGCCCGACGAGCTGGCCGAAGCTCTCGCCGCCTGGCCCGAGGCCGAAATCGCCTTCAACAACTACAAGCCCGCCCACCGCCGTGCCATGGCCTGGCGCGTGGCCGAGGCCAAACAGCCCGAAACCCGCATCCGCCGCGCCGTGACGCTGACCGAGCGGCTGGCGCGCGGCCAGCACCCATTTCGGGCCGACTGAGCGCGCCGCTTAGCGCTTCTCGATGCGCTGCACCGTGCTACCCTGGGCGGTGCGCACTTGCAGCAGGTATAGCCCGGCTGGCAGGCCCGCCAGGGGCATTTCCTGCACACGGCCACCGGCCAGGGTTTCGGTGCGCACGACCTGGCCGGCGAGGCTGAGTACGCGCACGGCACAGGGCTCGGCGGGAGCGGCCGTGAGGTCGAGGGAAAGGTGGTTGGTGGCCGGGTTGGGGTAGGCCAGAATAGGCCGTGTGCTGAGCGCAACGCTCACTTTAACCACCGGCGAGTAGGCCACCGCCCCGTCGCGGTCGACCTGCCGCAGGCGGTAGTAGCTGGTACCGGGCAGCGGCCGCGCGTCGGTGGCGGCGTATACGGTTACCGCCGTGGAATTGCCCTGGGCGCTTACCTCGCGCACTGCCTCGTAGGACTCGCCCCCGGCGCTGCGCTCGATGACGAACACCGCACTGTTGTTTTCCGAGGCCGTGACCCAGCGTAGCTGCACCTCCCCTTTCAGTACTTCGGCAGTGAAGGCGGCCAGCTCGACGGGCAGCGGCCGGCTCGATCAGAAGGTTGTATTGGCCGTGCCCACGCTGCCGGTCTGCGAGTCGAAGCCCGAGGCATTGCCCGAATCACAGAAATCGAGCCGGCCCACCATGCCAAACGAGCCGGCATTGGCCGAGTAGCCGTTAGTGGTGAAGCTGCCGCGCAGCGGGGCGGCCGGGCCCGTGATGGTGCCGCTGCTGTTGTTCAGGAAGTTGCTGGTGCTCGACACCGTGCCCGCGTTGCTTACGGTGCCCGAGTTCACGAACTGGCCGATGACGCGGAACGTGGCCCCGCGGTTGTTGATGAGGCTGGAATTGGCGCTGATATCGCCCATGCCGTTGGTCATCGTCATCGCCCCGCTGTTGGTGATGGTGGTGGCCGAGCCCATGCCCAGGTAGGCATCGAGGGTAGCCGTGCCGGTGTTCACGAAGCTGTTGGGGCCGGTGGCAGGGAAGTTGAAGCCCTTGGTCCAGGTGCCGCTGTTGTTCAGGGCCAGCGCGCTGCCGGGGTTCAGGTTGGCCGCCCAGGTACCGCCGGTGTGGTTGATAGTGAGCTTACCCGCGTAATTCAGGTTGGCAGCGTTCCAGGTGCCGCTGTTGTTGATGATGCTGGTGCCGCTGGGCGTGAAGTAGGCCGACCACGTACCGGTGGCAAAGTTGTTGACGGTGCCGCTGGGCAGGTCATTCACCTGCGCGCTCCAGCCAGCATAGTTGTTGATGGTGACAGCGGCCGTAAAGTTGGTCCCGACATAGCCCGACCAGACGGACATGGTGTTGGCAGCACTGCCGTTATTGATAACGACCGGAGCGTTGAGCTTCACGTTTTGCGATGTGACGGTGCCCTGATTGTGCAGCACGGTGCCCGTGAAACCGCTTACGACCGTGATGTAGCCGCCGTTGCCGTTGCCCCCGTTGCCGTCGCTGATAACGCCCTCGTTGCGAATGATGGTGTTGTTGCCGCGCACCACAATGCTGCCGCCTTTGGTGATGCTGCCCAGGTTAATTACCGTCACATTATTACCCAGCACGTTGATAATGCCTTCGAAATTGACGTTGCTTTCAACGGTAATCGTTTCGCCACCGTGCATGTCGAACGTCCGGGATTTATTCGGATTATCGATGGAATAGGTGCAGGTGCTACACTGGCCCCGGGCTTGGCCCACAAAGCCGCTGCCCAGCAGCAAAAGCGTAACGCTCAGCAATGTCCGAACCGATGCAGAAAAGAAGGTAAAGCGTAGTTGCATATTATAGGTAAAAAAGAACGCGGAAAAGGTCAATTTCATGCAAAGCTACTCGGCCGTTCATTATTTATAATCACATCAAGAAACATTGATACTTTGCCAGCATCGGTTCAATTTGCACTGTGGCTGGCAGGCTCGCCCGACCAAGGTGGCGGCCAGCCCCAAAACCACGCTAAAAAGCCACCGCTGCCTGAGCAACGGTGGCTTTTTTTAATAATATATACTAACAAATATTCTTACCCTTTAATCTTTAAGTACAATACTCACCACACGCCCCGGGCCATCTACCATAAACTTGCACTCGTTGAAATCGGGAGCGGCCACGGTGGGACGGATGTTGTTGGAGAAGGCATAAGGCTCGGTTGGGATACCGAGAAAGTTCTTGTCGATTTTGTTGTTGTTGTTCAAATCCTGGGTGATGGCCACGGCCCACTCGCCCGGGGGTAGCTCGACGGGCAGCGTGAACTGGTTTTTGCCCTCGGGCTTCACCGCTTTCGAAAAAGCCCACTTGCCGCTTTTCAAAAAGCCCTCGCGCGTGTTGTAGAAAAACAGCTTCACGGTGGACGTATTGGATACCAGCGACGACACTACCACCGTAACCGACTGGGTTTCGGCGGCGGGCCGGGCAGCTCCCAGCAGACCGGCGCTGAGCAACAGGGAAGCAATGGGCAGCACTTTCATAAGCAAGCGGTTGGGTTGGTGAACGTAGGCCGCTAACGCGACTTTGACGGGCAGAGTTCGATGCGGCTCGCCTACCACTGGCCCGCCACACAACCTCACCGGCCCAAAACGGGTAAGTAAGCTCCGGGGGGTCGCCATCCGGCTTCGCATCTTTACCGCATGGAAGGGCTAACGAAAATTGATGACCTCGGCAAGCCGCGGGTGGTGATTGTGGGTGGCGGCTTTGGTGGCCTGGAGCTGGCCAAGGCCTTGGCCGATGCGCCGGTGCAGGTGGTGCTCATCGATAAGCAGAACTACCACACGTTTCAGCCCCTGCTCTACCAGGTGGCCACCGCCGGGCTCGACGAGGGCGACATTGTATCGCCGTTTCGCAAGATTCTCAGCCAACAGGAAAATTTTTACTTCCGCATGGCCGAGGTGAAGGCCGTGGATACCGAGAAGCAGGTGGTGGAAACTTCCATCGGGCTGCTGCGCTACGATTTTCTGGTGTTGGCCACCGGGGCCGAGCCCAACTACTTTGGCGATGAGGCGATGGAGAAAAACTCCATTGCCATCAAGAGCGTGGAGGAAGCCATTGAGCTGCGCAACACCGTGCTTTCCAACTTCGAGCAGGCCCTGCAGCTCGGCGACTACGAGAAAATCAACAGCCTGCTCGATTTCGTGATTGTGGGCGGCGGCCCCACCGGCGTCGAAATCGCGGGGGCCCTGAGCGAGCTGCGCACCCACGTGTTTCCGAAGGACTACCGCGAGCTCGACTTTCGGGAAATGGACATCCACCTAGTGCAAAGCGGGCCGGTGCTGCTGAAGGGCATGTCGGCTCATGCCTCGCAGAAGGCCTTGGAGTCGCTGCGCGAGTTTGGGGTGCAGGTGTGGCTGGAGGCGCGGGTGAAGTCGTACGACGGCTACACGGTCACGCTCAACACCGGGCAGCAGTTCATTTCACGCACCGTGATTTGGGCGGCGGGCGTGACGGGTGCCCCCATCGCGGGCCTGCGCCCCGACTGCCTGTTGCCCGGCAACCGCTACGCCGTGGATGAATACAGCCGCGTGCAGGGCTACGACAACGTGTTCGCCATCGGCGACATCGCGGCCATGAAATCGGCCGACTATCCCGAAGGCCACCCCATGGTGGCGCAGCCCGCCATTCAGCAGGGCCGCCTGCTGGGCGATAACATCAAGCGGTGGCTCGGCGGGCAGTTGGCCGAGCGGTTTCATTACCACGACAAAGGCTCGATGGCCACCATCGGTCGCAACCACGCCGTGGCCGACCTCAAGCTCTTCGGCAAAGAGTACCACCTCAGCGGCTTTCTGGCCTGGCTGGCCTGGGGCGTGGTGCACGTCATCTCGCTGGTGAGCTTCCGCAACCGCCTCATGGTGCTGCTGCAATGGACGTGGAGCTACATTAGCTACGACAAGGGCCTGCGCTACATCGTGGGCAAAACCAAAGCCCCGATTCTGGAGCAGGACATGGATGAGGGCAAGGCGATTGTGTGAGTAAGGTAATGTTGGATTTAGTTTGGACACTTCTAAATTCCTCTTCGCAGTGGCGCAGGGCTTTAAGCATCATACTATTATTCTACTGCTATCCCACCTTGAAGCATCATCCGTTAACGTGGCTTGGCAGGTCACTTGGTAAACGTCGCTTTTATCGTTTTTCCTGTTTCAGGGTCGACTAAGCAACTAAAGCAACTCCAAGTGGTAGCGATAAGCTGGCCATTATTTTCGGCCACGCCAACGAAGAAGTCCCCAGGATATTTGGCTTCAGCAATCCACAATCGCTCGCCTTCTAAATTATAGGCATATAAATTATTGATTGTAGTTGCATTTGGAAACGCCATCCAATCATATAGCACCAGCAGCAAACCACCGAATTGCAGCGTTTTGAGGACGTTAAATTCCATTGCACCTCTACTTCCGCTCCCACGGCATGGGCACGCGGCTTTCCGTACCGGCGCGCAGCCGGCCAATATTGGCGCTGTGGGTGTAAACCAGTAGCGCGGCCACCACGAAGCCCACGTATACCAGGAACGGCTGCGCCGGCCGGAACTGCGGCAGCAACTGCAGCAGCGCGAACGTGATGCCTGCCGTCATGCTGGCCAGGCTCACGAAGCGGAACAGCAGCAGCATCCCGATAAAGACGAGAATGCAGATGCCCACCGTGGCTGGGGCCACACCCAGCATCATACCCAGGATGGTGGCCACGCCCTTGCCGCCCCGGAACTGTGCAAACACCGGGTAGATATGGCCTACCACGGCCAGCGCACCGCAAGCCAGGCGGTAGTACAGCTCGTACTCGGGTGCGATGGCTCCCTGCGCTACCAGCCACTGCGGCAGGAAAAACGCGGCCACAAAGCCCTTCAGCGCATCCACGAACAGCACGAAGCTGCCCGCCTTCGGCCCCAGCACCCGGAAGGTGTTGGTGGCCCCGGCATTGCCCGAGCCATGCTCGCGGATATCGGCCAGGTTAAAAAAGCGGCGACCCACCCACAGGGCCGTCGGAATGGACCCAAGCAGGTAGGCGGCCAGCAGGGCCAGAACAATGTAGAGGATGGGCATTGGGAGAGTAATGGGTGGAGAAATAAAGGCGGGGAGGACTTTGGGGCAATAAAGAACGTCATGCTGAGCGAAGTCGAAGCAGCTCTCCCGCGAGCGTAACTGAATACTATGGCGGGAGAGCTGCTTCGACTTCGCTCAGCATGACGTTCGGGTTTCGTTCGGCTGGCGCTTTTCAAGCCGGAAGCAGTCGAACTACTTGGCGGCTTAGCTGTCGCCGAAGGGGTCGGAGCCGCCTTTTTTCTTCTGCTTTTCCGCGTCCTTCTTCTTTTTCTCTTCCTCCTTTTTCTGCTTCTCGGCCTCTTTGGCCAAGCGGGCGGCCTCCTTTTTATCGGGGGCGGTCGGAAAGTCGACCGGGGCTTCCGGGGTGGGCGGCTCGTTGGCCGGGGTGGCTTCCGTGGCCGGCTTGCCGGCGGCGGCTGCTTTGTCGGGCGCGGCCTTGCTGGCAGCGGCGGTGCTATCGGCCAGCGCCTTGACCGGTGCCTTGGCTACCGCTTTTTTCACAGGCGCGGGGGCGGGCTCGTCCAGCACGCCATCGCCGAAGGGGTCATTGGCCTTGGCCTTCTTCTTCTTTTTGGCGGAGGCAGCGGCTGCCTCGGGCGCGGGCGTGGCAGGGTCAGCCAAGGCCTCTTCTACAGCATCCTTCTTCTTTTTCTTCCTGTTGGCCATTTCGTCGAAAGCGGGCTGGGCGGCGGCCGGGCGGCTTGACTTCGCGGCCGCTTTGGGCTTGATGCCGAGGAAGTCCCGCTGGAAATGGTCACGGAAGTTGTCCGCGTCGGCAAAGTCGCCCAGGAAAGCTCCGTAGCTGGTCGCCGTTTCGTATTCGCCTTTGGCCTTGGCGGCAATTTCGGCATCGAAGTCCTCGTTTTGCGACTTCACCAGCAGCAGGTTGTTGGCAAACTTGAGGTAGTACCAGCTTTGCTTGTCGGCTTCGAGGTAGAGCTGCACCACGTCGCCCCCACTCTCGCGGCGGATTTCCACGTAGCCGTTTATCAGCGCGTTCAGTGGCTGCTTGCCCACGCCGGCCAGGCCAATGGGACCCACCGAGTACCAAGCCCGGCGTCTGTCGTTCCAGCGCAGGTTCACGCGGCTCAGCACGATGGTGTGAACCAGCTTGGGCGAGAGCTTCATGAGCGGGTCGGCAAAACCGCGGCGCTGCGAAGCGGCATCAACGCCCTTGTTGCCAATAAACTGGGCCAAGTTGTAGAATTCGTTGGTGGAGCCCGTCTGTGCTTCGGGGAGGTTCTTGGTGGTTTTGGCCAGCTCGTTGGCCATGATGTCGAGGGCCTTTGGGGGCAGGGTCACGTCGATGCCCAGCAGGGCCTCAACGGTGTAGCGGGCACTGTCGGGGTTGGCCGTACCAATGCCGGCCCCCACCATCCGGAAGTCCTTCACGGCATCGCCAATAAAACTCATCGGGCCGTGGAAACTCAGCGAGTTGGTCCCGTCGGTGTAGGTAAGCGACGAGCCTTCGTAAGCGTTGACATCGGCCGGGTCGTTGCGCGAGATGGTATATAGCTCTTTCTTGTTGTCGTAGTGCAGCTTACCGTCCACCTTGAACACGGTCAGGTCGGTCGAGTTCGGGATGGCCGCCGCGTAGAGCGGGTACAGCACGTTGGTCTGGTCCGAGAGAAAAATGCCGGTCACGAGCGCGGCACCGTCGCCGGCCTTCACGTCGTTCAGGTTCAGGCTGAAGTTTCGCGGGTCGATGGAGTCCTTCACGGCCACCCACTGGGCCAGGGCGCGGTTTTTGCCAAACTGCAGCTGCACCTCCCCGTTAAAGGCAAAGCCCCGGCGGCGCGAGTTCAGCTCCACGTTGCCCCGGTAGCCGATGCGCGGCGTGAGCTGAAACTTGCTGGTGTTGCTCACCACGGCCGTGGCTACGGTGGCCGGCCCCTGGGCATCCCCGTTCTCGGAGCCGATGGCCGCGCCCGTATCGTCGTGCTTGAACTTCTTGCCTTTGCCGGCCATCACGGCCGCTTGGTCGGGCCCGAAGCTGCCGAAGCGCAGGGCCACCGAGTCGTGCGCGGTTTTGAAGATGTACTCGGCGCTGCCCGCAAAGGCTTCCTTGGAGAGCACGTCGATATTGCCATTGTAGAGCTTGTGGAACTTGGCCAGCGAGTCGAGCACCACCCCCGCGTTGCGCAGGCGCTGCAGGCGGCCAGCGGCCAGAATATTTACGCGGCCCGAGTCGGGGATAATCCAGGCATCGGCGGCGGCGATGTAGGGCACGCCACCCACCTTCATCTGGTACTTGGCCAGGTCGTAGATGCCATTCGAGGCTTTAAACTTCAGGCCCAGCTGGCTGGCATTGGTGGCGTAGAAGTACGACTTGGTCGAGTCGTTGCCCGGGGCCACGCGCAAGCGCACCTCCTTCTTCTTGAAGTCCCAGTGCCCGCCACTGAGCGTGGTCCGGAATTTCGAATACGGCAAGTCGATACTGGCCTTACTGTCCTTCTCGCGCTTGAAATCGGCGTAGCCATTTTTCAGGTTGTAGTTGAATTCCACCTCGCTGGCCGACAAAGCCGGCTTGTTAGCCTCCGCCGATTTCACGTTGAGCGTGGCGTGCCGGCCCGAGTAGCTGTCGTTCTTAAAATTAAAATCGGGCGATTTAATGTATGACTGCGGCCCGTCGAGGCGGCCATCGCCGCCGGCCGAGGTCGGGGTCAGCAGGGCCGTGCCCTTGAAATTATAGGCCGTAATGGTTTTGGCCCGCGCATCGCCTTTGGCATACAGGCGAATGGGCGCGTCGGAGCCGGGCGGCGTGGTCAGGAACATCGAATCCTGCTTCACCTTCCAGTTCATGATGTAGCCCCGGGGCAGCGCCATCTTCGGGATATCGACCCCATCGGCGCGCTTGGCCGCCACGTTGCCCATGGTGCCAATGGCCACCACCGAGTCGCGGTAGAGCACGAAGCTGTCGGAATTGAACGTGCCCGACTGATAGGTTATCATGCCGTCGGCTTGCAGGCCGCGCCCGTCCATGCGCACCTTATCAAACACGCGGCCCTTGCCCTTGTAGAGCGGAAATCCTTCCCTGGGCACGTCGTAGGCAAAGCCCAGCGCCCCGTCTTCCTGGAGCGTGAGCTTGGTTTTGAGGTCGGGCACGATGCCACCGCTGCGGAAGGTGCCCTCGAAGCCGGCCGCCGACTTGCTCAACCCATTCAGCGAGTCGAGCTTAAAGGGCGGGATGTCGAACACCAGCGTCGAGTCGTAGGCCCCGCCCAGCACGTCCTGCTTGCGGAAGTACACGTTGGCTCCGCTCTTCGAGTCGAAAGCCGGGTACTGGCCCATCTTTTTGCGGCCCGACTTGTTTTTGGGGTCGTTCAAAAACAGGCGGCCGGTGCTTACCTTACCACGGTTGGTGAGGGCAAAATCAGCCTTTTTGCCGGTGGGGCGGCCCTTGCGGTCCTTGGTTTCGCTGCGAATGACGATGGAGTCAATCTTAGCCATGTCGACGTAAAAGCCTTTGTAGTCGAACTTAAAATCGCGCCCCTTGAAGCGCATGGCCGAAGCAACCACCGTACCGCCGAAGGTGATGTTGCGGTCCTGGCCGATGCGAATAATGGCACTGTCGGGCTTCACGTACACCGTGGCCGAGTCGTCGGAGAAGTTGAATCGCTGCACGCCGCGCACCGTCAGCTCGTTGGTATTCAGGTTAAGCGTCGCGTTTTTACCCGAGCCCGACAGCGACTTGATGGCAATGTGGTCGTAGTCCTTTTTGTCGCGGGCCGAGGCCACGTAGTGTGTGCCCTTGGGCAGAATGGTGACTTCGCCGGTCTGGGCATTCCAGGCCACGTAGCCGTCGCGGGCCAGGCCCGACATGGCGCTGCGCATGTTGGCCTCGCTGGTGCCCAGGTCGGTAGCCAAATTGCTCACGTTCACGGTTTTCAGATTGCCGTGGGCCTGGCTGTAGCCCACCAGCATCTGGAGCGGGTGCAGGCGGTTGATGCTTTTGAGCTGCTGGTACCGGTCGTTGGTGAAGAATTCCTTGCTCTCAAAATCGGCCGATTGCTGGTTTTTAGCCGAGAGCACCGCAAAGTCGAGCGCCGACTTGTGCAGGTCCCAGTTCAGGGCCTCGGTCCGGATTTCGAGCTGGTGGTAAGAGTCGCTGTAGGGCGTGGTTTTGTAGAGGCCTTCTTCACGGGCCAGCTTCAGCTGCTGCTGGTTTTTGAGGTATTTCAGCTGCACACCGGGATGAGTAATCGAGTCTTTCGCTCCCTCATAAATCGTGATGCCCGCCCGGCTGGCCGTGATAACCGAGTCGCCGAGCACATAAGCCCGCGACGAAGCCCGGAATTTGGGCTTGCCCTCCACGCTCACCGTCAGGTTCGAGAGCGAGCCATCCAGGGCCGCGCTCAGCACCTTGAAGCCCGCCATCGACAAGCCCCCCCGATACTGAATGTTCTGCCCCAGGTTCTTAATCTGGGCATCGTTGGTGAGCGAGATGAAGCGCGGATAGCCGGTATCGGCCTGCCCCGGCTTGCGGCGCACGCTCTTGTAGCTGAGCGCGCCCTTCACCGGCGCTTCGAGCAGATAGGGGTACGTCACCGTCACGGGCTGGGCCGTGAACTCGGGCTTGGTCATATCGAAGTCGAACGGCCCGAGGTCGGCCGTCACCAGATTGGTGCGGATGGACCACACGAACTGTCCGCCCGTGGCCACGAAGCGGTGGCTGCTGAACATGGCCGCGCCGCTCACCTTTTTAATGAACACCGAGTCGCCCCCGGTCGCCATAAATAGGTCGGCGTTTTCTACTTTCAGCACTGGCCCGCGCACGGGTGGCGGCGAGTAGGCATCGTAGGGAAGGGCCGAGGGCGTGAATGCCGCCGGCTGGTCAAAATCCGACGACTTGGCCACCGGGGCGGCCGGCGTAGCAGCGGGTTTGGCCCCGGCTTTGGCCACGGGCTTTTTGGCGGGCGCGGGCTTTTTCTTGGCGGGTGCCCCCCAGCCATCGTCGGAGGTGTCGCCCCAGCCGCCGTTGGACGGCGACGACCACAGGTCGGCCGTGTCCCAGCCGTTGCTGCTGGCTTTTTTCTTCTTGGGCGCGGGCTTGGCGGCGGCCCCGGGCTTTTTGGCCACCGCCTTGGGCGCAGCGGGCAGCGGTGCTTCTTTCGGAGCCGGCGCGGTGCTTCCAAACTCCAGGTTCGACTGCGGCACGGCCAGCGGCGTGTAGGCGAACGAAATGGTGCCGTTCACGGCGCGCAGCGTGTTGTAGCCGGTGCGGTAGAGGTAGCCGCCGTGGAAAAAGCGGTTGGTACTGGTCAGGAAACGGTCGGTTTCCATCGGGTCCTCGTTGTTGAGGCTTTGGGTCAGCACGTCGATAAACTGGTCCATCTGCCCATCGGTGAGCCGTGCCAGCGTAGTACCCGCCACGAAAACGTTGAACAGCGTTTCGAAGTGCGGACGGGCCCGGAAGTGTTTAGCCAGCATGGTTTGCGACAGCGCCACAATGTTGCGCTGCTGCGTGGTCGTGAGCCGGTTCGAGGCCCACAGCTCCTTGAAGCGGGCGGCGATAACGCGCGCGCCGGCGTTGTTGGTGCTAGCCATCATGGCTTGCACGTCGGCGATGTACTGGGCGGGGTCGGTCGAGAGCTTACCAGGCTGATAGCGCGACGCAGCCGTTGCCGTTGCCGGAGTGGTGGCCGCCGGGGTAGCCGGCGCGGGTTTGGTCTGAGCGTGCACGGTCCCGACGCTGCCGTTCAGCAGGCTCAGGAAAACGCACACCATCGTTGCAATTTGCTTCATAGAATGTCGATACACGGCAATAGGTCGGGCAGGGTAGTTAAGGATAGGCACCCGGGTTATTACCTCCCAAACGCCTAGCTCCGAGGATAGTGCCCCGGCCCACTGAAAATAAACCCGGTACAAGTTAGGCAGAATCAAAAAAGCAATTTAGCAATATGCCCGCCGCGCGGCCAATACCCTTTGATTATCAATAATTTTCCTGCTTACGTCCTTTTTGGCCACCCCCGCATTGTGCCACTTTAGTGGCGGCTGGCCCGGCGCAGCCGCTGGGGGCCGCGCCGGGCCAGACACCAACGGCCCTACCTTGCGAACATGGCTGCTATTCCCATTCGCACCGCGCTGCTGGCTTATGGCATGTCGGGCAAACTCTTTCAGGCTCCCTTTCTGGCGGCGCACCCGGGCTTCGAGCTTTACGCTGTAGTGGAGCGCACCGAGGCGCGCATGCAGCACGACTACCCCGGCATCCGGAGCTACCGCAGCGTGGCCGAGCTGCTGGCCGATGCCACCGTGGAGCTGGTGGTGGTGAACACGCCCAGCGCCACCCATTTCGAGCTGGCCAGCCAGGCCCTGCGCGCCGGCAAGCACGTGCTGATTGAGAAGCCGGTGGCTACTTCCGTGGCCCAGCTGCGGGCGCTGCTGGCCCTGGCCCGGCAGCAGGGCCGCCACCTGCTGGCCTACCAGAACCGGCGCTGGGACAGCGACTTCGACAGCATTCGGCGCGTGGTTGAGCGTGGCCAGCTGGGCCAGCTGCTCGAAGCGCACTTCCGGTTCGACCGCTACAAGCCAGCCCTCAACGTCAAGAAATTCAAGGAGGAGCCCAGGCCCGGCGCGGGCCTGCTCGCCGATTTGGGCCCGCACCTTATCGACCAGGCCATCAGCCTGTTTGGCCAGCCGCTGAACGCGCACAAAACCCTGGGTCGCAACCGCCCCAGCTCGCAGGTCGACGACTTTTTCAGCCTGCACCTGCACTACCCGCGCGGTCTGAACGTGTGGCTGACCTCGAGCCTGCTGGTAGCCGCACCCGGCCCGGCCTACGTGCTGCACGGCACCCTCGGCAGCTACCAGAAGCACCGCGCCGACCCGCAGGAAAAGCAGTTGCTGGCCGGCCTCGCGCCCACCGCGCCCAGCTACGGCCACGAGCAGCCGGGCCAGGAGGGCCACCTGACGCTGGCCCGGGCCGATGGCCAGCTAAGCACTACCCCCGATGCCGCCGCGCCGGGCAATTACATGGGCTTGTTCGAGGCCGTGCTCGCAACCATCCGGCACCAAGCACCTTATCCGATTACGGCCGAGCAGCTGCTGTGGCAGAACGAGTTGCTGGAGCTGCCAGCCAACGCCTGAGCGCGGGCAGTAAAAACCCAGTGAAGCGCTATTCCGACAAGCGGACGCTAGCCAGCGCATATCCCCGGGATTTACCGGCAAGCTTTGAGACATTTCGGCGTCGCTAGCTGCCGGCCCAGCCCACCCCATATCGAGGGCGCTATCCGGTTGCGACTCGCCGGGCGGCATCGCTACTAATGGCGGTGGGCTGAACCGGCTGGCTTTGGCAGGAAGCGCGGTACGCGTCTGCGCAATCGCCTTGGCGAGCCCCCTATTTATACCTCACAAAAACACTTGATAATCTGAAACTTATTGAGGATTTTTGCCTGGCCTATCCTGCTAACGGCCTTTTTTACACTCCTTTTTCCTTTCCATTTGCAACACAGCTCCTCCGCTCGCTTTTGCCTGTTTATTCGCTCGCTTAACCTGAGCCAACTTGCGTACCAGGCCCTGGTTTTAGCCCTCGCTACTACGCTGCTGGTGGGCCCGGCCCGGGCCCAGACGACCATCCTGAGCCGGCAACCGGGGCGCAACGCCGTGGCGGCTGGCCGCGCCGTTCCTGTCAGCATTGTTTTTTCGCAAGCCATCGCGCCCGGCACGGCGGCCGGCCTGCGCGTCTACGGCTCGGCCCTGCGCGGCCTGCGCCCCGGCACGCTCGCGGGCGGAGGCAGCAACACCCTCACGTTCAGCCCCGCGCAGGGTTTTGCGCCGGGCGAAAGCGTCAGCGTGAGCGTGCCATCCAGCCTGACCAGCACCGGGGGCGCGGCCGTGACGCGGCAGGTATACCAGTTCACGGCCGCTACCGGCGGCCCGGGCCGGGGCTTTTTTCTGGATACCGCCGTCGTGGGCAATACCACTTCCCGCGACCAGCTCCTGGCCGATATGGACAACGACGGCGACCTCGACCTGATAACGACCGGGGGCCTGTACGGCTGCCGCGTTTTTGCTAACGACGGTGCCGGCCACTTTTCCTTCCTGAGCGGCGTGGTGGCAGCGCAGGAGCCGGCTGGCGTCGCGCTGGCCGACGTGAACCAGGACGGTTTCCTCGATGCCCTGGTTGCCGACTTTGCCGGGGCCACGGTGGCCGTCTGCCTCAACGATGGCCACGGTACGCTCATTGGCATTACCGGCACGCTCACCAGCCCCATTCCCTCGCAGAACGTAGTGGTTGGTACGCAGCCCGTGGGGGTGGCCGCCGGCGACCTCGACGGCGACGGCGACCAGGATTTTGTGACGGCCAACGCCGGCGACAATACGGTTTCCATTTGGTTCAACAACGGTAGCTACCCCGCCTTTTACTCCAGCCGTGCTACCGTAGCCATGGGCAGCACGCCTTCGGACGTGGCCCTGGCCGATGTGGACAGCGACGGCGACCTTGACCTGCTGGTCACTAACTCGGGCTCCGTTGCTACGCCGGCCAGCAGCGTTAGCGTGCGGCTGAACGCGGGTAACGGCACATTTGGCCCGTTGGTAGCGGTGGCCGTCGGTCTGCGGCCGTCGGCCCTGGCCCTGGCCGACGTGGACAGCGACGGCGACCTCGACCTGCTGACGGCGAATGCCGGAGCAGCCTCGGTGAGCCTGCGCCTGAACAACGGCAGCGGCAGCTTCGCGGGCAGCACCACGCTAGCGCTGCCGGCCGGCAGCACGCCCTCGGGCCTGCGCACCGGCGATGTGGACGCCGATGGCGACCTCGACCTAGTGGTGGCGCAGGGCGTGGGCGGCCGGGTGTTCACCTACCTAAATACGGCGGGCACGTTTGCCGTGCAGCGGCGCGCGCTGCACCTGAGCCACTCCCCCAGCCCGACCGCTACTGCTACCGGAGTTACGCTGGGCGATATCGACGGCGACGGCGACCTCGACCTGGTCACCTACGACGACTTCCACACCGTGCTGCTGAGCCGCAACGAGGGGCCGCCGCCGGCCCTGGCCCCAGCGGCCGTTGCCAGCCTGCTGCCAGCCTTCGGCCCGGTGGGCACCAGCGTCATCATCGCCGGCACTGGGTTGGTCGATGTGGTGGCCGTACTCTTCAACAACACGCCAGCAACGGGGTTCACCGCCAATGCCGGCGGCACGAGCCTGACGGTAGCCGTGCCGGCGGGGGCCAGCAGTGGCCTCGTCACCGTCGTGACCGAGGATGCCGGCTCGGCGACCTCGCCGGCGCCTTTCACCGTGACAACTCCGGTAGAAGTGCTGCTGACGAGTATTAATCCGGCCCGCAACGCACCCAGTGCCGCGCGCAGTACGGCCGTCACGGCGACCTTCTCGGCCCCCATCACGGCCGCTACGGCCGGTAACCTGCGGGTGTTCGGCAGCCAGCGCGGCGGCCGGCGCACTGGTACGGTTACGGGGGGCGGCACGGCAACGCTGACGTTTACGCCGGACCAGGAATTCGCCCCCGGCGAGCTCGTGAGCGTGAGCCTGCCGGCGACAATGGCAAGCCCGGTGCTGGGCAACGTAGTGCGCCCGCAGGTGGTGCAATTCGTGGCCGCTACGGGGGGCACCGGCCGCCACGACTTTGCCCTGAACACCGCGCTGAGCGCCACCCTTGGGACCGGTACCGTGGCCAATGCCAAGGCCGGCGACTTCGACAACGACGGCGACCTCGACTTAGCGCTGCTCTACGGCACGTCCATCAGCATCCGCCTCAACAGCGGCACGGGCACCTTCGGGACCGGCCCTACACTGACGCTGCGCGGCAGTACGGCGGTGTTGGCTCTGGCCGACGTAGACGCCGACGGCGACCTCGATTTAGTCAGTGGCAGCACCGCAACCACCGTTTGGCTCAACGATGGGCACGCGGCGTTTACGGCGCTGGCCCAACCGGGCCTGGATGACGTTGCCCGGACGGGGATGGAGCTGGTTGATTTCGACGCCGACGGCCTACCCGACCTGCTTTCCATTGCTTCGAACTCGGTTAAAACCTACCGTAACCTGGGTGGCGGCAGCTTCAGCAGCACCAGCTCAACCATCAGCTACCTCGAGCGAACGGTGGCGACGGCGGGCGACGTGAACAACGACGGTCGCCCGGACGTCATCGTGGCCGGCACTAACAGCCCCCAAGGGCGGCAGGAGCTGCTGGTACTGCTCAACGACGGCCAGGGCCAGTTCACCAGCAGCCAGCAACTGCTGCTACGCGACATGCGCGACCTGGCCCTGGGCGACCTCGACGGCGACGGCGACCTGGACCTGGTCTACAATGCTTACCCGTCGTTTAGGAGCGAAATAACGATTCTGCGCAACGATGGTCGCGGCTCTTTTGGTCCGCCTTCCCCGTCCCTCTACCTCGATGGCCGCGGCCTGACGCTGGCCGACGCCGACGCCGATGGCGACCTCGACGTGCTAACTTATCATGGCCTGGGCGTGAACGATGGCGCGGGCAACTACACGCTGGTGGCCACGCCCAGCAGCCAGGCCTTCAGTGAGCGCCTGCTGGCCGTGGGCGACTTCGACGGCGACCTCGATGTGGACCTGCTCACCCGTTCGGACGCCGGCCTCGCCCAGCTTCTGCTGAACCGACCCGGCCCGCCCCCCGTCCTAAGCACCCTCACCCCCGATAACGGGCCGGTGGGCAGCCGGGTACTGCTGACGGGCCGTAACCTGACCCCGGCCACCGGCATCACCTTTAACGGGGTGGCGGCTACTGCTTTTGCCATCGTATCGCTCACCCAGCTGGCCGTGACGGTGCCAGCCGGGGCTACCAGCGGCCCGGTGGTGGTGACTTCGGTGGCCGGCACCGCCCAGGCCCCGACGCCGTTTATGGTAACGCGGCTACTGGGCGTGACGGGCCTCAACCCCGCCCGCAATGCGGCCAATGCGCCCGCCAACGGCGGCCTCGGCGTGCAGTTTGCCCGCGCGGTGAATGCCGGTACGGCCGATAGTCTGCGGGTTTTTGGGCGCTACTACCAGGGCCGCGTCGTTGGCACCGTAGCGGGCGGCGGCACGGCGGCGCTGGCTTTTACCCCAACGCAGGCCTTTGGGCCGGGCGAAACCGTGAGCGTGAGCATTCCGGCCACCATTGCCGGCACCGATGGCAGCCGGGCGGGCCGCCAAACGTACCAGTTCACGACGGCGGCGGCGGGCACGGGCACCGGCTTGCTGCTGCGCGCGCCCAACGGCCTGTCGGTGGCCGCTACTTACTCGCTGCATGGTTTTGCCGTGGGCGACCTCGATGATGACGGCACCCCCGACCTGCTGACGACCTACGGCAGCATTCGCTACAACAATACCGCCGGGGCTTTTCTCGATAGCCTGGACTCGCCGATTTTCTCGACGCTCGCGGCCAATAACGTAGCCCTGGCCGACCTCAACGGAGATGGACGGCTGGATGCGCTTTCGACCGATGGCACCGTCCAGCTCAACCTCGGCAATGCAACCTTCGACCCACAGTCCGACCTGCGCGGCTACGGGGATGACATTCACGACTTCGCGACGGGTGACCTCGACGGCGACGGCGACCTCGACCTGGTAGGCGTGAACTACGCCCGCGACAGTGTGTACGTGGACTTTAACGACGGCACCGGGCGCTTCCCCACCCGCCTGCGCGTGGCAGTTGGCGCGCAGCCCAACAGTGTAGTGCTGGGCGACGTGGACAACGACGGCGACCTCGACTTTGTGGTGGCCGGCACCGGCGGCACGGTCAGTATTGGCTTTAATGAGGGAACGGGCTGGTTTGCGCCGGTGCAGTCGCTGGCGGCGGGCGCGGGCTTGCGGCGGGCCGTGTTGGGCGACCTCGACGGCGACCACGACCTGGACCTGGCGACCAACAACGGGCGCGTGTACCGCAACGATGGCACCGGCACATTCGCCCTCTACCAGACCACATCCACCGGCAACGACCTCGCCCTGGCCGACGTGGATGCTGACGGCGACCTGGACCTGCTGGTGGCCGGCACCGGGGCCGTGCAGCTGCGCCGCAACGACGGCACCGGCCAGCTGGCCGGCACGGAAAGCATTTCCTTCGGCACCGGCAGCCAGAACACCTCCCCTATCCTGGTCGACCTCGACCACGATGGCGACCTCGACCTGCTGGTGGCCAACGCCACCGATGGGACGATAAACGTGGCGCTCAACCAACGAGTGGCGGCCCCGGCCCTGCTCAGCTTTGCGCCGGCGCTGGGGGCAGTGGGTTCGACGGTGGTACTCACGGGCACCGACCTGATTGGGACCACCAGCGTTACCTTCAATGGGGTAGCGGCCCCGATTTTTACGGTGGTGGCGGCCACGCGCCTGGAAGTTGTAGTGCCCGCCGGAGCAACCTCGGGCGTGGTGCGGGTGCAGAACCCGGTGGGCAGCAGCACCTCGGCCACGGCTTTTACGGTGGTCCAAACACTCGGCATTGCCAGCCTGAACCCCGCCCGCAACGCCACCGTGGCGCGCACGGCCCCTATTACCGTGAGCTTTGCCCAGGCCGTATCGACTAACACGGCCGCCAACCTGGTGGTGGTGGGGCAGTCGAGCGGTCGCCTGGCTGGCCGCCGCGCGGGCGCGGGCACCTCCACGCTGTCCTTCACCCCCACGCGGCCTTACGCGCCGGGCGAAATCCTCGATATCAGCGTGCCGCCCTACGTGGAGGCCAACCAGCTGCAGGTGCAGCCGCAGGTGTTTCAGCTGCGGGCGGCCGTGGGCGGTACGGGCCGGGGAGTATTCGACGCGCCCCGAATTGTGACGGACGAAGCCCGGAATAAGCCGGTGGTAGGCGATGTCGACGGCGATGGCGACCTGGATGAGATTCATCACGGCAGCCTGCACATTGAGTTGCTGCGCAACAACGGCAACGCCACTTTCGGCCCGCCCGAGCACCTGCTGGCCAGCGATGTTAACGCGTATCATGTACTGGCCCTGGGCGACGTGGATGGCGACGGCGACCTGGACCTGGCCATAGGCGACGTGCTTACCGGCACTGGCAAATCGGTGGTCTACATCCGCCTCAACGATGGCGCGGGCCATTTTGCCACGGCGCTGCCCGATGTGGCGGTAGGCGAATACGTCTTTCAACTCGCTTTCGGCGACCTTGATGCCGACGGCGACCTCGACTTAATAACGGGCAACGGCGGCCAGGCGGCTTCCACGATTAGCGTTCGCCTTAACGATGGCAGCGGCCACTTCCGCTACACCCGCGATGAACGGTTCGACTTCAGTGGCATATCGCCCAGCTTTAGCCTAGGCGACCTCGACAGCGATGGCGATTTAGATTTAGTCACCTACACAAATTTCGGCCAGGACCTGCGCTTCAACGACGGGCACGGTGGCTTTGCCACCGTTGGGCAGGCCCCGAATGCGGGCCTGCATCCCTCGGCCCAGGCCCTGGGCGACATGGATGGCGATGGCGACCTCGACTTGGTAGTGACGCTGCTTGACGGCGAGATTGAGACGTTCTTCAACAATGGCAATGGCACCTTCGCGGCCCCTATCGTGGGAGGAGTACCCAATGGAGCGGAGTACATGATGCTGGGCGACCTCGACGCCGACGGCGACCTCGACGCGGTGGTGATGGGCTACGACAGCAACTATCAGGTGGCGATGAACGACGGGAAGGGTGCGTTGCTGTATGCCTACGAAGTGTCGCTGCGCACCAATAGCACCATTCCCGCCTGCTCGCTCAACGACTTTGACGGCGACGGCGACCTCGACTTGCTATACTTCTACCGGCGGTCGAACACGCTGCGGTTGGCCCTCAACGCGTTTAGTCTGGCTACTGCGTCTGCCCGCCCTGCTACGGCCGCCGTAGCGCTTTATCCGAACCCCGCGCACGAACAGTTTCGGCTGGTGGTTCCGGCGGCCCTGCGGCCTGCCACCGCTACGGCCCTGCCGCTACGCCTCTACAATGCGCTCGGCCAGCTGGTCCGGACGCAGCCGGTTTCGCTTTCGGCCAGCGGGGAGGCGGTGGTGCACGTAGGCCAGCTGCCCGCCGGCCTCTACACGCTGCACGTTGGGCTGCAAAGCGGCCCCGTGGTGCTGCGGGTGGCCATCGAATAAACGAGCCGGCCCGGTGGCGCGGCCTTCGGGTTGGGCGGCCGGGCCGGCAATAGCCGGCCTACCTCAAGGCCGGCGTAATACCTGCGCTCTGGGCTGCTTATTGTGGGCTGCCGCCGGTTCAGCTGCCGTACGCCCGCAGTACCTGGCGGGCGCTCCCTAACTGGTCGATGCCCAGCTCCACTACGTCGCCGGGGCGCAGGTACTGCGGGGGTTTCAGGCCCATGCCCACGCCGGCGGGCGTGCCGGTCGAGAGTACGTCGCCGGGCAGCAGGGTCATAAACTGGCTCACGTAGGAAATCAGAAAGGGCAGCCCGAAAATAAGGTTGGCGGTGGTGCCATCCTGCCGGGGCTGGCCGTTCACCGTTAGCCAGAGGCGCAGGTTGGCGGGGTCGGGCACTTCGTCGGGCGTCACGAGCCAGGGGCCGAGGGGCGCGAACGTGTCGCAGCCCTTGCCCTTGTCCCAGGTGCCGCCGCGCTCCAGCTGGAAGGCGCGCTCCGACACATCGTGGTGCAGCACGTAGCCGGCCACATAGTCCAGGGCCTCGGCCTCGGTTACGTAGGCTGCACGCCGGCCGATGACCACGGCCAGCTCTACTTCCCAGTCGGTTTTCTCGGCACCGCGCGGGATGACAATGTCGTCGTTGGGGCCGGCCAGGGCGCTGGGGGCTTTCAGGAAGAACACCGGCTCGGCGGGCCGGGCCAGGCCCATTTCGGCGGCGTGGTCGGAGTAGTTGAGGCCGATGCACACGATTTTCGAGGGCCGGGCCACGGGTGGCCCCAGCCGCTCAGTACCCGGCACCGTCGGCAGCTGGCCGGCGTGGGCGCGCACAAAGGCGGCTAGCCGCGCCGGGCCGTCGGTGGCGAAGAACTGCTCGTTGTAGTCCTCGCCAAACGCGGCCACGTCGTACCGCTGCCCATCGAGCAAAATACCGGGCTTTTCGTGGCCGGCCGGGCCGTAGCGCAACAGTTTCATCAGCGAAAGCGAAAGAAGTTCAGCCTACCAGAACACCGTGTAAAGCACCGTCACCAGCGTCACCACCACGCTCGCGCCCAGCACGAAGCTGCGGTTGGGCCGGAACATGCTGCTGTCGATTTCCAGGCCGTGGGTGGTTACGCCGCGCCGGGTTTCGACCAGACTAATAAGCACCATCACGGCCACGCAGATAGCAAACACGATGGTCATGCGGTCCATGAACGGGATGACGAAGGCCCCATTGTCGGCCGGGTCCTGGCTCAGGGCCGCGAAGCCGAAGTTGGCCAGGCCCGACAGGTCGACGTAGCGCGGCAGGAACTTGAAGAACACCGACAGCACAAAGCCGCCCAGCGTGGCGAACAGGGCCGCGTTGGAAGTCGTTTTTTTCCAGAAGAAACCCAGAATGAACATGGCAAAAATGCCCGGCGAGAAGAAGCCCGTGTATTCCTGAATGAACTGGAAGCCGCCCTTTTTGTCGATGCCCAGGTTGGGGGCAATCAGCACGCCCAGCACCATGGCCACCACCACGGCAATTTTACCGGTGGCCACCAGCCGCTTTTCCGAGGCTTCGCGGTTGAAGAACTTGTGGTAGATGTCGAGGGTGAAAATGGTGGCAATGGAGTTGGCTTTGCCGGCCAGCGAGGCTACCACCGCCGCCGTGAGGGCCGCAAACGACAGCCCCTTGAGGCCCACCGGCAGGATGTTGAGCAGCACCGGGTAGGCGCGGTCAGGGTTCAGATTGGCCCCCGAGCCAAACTCGGCCGCCCCAAACACGTCCTGCTTGTAGAGCACGTAGGCCGCAATGCCGGGCAGCACCACAATCACGGGCATCAGCAGCTTGAGGAAGGCGGCGAACAGCAGGCCGCCGCGGGCCGTGGGCAGGTCGGCCCCGAGGGCGCGCTGGGTGATGTACTGGTTGCAGCCCCAGTAGTTGAGATTGGCAATCCACATGCCGCCCACGAGCACCGAGAGGCCCGGCAAATCGAGGTAGTTGGGGTTGTCGCGATTGAAAATCATGTGGAAATGGTCCGAAGCCTGGGTCGTGAGCAGGCTGAAGCCGTTGAACGCGCCGGTGGTGCCGTAGTGCTCCGATACCAGGTTCAGGGCCAGGTAGGTGGTGGCCAGGCCGCCCAGAATCAGGAAAAACACCTGAATCACGTCGGTGAAGCCAATCACCTTCATGCCGCCCAGGGTGATGACCACCGCGAAACCCGCCAGCATGTACATGCAGAAGCTCAGGTTCAGGCCCGACACGCTGCTCACGGCAATGGCCCCGAGGTAGAGAATGGCGGTCAGGTTCACCACCACGTAGAGCGCCAGCCAGAACAGGGCCATAATCAGGGCCACCGTGCCGTTGTAGCGCTGGCTCAGGAACTGCGGCATGGTGGCGATGCGGTTCTTGAGGTACACCGGAATAAAGAACACGGCCACCACGATGAGCGTGAGGGCCGCCATCCATTCGTAGGCCGCAATGGCCAGGCCCATTTTGAAGCCCGAGCCCGACATGCCCACGAACTGCTCGGCCGAGATGTTGGAGGCAATCAGCGACGAGCCGATGGCCCACCACGTGAGCGAGCCTTCAGCCAGGAAATAGTCTTTCGAGTCGCCTTCGAGGGTCCCGTCGTGCCCGGTTTTGCGCCGGTAAATCCAAACGCCGTAGCTGGCAACGATGATGAAATAGGTGAAGAAAACGATGTAGTCAATCGTTGCGAGCTTGTTCATTGAGCCAGGTTTGGGAGTTCGTTAGCGGCGCGTAGCCCAGGGCAGGTACCTGGCGAAGCGATGGGAAAGTAATGTTCCGGCAAAAAAACCGGTTCTGAAAGAAAAACCTGGGTTTTCTTTCCGTAATCGATTGTGGTAAGCTGAGCCGGCCAGGATACTTTGGCCCGGCATACCGCCTCCTTGCACCAGCAGCGCCAGGAAATCGGGTTGGCCATTCAGGTATTCAAATGAAAAACCCTCGGTGGTCACGCGGGCTTTGATGGCTTCCACATCGTGCGGCTGTTTCACTTCGAGGCCGACGAAAACACGATGCCTTCCTCGTGGTACATCTTCAGCAAGTCGAGGCAGACCTGGCCCTCGGGCACCACTTCATCGAGCAGCTCGCGGCACAGCTAATCCGTGAGCTAGCCGGGGCACTTCACCGCCGCGCCATCCACGAAGCTGTCGATGCTGGCCAGCGCCGCGTGCTGGTTGTTCCAGATAGCATCGTGCATTGGAGGGCGCGCCCAGCGGCTGCACGCCGGTGAGCTCCGTGGCTGGGCTCAGCAGGCGAAACACGCTGGCTACCCCCGGCCGCCAGCCCACCCCGCCGATGGGCAGGAAGCAGTAGTCAATCGGAACAGTAGCGGCTTTCAGAATCTCCTGCCCCGCGGTGGCCTGTCCTTCCACAATGGCCAGGCTATCGAAGGGGTGAATAAAGGTGCTGCCCCGCTCGTCGCTGAACGCCTTGGCGGCGCAGAACGAGTCATCAAAGCTGGCCCCGGTGAGGATAATTTCTACGTACTCTTTGCCGAAGAGGCGCACCTTACCCACCTTCTGGGCGGGCGTTTGGGCGGGCATGAAAATACAGCCTTTCAGGCTCAGCAGCTGGCAGGCGTAGGCCACGCCCTGCGCGTGGTTGCCGGTGCTGGCGTACACAATTTCGCGCTCCCCAGCAATGGGCGGTAGCGTGCTCATCTTGTGGTAGGCCCCGCGAATCTTGTGAAACCGCACCACCTGCAAATCCTCCCGCTTCAGCAGCACCGTGGCATCGAAGAGGCGGGAAAGGCCGTGGTTTTGCAGCAGCGGCGTTTTGTAGATGGCTTACTTGAGGTTGCGCGCCGCCCGCTCCACGTTGCGTAGCAGCACGGCGGGCGGCGCGGCGGTGGCGGAGAACATGTGGGTTCGGGAGTAATAAAGAACGTCATGCTAAGCGTAGCCGAAGCATCTCTACCGCTTCGTTGCTAACGATATTGATTACTGGCGCAGTAGCGTTGCTTCGGCTGCGCTCAGCATGACGTTCTTTTTCCTCTACTAACCGTCAAATAATCGTGCTCACGCCGATTTCCACGTTGTTCTTATTCCACTGCTTCTCGTTGGAATCGGCAATCCAGAAGGCGATGTAGTTGCCTACTTCCTCGGTGGTGTAGGGCGCATTTTGATTCAGTTCGGGCGTCAGAATCCCGTTGTTCAGGGCCTCGTCCACGGCCTCGCGCACCAAGGCGGCTTCGGCGTACAACTCCAGATGCTCCAGCAGCATGGCTACCGAGAGGATGGCGGCAATCGGATTGGCAATGCCCTTGCCCTTGGCCTGCGGATAGGAGCCGTGGATGGGCTCGAACAGCGCCACCGCCTCGCCGAGGGAGGCCGAGGATAGCAGCCCCATCGAGCCGGCAATGACCGAAGCCTCGTCGGAGATAATATCGCCGAACATGTTTTCGGTCAGGATTACATCGAACTGCGTGGGGTTGAGGATGACTTGCATGGCGGCGTTGTCCACGAGCAGGTAGTCCACCGTCACTTCGGGGTATTGGGCGGCCATGGCGCGCACCTCTTCGCGCCAGAGGCGAGAGGTTTCCAGCACGTTGGCCTTGTCGACCAGCGTGAGGTGCCGACGGCGACCGGCGGCGGCCTGAAACGCCAGGTGCGCGATGCGGCGGATTTCGTGGCGGCTGTAGACGCAGTGGTCGTAGGCACCTTCGCCATCTTCGGTGCGGCCCTTTTCGCCGAAGTAAATACCACCCGTCAGCTCGCGAAAGATGACCATATCGGTGCCCTGAATGCGCTCCTTTTTCAGGGGCGAATGGGCCAGAAGCACGTCGTAGGCCCGCACGGGACGGATGTTGGCAAACAGGCCCAGCTCTTTGCGCAGGCGCAGCAGGCCCTGCTCGGGGCGCACCTTGGCCGCAGGGTCGTGGTCGTACTTCGGGTCGCCAATGGCCCCGAGCAGTACGGCATCGGCGGCGCGGCAGGCGGCGAGGGTTTCATCGGGCAGGGGGTTGCCGGTCGCGTCGATGGCGCAGGCACCCATCAGGTAGGTCTGCAGGTTGAAGCGGTGGTCGAATCGTTCGGCCACGGCTTCGAGCACCTTCACGGCTTGCCGGCACACTTCGGGCCCGATGCCATCGCCGGGCAACACGGCTATTGTCTTGCTTACCATTGTTTTATTAATTTTTTTACCAGGTCCAGGTTCGGTTTTGTTCGTAGGCTTCGATGGCCGGCTTTTGGCTTACCAGGTAGTCGATGTCGTCATAGCCGTTAATCAGGCATTCCTTTTTGTAGGCGTCGATAGCGAAGTGGAAGCGCTCGCCGGTGGCGGGCACGTGCAGCGTTTGCTCGGGCAGGTTCACCACGAATTGAGTGTCGCCATCCTTTTCCGCCAGGGTGAACACGCGGGCCAACTCGGCATCGGTTACTTGCAGGGGCAGCAAGCCGGTGTTCAGCGCGTTGCCCCGGAAGATGTCGGCGAAGTAACTCGAAATCACCACCCGAAAACCGGCGTCGTACAGCGCCCAGGCGGCATGCTCGCGGCTCGAACCGCAGCCGAAATTCTTACCCGCCAGCAGAATCTGGCCGGCGTAGCAGGCATCGTTAAGAACAAAGCCGGGCTTCGGCGTTCCGTCGGCGTTGAAGCGCCAGTCGCAAAATAGATTTTCGCCGAAGCCCTCCCGCGTCGTCGCCTTCAGGAAACGGGCCGGGATAATCTGGTCCGTATCAATGTTTTCGAGCGGAAGCGGCACGGCGGCGGAATACAGGGTCTGGAATTTTTCCATTGGAGGGGGAAGGCGAAGGAGTGGAATGTCATGCTGAGCGCAGCCGAAGCATCTCTACCGCTTCGTTGTGTCAATCATTACTAATGAGGTAGAGATGCTTCGACTGCGCTCAGCATGACGTTCTATTTAGACGTTTCTTACGAACGGTTCAATCAATTCAAATACTGCGTGATATCCACAATTCGGCCCTGCACCGCCGTAATCGCCGCTACCAGCGGCGAGGCCAGCAGCGTGCGCGAGCCCGGCCCCTGCCGCCCCTCGAAGTTGCGGTTGGAAGTGGCCACGCAGTAAGCGCCGGCGGGGATTTTATCCTCGTTCATGGCCAGGCAGGCGCTGCAGCCGGGTTCGCGCAGCGTAAAGCCGGCGGCGGCCAGAATCTTGTCCAGGCCCTCGGTAATGGCTTGCTGCTCCACCTGCTTCGAGCCGGGCACGATGATGGCCTCCACGTGGCCGGCCTTCTGCTTGCCCTGCACGTAGGCCGCCACCGCCCGCAAATCTTCGATGCGCGAATTGGTGCAGCTGCCGATGAAAACGTAATTGATTTCCTTGCCCAGCAGCGACTCACCCCGCTGAAAACCCATGTATTGCAGCGACTTATCGAAGCTCTCCGCTTCGCTGGCCGGCACTTCGCTCGGGATGTGGCCGTTCAGCGCCATGCCCATGCCGGGGTTGGTGCCGTAGGTTATCATCGGCGGGATGGCGGCAGCATCGAAGTGGTGCTCGACGTCGAAAACCGCGTCGTCGTCGGAATACAGCATTTTCCAGTAAGCCACGGCTTGCTCCCAGGCGGCTCCTTTGGGGGCGTAGGGGCGGCCTTCCACATAAGCGAAAGTCGTTTCGTCGGGCGCAATCAGGCCGCCGCGGGCACCCATCTCAATGCTCATGTTGCAGACCGTCATGCGGCCCTCCATGCTGAGGGTGCGCACTGCGCTCCCGGCATATTCCACGAAGTAGCCGGTGGCCCCGCCCGTACCAAGCTGCGCGATTACATAGAGAATCAGGTCCTTGGCAGTCACGCCGGGCCGCAGGTCGCCGTCCACCGAAATACGCATGCGCTTGGGGCGACTGAGCAGCAGGCACTGCGTGGCCATTACCTGGGCCACCTGGCTGGTGCCGATGCCGAAGGCCACCGCGCCAAACGCGCCGTGCGTGGAGGTGTGGCTGTCGCCGCACACGATGGTGGTGCCGGGCAGCGTGAGGCCCAGCTCCGGCCCGATGACATGCACAATGCCCTGGCGGGCGTGGCCTAGGCCATAAAGCTCTACGCCGTACTTGGCGCAATTGGCAGTCAGCTTATCCACCTGCGAGCGGCCCAGCGGGTCGGCGATGGGCAGGTGCTGGTTGCGGGTGGGCACGTTGTGGTCGGCCGTGGCGAGGATGCGCGCCGGGCGGAACAGCGGCAGGTCGCGGGCGGCGAGCTCGTCGAACGCCTGCGGGCTGGTCACCTCGTGGATGAGGTGCCGGTCGATATACACGATATCCAGGCCGCCGGGCGAGGGTTGAACTACGTGCGCCTCCCAGATTTTATCGAATAAGGACTTAGGCATTTTGATTTTGGGTAACGTCATTAGAACGGTCATGCTGAGCCTGCCGAAGCATCTCTACCGCGTAAGTAATCCAATCATCACAACGAAGCGGTAGAGATGCTTCGACAGGCTCAGCATGACCGTTGGGTTGGATTTGGTCCATGTCATCAGTCAGTTAGCGGCAACGAGCTTCTCCTGCTCTACCAGCACGTGCAGGTCTTCGTCCACCACCTCGCGCTGGCGGTCGGCCAGCTCCATGAAGCGGGCGTAGGCTTTGTTCAGTTCGGGCTTTTCAAAATCGTAACCGATTTTCTGGAGGCGGTAGGCCAGGGCGGCGCGGCCGGACCGGGCCGTGAGCACGATGGATGAATCGGCCACACCGACTTCCCGGGGGTCGATGATTTCGTAGGTTTCGCGGTGCTTGATGATGCCGTCCTGGTGGATGCCGCTGGAGTGTGAGAAGGCATTTGCGCCCACAATGGCCTTGTTGGGCTGCACGGGCATCGTCATCAGGTGCGATACCAGGGCCGAGGTTTCGGCCAGCAAGCGGGTGTTGATGTTGGTGTGCAGGTTGAGGTAGGGGTGCTGGCGCAGAATCATGACGACTTCCTCCAGGGCCGTGTTGCCGGCGCGCTCGCCCACGCCGTTGATGGTGCATTCAATCTGGCGGGCCCCGCTCATCACGCCGGCGATGGAGTTGGCGGTGGCCAGGCCGAGGTCGTTGTGGCAGTGCGTGGACAGCCGCACGGTATGGATGCCGCGCACGTTTTCGTGCAGGAACTTGATTTTGGCGCCGTATTCCTGGGGCAGGCAGTAGCCGGTGGTGTCGGGAATGTTGAGGACGGTCGCGCCGGCCCGGATGGCGGCCTCGCACACCTGGGCCAGGAACAAGTTGTCGGTGCGGCCGGCGTCTTCGGCGTAGAATTCCACGTCTTCCACGAAGCTTTTGGCGAGCTTCACGGCGGCGATGGCGCGGGCCAGCACGTCGGCGCGGGTGGTGCAAAGCTTGTACTGAATATGGACATCCGAAGTACCGATGCCGGTGTGGATGCGCGGGTGGCGGGCGGGTCGCAGGGCTTCGGCGGCTACGCGGATGTCGTTTTCCACGGCCCGCGAGAGGCCGCAGACGGTGGCATTCAGGGTTTGGGCGGCGATGGCCTGCACGGCGGCAAAATCGCCGGGACTGGACACCGGGAAGCCGGCCTCGATGACGTCGACGCCGAGCTGTTCGAGCTGCTGGGCAATGAGAAGCTTCTCGTCGCGGTTTAGCTTGCAGCCCGGCACCTGTTCGCCGTCGCGGAGCGTGGTATCGAAAATTTGGATTTGCTGGGTTGCCATGCGCTAATCGTCCGGAGCGGGGGACGGTGATGATGAATAGGTTGGCAAGAACCGCCCCGCGTGCGCGCATCAAAACCACGCTTTTAGAAATTATACTATTTCCAAAAGCCGGTTTTAATTAATCAATCCTTTATTTATCAGTTACTTGCTTCATTATTCCATACAATGTCTACCAAAAGCCCGGAGCCTGTTTTTCAACTGATAAAGTCCCTGACGCGGACCGAAAAGCGCCACTTCCGACTATTTACCAACCGGCCGGGCGCAAGCGAAGACCTCAAGTTTCTGCTGCTTTTCGATGCCCTCGACGCACTGGATACCGCCGACGACGCGGCCGTGCTCGCCCAGGTGCCCAGCCTGAAGCGCGCCCAGTTGGCCAACCTCAAGGCCAACCTCTACCGGCAGCTACTGGCCAGCCTGCGCGTGTACCACGCCGGCCAGAACCCGGATATTCAGCTCCACGAACAGCTCGACTACGCCCGCGTGCTCTACAACAAGGGCTTCTACCAGCAGGCCCTGCGCATGCTGGAAAAGGTGAAGCAGGGCGCGCGCCAGACCGAAATGCCGCACATTGTGCTGCTGGCCCTCGATTTCGAGAAGCTCATCGAAAGCCAGTACATCACCCGCAGCCTGAAGGACCGCGCCGATACCCTCACCGCCGAGGCCACCGATACCGTGGCCCACCTGGCCAGCCAGCACGCGCTCAGCAACGCCTCGCTGCGCCTGTATGGGTTGTATCTGAAAGCCGGACACGCCCGCAACCGGGCCGACCATGAGCACGTGACGGCGTTTTTTCGGGAGCAGCTGCCGCCGCAAGTGCCCCGCGACGGCGGCTTTTTCGAGAAGCTCTATTTCTATCAGGCGCACGTGTGGTACCACACGCTCGACCAGGATTTCCGGGCCAGCTACCGTTACGCCCAGAAGTGGGTCGACTTGTTTGAGGCGGCCCCAGCCATGAAGGAGCTGCAAACCATGCTCTACATCAAGGGCCTGCATAATCTACTGGCCTCGCTCTACAACCTGTTGTATTACAGCAAATTCAAGCAAGTGCTGCAAACGCTGGAGGAATTCGCCGCCAACCAGACCCGGCGCAGCAGCCCCAACACGGAGATTTTGCTTTTCCAATACCTCTACACCAATCGCATCAACGCGTATTTTCTGGAAGGCCGCTTCACCGAAGGGCTGACCATTATTCCGGACCTGCTGGAGCAGCTGGAGCGCTACAAGCCGCAGCTCGATTTGCACCGCACGCTGGTGCTGTACTACAAAATCGCCAGCCTGTACTTCGGCAGCGGCGAATACACCCAGGCCATCGAATACTTGAATCTGATTATCCAGCACAAGGAGCTGAGCCTGCGCGAGGACCTGCAATGCTTCGCCCGCATCCTGAATTTGATTGCCCACTATGAGGCCGGCGACGACGCCAGCCTGGATTATCAGATTCGGTCGGTGTACCACTTTCTGGGCAAGATGGACGACCAGCAGCCCATGCAGGTCGAGATTTTCCGGTTTCTGCGCACGGTGGGCAGCATCGCGCCGCACCAGGTACGCGAGGCGTTCATCCGGCTGCGCGACAAGCTCATCGTCATCGCCGCCACGCCCTACGAGAGCCGGCCGTTCCTGTACCTGGACATCGTATCGTGGCTGGAAAGCAAGATTTCGAACGTGCCGGTGCAGGAGGTCATGCAGCGGAAATTCCGGCAGATGAAGTAGCGTGGACTCTGCGAGTACGCGCTACATGCAGGCGTACCTTTACGGGCCAATTCACTCCCCTAAAAACAATGTCGGCAACGACCCTCCTGCTGCTTTTCAATCTCCTTTTCGCCCTGCCGCCAGCCCCGAAGCCAGCCACTACCTTCCCGGTGCCGAGTGGGGTTACCAACCAGCTTTTCTACCTCCAGCGCGACCCGAATACCAACACCGTTATCTACCAGCTGAACGTTAACAACGCAGGCAAGCTAAATGAGGCTGAGCCGATTAATGTGTTCTGGCTGCGGTACGATGAGCACGGCGAGCGCAAGGATTTGAACTTCATCCAGCGCAAGTTTGCCTACGGCCTCACGGCCGAGAAGCTGGCGACCGATAAGTACGAGCTGAAATTCGCGGCCTATAGCAAGGTCCGGTTTTTTCTGCTGCGCTCGCCCACGGACAAGGCCTTTCACGTGTACACCACCATCGGCGGCAAGCAGATTCAGCTGGAGCGGGTGTTTCTGCGCATTGAGGGCGGCACGTTTTGGGTGCCGAATGTGAAGTACATCGAGTTCAAAGGGCTGAATACCGCTACCCGCGAGCCAGCAGCGGAGCGGATAATGCTGTAGCGCGAACTAGAAGTCCGCGCTACATGCCTTCGCCCTATCTTTGGCCAGAGCCGTGCCCGGTGGGGCCGGCCGCCTTTCTGCATGATTCCGGCCACCTCTCTGCAAAATCTGTTCGGCATCAAAGCCAGTGAAACCCGCACCGTGGGGCTGTTTTTGCTGCACAATTTCCTGCTCGGCATCGGCTCGGTGCTGGTGTACGTGGCGGCCAACGTGCTGCTGCTCGAGCACAACCCCGAGCACAGCCTGCCGCTGGGCTACCTCATGGGCGCGCTGGCCATGATGGCCGTGAGCAAGGTTTACACCCATTTCGAGCATCACTACCTGCTGAAAACGCTGGTCGTGCGCGTGCTGCTGGCCGTGGTGGCCCTCACCGGGGTGCTGGGCGTGCTGGTAGCGGTGGGGCATTCGGTGGCGGCGGCGGTGGCCATCATGGCGGGCTACCGGGTCATTTATCTACTGACGAACCTCGAATTCTGGGGTATCTCCGCAGTGGTGTTCGATGTGCGGCAGAGCAAGCGCCTGTTCAGCGTCATCAGCTCGGGCGACATGCCGGCCAAGGCGCTGGGCGCGGTGCTGGCCGCCCTCATCCACGGCGACGCGCAGCTGCCGGTGCTGCTGGGCGTGGCATTTATGGCCTATCTGGGGGCCTTGTTCACGCTGCGGGCCACCCTTAGCTCGCACGTGGTGGAGGCCATGGCGCGGCCGGTGCGGGCCGTGGCCCAGCCACCCAAGAAGCTGGTGCAGCAGCTGTTCGGCGGCAGCCAGCTGGTGCTGGCCATGTGCCTGAGCTTAGTGGCTATCGCGGCCGTGATTACGGGCGTGGAGTACATGTTTTTCCTGAACGTGAAGCACAAGTTTCACGAGGCGGAGGATGTGACGCAGTCGGTGGGCTGGCTGCTGGCGGCCACCTACCTGGCCGCCACGTTCTTCAAGCTGCTGGTGAGCCGGCAGGCCCTGGAGCGCTACGGTGTGCAATGGTCGCTGCGGCTGCTGCCGGTGGTGGCGCTGGTAGCGCTGGCCGTGTTTGGCGGCTACAAAGTGGCCAGCGGCTACTCGGCTACCGGGCAGCTGGCCTTCTACTGCGGGCTGTACCTGCTGCTCGAAGTGCTGCGCCGCACCGTGTTCGACCCCGTATTTCTGGTGCTGTTTCAGCCGCTGGCCCCACCGCAGCGCTTGGCGGCGCACACGCTGGCCAAGGGCTTCTACGAGCCGCTGGGCATGGCCCTCACGGGCGGGCTGTTCTTCGCCCTGCGCTCGTCGGGCCTGCTCGATAGCGGCCTGCCCTTGGTCTGGATGGGCGCGCTGCTGCTGTTGGCGCTGCTGTTTCTGCGCCGTACTTATCTGAATTATCTGGCCGAATTGAAGGAGGGCCTGGGCCGCCGCTTCGCCGAAACCGCCGAGCTGGCCCTGCCCGATGCGGCCCGCCACGTAGTGCTGGCTCACCTGCTTAGCCCCCACCCCACCGAGGTGCTGAACGCCGTGGCCTGGCTGCGCAGGCACGAACCCAAGGCGCTGGCCGAATACGTGCCGCGCCTGCTCGAACATCCCGACGAGCGCATTCGCCTAGCTCTGCTGGCCACCCCCGAAGTCCGCCCGCTACCCGTGGAAGCCCTTCAGGCGCTGGCCCTGCGCGACCCCGCGCCCACCGTGCGCGAAGCCGCCGCCCGCCAGCTGGCCGCCGCCATCCCCGACGCGCCGGCCGTGGCCGCGCTGCTGGCCGGCCCCGACCTGGCCGCCCGCCAGGGGGCCATCCGGGGCAGCCTCGAAGCCGCGCCACAGCACGCAGCTGCCCAGCACAGCCTCTATCTGCTGCTACCGAACGCGGAAAGCAACCCCGGCCCCACCGCCGACCTGGCCGCGCTGGCCCTGCTGCCGCTTTTCCCGCTCGACATTCAAAAGGAGCTGATTGAGCGCCAGCTGGCCAACCCGGAACCGGCAGTAGCACAGGCGGCCCTCCGGGCCATCGGCACGGTGGGCCACCTGGGGCTGGCCCACCATCTGCTGGCCGCTATCGCCGACAAGCACTGCTGGGCTGCGGCCGCCGACAGCCTGGTGGCCCTGGGCCCGGCCGTGGTACCCATGCTACGCGAAACGCTGTTGCACGAGGCCGAGCCCGCCCACCCGCAGCGCCTTTCCACCGTGCTCGAACGGCTGGATAATTCGGCCAGCCGCACGGTGCTGGTGGAGCTGGCCCGGCACCCGCATTTGTTTTCGCGTGGGGTGGCGCTACGGGCCCTGCGCCGCTTCCCGGCCCGCACCGCCGACCGGCCCACGTTCGAGCACTTGCTGCGCGAGGAGTTCAGCCTAGCCGCGCAGCTGCTACAAGGCGTGGTGGCCGACGGCCGGCCCGCTCTGGCCGCCACCGTCGACTACGAGCTGACGCTCCTGCACCAGCGCGTGTTCGGCCTGCTGGCCCAGCTCTACGATGCCGAGCTGGTGGCCACCGCCCAGCGCAACGTGGCCCACGCCGCCCGCGAGCGCCAGGCCAATGCCCTCGAAATCCTCGACAACCTCATTCCCAGGTCCGTTTACCAAGGCTTGCAGGCCTTGCTTGATGACTCACCCGTGGCCGACAAGGCCCGGCTGTTTGCCAGTCTCACGGCGGCTCCGGCCCCGGCCGTGCACCATGCCTTGGTCCCGATGAGCGCGGCGGCGGCGGCCGGCAGTGCCATGGCCCCGCCGCCGCACCCGCACCACTACGCACCGCTGCCCACACCCGAGCCATTGCCCGCGCTACTGCTACGCCACGGCCACACCGCCTTCACGTCCTGGACCCTCAGCACGGCTTTGCGCCACTGGCAGCCTACCGAGCCCGATGCGCTGGCCCTGCTGCGCCCTTACTTTACCTCGCCCTACCTGCTGCTGCGCGAAAGCGCCGGAGTAGCCGCCGGCGCGCTGGCCGCCCGGCAGGGGTTGCCATTATCCGCCCTCAACCTTCCCGCTATGAGCCATCCGCACGCTGCTACCGAGGCTAAAATCTCCGCCCTGGAACGGGTGGTGGTGCTCAAAAGCACTGCCTTGTTTGCCACCACGCCCGAAAACGTGCTCAGCAGCATTGTGCCCATTATGAAGGAAGTGACGTTCCGGGAGGGCGAGGAAATTTTCGCCAAGGGCGACATTGGAACCTCGCTGTTTATCGTGCACGATGGGCAGGTGGGTATTTTCAATGGTCCGCAGCAGCTGGCTACGTTCGGACCCGGCGACTTTTTCGGCGAGCTGGCCCTGCTCGATGCCGAGCCCCGCTCGGCCACGGCGGCGGCCCTGAGCGAGGTGCTGACCTTCCGCATCGACCAGGAAGATTTCTATGACGTGATGGAGGAGCGGGCCGAAGTGCTGCGCAACATTCTGCGGATGCTGTGCCAGCGCATTCGGGCCCAGAACGAGAAAATGCGGGCGCTGGCAGGATAAGTTTTTGAGGGAAAAGAACGTCATGCCGAGCGCAGCCGAGGTAGACGTTCCTTGTGCTCCAACCTTGGCCCTTTCGGCTACTCCATTACCTCGTAAATCTTCACCGGCTGGGCCTTATTCTTGAGCACGACCTCATCGACGTACCGGCACTGAAAGGATTCTTTTACCTTCAGGTACACGGCTTCGCTGATGATGACCTGGCCAGCTTTGGCGGCCGATTGCAGGCGTTGCGACATGTTCACCACGTCGCCGATAACGGTGTAGTCGAGGCGCTTGAGGGAGGCCGAGCCGATGTTGCCCGACACAACTTCGCCGGTGTTCACGCCGATGCTGACTTCGGGGCGGTAGTCGAAGCCGGCGGGTAGCGGGGTTTTGCTATCCTGCAGGGCGGTGCGGGCCGACAGGGCAGCATCGATGGCGCGGTCGAGGTGGTGCTCGCCCCGGAAAACGGCCATCACGGCATCGCCCATGAACTTATCGACGTGGCCGCCCTGGGCAATAAACTCCTTCACCACGAGGTCGAAATAGGTGTTGAGCAGGCCCACGACGTCGGTGGGCGGCATTTTTTCGGCCAGCGCCGTGAAGCCGCAAATATCGAGGAAAACGATGGTGGCCTGCACCATTTCGGAGGCCAGCAGGCGGTTTTCGAAGTCGGGCCGCGTCATGAAATTGAGCACGGTTTCGTCGACATACATCTTCAGAATGTTGTTTTCCTGGATGGCGCGGATGGTGTCGCGCAGCTGGCGCACCTGCTCGGCGGTTTTCTCGATGGTGAGCTCCAGGTCGGCGAAATCGACGGGCTTCACCACGAAATCGAAAGCGCCCCGGTTCATGGCGGTGCGCAGGTTACCGAGGTCGCCGTAGGCCGATACGATGACGGTTTTCATGTCCGGATGCTCGGCGTGGGTGTGCGAGAGCAGGGTCAGGCCGTCCATCACCGGCATGTTGATATCGGAGAGGATGACGTCGGTATCGGGGTTTTCGAGGATGCGCGTGAGGGCTTCCTGGCCATTGGCGGCAAATACGAATTCGTAGACATTCTCCCGGATTTTACGCCGAAACTTCTGCTTGATAAGCAGCTCAAGGTCGGTTTCGTCGTCGACAACCAGGATTTTGGTTTTCATAAAAGGTAGCACCAGGCAAATTAACAGGACGAAAATACGTTGAAAAAGGATGGAACGCAGGACCATGCCGCCGCGCCAACTCCTACGCCGGCAATTCCTGCAGCTTCTGGCGCAGCACGGCGAAGTCGAGTGGTTTGGTGAGGAAGTCGGTAGCACCCAGCCCCAGCGCCTGCTGGCGGCTCTGCTCGTCGCCGTAGGCCGTAATCATCATCATGGTGGTGGGGGGCATGTGGCCTTCGGCCTTCACGTGGCCCAGCAGCTCCAGCCCGCTCATGCCGGGCATGTTGATGTCGGAGAGAATGAGCAGCACCTCAGAGGGGCGGCCGCGCAGGAATTCCAGGGCTTCCTCGCCCGAAAAGGCGAAGTTGAAGCTCAGCTCGCCGCTGCGGATTTCACGGCGGAAACGCTGCTGAAACAGGTCGCGCACATCGGTTTCGTCGTCAACAACCAGAATTTGCATGGAGTGGATTTTGCAGAAGTTCGTGAGGTTCAAAGGTAGCCCGCCCCGGGCTTAGGCCGGCAGCGTGATGACAAATTCAGTGCCCTGGCCGGGCTGGCTCTCCACGGCCAGCGCGCCGCCGTGGGCTTTGGTAATGATGTCGTAGCTCAGCGAAAGGCCCAGACCCGTACCCTCGCCGGTGGGCTTGGTCGTGAAAAAAGGCTGGAAAATCTTGGCTCTGATGTCGTCCGGAATACCCATGCCGTTGTCGTGTACGCGGATTTCGACCTGATTGCCGACTTGTTTTGTGCGCACGCAGACCGTGGGCTTATACGCCACTTCGCCGGTCTGCTGGCGCTTTTGCACGGCATAAAAGGCGTTGCCGAACAGGTTGAGCAGCACCCGGCCCACGTCGGCCCCGGCGGCTTCAACCAAGGGCAGGCCGGGCGCGAAATCCGTGTTTAGCGTGGCGTTAAAGGTTTTGTCCTTGGCCCGCAGGCCCTGGTAGGCCAGGCGCAGGTACTCGTCGCAGAGCTGGTTGAGGTCGGTCGGGGCCCGCTCGCCGGTGCTCGTGCGCGAGTGCTCGAGCATGCCCTTGACGATGGCCGCCGCCCGCCGCCCGTGGTGGCTGATTTTGCCCAAGTTCTGCCGCAGGTCGCCCACCAGCTCGGCTTCCAGCCCGGCGTCCCGAATGAGTTTGGCCTGCTCTTCTTCCAATTCCTCCAGCAGCTCGGTGCTCACTTCGGAGAAGTTATTGACGAAGTTTAAGGGGTTCTGAATCTCGTGGGCGATGCCGGCCGTGAGCTCGCCCAGGCTGGCCATCTTCTCCCGCTGAATCAGCTGGGCTTGGGTAGCGCGCAGGTCGGTGAGCGAGCGTTGCAGCTCGCCCGTGCGCTCGTGTACCTGCGTTTCGAGGGTCTCGTTCTGGGCGGCCAGCAGGGCTTGTTTGTCTTGCTCCTGAGCCAGGGTTTGGGCCGAAAGCTGTTCCACCTCCCGGAGTTTGAGCAGCAGTTGCTGTGCGTCGAGGGCAAACTCGCGGGCCAGAAACAGCGAGATGCCCAGCGCTGGCGCCAGAATATATATAAATAATAAAGCGTTATTGAAGTAATACACCTTGGCCGCGCTTAACACAACCGTGGCCAGCAGGCTAAGCAGCCCGACGGCGAAGCCGGTGCCGATAATGCCGACGCCGCGCTGGCGCTCTCGCCCCGCTTTGACCGTCAGGCGCAGCAGTTCGATGATGGCCAGCCCCATAAATACGACCGCCGCGATTATAGAGGCCCCAGTGGTAAAAAGATAGAGGCTACCCCCGGCCAGGGTCAGGCCGCCGGCCCCCCACAGCCCGTAGTAGAGACGGCCGGGCCGGTAGCCAAAGAGCGCATACAGCGCTCGCACTGCCCACATATAACTTAGAAACTGCAACCCGGCCAGAGCCACCGGTGCCGTCAGGGCCTGCGCGTTTGACGAGAAATTGGTGTCGCCCCCCGCCAGGTAGGCACTCAGCCAGAAGGACAGGGCCGCCGACCCGGCGTAGAAGGCGAAATACAGGTTGGCGCGCCGGGCGGGGTTGTAGCGAAAGAACACCAGGTGCAGCAGCGTGAGCAGCCCAAAAAGGCTGGCCGGCACCATCAACCGGGTGGCATTCTGCGCGACTTCGGCGGTCTGCCGCCGAAACTGCGGCTCCGTGAACAGCCGGCAGAAGAGCGGCGGGAAGTTATCCGCCCCCAGCACCCACGCGGGGTACTGCATGGGAGCAAAGCGCACGGCCAGCACGTGCGGCGCGCGGCCCAGGCCGGGCAGGTCCAGCGACGCGAGCGTGTTGAAGTTGGGCTGTACCTGGGCGGGGTCGGGGTGCAGGCGGCCATCGCGGTGCAGCAGCTGCCCATCGAGGTACATCTCAAAGGCGGCGTTGGCGTTGGGCCGCAGCAGCAGCACCTGCCGGCTCAGGCTGTCGCCGAGGCGGAAGCGCAGCCGCAGCCAGCCCATGCCCGTGTGCAGGCGGGCGGGCAGCTCGCGCCGGGGCCGGACGGGGTTGAGGGTGTCCCAGCCGAGGTCATCGAAGCCGGGTCGGGCCCAGGCGGGGTCGTCGCCGGGGTGGTAGCGCCAGCCTTTGTTGAGCATCAGTCCCCCGGCGGGCAAGCGGTCGATGCGCAGGGCGGCCATATCGGCCGGTAAAGGCGCGGCGGCGGCAGCCCCAGAAAGCAGCCCCAGGGCCGCAAGCAGCGCCAGTAAAAAGTGTTTCATGAACATCGGCGCAATTAAGCTGGGAGGGTGATGCAAAAGGTGGTACCCTGGCCGGGCTGGCTCTCCACGGCCAGCGTACCGCCGTGGCCCTGGGCAATAATGTCGTGCGAGAGCGAGAGGCCCAGGCCGGTGCCCTCACCCACGGGCTTGGTCGTGAAGAAGGGCTGGAAAATTTTGGCCTGCACTTCGGCCGGCATGCCCGTGCCATTGTCGCCGATGCGGATTTCGACGCCGCCCGGCCCGAAGCTGGTCCGCACCGTTACCTCGGGGCGGTAGCTGGCTGGGGCGGGGTGATGGCGCTGGCGCTGCTGCACGGCGTAAAAGGCGTTGGTGAGCAGGTTGATGAGCACCCGGCTAAGGTCCTGCGGCACCACCGCCACCAAGGGCAGGGCCGGGTCGAACGCGGTGCTCAGTTCGGCGCGGAAGTCTCGGTCTTTGGCCCGCAGGCCCTGGTAGGCCAGGCGCAGGCTGTCTTCGACCAGCGCATTGAGTGGGGTGGGCACGCGCTGGCCTGTGCCGGCGCGCGCGTGCTCGAGCATGCCTTTGATGATGGCCGTGGCCCGCTGCCCGTGCTGGCTGATTTCGCGCAGGTTCTGCTTCAGCCCGGCCAGGATTTCGCCCTCCAGGCCGGTGGCGCGGGGGAGGCCGCCGGGGTGGGTACCGCCGATGTCGTCCACGAGGTCGGTGCTTACCTCGGCGAAGTTTTTCATGAAGGTGAGCGGGTTTTGCAGCTCGTGGGCGATGCCCGCCGTGAGCTCGCCCAGGAAGGCCATCTTCTCGCGCTGCACCAGCTGGGCCTGGGCCGCCTGCAGGTTGGCCAGCGACTGCTCGAGCTGGGCGGTGCGCTCCGAGAGCAGCACGTTCTGGGCCCCGACAACACCCAGCGTGTGGGTGTTGATGTTGTCGAAGACCAGCGCCACTACCAGCAAAATCAGCATCAGCCCGCCCAGAATGTCGAGGTGCCAGAACTGCGCCTTATCGGCCGGCACCAGGTTCGGAAACCCGTAGTGCCGCTGCTCCAGCCCCCAAAAAGCCAAGGCCGTAGCCAGGGCCACGCCAAAGGAAATCAGCCCTGCCCGGCGACCCAGCAGGAAGGTGCCCGTGACGCTGCACAACGACAGCCACCAGGTGGTGGGGGCGTAGTAGCCGCCCTGGTACGCCGAGTTCACCACCACCGTGAGGTAGCCCACGAACAGAAACGCATAGCCCAGCACCACGTGCGAATACCACCCGGCGCGGTAGCCAAACGGCAGCAGCACAAAGCTAACGACCCCGAACAGCAGCACGTAGAAGCCCGGCATTAGCTGGGCCCACCAGCACAGCAGCATAAAGTTGAGCGAGAACAAGCTCGTCAGCAGCACGGTGTTGATGATGATGCGCACCCGCCGCCGCAGGTCGGGGCTGCCGGCAAAGTCGGCCGGGATGAAATAGTCGGTGAAGGTGGCAAGCATGGCTACCCGGCAATGATGAAAGCAGCGAGAACGGCTAGCCACAGGGCCGCGAGCGGTAAAAAGTAGCGCATAGGCAAAGTGGGGCCACGCGGCACGTACGGCTCGCGGGTAGAATTAATTCGATTAAAAATTAGGGTTTAAACGGGCAAGCTAATCACGAATTCGGTGCCCTCACCCGCGCGGCTTTCCACGCGCAACGTACCCCCGTGGCCCTGGGTCACGATGTCATGGCTCAGGCTCAAACCCAAGCCCGTGCCCTCGCCCACGGGCTTGGTGGTGAAGAAGGGCTGGAACACCCTGGCCTGCACCTCGGCCGGCATGCCCGTACCGTTGTCGCGCACCCCGATTTCTACGGCCTGCCCGTGGGTCGCCCGCCGGGTGCTCACCACCACGCTGGGTTCATAGGGCGCAGCTTGCTCACCGGAGCCGGCGGCGGCGGCCAGTTGCTGGCGCTCGCGCACGGCGTAGAGGGCGTTGGTGCACAGGTTGAGCAGCACCCGGCCCAGGTCGGGGGCCACCACGCTCACCGGGCCCAGGTCGGGGTCAAGGTCCTGGCGCAGCGTGGCGGTGAAGTCGGGGTTGGCGGCCCGTGCGCCCTCGTAGGCCAAGCGCAGGTGCTCGGCCACCAGGGCATTGAGGTCGGTGGGCTGGCGCGGGGTAGCCCCGCTGCGCGAGTGGGCCAGCATGTCTTTGATAATGGACGAAGCCCGCTGCCCATGCTGGCTGATTTGCTGCAGATTCTGCTTTAGTCCAACCAGGATGTCCTGCCCCAGCCCCGCCCCGGAGCGCGCGCCATTAATCTCCTCGACCAGCCCGGTGCTCACGTCGGCAAAGCTTTTCATGAAGGTGAGCGGGTTTTGCAGCTCGTGGGCAATGCCCGCCGTGAGCTCGCCCAAAAAGGCCATTTTCTCAGACTGCACCAGCTGGGCCTGAGTGGCGCGCAGTTCGTCCTGCTGCTGCCGGAGCAGGGCATAAGCACTCCGCCGGCGGCAGATGTTGCGCCACAATCCCCAGCTCAGGCCGGCCACGGCCGCCAGCCCCAGCAGCGCGCCCAGCAGAAACCAGCGCTGCTGGCGGTTTTTGGCCCGCATGAGGCGTTCGTTGCGGGTAAGCAAGCTAATCTGAGCCTGTTTTCTGGCCAGTTCGCCCCGATACGTTACCACCGCCACCCGGCGCTGCTGGTCGCTGGTGTTGAGACTGTCGCGGTACGCGCCGAACAGCTGCTCGTAGCGGTAGGCGGCATCGAAGCGGCCCCGCCGAGCCGAGGCCCGGGCCAGCACCTGGCTGGCATCGCGGCTAATGCTTTTAGCCCCGCTGCGCTGTGCGGCGAGCAGGCTTGGCTGTCCGTACCAGAAGGCGCTATCGGGCTGGCCAGCGTGCAGATAAGCACGGGCCAGCAGCAGTTGGGCGCGCGTTATCTCGCCCAGTTTTTGCAGGCGCGAGGCCCGCGCCAGGCTGCGGCGGCCAACGGCCAGGGCCTGCGGCACCTGGCCCTGGCGCTCCAGCATGTCGCCGATGTTGATGTCCTCGTACAGAATACCGCCTTCATCGCGCATGCGCCGGTAGCTCGCGGCGTCCTTCTCATAGTTGCGCTGGGCTTCGGCCCACTGCCCCTGGGCGCGGTACAAGTCGCCGATGCCGGCGTAGGCGTGGCCTACGCTGGGCTGGTCGCCGGAGGCCACGGCCCAGCGCAGGCCCTCGCGCAGGTAGTGGCGGGCGCGGGCGTATTCGCCCAGATGGGTGCTCGTGGTGCCCAGCTGGGTATTGAGAAAAGCCTGCCACTTGCGGTCGTGCCCGGCATCGGCCAGGGCCAGGCCGGCGAGGTTGGTTTGCAAGGACTTGGCTAGCTGGCCCTGGTCGAGAAAAATACAGGTCAGGTTATAGAGGCTGCGGGTTTGGCCCTGGCGGTTGCCGGTTTGGGCAAAGTCCCTGTTGGCCTGTTCCGAATAGGCCTGCGCCAATCCATACTCGCTGCGGTGGCGGTGGTAGAAGCCCAGGCCGAGCCGCGCTTCGGCCATGCCGGCGGGGTAGCCCAGCTGCTGCGCCAGGGCCAGGGCGGCCCGGAACAAGCTTGCCGACTCCTCAGGCGCATTATTGCGCAGCACCAGGGCCAGGGCGCTGAGGCGTTTGACGCGGGCGGTATCGGGCCGGGCGTGGGCCTGCAACTCGGCCCGCAGCTGGTCGGCGGCCGGAAGCTGCACCGGCAAGCCGGCCGCGTTTCGCCACCCCAGCAACCACAGAATAACCGCGCCCCGGCGCCACCACAAACTTTTCAAGCGAGCAAGCACCCACTATGGGCGCGCTTAAAGATAAGCATATTGGCCGCGCTTTATCAAGATGTTTCACTATTGCGGCGGCCCCGCCGCCCCGCCACTACGCGGGCAGGCCGACCACAAACTCGGTGCCCTCGCCCGCGCGGCTTTCTACTCGCAAGGTACCGCCGTGGCCGGTCGTCACAATGTCGTAGCTCAGCGAGAGGCCCAGGCCGGTACCCTCACCCACGGGCTTGGTGGTGAAAAAGGGCTGGAAGATTTTGGCCTGCACCTCGGGCGGCATGCCCGTACCGTTGTCGCGGATGCGAACTTCGACGCCGCCCGGCACGGCCTGGGTACTCACCGTGAGTTCGGGGCGATAGGCGGGGCCGGCGGGCAGCTGGTGCTGGCGCTGCTGCAAAGCGTAAAAGGCGTTGGTGAACAGGTTGATGAATACCCGGCCCATGTCGAGCGCCACCACCGATACCGCAGGCAGCCCGGGAGCCAGCGCGGTGGTTATCTGCACCTCGCTTTCTTTATCCTTGATGCGCAGGCCCTGGTGGGCCAGGCGCAGGCTGTCGCTCACCAGCGTGTTCAGGCTCATGGTTTCGCGTTGGCCGGTGCCGGTGCGCGAGTGCTCGAGCATGCCCTTGATAATGGACGTGGCCCGCTGCCCGTGCTGGCTAATTTGCTGCAGGTTTTGCTTCAGGCCACTCAAAATCTCGGCTTCCAGGGCAGCATTGCGGGCGGGGCCCTGCCCAGTGGGGTCGTGCTGCTCCCCCCTGATTTCATCAACCAACCCGGTGCTCACCTCGGCAAAGTTTTTCACGAAGTTGAGCGGGTTTTGCAACTCGTGGGCAATGCCGGCCGTGAGCTCGCCCAAAAACGCCATCTTCTCGCGCTGCACCAGCTGCTCCTGAGTCGTTTTCAGCTCGGCCAGCGACTGCTCCAGGGCCTGGCGGGCGCGCTCTTGCTGGCGGCCGTGGCGGGCCAGCACAACCGCCAGCACCAGCAGCCCCACCAGCACCCCCACCAGCGCGAAAGTGCGGTAGCGGGCCCGTAGCGCGGCCTGGGCGGCGGCAGCCTGTTGGGCCCGCTGCTGCTCGCGGTAGTTCAGGCTTTGCAGGCGCATTACTTTTTCCTGGCCGAAGAGCGTGTCCTTCATCACCAGCATCAGGCTCTGGTACTTGAGGGCGCTGTCGGCCGGGCCGCGCCGCTTGAAATCCTGCGTGAGCAGGCTGCTGGCATTGAGCACGCCGCGCAAAAAGCCGTTGGTGCGGCCGGCCTCGCAGCCCAGCCGGGCGTAGTAAATACTCGAATCGAGCCGGCCCATCTGCTGGTAAAGTTCGGCCAGGCCCACGTAGGCAAAGTTGAGGCTGCGCAGGTGGCCCACCTTTTTCGACTCGGTGATGCTTTGGTGGTAGTAGGTGCGGGCCTGGGCCACCTCGCCGCGCCGGCGGGCAGCGTTGCCCAGGCCGTAGAGAATGTAGTTGGTGGGGGTGTGCAGGCGGCGGGCCAGCCCCAGGGCGCGCGCCTGGTAGAGCTGGGCCGAGTCGAGCTGCCCAAACACGTCGTAGGCCAAGCCAATGTTGCTGAGCTCGATAACCACCCGGCGCTCGTCGTGCAGCTGCTGCCCGATTTTCAGGGCCTGGAAGTAGTAGCTCAGCGCCTGCCGCCGGTCGCGCAGGTACACGTAAATGATGCCGATGCTGCGCAGGTTCTGGGCCGTGAGGGCCCGGTCGCGGGTGGCCCGGGCAATGCGCAGCGACTGCTGAAACAGCTCGAGCGAGCGGGCCAGGTTGCTTTCGCGCAGGGCCGCACCCAGGCGGTTCAGGGCTTCGCCCTCGCCGTGGCGGTAGCCCACGCGGCGGGCCAGCGCCAGCGCCTGCTGCGCATACACGGCGGCCGAGTCGGTGCGCTGCGTCCAGAGCTGGTCGCTCACCTGGCACAGCAGCAGCACGCGGTCGTAGTCGGTCTGGGGCAGCTTGAGGAGTTGACGCAAACTGTCGAGCACCACGTGCGACACGCCCGGAGGCGTGGGTGCCGCCGGGGCCGCCGCTGCCAGGCAAGGGGCAGCCAACAGCAGGCCCAGCCTCAGGGCCCACTGCCGCAACCAGCCTAAAAGAAAGAAAATATTCAACGAATCAAGCCTCAAGCAGGCGAATAATAAATGCGGTGCCGACGTCCCCAGCCCTACCAGCCGCTAAGATACCGCGCTGGCCCTCTGCGGCGCTACCGAAGCGTATCGAGCTAGCCCAACCGGTATTTCCGCGCATAAGTTTGGTGGGGTGGCGGACCCCGGCGCGGGCGGCCAATCCGCGCCGGTTATTCCGCCATTCCCCGCCGCTAGTACAGGCCTGAAGTCGGAGGAGGTGCATGGCCGGCATCGCCCGTATTCCGCACGGCTCAGAAGGGCAGAACGGCGCTCCCCTTTCTATCGCGGTTTCCGAGCGGACACAGCCTCCAGCGCGGGAACTGCTTTAGCTAACCGGTAGGCGGATGAGAAATTCGGTACCCTGGTCCTCGTGGCTTTCCACGGTAAGGGCACCGCCGTGGCCCTGCGTCACAATGTCGTAGCTCAGGCTCAGGCCCAGGCCAGTGCCCTCGCCCGTGGGCTTGGTGGTAAAAAACGGCTGAAAGATTTTTTGCTTCACACTTTCGGGGATGCCGCTGCCATTGTCGCGCACCCGGATTTCTACCTCGTCGCCCACGCGCCGGGTACTCACGCGCACGGTGGGCGCGTAGCCGGGCGCGCCGCGCTGCTGGCGCTGGCGCACGGCATAGAAGGCATTGCTGAGCAGGTTGAGCAGCACGCGGCCCAGGTCCTGCGCCAGCACGGGCACGGGCGGCAGGTTGGGGTCGAAATCGGGTTCCAGGGTGGCATTGAAGGTTTTATCCTTGGCGCGCAGGCCGTGGTAGGCCAGACGCAGGTACTCGTCGGCCAGCTGGTTGAGGTCGGTGAGGGTGCGCTCGCCCGAGCTCGTGCGCGAATGCTCGAGCATACCGCGCACAATGCTGGCCGCCCGGCCGCCGTGCTGGGTTATTTTCAGCAGGTTCTGCTTCAGGTCGGCCAGCAGCTCGTCTTCCAGGCCGGCATCGCGGGCAGGTCGGGCACGCTCTTCTTCGAGCTCGGTTACCAGCTCGGCGCTCACCTCGGCAAAATTGTTGACGAAGTTGAGCGGGTTCTGAATCTCGTGGGCAATACCGGCCGTGAGCTCGCCCAGGCTGGCCATTTTCTCGCTCTGCACCAGCTGGGCCTGGGTGGCGCGCAGCTCCGTGAGGGCCCCGCGCAACTCCTCGGCCTGGGTGGTGAGGGCGGCCGTACGCTCGCCCACCAGCCGCTCCAGCTCCACGTTCTGGGCCTCGATGAGGCGCTTGGCCTTTTCCTCTTCTTCGCGCAGCAGATGTTCTTTTTCGAGCTGTTTTTTCTGGCCGCGGGCAATGAACAAAAAGCAAAACAGCCACAGCATAGCGAAGTAATCGGCGTTATTGAAGCCGTCGTGGTAGGTTTTCAGCAGGCGGATGCTCACCGTGAGCAAGCCCGTGCTGAGCAGGTCGAGGAACCACAACGGAACCAGGCCCAGCAGCAGCGTGCGGGACGGCCGGTAGTAGCTCAGCAGCAGCAGCAATACCCCGAAGGTGGTTCCCACGGCCAGCCGATAGTATTCGGCCAGCACCGGCGAGCGAAGGCCCAGCAGCAGCGCCAGGACGTACGTTACCACGGCCGGCACCCAGATGTAGCGCAACAGGCGGTCCCAGCGCGGCAGGCGGCGGGGCAGGTCCAGAAACTTGCTGACGCCCCGCGCTAGGCCAAAGGCGATGGAGGCATACAGCAAAAGGTCGGTATTGCCAATACGTGGGGTCATTGCAGCAAAAGGCAGGTGGCGAAGGAGAGGCGCAAGTTAGGGCAGCGGGCCGCGGCAGAACGCCAGCAATGCCGCCGGCCGGCAGAAAGGCTACGCCGCATTTATACCTGGCTATGTAGCCATATGCCCGGGAAAGCTACTCAGAATCCTTGATTCCCGCACCGGTCCGGCGGGCTACGACACTGGCAGCGTGATGATGAACTCGGTACCGCTGCCCTCCACGCTCTCCACCGTAAGGGTGCCGCCGTGGCCTTTGGTAACAATATCGTGGCTCAAGGACAGGCCCAGGCCAGTGCCTTCACCGGCCGGCTTGGTCGTAAAAAAGGGCTCGAACACCCGCTCGCGCACGTGGGCCGGCATACCCGGGCCATTGTCGCGCACCCGGATTTCCAAGCCGGCGGGCCGGGTGCGGGTAGTCAGGCGCACGGCGGGCACGTAGTCCGGACCGGCCTGGCTGCGGTAGTGGTGCACGGCATGGAAGGCATTGGTACCCAGGTTGAGCAGCACCCGGCCCAGGTCGGCCGCCACCACGGCCAGCGGGGCCACGCGCGGGTCGAGGTCGGTAGTGAGCAGCGCCTCAAAGGCCTGCTCGCGGGTTTTAAAGCCCTCGTAAGCCAGACTCAGGTACTCCTCGGCCAGGGCGTTGAGGTCGGTGAGCGTGCGCTGGCCGTTGCCGCTGCGCGAGTGCTCGAGCATGTCTTTGATGATGGACGAGGCCCGCTGCCCATGCTGGCTGATTTGCTGCAGGTTCTGCTTCAGGCCAGCCAGAATCTCGTTTTTCAGGCCGGGGCCTACCGGGCCACTGCCGTCCATATCGTCGACGAGCTCGGTACTCACCTCGGCAAAGCTTTTCATAAAGGTGAGCGGGTTTTGCAGCTCGTGGGCAATGCCCGCCGTGAGCTCGCCCAGAAAGGCCATTTTCTCGGCCTGCACCAACTGGGCCTGGGCCTCCCGCAACCGGGCCAGCGCCTGCTCGGCGCGGTCGCGTTGGCCGGCTACTTCGGCGGTGCGGGCGGCCACCTGGGTTTCGAGGCGCTCGTTTTCGGTGGCCAGCAGGGCCTGCTTCTCGGCCTGCTGGGCCTGGGTCTGGGCCGATAGCTCCTGCACCTGGCGCAGCTTCACGAGCAGCAGTTCGCTGTTGGTGGCAAACTCGCGGGCCAGAAACAGCGAAATACCCAGCGCCGGCAGCACCGCCATGAGCGAGACCAGCGTGGCCGATAGCCGGAAGGTGATGGGCTGCTGCGTGATGATGAGCAGAGCGTAGGCGCAGGCGCACAGCAACGCCCCCGAGTAGCCGGCCGCAATCAGGCGGGCCCCGCGCTGCTGCTGGCGCAGGCCGCGCATGGTCAGGCGCAGCTGCTCGGCACTGGCCAGGGCCACGAAGGTGAAAAAGGCGAGCGAGTAAGTCGTTTTAACCGAAAATGACGTCAACTGGGTGAACTCGCTCAGCAGCAGGCACACCACCAGCGCCCCCCACAGCCCCGCATACAAGCGCCCCGGCCGGAAGCCAAACAGCTCGTACAGCGCCCGCACCGCCCACACGTAGCTCAGCAGCAAAAAGGTATCGGCCCCGATGCCCAGCACCAGCGAGGGCACCATGTCCTGCACCTGCCAGCCCCCATACAGCGCCCCAAAGCCCAGGGCGGCGGCCCCGGCGTAGTAGGCGAAGTACAGGTTGGCCCGCTGCGCCGGGTTGTAGCGCCGAAAAAACAGGTGCAGCAGGCTCAGCAGCAGAAACACGGCCCCGGCGGCGAAGTAGTCGGTGGGGGCCACGGCCCGCTCGGCATTGCGGCGCAGCAGCCCCGGCAGCCCCGTGATGCGCACCCGCAAAAAATTGATATTGTCTTTGAACCAGGCCAACGGTCCCCACGGCGCGAAGCGCACGGCCAGCACCTGCTCGCGCGGGCCGGCAAAATGCACCTCCAGCGGCGCGGCCGTGAACGGGCCGGGCCGCACTTGGGCGGGGTCGGCGCTCACGCGGCCGTAGCGGTGCAGCAGGTGGCCGTTGAGATACACCTCGCTGGCTCCGGTTTGCTGAAACAGCAGCACCAGCGCCCGGCCGCGCAGGCTGTCGGCCACCACCAGGCGCAGGCGCAGCCAGCCCACGCGCACGCCAGCGAGCTGCGGCAGCTGGCCCGGCAGCTGGTTGGGGTTGATGGGGGCCCAGCGGGCATCATCGTAGCCGGGGCCGGCATAGGCCGGGTCGTCGCCGGCCTGAAAACGCCAGCCCTTATCCAGCACCGAGCCCCCCAGCGGCACGGTACGCAGCACGGTGCCGGCCGTGTCGGGCAGCACGGCCTGGGCCGCCGCCCGGCGTGCGGGCAGCACGGCCTGGGCCAGCAACAGGCACAGCAGCAGCAAACGAAAAGGTATGCCCACTAGGCCGGAGAAAGGGTAATGATGAATTCGGTACCCTCGCCCTCGTGGGTATCGACGGCCAAGGTACCGCCGTGGCCCTTGGCAACAATATCGTGGCACAACGAAAGGCCTAAACCGGTGCCTTCGCCCACCGGCTTGGTCGTGAAAAAGGGCTGGAAGATTTTGTCGCGCACGTGGTCGGGCATCCCCGGGCCATTGTCAACCACCCGAATTTCGACCGTCCGGCCGGCCAGGCAGCGGGTACGCACCGTCACGGTGGGCTCGTAGTGCGGGGCAGCCAGGGCCGCGGGCGTGGGCAGCAGCGCCAGCTCGCGCTGGCGCTCGCGCACGGCGTACAGCGCATTGGCGCACAGGTTGAGCAGCACCCGGCCTAGGTCGGCGGACACGACGGCCACGGGGCTCAGCAGGGGGTCGAAGTCGCGCACGAGCTGGGCACTGAACTCGGGCGACAGGGTGCGCAGGGCCTGATAGGCCAGCAGCAAGTTCTCCTCGGCCAGGGCGTTGATGTCGGTGAGCGCGCGCTGGCTGGTGCCGCTGCGCGAGTGCTCGAGCATGTCTTTGATGATGGACGAGGCCCGCTGCCCGTGCTGGCTGATTTGCTGCAGATTTTGCTTCAGGCCGGCCATTATCTCGTCGCGCAGCTGGCTGCCGTTGGGGTGGGGCGCGGTGGGGCCGCTCATGTCATCAATCAGGCCGGTACTCACCTCGGCAAAGCCTTTCATGAAGGTGAGCGGGTTTTGCAGCTCGTGGGCAATGCCCGAAGTGAGCTCGCCCAGAAAGGCCATTTTTTCGGCCTGCACCAGCTGGGCCTGCGTGTCGCGCAGCTGGGCCAGCGTGCGGCGGTTGGTGCGCAGCTGCCGGTAGATGAATATGCCCAGTCCCGATACCAGCACCACCGCTAGCCCGGCCCCGAGCAGCAGCCACTGGCCCAGGTGCAGGCGCACGGCCTGCACGGCCTGCTGCTGGCGCAGGGCCCCAATCTGGGCATTTTTGGCCTGCTCTACCCGCTCACTTTCGTACTGGGCCACATGGAAAACGCTTTGGGCGGCGGTAAAATCGTCGTTGAAGCGGATGTACTCATTGGCGTAGCGCTGGGCCTGGGCCGGCTGCCCGCGCCGCGTGTAGAAACTCACCAGCTCCTTAAGATACTCCGGCTGCAAACGCTCGATATGGGCCGCAGCGGCTTTCCGGTAGGCCAGCAGCCAGTGCTGCTCGGCGCGGGCATCGTCGTGGCGCGCCACGTAGTAGCGGGCCCAGGCGGCATTCAGCTCAAACTCGCCCAGCTTGCCGGTCATGGGCACGTGCAGCGAGTCGTCGAGGTGCTGGGCGCGGGCCAGCAGGGGTGCGGCGGCCAGGGGCTGCTGCTGGTGCAGGTAGAGCGCACTTTTCTGTACCAGCCCATAGGCGCGGCTCAGCTGCTGCTCCAGCGGGTCGGGCACGCGGGCGGCCAGCACCGAATCGGCCATGGCCAGTGCCGCCACTAGATGACCGTTGCTGGCGTAGGACCGCGACAGGCTCAGGAAAGTATACTCGCGGGCCATGCCATCGATGCGCTGGAAGTCGGGCGTTCGCTGCGCCATTTTCAGGTATTGGGCGGCGCGGGCGTGGTTGCCCCACTGGGCATACACGTCGCCGGCCACCAGCAGCTCGCGCACGTACAGGCGCTGGTCGTAGTCTTTGAGCAGGTCGGCAGCCCGCAGAATGTTGTTGAGCGTGCGGTTATAGTCGCCCATGCGGCGGTAGTAGCCGCCCTGCGACACGTAGCAGGCGGCCACATTCTGCATTTGGCCGCGCACGCGGTAGTAGGCCAGCCGGTCTTCGTAGTAGCGGCGGCGGTCCTCCATGCGGTTCAGACGGTTGTAGAGGCCGGCCAGGTCAATCAGGACCCACGGAATGGGACGATTGGCGCGGTCGAAGGCGGCAATGGCGTGGTGCAGCGAGTCGAGGGCCGCGGCATCGGCCGAGCCCTGCTGCCACAGTGCCACGCCGGCCCGCAGGCTGCGGTAGGGTCGCTCGTCGAGCAGGCCCAGCTGCTGGTTCAGGGAGAGTAAGCGGTCGAGTAGCAGCAGCGCCTGGGGGCCGGTAGGCCGCAGGTCGAGCATATGCTGCAGGGTTTGCAGCCGGGCTTTGTTGGTAGGCTGCCGGGGCAGGGTGGCAGCCAGCGAATCGTAGCTCACGTCCCAGTAGGGGCGGGCGGCCTGCACCGGGCTGCCCAGGCACACCCATGCCAACAGCAGCCCAAGCAGCCACCAGGCCGGGCGGTCCGGCTGCAGAATCCGGCGTAGGGTGAGAAAGTGGGGCAAAGTGGGCAGAATGACGAAAAAATAACACTGCCGCTGGATTCGGCCAGTTGGGAAGGGCCACCTGTAAGGCAGGTGGCAGGCTCCCGCACCAAGTGTAAAGATGGGGTAATTCCCGCATATTAGCGTACAGCTATACCACATTCAGCCACTGGCCCCGCTACGGGCCGGGCAAACGTTTGGCCCACTCCAAGCGGTGCGGCGGCCCAAGGCGGCCAGCCACTTAATAATCGGCCAGCCCGTTGCGCAGCGAGTACACTTCCGCAAAGCCTTTTTCGAGCAGTAGCCGGGCGGCCTGCTGGCTGCGCACACCGCTGGCGCAATGCACCACCACCGGCAAACCGGGGGTAATTTCAGCCAGCCGCGCCGCCAGCTGCCCCAGCGGCAGCAGCTGCCCGCCAATGCTGCGCCGGGCGTGCTCGTGGGGCTCGCGCACGTCGAGTAGCACGAGCAGCCGGCCGGCCTGCTGCCATTCCTTCAACTCATCAGCGGTAATTTCGGGGGCCCGCGCCGGGGCAGCCTGTAGCGGGGCTTCGCCACAAAAAGCCGCGTAGTCGGGGACCAGGGCCGTAAGCTGCTGATTCGCCGCCACGGCCCGGAAGCGGATGGTCTGGAAGCGCATATCCAGGGCATCGACCAACAGCAGCCGGCCGCTGAGCACGTCGCCGATTTCCAGGATTATTTTCAGCGCCTCGGCGGCCTGCATGGTGCCCAGCAGGCCGGGCAGTACGCCCAGCACGCCAATCTGAGCGCAGTTGGGGGACTCGCCGGGGGCGGGCGGCACGGGGTGCAGGCAGCGGTAGGTGGGCCCGTTCTGGTAGTTGAACACCGTTACCTGCCCTTCAAACTTGAAAATGGCCCCGAACACCAGCGGCTTGCCCAGCACCACGCAGGCATCGTTCACGAGGTAGCGGGTGGCAAAGTTGTCGGAACAGTCCAGCACTAGGTCGTAGCCGGCAAACAGCGCCAGGGCGTTAGCAGCCGTCAGCAGCTCCTGGTGCACTTGTAAGTCGATGAACGGGTTTTGAGTGCGCAGCTTTTCGGCGGCCACTTCGGCCTTGGGGCGGCCCACGTCGGCGGGGCCGTAGAGCACCTGGCGGTGCAGGTTGCTTTCATCCACGGTATCAAAATCGAGCAGGCCCAGCGTGCCCACACCAGCGGCGGCCAGGTATTGCAGCACCGGGCAGCCCAAGCCCCCGCAGCCCACCACCAGCACCCGGGCGGCCTTGAGCTTGTGCTGACCGGCCAGGCCAATTTCGGGCAGCAGCAGATGGCGGCTGTAGCGGGTGGTTTCGGCGGCGGAAAGGGTTTGGGCAGGCGAGTTCATCAGGCAGCGAATAAGAAGAAGGATGTGAGCTTGAATAGTCGTGCAGAAGTAAGCGTATTAACGCTTAAACGGCATGCTTATCTGGCGGCCGCTTGTCGAAGCAGCTCTACTTAACAAATGGCCCGCCTCAGCGGCAGGCCGGCCGCGCAATTTCGCCCGGGCCGGGCATTGCTGAGCCAGACGGAATACGTCTCCCAACCGAGTGCCCCCCTATTCCGGCCACCAAGGCGCTCCAAAGACCTTGTAACTGTTCGCCATCGCGCTACTTTTGCCTAATTGCAGCGGGCACCGCTCTGGCGGCAAAGGGCACTTTAAATGCTCGCGACAGATTAACATAATAATAAAATGGGAGTTAGAAGCTCGTTTCCGCCCCGGAAACGCGCTCTTTTGTGGGGTCGGACTCCTCACTGGCAGTTAATCCCTGCCCTTCATCTGCCCCGGCCGTGGCCAGGCGCGCCAGCTGCAACCGACGGTGGCGACGGCCTAATAGCGCGCCCGGTGCGAACTTACCGGCATGAATCTCCGCTCCTCCCTATTTCTGCTGGCTGCCCCCTTGCTGGCGCTGGCTCCCTCCTTCCGCGCTCAGGCCCAGAAAGCGGCCACCCACGAGCTGCCCATTACGCCCGCCACGGCCGCGTGGGGCTATTATGATGCCGCCGCGCCACCCGTGTTGCGCATCAAATCGGGCGAAACCGTGCGGGTGCACACGCTCATCACGTCTACTCCCGAGCGGCTGGAGGGAGCCGGCCTGCCCGCCGCCGAGGTCGAGCCCAACCTGCGCGACATCGTTGCCCACGTAACCAACAAAGGCCCGGGCGGGCACATTCTCACCGGCCCCATTTTCGTGGAGGGGGCCGAGCCCGGCGACGTGCTGGAGGTCCGCATTCAAGCCGTCGACCTGGCCATTCCCTACGCCTACAATGCCTTCGGGGCCAAAAGCGGCTTTATTCCGGAAGATTTCGGCTACAGCAAAATGCGCATCATTCCGCTCGATAAAAAGCAGATGGTGGCCCACTTTCTGCCGGGCATCGACGTGCCGCTGCGACCGTTTTTTGGGAGCATGGGCGTGGCCCCGCCGGCAGCTTCGGGCCGCATCAACAGCGCGCCGCCCGGCATTCACGGCGGCAACCTTGATAATAAAGAGCTGGTGGCCGGCACCACGCTGTATTTGCCGGTGCACGCGGCGGGGGCCCTGTTTTTCGTGGGCGACGGCCACGCCGGGCAGGGCAACGGCGAAGTCGACATCACCGCGCTGGAAACCTCGCTCACCGGTACGCTGCAGTTCATCGTGCGCAAGGATATGCACCTAACCCTGCCCCGGGCCGAAACGCCCACTGCCTACATCAGCATGGGCCTGAACGAAGATTTGACCCTGGCCGCCAAAGACGCGGTGCGCGAAATGATTGCCTTTCTGGTGGCCGAAAAGCACCTCAGCCGCGATGATGCCTACATGCTGTGCAGCGTGGCCGGCGACCTCGACGTAACGCAGGTAGTGGACGGCACCCGCGGGGCGCATATGATATTGGCCAAGAGCCTGTTTGGCAAGGTGAAACAGGAGAAGGGAAAGTAGAACTGAACTAAACGGTCATGCTGAGCTTGTCGAAGCATCTCTACCGCCGCAGTAAATAATTACTTGTGCGGTAGAGATGCTTCGACAAGCTCAGCATGACCGTTCCCATCTATTAGTTGCCGCAAGCAAAAAAATCCAATACCTTAGCTGGCTGAGCGTTGCATTCAACCTTCCTTCCAGCTATGATGCAAAAATATCTGTTATTCTTGGTGTTGCTGGCCGCGCCGCTGGCGGCCCGCGCGCAGGTCGATACCGTGCGGGCCAGCACTCTGCCCGGCCCGCAGCGGGCCGAAAAGGCGTACAACAGCGGCCTGGCCAGCTTCGGCCAGCAGCGCTACCCGGCGGCGCTGGCCAGCTTCGACCAGGCTATTGCGGCCCGGCCCGACTTTGCCGCCGCCTACACCAACCGCGCCGCCACCCGCTTCGAGCTGAAGGATTACCCCGCCGCCCTCGCCGACTACGACCAGGCCCTGAAGCTGGAGCCCGGCAGCTACACCAGCTACTTCGGCCGGGCCCGCGCCCACGAGGCCCAAAAGCAGCTCGCCGAGGCAGAAACCGACTATTCCGAAGCCCTCAAAGCCAAGCCCGACTACGCGCTGGCCTGGTACAACCGGGGCGTGCTGCGCTTCGAAAAAGAGGATTTTCAGGCCGCGCTGGCTGACTTCAACGGCGCTATTCAGGCCGACTCCAAGCTGGCCTACGCCTATCACGACCGCGCCAGCACCCAGCAGAAGCTGGGCAACTATGCCGCCGCCGTGCTGGACTACACCCAGGCGCTAACCATCCAGCCCGACCTGCTCGCGGCCCTGCTTAACCGCGCCGCCGCCGCGCGCCGCGCCGGCCTGCTGCCCCAGGCCCTAAAAGACTACGACACCTACCTGGCCCAGAAACCCGACAACCCGCTGGCCTGGACCAACCGGGGCAGTGCCCGCTTCGAAAGCCAGGATTATAAGGGTGCCATCGCTGATTTCAGCCAGGCCTTGCAGCTTAATCCAAGCTACGCGTTTGCCTGGAACAACCGCGCCGCCGCCCAGCTCAAGCTGGAAAAATACGCCGATGCCGCCGCCGATGCCAGCCAGGCCATTAAACTCAAACCCGATTACGCCGAGGCCTACCTCAACCGGGGCCACGCTCGCGAAATGCTGCGCCAAGCCGACGAAGCCTGCCAGGACTGGCGCAAAGCCGCTGCCCTGGGCCTGCGCGTGGGCAACAGCTACGCCGCCGCCGCCGGCTGCACGGGCGAAGAGGAGTAGGGGCGGGGCTTGCCCCCGCCCGGGCGCTCGCACCCGTTCGAACAATCCCGTTCAACGGCGGGCGCGGACAAGCCCCGCCCCTACCTCGTTCTGCAACCCCACCTATCGCATTTCCCTTTCACCCATGCCTTTTTTCCCTCGTCTGTTCTTGGTGCTGCTCCTCGCCAGCCCCGCCGCCGCCCAGAGTGTCGAGTTCAGCAAAGACAATTTTGGCGACAACAAAGACGGCCTGCGCGAAGCCCAGCGCGAGCTGAAAGCCGGCGACCAGGAATACTTCGCCGACCCGCCGCGCTACGTGCAGGCCCTGCCGCACCTGCTGGCGGCCCAGGAGCTCAACCCCAACAACGCGGCCCTGAACGTTAAAATCGGCGACTGCTACCTGCATTCGGCCATCAAAACCGCCGCCCTGTCCTACCTGCAAAAAGCGGCCAAGCTTGATGCCACCGCCGATGCCCGCACCCACTACCTGCTGGCCCGCGCCCTGCACCTGAGCGCGAAGTGGCGCGAGGCCATGGCCGAATACCAGCTGGCCCCGCCCCTGCCCGCCGCCGACCGCCGCAGCGAGCCACCCTATACCGCCGCCGAAATTCAGCGCCACCTGCAGGAGTGCCGCACCGGCCAGCAGCTGATGGCCCACCCCGTGCGCGTGTTCATCGACAACGCCGGGCCGGAGCTGAACTCGCCGGGCTCCGATTATGGCCCGGTGGTGTCGGCCGACGAGGCGACCATCCTCATCACCTCGCGGCGCACGGGCTCGACGGGCGGCAAGAAAGACCCGGCTACCGACAGCTACTTCGAAGACATTTACCAGGCCAGCTGGCGCGGCAAAACCTGGAGCCCGGCCGAAAACCTGGGCCCGCCCGTGAACACCGACGACCACAACGCCACCGTGGGCCTTTCGCCCGACGGCCAGCGCATGCTCGTGTACGTGGGCAGCAACGGCGGCGACCTGCTCGAAACCACCCTCGGTGGCCGCACCTGGGAGAAGCCGCGCCGCCTGGGCTCGCGCATCAACACCAGCGCCCACGAAAGCTCGGCCAGCTACTCGCCGGATGGCCGCACGCTGTACTTCGTGAGCGACCGGCCGGGCGGGGCGGGCAGCTCCGACATCTATAAGGTGAGCCTGGAAGGCAACGCGCCGCCCGAAAATCTGGGCTCCGCTATCAACACGGTGGGTGGCGAGGAGGGCGCGTTTATGGCCCCGGATGGCAAAACGCTGTATTTTTCATCGGAAGGCCATAACTCGATGGGCGGCTACGACATCTTTAAATCGGTGCTGGAAAACGGCAAGTGGAGTACGCCCGAAAACCTGGGCTGGCCCATCAACACGCCCGATGATGACGTGTTTTTCGTAACGTCGGCCTCGGGCCGGCACGGCTACTACAGCAGCGAGCGGCCCGGCGGCCTCGGCGCGAAGGACATTTATCGCATCACCTTCCTGGGTCCCGAAAAGCCGCCCGTACTCAGCGAGGAAAACCAGCTGCTGGCCTCGCGCCTGGCCCCCATCAAGCAGACGGTGCTGGCCCCGGCGGTAGCGGTGGCCACGGCGCAGGTCACGATTCTGAAGGGCACCGTGACCGACGACGCGACCAAGCAGCCGCTCGACGCGGCCATCGACCTGGTCGACAACGCCAGTGGGCAGACCATTGCCACCTTCCGCAGCAACGCCGTTTCGGGCCGCTACCTCGTGAGCCTGCCCTCGGGCACTAACTACGGCATCGTGGTGCGGCAGGACGGCTACCTGTTTCACTCCGAAAACTTCGACCTGCCCGCCGGCGCGGCCTTCGCCGAAGTCACGAAGGACATTCCGCTCAAGCGGCTGGAAGTAGGTACGGTCATCGTGCTGCGCAACATTTTCTTCGATTCGGGCAAGGCCACGCTGCGGCCCGAAAGCACCGCCGAGCTGGAGCGCCTGCAAAAGCTCCTCACCGAAACGCCCGCCCTGAAGCTGGAAATGGCCGGCCACACCGACGACGTAGGCGAAGCCGCCAAAAACCAGGACCTGAGCCAGCGCCGCGCCCAGGCCGTGGTCGGCTACCTCACGCAGCACGGCATCGCCGCCACCCGCCTCAATGCCGCCGGCTACGGCGAAACCCAGCCCGTAGCCCCCAATACCACTAAGCTCGGCCGCCAACTAAACCGCCGCACCGAGTTCAAGGTGACGGCGAAGTAGAGAAGGTCGAGGGCTGAGGGGCTGAGGGGCTGAGGGGCTGAGGAAGAACGTCATGCCGAGCGTAGCTGAGGCATCTCGCGTGCAGTAGTAACTCAATTATTGAACGGAGCGAGCGAGATGCCTTGGCGGCGCTCGGCATGAGGCTCTTACCTATTTACCCCAACGAGGATTCCCCCGCTTTCAACCCGCCTTGCGCCCAACCAAACGGAAACCAGGCTGGCTCCGCCCTACCCGGCTCTACCTTGCGACTCCAATTTATTTCACTGGCCCCGGTCCGGTTTGAAACTTTTACTCCGCTTTTTTTACGTGCGCCGATTGGGCCTGCTATTGCTGGCGCTGCTGAGCGTGTTGCTAATACTGGCCCGCCCGGCGCGGGCGCAGCAGGTGTTTTTGCGGCAGTTTGGGCCCACGGAAGGTTTGCGCGCCCCGTTCATCTACGCGCTGGCGCAGGACCGGCAGGGCTACCTCTGGCTGGGCACCGGTGATGGCCTGGTGCGCTACGACGGCAGCCGCTTCGTGTCCTTCAACCAAAAAGACGGCCTAGCCGAAGACTTCGTGGTGAGCCTGCGCGAAGACCCCGCTACCGGCGCGCTCTGGGTGGGCCACTACCACGGCGGCATCTCGGTGAAGAAAACCGCCGGTGGTGCCTTCCAAAAAACCACCCGCGCCGCCGTGCCGCCCGGCCTGGCTCTGCCCGCCGACGGCCCGCCGCCCGCCGATACCACCGCCATCGGCCGCTACCAGCGCCGCTACCATCTGCGCCTGCCCGATGCCGCCGAAATCAGCTGCCTGCTCGAAGACCGCGAGGGCAATGCTTGGCTGGGCACCGCCGGCCAGGGCCTGTGGCGGCACTCGGACCGGCATTTGCGGCTGGAGCCGTACCCGGCTAGCGCGGCGGGGCAGTGGCCGTCCCTCACGACCACTCACCCCAACAAGGCTGCAGAAGCCTGGGCAGCTTTTGGCGGCAACCGCTTCTTTCAGCTACAACTCAATCGCCCCGCCAAGATTCAAAATGGCGACTTTACTGCACCTGAGCTGGCCGGGGAATCTGTGCAAGCCTTGTTGGCGCGTCCGGCGGCACTAGGCGGCGGGTTCTGGCTGGGCACGTTCGCAGGGTTGTTTACCGCGACTCGGCAGAACCTTATCCCTCAAGCCGTTTCCGGGCTATCGGGCAGCCTTGCGGTAAGCATCACCGCCCTCGCCTACGTGCCCAGTTCTGGGCTGTGGGTGGGTACTGCGGCCGACGGCCTCTACAACATCCCCACCGACCCGGCCCGGCCCCTGCGTCACTACACCACCGCCAACGGCCTGCTGCACAACACCGTGACGGCCCTGCTGGCCGACCGCACCGGCCGCGTCTGGGTGGGCAGCCACGACACCGGCCTGGCCGCCTTCGAGCCCAGCACCCAAAAGTTCGCCGCCTACCGCCTCACCCACACCGGCCTCGATATCACCAGCTTGGTCGAGGATGCCGACGGCCGCCTTTGGCTGGCTACCGAAGGCAATGGTCTGTTTTTTCGCGAACCCTCGAAAGCCTGGCAGCGGCTGGCCGCTGGCCCGGCGGCTGAATACACGTACAACCTATTGCTGCTGCCCGCTGGCCTGGCCGGCCCGCAGCTGCTGCTGGTGCATCGGCAGGGCCTGTCGCTGCTCGACTGCCGAACCCGCCGCCTCACGGCGCTGGCGGCCGAGGACGACCCGCTGGCCCGCGACCTGCTGGGGCCCGCCGCCCGCGCTACCGGCCCCCACGGGGCGGCCGTGGCCTGGCTCAGCACCCGCAACGGCCTGCTGCGGCTCGACTTGGCCGCCACCCGCCGCCAAACCGCTACTCCCGCGCCCGGCCTGGCCCTCACCAGCGCCGAAGTCGATGGCGAATACCGGCCCGCCAATGCCCTGGGCTGGCTTTCGGCCACCCGGCACCGCGTGGGCTTCACCTTCCAGGGCGTGAGTTTGAACCCGGGTGAACCTCTCGCCTACCAGCACCGCCTGCGCGGCCTGGCCAACGAGTGGAGCCGTCCCAGCCCCACCGCCGAAGCCCAGTTTCCGGGCCTCGATGCGGGCCAATATGTGTTCGAGGCCCGCGTGCGGCGCGGCGCGGCCGGCCCCTGGAGCCCGGTGGCCACGGCCGCTTTCGGCGTGGCTACGCCCATCTGGCGCACTTGGTGGTTCCGGCTGATGGCTGCGCTGGCGCTGGCCGGCTTCGCTTATGGCCTGCTGCGCTACCGCGAGCGCCAGCTGCGCCGCACCCAATACGTGCTGGAGCGCACCGTGCGCGAGCGGACCACCGAGCTGCGCCAGCAGAAGGCCCACATCGAGGACATCAACGCCGATTTGGTGGTGGCCCGCGACGCAGCCGAGGCTTCGCGCCGGGCCAAGGCGCAGTTTCTGGCCAACATGAGCCACGAAATCCGCACGCCGATGAACGCGGTTATCGGCCTCACCAACCTGCTGCAGGCCACCCGGCCCAGCACCGAGCAGGCCGAATACCTCACGGCCATCGAATCGTCGTCGCAGAACTTGCTGGTCATCATCAACGACATCCTCGACAGCTCGAAGATGGAGGCCGGCAAGCTCACGCTGGAGCAGGTACCCTTCCGGCTGCCCGAGGCCGTGCGCCGGCTCAGCGCCATGTTTAAGTTCGCCACCGAGAGCAAGGGCGTGTTTTTGAAAGTAGAAGTAGCTCCCGACGTGCCCGCCGCCGTGGTGGGCGACTCGGTGCGCCTGAACCAGATTCTGGTGAACCTGGTGGGCAACGCCATCAAATTCACCCGCACCGGCGGCGTCACGGTTTCGGCCGAGGTGGTGAAATCAGGCAATTCAGCCACTCATTCGCTCATTCGTTTCGCCGTGCGCGATACCGGCATTGGCATTGCGGCCGATAAGCTAGGGGCCATTTTCGAGGATTTCTCGCAGGCCAATACCTCCACCACGCGCGAGTTTGGCGGCACCGGCCTGGGCTTGAGCATTGCCCGCAACCTCGTGCAGCTGCACGGCGGCCAGCTTGGCGTGAGCAGCGAAGAAGGCGTAGGCTCGGTGTTTTTCTTCGAGCTGCCCTACGAGGTGGCCGATGCCCGCGCCGCCCAGCCCGAGGCCCACGCCGGCCTGCTCACGCCCTTCGAGCCGGCCCTGCGCGTGCTCGTGGCCGAAGACAATGCCCTCAACCAGCTCGTGGCCCGCAAAACCCTCGAAGCCTGGAACGTGCAGGTGGTCATCGCCGAAAACGGCCGCCTCGCCGTGGAAGCCGTGGCCGAAGCCGCCGAGCCCTACCACGCCGTGCTGATGGACGTGCAGATGCCCGAGCTCGACGGCTACGAGGCCACCCGCCGCATCCGGGAGTTATTCCCCGACACCACGCAGCTGCCCATCATCGGCCTCACGGCCTCGGTCCTGCCCGAAGACCGTGCGCTGGGCCTGGCCGCCGGCATGAACGACACCCTGGCCAAGCCCTTCGAGCCGGCCGTGCTTTATGCCCGCTTGGCGCATTTTACATTAGGGTACGCGGGTGGTTTGGGGTATGAGGGCAAGGGGGTAGGGGGGCAGGAATTGAAGCAGGTTGAAGGGCCTGGGGGCAAACCCAATGAACTGGCCGCAACTGCTCCTCCAACGCCCACCCTCCCACCCCCTTACCCGCCTACCCTCATCAAACCCGACTGGCACCTACTCGAAGAGCTGGCCGGCGGCAACGAGGGCTTCCTGCGGCAGATTGTCAATACCTTCCTCGCCGAAGCCCCGGCCCTCGAAGCCCTGCTGACCACCGCCTGCCCCCACGACCCCGATGCCCTGGCCCGCACCGCCCACAAGCTCAAGGGCCAGGTCGCCTACTTTGGGGTGCCGGTGCTGCACACCCAGCTCGACGAGTTGGAGCGCGCCGCCCGCCACCCCGACTGCCCTTATTGCCAGCCTCTGGTGGGCACCATTTGCCAGCAGCTGGCCGAGCTGTATCCGCAGTTGGAGGAGCGCGCCGGCATTTGAGAAGCGCGCCGCAGGCCCTACATTCGTCAGCCCAACGTCCCAATTCCGCGTGCCTATGCCTGGTTCTACTCCCCCTCTACGCTGCCTCGTGGTCGATGACGACCCCCTCTCGGTTCAGGTTGTGCTCAATTGCATCGCCAACACGCCGTTTCTCGTCGCCGCCGGCAGCTTTACCAGCCCCGTCGAAGCCGCTGAGTCGCTCCGCACCGACCCCGTCGACCTGCTCTTTCTCGACGTTGAAATGCCGCTGCTCTCCGGCATAGAGCTGCTGCGCACCCTGTATCAGCCGCCGCTGGTGGTGCTCATTACCAGCAGCAAGGACTACGCCGTCGAAGCCTTCGAGCAGGCCGTGGTCGACTACCTGGTGAAGCCCGTGAGCTACCCCCGTTTCCTGCAAGCTGCCCAAAAAGCCGCCGACACCGCCGAGCGCCGCGCCGCTGCTGCCGCCGCGCCCGACCCCGATGCCATTGCCGCCCCCGCCCCCGACGCCGACTACACCTTCGTGAAAGTCGATACCAAGCTGGTGCGCGTCAATTTCGACGATGTGCGCTACGTCGAAGCCCTCGGCGACTACGTGCACGTCGTCACGGGCCAAAGCAAGCTCATCGTGTACAGCACCATGAAGGCCGTGGAGGAGAAGTTTCCCACCAGCCGCTTCACGCGGGTGCACCGCTCGTTCATCGTCAACTTCGACCGCATTCAGGCCCTCGAAGACAATGCGGTCATTATCGAAGGCAAGCACATTCCCGTGGGCCAGACCTACCTGCGCGAAGTCATGCAGCGCCTCAACAAGTTTTAATGCCCGATGCCGCCGGCTCCAGCAGCCCGATGGTGGTGCCCGCTTTGCTTTTCTATATATGATGCGTCTTTTTCTCGCCCGCTTCGCAGCGAAATTCCCCTTACTGGCCAGCCTCTTGCTCCTCTCGGGCCTGGCCGCCCACGCCCAGCAGGCCGGCGACACCACCAGTGTGCGCTGCGGCCCGCCCCTGCCGCGCATGCTTTGCGTCGACCTCGATGGTCGCCCATCCATCGATGAGCCCGCCGGCCCCTTCACCTACGAGTGGCACATGGGCGACGGCACCACCCTCACCGGCCCCACCGTGAGCCACTGCTATAAGGAGCGCAAAAACTACGTGGTGCAGCTCGATGTCATCGTTGATAAAACCGGCGAGGTGCGCCGGGGCCAGAAATACATTCCCATCAACCTCCTGCAGCAGGACATCGTCGACTTCACCGCCAGCACCACCACCGTGCGCGTGGGCCAGCCCGTGTCGTTCGACTCGCCCGAAGCCCAGCTTCCAGAATGCCGCAACATGCAGTACGTCTGGGATTTTCGCGATGGCACCGTGGTGCAGGGACGCACCGCCCAGCACACCTTTCGCCGGGCCGGCACCTACTCGGTTCGCTTCAGCATGCGCGGCTACGGCTCCGAAGCCTGCGTGGCCAGCCACTGCGTCTCGCGCCAGATTGTGGTCGAGCCCTAGGCTCTAGGCAGAGGCCAGAGGTTGAAAGCAGAACGACCTACTCACTCCCGCCTAAAACTTACGCTGCTGTTACCGGTGGTCCTTCGCGCAGCAGGTCCAGCACAATACCCCATAGGTTCTCATAGGGAATGATTTCGACTTCGGCGAATGCCTCGCCGGGGGGCGGCGTGTCGCGCAGCTGCTGCAGCAGGCTTTGGCCCCGTTCGGCGGCCTTCAGCGGGTCGAAGTTTTTCTCCATAATCACCTGCAACAAGCGCAAAAACAGCCGGCTGCGCAGTGTCGAAGGCTCCGTGAGGTGGCGTTGCTGGTATTTGCGCAGGCGCTCGAGACGCAGCAATACGGGCTCCAGGTTCCGCTCGCGCAGAAAATGCAGCAGCTGCAACACCATAATAGCTACGTTGTGGCCCCGCTTGTCGCGGCTATACTCGGGCAGCAGCAGCATCTGCTGGGCCAACTGCCGCTGCCGGGCCGACAATGCCCGCGCCGCCGGTAGCACAAAATTCACGTAGGAGCGGTACAGGTCCCAGCGCTGCATGGCGGCCTCGCGCTGCCCCAGAATCGCCGGGTTCTTAGCTACCGTGTCCAGCAGCTGCTGGGCCAGCTCGTAGCGTCCGGCGTGCAAAGCCAGCAGCAGGTAGTGCTCCTGAAAATAAAACCAATTGTTTGATGAAGGATGAAAGTCGCGGATGTAGCGCTCGGCCAGCAGCAGCCCACGCACCGGCTGCCGACTGCGCAAGTACGCGTAGATGGTCACAAAATGGTTGAACCGCAGGTCGAAGCGGCGCGCGTTCAGCTTGCCATCCTGCAGATGGCGCTCGGCCGCCGCCGCCACCCGAATCATTTCCTTGAAATGCCCCTGCAGCTCTTCATGGGTTAGCCGGGCCCGGTACAGCGCGTTATAGGTGCTAAAACTGCGTCCCCGTCGGTACAGCGCCTCCAGCTGGGCTAAGCGCACGGGCATGGTCGCCAGCAGGTTGCGCCGGGCCGCCACGGTACTGCTGGCAGCCAGTTGGATGTCGGTTTGCAACTGCTCAGCCTCGTCTTCCCAGGCCAGCTGCTGCTGAACCCGCAGCAGGCTTTTGGTTACCTTTTTATAGGGTGTCGGTTTACGCTGCTCGCCATAAAGATTGCGCAACATGCGCGTGGCCTGCACCAGATACTGCGTAAACTCCCCCGTTTCGGCCAGTCGCACGCAACGCAGTAGCAACCGCTCGGACAGCTTAAAGTCCCGCTCCGCGTACAGGATGCTCACCTTGTGGAGCAAGTCCAGGCATTCCAGCTCGTAGCGCCGCGACACCAGGTGCCGCGGGTCGGAATGGTCGAGGAAGTAGAGTTGGTTCAGTAATTTGGTCTGCACCCGCGACTGGAGCTTTTGCAGGGCCTGCAGGTTGGCGGGCGTGGCTTTTCCATACACCCCCTTGGCCACCTGCAGCTGCGTGGCTTCGGGGGCATTGCGCAGTATCTCCACAAATGAGCGCTCCTTGCTGGCTTGCTTGCTGCGCAGGTCGAGCATCGGTAACGCGGCCGTCGTGCGCGATGTCACAATTCGCACCAAATTCGAGACTTCATTTACCATAAAAGTGGCTCTATTTTCTAATTTAAAACTTTTTTATCTCAGACCCACCTTAAAACCCACGTCATAAAATCACCCGTTCTTTCCTTTTTTCATTGCGGAAAGCTCCTGAGCTTTGCATAATGGATTTCTCAGTGCTTTTAAAACCGATGATGTCATAAATAAAGCTGTTTTAAATTTTCGGCACCTGCAAAAGCTTCTTCATACAAACACCAGCTAACTTTAATAGAACAATTAACTTAAATATTTTTATTTTTTATAAGTAAAATCAATGTCTGATTCAGAGCAATAGTGTCCTTTTAATCGGTATTCAACGTGGCCAACTTTGTGTCGTTCAATCATCTGACACACATTAACCGCCTGAATACCGTGCTCAACTTCCTCACCGTTGCCGTTTTCCAAGCCGCCACCATTTTTTTCGGCCCTGCTTCCCCAAAGGCTACTCTGGCTGCCCCAAAAGCGCCCGTCGATTTCTTCGCTGATGGCGGCACCAGTGGTTGGACCGGTGACATCGCAGCCCTTGATGGCGGCACCAGCGGTTGGACGGGTGACATTGCAGCCCTGGATGGCGGCACCAGTGGTTGGACGGGCGACATCGCAGCAGTAGATGGTGGTACTAGTGGCTGGACCGGCGACATTGCAGCATTAGATGGCGGCACCAGCGGCTGGACCGGTGACATCGCAGCCCTGGATGGTGGTACCAGCGGCTGGACCGGCGACATCGCCTAGCTGAACCGTGCGACGGCGGTTTTGCCTATCTTGCCTCCAACCCGAGCAATAGGGCAACTTCATTCCATCGCGTGAACACTGGTTTTTATGTCCGGATTCTGATGTGCCTTGGCCTGCTGTTAGCAGGCAGCTGCACAAGCCGGCACGCACCACCCGCAGCTATTCGCATTCGCTGGGCGCACGACCCCGAAACCCTGTCCCCCTTGGCTTTGCAGGGCCAGACGGCCATGGATGCCAGCAACCTGCTCCACCTCAGTCTTCTTCAAGCCAATAGCCAGCCCCTGGCCATGGAGCCGGCGCTGGCGGCACAAATGCCAACCGTGGGCCGGCGGGGCGATTCGCTCACCACGTTTCGCTACACCATCCGGCCCGCCGCCACCTGGGACGACGGCCATCCGGTGCTGGCGACCGACGTGGCCTGCACCCTCAAGCTGATGAGTTGCCCGGGTATCCCCAACGAAACGGCCCGCACCAATTTCAGCCGGATACGTCAAATCGAGGCCGACCCAGACAACCCCCGGCAGTTTACCCTGGTTTGCCGGGGTGAGGCACCGGAGCTACTGCTTGTTTCGGGCGACTTCTTTATCCTGCCCGAGGCCGCGCTCGACCCGCAGCACCTGTTGCGCCGCTATTCAATACCCAGCTTGCAGCGCTGGCCCCCCACCCGCCCGCCCGACCCGGCCCTGCGGGAAGTGGCCCGGCGTTACATAGCAGCCGACCTGGCCAATCATCCCGAACACGCCCCCGGCTGTGGCCCCTACCAGCTGGTGCGCTGGGAAAAAGACCGTTACTTATCGTTTCGCCGCAAAGCCGGCTGGTGGGGCAGCGCGGTAGCCAGGCTTCCACTCGCCCTGCACGCCAAAGCGCCCCAACTCGATTACCTCGTGATTCCCAACGCCAGCGCCGCCACGCTTGCCCTGCGGCGCGGCGACCTCGATGTATTTCCGCAGATGCCGGCGGCCGACTTTAACCGCCTGAGCACCAATCCTACGCCAGAGGTGCGCCTGTACCTGTCCGACTCGTACGACGTTGCCCTGGCCGGCTTTAATACCCGGCGGCCCGCCCTGGCCGATGCCCTCACCCGCCAGGCCCTGAGCCGGCTATTCGACACGCCGGGACTATTGCGGGGCACCCAGCACGGCCGCGGCCAGCGCACCGCCAGCCTGGTCTCTCCCTTCGAGCGCGCCAGCTACAACGACAGCCTTCGCCCCGTGCCCTACGACCCCGCGGGGGCGCGGGCGCTGCTGCTACGCGCGGGCTGGCAGCCGCCCACCGCTGGCCGGGCCGGCTGGCGGCGGGCAGGGGCCCAGGGCAACCAGCAACTGCGGCTGGCCGTGCGCTACCGGGCCGGTGATGAGTTGTTTACGACCGCCGCCCTGCAATTTCGGGCGGCGGCTACCAGCCTGGGCATCGTGGTCGACCTCCGCCCCACCGAGTCGGCCCTCTTTGATAAGGCGCTGGCCGAAGGCGACTTCGACGTCTTTCTGCGCACGATGCGCGGCAACCCTTTTGCCACCAACTTCGCTTCGCTCCTGCATTCGGGCAGCTCTACCGAAACCAACGCCACCCGGTTCAGCAACCCGGCCTGCGACCGGCTTATTGACACCATTGCCACCACCAACGACTCGCAACGACGGGTGCGCCAGCTGCGGCAGCTACAGGCGCTGCTGCAGCAGCAAGCGCCGCTGGTCCCTCTTTTTTTTCTATCCAACCGCGTTGCAGCCCGCCGCGACTGCCAGGGCCTGCACGTGAGCAGTCTCAAGCCCGGCTTTGTTGCGGCCACCATTGAACGCAGGGCCCCCGCTGCCGCTCGCTAGCACATGACCCGACTACTGCTGCGGCACCTGGGCCAAACCCTGCTGGCTACCTGGCTACTAGCCTCGACCGTATTTCTACTGAGCCGCAGCGGAGGCGAACAAGCCGTGCTGTTGGCCCTGCCCGATAATTTGGCCGGCCTTACGGCTGCTGCCAATTCTCCGGCCGAAGCGCGGGCTACCCGCGCGGTCATTCGCCACCGGCTGGGGCTCGACCAGCCCCTGTTCTACATCGGCCGGTCGGCCACGGGCTCGTGGCAGTGGCGGGGCTGGCATAACCAATACCACGAGTGGCTGCGGGCGTTGCGCCATGGCAATATGGGCACCTCTTTTCGCTCGGGCGAGCCGGTAGCGCAGCGCCTGGGCCGGGCGCTGGCGTTCACGCTGCCCCTCACGGGCACTGCGGCTGTGCTGGCCGCCGCCGCCGCGCTGGCGCTGGCTACATTTCTGGCGGCGGCCCCACGCTGGCAACGCCCGGTGCGAACGGCGTTGGTGGCGCTGCATTCGCTGCCGTTGTTTGTCATTGCGCTCGGGTTGCTGCTGCTACTCGCCAACCCGGAGCTGCTGGACTGGTTTCCGGCCTATGAGTTTACCTCCGGAGGCGATGCCGATACGCACTGGCTGAACGTCGCGGCACTACCCCGGCTGGTGCTGCCCGTGGTAGCACTGGTGCTGTCGGCGCTGCCCGAACTAACCCTGCAGCTCGATGTGGCCCTGGCCTACGAGTTGCGTCAGCCCTATATCATGACGGCGCGGGCGAAGGGCCTGCCCGCCGCCGCCGTTGTGCGCCGCCACGCGCTGCGCAACGCCTTGCTGCCAACCCTGGCGCAGGTGGCCGAACTCCTCCCAACCCTGGTTGCGGGGGCCGTGGTTGTGGAAGCAATTTTTGCGCTGCCGGGCATGGGCCAGCTCCTGGCCGAAGCCGCCGCCGCCCGCGACTACCCCGTGCTGGTAGGCGGTGTGCTGCTGGTGGGCACGGCGCGCCTGTTATCCCTGCTGCTCGCCGACTTGAGCTACTCCTGGGCCGACCCCCGCATTCGATGGCAGGCCTGAACCCGTTTTTCTCCCGGAGGCCCCTGGGCTGGTTACTGGCCTGGGCGTGGCTGGCTGGGCTGGTGTTGCTGGCAGTGCTGGCCCCTGCCTTGCCCCTGCCCTACGCGCCCGGCGTTCCCGACCTGGCACACGTGGCCGAAGCGCCCTCCGCCATCACCCAGCACTGGCTGGGCACCGACCCGCGGGGCTGCGATGTCCTTAGCGGCCTGGTATTTGGTACCCGCACGGCTTTGCTGCTCACCCTACCGGCGGCGCTATTGGCGGCTTTGCTGGGGGGGCTAACTGGTGGCGCAGCCGGCTTTTGGGGCAATCGGCTGCTGCTGGAAGGGGGCTTCTGGGGTTTGGGGGCCGTGGTGCTGGGCTGGAGCCTGGGTGTGCCTCCTATTGCCCTGGCCATTGGCGCGGGCGCGGTGGCCACTCTGTGGGCCTGGTGCCGGCTACGCCGGGTGCCCACGGCCATCCCCATCCCGCTCGATTCGCTGGTGCTGAGTGCCGCAACCGGCCTCGATACCGTGCCCAGGCTGGTGCTGGTACTGGTGCTGGTGGCACGCGGCGGCTTTTCACTCATCGGGCTTGGCCTGCTGCTGGGGCTCACTTCCTGGGCGGGGCCGGCGCGCCTGGTGCGGGCCCGCATGCTAGCCGTACGGGCACTGCCGTTTGTTGAAGCCGCCCGGGCAAGCGGGCTTTCCGAAGCCCGGGTGTGGTGGCATCATGCGCTGCCCCACGCACTACGCCCGCTCCAAACGGCCCTACCGCTCAGCCTGGCCGGGCTACTGGCGCTGGAAAGTACGCTTTCATTTCTGGGAGTGGGGCTGGCACCTGATGTGCCCAGTTGGGGCCAGCAACTTGCGGCGGCCCGGCAGCAACCCCAAGCGTGGTGGGCTTTTGTTTTTCCTGCTATAATTTTGTTTATCAGCATATTAAGCACGAACGCAATAACCCCAAATCGCACTTCACGCCCTACTTAACCCGGCAATAATGCCACCAAGGCTAACAGGCTGTTTTATTCATGAAACATTCAATAATAGCTACTTATTTGATGTCAGAATATTCAATATTTTTCAGAGCTATGGCATTTGCGTTACTCACTGTTGATAATTTTTAATGATTGGTTTTCAGATTTTTACAAAATAAAAATGATTTTCGTTTTTTATCAAGCGGTATTCATTTGATAAATATCTTGTTTGTAATATCCTTTTCCATTTATTATCAATGTCCTGTAATTTCACAAACTGTCCTTTTTTGAGTCTTTAGCTCGCTTGTAATATTGTATTGCCTTCCGGGAAGCACGCCGCTAGCGTCACCCCGGGCTGTCTACTTTATTACTATTGCTTCGCTATGTATTTATTAGTCTACCCTTCCGTGGCTACCCCTCCTCGCGCCAAAAGCGCCGCCCAACTGCTCCGGCAGACTGCGGTAGGTGTCGACTTTGTCACCCCCGATGGCATCATCGTACCCCGGGCGGCTGGCGAAGCCGCCCTGCTGGGGCATACGGCCGTGCTGATTGGCGGACTATTGGTCGGGTTCTGGTCTTAAATGCCGCTGGCATTCCTCGTCTTCTCTCCTTAATCTCACATTTCCTATTTCCCGAATTCAGTATAATAGCAATCTACCGCATTCAGTATCTACCCACTACCACTCTCTTCTACCCTTGCTGCCTACTCCAGCAGAGCAAAACCCGCCGTCTGCCCCGGTGGGTTTTTTTATGCGCTTTGGCTTAGCGCACGTCACCCATGAGCCAGCCCGGCGGCTTGCCGCTAACCCGCCTCATCGCGCTGATGGCTCACCAGCGCAATGCCCTCCGCCAGCGAATGGGGCCGATAGCCCAGCTCTTGCCGGGCCTTCTCGATGCGAAAGCCGGTGCGGGCGGGGCGGCGGGCCGGTTGCGAAAAAGTACTGGCATCGACGCGCTCGATGAGGGCGGCATCGAGGTTGAACTGGGCGGCCACGCGCAAGGCCAAGTCATAAGGCGTGAGGAAGTCGTCGCCACTGAGGTGGTAAATGCCCTGGGCCGCCTGCCGGGCCAGCAGCCAGCAGCCTTCGGCCAGGTCCTCGGCCAGCGTGGGCGTGCGCCACTGGTCGGCCACTACTTTAATGCGTTGGCCAGCTCGCAGCGAATCGCGCACCCAGAGCACGAGGTTGGTGCGGCCGTAGTCGTGGGCCACACCGTACACCAGCACAGTGCGGGCAATGGCCCAGCGGCCGGTGCTGGCCTGCACCACGTGCTCGGCGGCCAGCTTGCTTTCGCCGTAGAAATTGACCGGGGCCGGCACCGCGTCTTCAGCCAGCGGGCCAGCCTCCCCGCTGAACACGAAATCGGTGCTGAGGTGGGTAAGGTGGGTGTCGAGGGCGGCGCAGGCGGCGGCCAGGTGCTGCACGGCACTCACGTTGTGCTGCCAGCAGGCGGCGCGGTTCAGCTCGCACTCGTCGGCGTTGGTCATGGCCGCCGTGTGGATGACGTGCGTGGGCCGCTCGTGGGCCAGCACCTGCTGCACCTGGGCCGCGCTGCTCACGTCGAGGGGCACGAACCGCACGGCGGGAAAATGCGCAGCCAGCTTATTGGGACCGCGCGAGGTGGCCACCAGCTCTACGCCGGGCTCCTGCTGCAAACGCGCCACGAGCTTCTGCCCCAGCAGGCCATTGGAACCGGTGAGCAGGATTTTCATGCAGAATAACTGGGGTTTCAGACTCGCAGTCAGCCGTCGTTTAGGTGGCGGGCTGCGCTGGCGCGTTCAGTTGGAAATGCGGGGCACTCCGGGCCGCTACTCGTACTTATAGCCGTATAGCTGGCTGATTTTCTTGCGCTTGAGCTTCGCTACCTTCATCGTCATCCGGGCATCGACGGTGGGGTGGTCGCGTGGGTCTTTGGGTAGCTTGGCGATTTTGTCGATGACATCGAGACCCTGAATGACCTGGCCGAATACGGTGTACTGGCCATCGAGAAAGTGCGCGCCGCCGTGGTTTTCAACCAGGTAAAACTGACTGATGCTGCTGGGCGTGCCGGCCGGGCCGCCCATGCGGGCAGCGGCTACCGAGCCGTAGAGGTGCGGGTGGCCGGGGCCAAGCTCAGCCGGAATAGTGCCTTCGTTGGCCCGGCCCAGGCCGTCGTCGCTCGGGTCCACATCTTTGGAATTAATGTCGCCGCCCTGAATCATAAAATTATCGATGATGCGGTGGAAGCTGGTGCCATCGTAGAAACCGCTTTTAGCCTTTTTCAGGAAGTTGGCTTTGTGCAGGGGCGTGTCATCAAACAGCACGAGGCGGATGACGCCCTGCGTGGTAGTGACGGTAACGACCTCATCTTTCTTGCTTTTGTGCGGGCGCTTGCCGGATTTATCGGCAGCCAGCGCGGGGCCGGCCAGCCACAACAGAGCCAGCAGCAGGCTTGAGAAACGAATAAAACGGAATTTCAGAAAACTCGGCATGAGCATAAATAGCGGTGAGGTAACGTAAAACTACACGGCCCCGGGCGTTGCCGCGGTGGGGCCACTAGCCCCGGTGCTCGCGGATGCTGGCCAGGATTTCGCGGCCGCCGCGCGCCAGCACGGTATCGGCCACGCGCACCCCCAACGCTACCGCCTCCGCGGCCGTTGCGGCGGTCTGGATTTCCTCCACGTACTCCTCCCCACTCAGGCTGATAATGCCGGCGTGCAGGCGCAGGCGGCCGCCTTCCAGCGTGGCCAACGCGAACGATGGGATGCTGCACCCGCCTTCCATGGTGTGCAGAAAGGCGCGCTCGGCGGCCAGGCAGATGTGCGTATCCGCGTGGTCGAGGGCCACTTTGAGGCGGGCTTTTAAGTCTTCGTCCAGGTTGGCGGCGCACTCGATGGCGATGCTGCCCTGGCCGGTGGCGGGTACGAACTGCGCCGTGGGCAGCGTGTGGCGCACCAGGTGCTCGTAGCCCATGCGGTGCACGCCGGCGAAGGCCAGCACCAGGGCATCGAACTGGCCTTCCTCCAGCTTGCGCAGCCGGGTTTGGAGGTTGCCGCGGGCTTCGGCGGTTTCGGCGTGGGGGTAGTAGCGGCGCAGTTGGGCCTTGCGGCGGGTGCTGCTGGTACCGAGCACGATGCCGAGCTTATCAAGCGAAAAGCTCTCGTTGAAGCTCAGCACCACGTCGTTTACTTTTTCGCGCTCCAGAAAGGCCAGCAGCTCCAGCTCGCGCGGAATGCTGCTTTGCACGTCTTTGGCCGAGTGCACGGCCAAATGCGTGTCGCCGCGCAGCAGGCTTTCTTCCAGCTCCTGGGTGAATACGCCCTTGGCCCCGATTTTGGCCAGGCTGCGGTCCTGCACAGCGTCGCCGGTGGTTTGCATGGGCACGATTTCAGTTTCGAGACCAGCTTTTTGCAGCAGCGCGGCCACGTGTTCAGTTTGCCAAAGGGCAAGGCGGCTGGCGCGGGTGGCAAGGCGGATAAGAGTCATATCAATTGGACAGTTGCCGATTCAGAACGTCATGCTGAGCGAAGCCAAAACTTCTCTGCCGCACAACTAATTTATTCGATTGGTTTACTTACACGGTAGAGATGCTTCGACTTCGCGGACGCCAGATGAGCATGACCGTGCTTTTCTTCTCGTTTAAACCTTTAAAAAGCCCCCCAATCGCAGCGAGCTATCTACAAACACCATTTTGGCGTTGGCGTTGCGCTCGATGTGGTAGTGGGCGTCGGTCAGTTCTTTGGTTAACAGGTCGGCGTTGCGCGGCGTTACGAATCGGGCAAAGCCGGCCACGAACTGCTGCTCGCCGGTGGCGAGGTGGGGCACAAACTTCGGGTCGATGCCGAACAGCAGCACCTTGCGCAGCAGGCCCAGCGAGTAGCTCAGCAGTTCCTTTTGGTTTTCGCGGCCCAGCTTTTGAAACTCCTCGCTTTGCTTGAGAATATCGGCGGCTTTCAGGCTGTAGCACTGGCGCATCCACTTCGCGAAGAACTCGAAGTAGTCGTGGTCGGCGTTGGCGTCGCGGCTGGCGATGGCGGCCCCGAGGCTGCCTTCGGCCAACTGGGCCACTTGGCGGGCTTTCACCTCGGGCACTTGGTAGCGGTCGCGCAAAAATGCCGTGATGTCGTCCTCCGAAAACGGGCGCACCACCACCGGCTGCACCCGGCTGATGATAGTGGGCAGCAGCTGCTCGGGGGCATGGCTGACCAGCAGGAAAATGGTGGCGGGCGGCGGCTCCTCCAGCAATTTCAGCACGGCGTTGGCGGCGGCGGGGTGCATGAGCTCGGGCAGCCAGAGAATCACGATTTTGAAGCGCGCCTCAAAGGCTTTCAGGCTCACCAGCTTCAGAATCTGCACCGCCTCGTCCTTGCTGATGTTGCCCTGCTTGTTCTCGGCCCCGATGTGCTGCATCCAGTCGTTGAGGCCCTGGTAGGGGTTGTCGAGCACGAAGGCCCGCCACTCGGCCATGAACTTGCTGCTCACTGCGTCCTTGGCCACCGCTTTGGTAGTCGTCACGGGCATGATGAAGTTCAGGTCGGGATGGGCCAGCTTGGCGATTTTAGTACAGGCCGGGCAGTGGCCGCAGCTGTCTTCGGCATCGATGGCGCGGGCTTCGCAGTTCAGAAACTGGGCGTAGGCGAGGGCCAACGCCAGCGCCGCGCCGCCCTCCTTCCCACGGAACAGCTGGGCGTGCGCCACGTGCTGCCGGGCCACGGACTGGCGTAGCAGGGCTTTCACGGCGGTTTGGTTAGGGATGTTGGCGAAGGTCATTATTCAGGCAATAAATCTAGGTGCCATGTCTTATCAGGTCGAATATTTCGCCAGTCCCAATACGTTTCGAAAAATTCATCATGTAGAAATTCCCGAAGCGTTTCATCATCCTTGGGTTTGTCAACCAGTATTACTTCGTTCCACTCACCTTGCATAGGCTCCGTGGTTCCGTCTATTAGGTTAAGCAAGTCAAACAAAACGCCGGCAGCGCAGTCAGCCAGCACCTTGCGTACTGCAGAGGCCATGACAGCATTATTTTGCAGCAACTTCAGAGCCTCGGTTTCTTCGGGAGTAAAGCCGCCATTGGGCGGATATGCCAGCTCATTGTCCTGGCTCTGCAACAATGCATTGGCGTGATAGGACGCATATTCTTCGACCGCCTTATTGGCTGCAATCGGCAGGGTGCGACGGTTTTCTTCCGAGAGCTGCATACTGCCTTTACTTCCCCTTATCCCAAACTCTATCTTCAGCAGTGGCCTCAAATATCTTCGCCATAATCCCCTGCTCCACCGCATCATACGGCAGGCTGCGGCGGGCCATCACGCGCTCGGCCACCTCGTTCACTTTGGGCAGCTTGAAGGTTTCGAAGCCTGCCGGGCCGCCCCAGCTGAAGCTCGGGATGAAGGTGCGCGGGAAGCCGGCCCCAAAGATGTTGGCCCCCACGCCCACCACCGTGCCGGTGTTGAACATGGTGTTGATGCCGCACTTGCTGTGGTCGCCCATCATCAGGCCGCAAAAGGTCTGGCCGGTATCCACGAAGCGTTTCTCGACGTGGCTCCAGATTTTGACGGGCGCGTAGTTGTTCTTCAGGTTCGAGGTATTGGTATCGGCCCCCAGGTTGCACCACTCGCCGATAACCGAGTTGCCCAGGTAGCCGTCGTGGCCCTTGTTGCTGTAGCCCAGCAGAATGCTGTTGCCTACTTCTCCACCCACTTTCGAGAACGGGCCCACGGTGTTGTCGCCGCGCATTTTGGCCCCGGCGTTGATGTGCGAACCCTCACACAAGGCCAGCGGGCCCTTGATGATGGCTCCCTCGTGCACCTGCGAGTTCTTGCCCAGGTAAATGGGGCCGTCCTCGGCGTTTAGAATAGCAGCGCGGATTTTCACACCCTCCTCAATAAAGATATTCTCCGCGCCATACACAATGGTGTGCGCATCGCCCACGGGCTGCGAGGTGCGGCCGGCAGTGAGCAGGGCAAAGTCGCGGCGGATTTCCACGCCGTTGCGCAGAAACAGCTGCCACGGCCGGTCAATCACCGTCACGGGCTCGCTGACCTGCCTTTCCTCGCGCAGGCCGTCCTGCACCAGCTCGGCAATGAGCGAAGCATCGGCCAGATGCGCCGCCACCAGCAGCTCGTCGTAATACAGGCCCTGGCCCGGCTGCAGAGCCTGTACCTGGCGCACCAGCACCGCATCGGGGCACACCGCACCGTTGATAACCAGCGCCGGGCCGGTCACCACCCCATCGGCGCACACCGGAAACTTAGCTTGCAGGTAGGGCTGCGTGAGGTAGCCCACGGTGGGCGCGGCCAGGTGCCGCTGCCACTTCTCGGCAATGGTGAGGATGCCGCAGCGCAGGGCCCCCACCGGCCGCGTGAACGTAAAGGGCAGCAGGTGCGGCCGAATGGCCGGGTCGTCGAAGAGGAGAACGCGCATTTTTTTCAAGCTAATCAGCTACTAGCTGTTAGCCGTTAGCCTTATGTATGAGAAGCAAATTTACGGCTGCTGCCTTCGCCGCCGGCAATAAAAAAACTCCTTCCGGCGAAACCGAAAGGAGTTTTCAAAAAGCTAACGGCTAGTAGCTACAGGCCAACAGCTCAAAAAGAAGCTATTCTTTGTTGGCGCTGTTCTGCTCTTTCTTGGCGTAGCGGCTGCGGAATTTCTCCACGCGACCGGCCGTGTCGATGAACATGTTTTTGCCGGTGTAGAAGGGGTGCGAAGCGGAGCTCACTTCGATTTTCACCAGCGGGTACGTTTTGCCGTCTTCCATCGTGATGGTGTCGGTCGGCTTCATCGTCGAGCGCGTGATGAACTTAAAATCCGAAGAAGAGTCCTGGAATACGACTTCCTGGTACTCGGGGTGGGTGTCCTTTTTCATATCGAGAGGTCGGTTTAACCGGTTGAACCCTGCCGATTTTGCGGAAGGGACTGCAAAAGTACGGCTTAGCTCCTAAATACCCAACCCCGGCGCTAAACTTTTCGGCGCGCACCGCGTCAATACTACCGCCTGGGCGGCTTGTTGCCCCTGCAAAAAGGTTGTACATTTGAATCCGGCTCTCTTTCGGGGCTGGTCCGTTGCGCGTGCTAAAACTTGTACTCGGTCATCGTGTGCGCCTCCGTGCGGGGCTTCTGGCTTTACTGCTCGTGCTGGGCAGTGTGGCGGCGGTGTACGCGGCCACGCTAACCCTTTTTACGGCCGCCTACTCGGGCACCGTCGTAAAGGTAGACTGGGAAGTGAGCAACGAAGTCGATGTTACGGGCTTCGAACTGGCCCGCAAGTCGGTTACCGAGACCGGCTACTCCCTGGTCAGTACCACGGCCGCCACCGGCCAGCGCCGCTACCTCTACCTCGATACCAACGTGTTCCGCGGCACCGCCACCACGGGCACTACGGGTACCCTAGGCGGCCCCTACACCTACCGCCTCACCGTGCGCAGCCCCGCCGGCGACCAGAGCTACCTCACCGCGCTGGTTGGCACGCCCAGCGCCGTGCAGCGCTCCTGGGGCACCATCAAGTCGATGTTCCGGTAAGTGGTGGGTTGGCGGACTAGTTGAACGTCATGCGGAGCTTGCCGCAGCAGCTCTACCGCAGCAGTAGTTATTTACTTGCGCGATAGAGCTGCTGCGGCAAGCTCCGCATGACGTTTTCGCTCGTGCTCAACTACTACATCAGCTAAATCCACGACCATGCGCCTCTGCTTTGCCTCCAACAACGCCCACAAGCTTGATGAAATCCGGCCACTGCTGCCCGCCGGCTTCGAGCTGCTGAGCCTGGCCGACATCGGCTGCCACGAAGAGCTGCCCGAAACTCAGGATACTCTCGAAGGCAACGCCCGCCAAAAGGCCGAATACGTGCGCGAGCACTACGGCGTGGGCTGCTTCGCCGACGACACCGGCCTGGAGGTAACCGCCCTGGGCGGCGAACCCGGCGTGTATTCGGCCCGCTACGCCGGTCCCCAGCGCCTGGCCGAAGACAACGTGGCCAAGCTGCTGCGCGAGCTGGCCGGCCAGCCCGACCGCTCGGCCCGCTTCCGCACGGTGGTGGCCCTGGCCGGGGCCGACGGCGCGGTGCACGAGTTTGCCGGTGAGGTGGCCGGCCGAATCACGGACGCACCCCAGGGTACCGGCGGCTTCGGCTACGACCCGGTATTTGCACCCACCGAGGCCGACGGCCGCACGTTTGCCGAGATGAGCGGGACCGAGAAAAACCGCATCAGCCACCGGGCTCGGGCCGTGGCGGGACTACTGGCGTTTCTTTCAATGAGCAGTGATTAATTATCAATGAGCGATTTGCGTGTAGCACCACGCCAATTGCTCATCAATAATTATTCATTGCTGATTGAACCCCATTACCTTTGCCCGTTATGCAGACCCCCTACTTAATTGGTATTACCGGCGGCAGTGCTTCGGGCAAAACCACCTTCCTGCGCCGGCTGCTGGAAGCTTTTCCGGAAGAGCAGATTTGCCTCATCTCGCAAGACAACTACTACCATCCGCGCGAAAAGCAGCTGCGCGACGACCAGGGCGTCGAAAACTTCGACCTGCCAGCCAGCATCGACGCGGCGGCGTACGCCAACGATGTGCTGCGCATCAGCCAGGGCCACGAGGTGCGGCGCCAGGAATACACCTTCAACAACGCCACCGCTACGCCCCGGGAGCTGGTGTTCCGGCCCGCGCCCATTGTGGTGGTAGAGGGAATTTTTGTGTTTCACTTCGAGGAAATTGCCCGGCTGCTCAACCTCAAGGTTTACATCGATGCGCAGGAGCACGTAAAACTGCACCGCCGCATTATCCGCGACCGCGACGAGCGCGGCTACGACCTGGCCGACGTGCTTTACCGCTACACGCACCACGTGGCACCTACCTACGAGCAGTTTATCGCTCCGTATAAGCATTACGCCGACATCGTCATCCCCAACAACCGCCACTTCGAGCGCGGCCTGGAGGTGCTGGTCGGCTACCTGAAAGCCCGCATTGGGGCCCCGGCGGGCGAGCAGCCCGCGCAGTAGCCACCCGACTAAATTGTGAGGCGATTTGACGACGTGGAATTTTTTAAGAAATTTCAGTACTCTATCGGCCGAAAGGAATTATCTTGTGCCTGATTTTAGTTGCTAACGCGGCTTCCCTTGGCGGAAAGCATCAGCCGAAGGTCTTGATTTTGCCATTTGCCATTCCTCATTGCTATGAAACGCTCCATTGCTCGCGGCTTCGCGCTCGCCCTGCTCCCCGGCCTGCTGGCACTGGCCAGCTGCGATAAAAACGGCCAGACCGGCGTGCTGCAACATCCGGCCAGCAATGCCGCCCTGCGCGCCGTGGTAACGCCCGACAAGGCCTACGATGCCACCCTCGACGCGACTCTCAATAAGCTGAACCCGGAAAGCTACCTCATCATCACCAAGGCCGAGCGCGGCAGCGTGTTCACGGTGCACACCGGCCCGCTGCCCGCCGCCGACCACGCCGTATGCTTCGCCAGCATCAATAATGAGGGCTTTAAGGAGTGCGTGGAAGAGTACTACCACAACGCTGGCGGCGTGGCCATTCAGAACAACGAAGCCGGCTGGTGGGCCACTCCCTTGTAGTCTTTTAGAGTAGGAGTATATGGGGATAGGAGGGCTGGAGTCGTTACTATTGCAGCAACAACTCTTACCCCCATACCCTCCTACCTTCCTACCCTAAGATGTATAGCAAAGCGGAAGTTACCCAGCTGCGCCAGGCTTTCTGGACGGCTTTTGGGCAGTACATGGCCCCGGTACCCTCGGCCGAGGGCGACACCACCAACTGGATAAACTATAAAACGGGGCTCAAAAACGTGTATTTCCGGATGCAGGCCGACAAGGCGCGGGCCAGCATCGCCATCGAGCTCACGCACTCCGATGCGGGCATTCGCGAACTGTTCTGGGAGCAGTTTCTGGAATTGAAAACTCTGCTGCACGAAACCCTGGGCCAGGAATGGACCTGGGACGCGGACGCCACGGATAGCAACGGCGAGCGGCTGAGCCGGATTTATACCGAGCTGGCCCCGGTGAACCTGTTCAGTCGCGACGACTGGCCCCAGCTGATTTCGTTTTTTAAGCCGCGCATCATGGCCCTGGACGCGTTCTGGGCCGACGCACAGTGGTCGTTTGAGGCGTTGAAGTAAGCCCTTGCCCCCGTTCCCGGCAAAATGGTATCTTTGCAGACCACGTACCTACCCATGTTGGCTTTGCTTTCCCGTTTTTGGTTCTCGCTCCGCTTTGCCCTGCTCGCCGCCACGGTGCTGCTGGTGCTGGGCCTGAACCAGCGCGCCGTGAGCGTATTGCGGCCCGTGGGCAAGAGTGAGGCGCGGTTTAGCCGCGTCACGGTAGTAAAGCAAAAAGTGCTGCTCGAAGCCACGGCGTCCCTGCATCATTTCGTGGCTCCGCCGCTGGTGGCCTGGCTGCCCCCGGCCGTGCCGGGCCTGTGGCTCCCCACGCTGCGCCAGGCGCTGGCCGTGCCGCGCCTGCGGGCGGGCATTGGCGCGGGCCAGGTGTTTCGGGCGCGGCTGCTGGCCGTGGCCCTGTCGCCGCAGGCCCCGTAAGGTCAGTTATCAGTGAGCAGTTACTAGTGAACAGTTGGTGGATATTATCCGCACCTTTCTCACTAGTGGCTACTCATTTGCCATTTCCCCGTTTGACTGCTCACTATTAATTGTTAACTGATAACTGCTTTTACAATGCGTAATAAAGGATTAATCATTGCCCTCACGCTCGTCGTGACGGCGCTGTGCGCCTACTTTCTGTTCTTCACCTACGTCTCGCGCGGGGTGCAGCAGAAAGCCGTGGCCTACGCTACCCGCAACGGCAAGGTCGACGAAGGCCAGCGCCAGCACTACCTCGACTCGGTGTGGCGCGCGCCGGTGTACGGCCCCTTCACTTACCGCGAGGTGCGCCAGAGTGAGCTCGGCCTTGGCCTCGACCTGAAAGGCGGCATGCACGTGACGCTGGAAGTATCGCCGGTGGAAATTGTGCGCGCCATGAGCGGCAACAGCAAGGATGCTGCTTTCAACAAAGCCCTTGAGAATGCCCAGACGGCCCAGAAGGCCACCCCGACCACGCCCTTCACTACGCTGTTTGCTCAGGCTTACCAGCAGACGTCGAACGGCCAGCCGCTGGCCCGCATCTTCGCCAACACCACCAACAAGAGCCGCAACATCACCATCAACTCCTCGAACGAGAAGGTGCTGGCCGCGATTGACAAGGAAGTAGAAGAGGCTATAGACCGCTCGTTCAACATCCTGCGCACCCGCGTCGACAAGTTTGGCGTGAACCAGCCCACCATTCAGCGCGTGAAAGGCACCGGCCGCCTCCAGATTGAGCTGCCCGGCGTGGACAACCCCGACCGCGTGCGCAAGCTGCTGCAGGGCCAGGCCAAGCTGGAGTTCTGGGAAGTATGGAACCAGAACGAAATCGGCCCTTACCTGGTCGCCCTCGACAAGCAGCTGCAGGCCAAGAGCACCGTGGCTAAAACCGCTCCGGTTGCTACCCTGAACATGGCCGACACCACGGCCGCCGCCGCCAAAGGCGACACGACCTCGCTGGCCGCCCAGCTCGCCAAAAAAGCCAAGCTCGGCAAAGGTGCCGCCGATTCATCGGCTACCGCCAACCAGGGCGGCATGCTAGCCAAGCTCTTCACCATGCCCGGCCGCCTGGGCGTGAACCTGCGCGACACCGCCCGCATGAACACCATTCTGCGCTCGCCCGAAGCCAAGGCTACCCTGCCCCCCACTTTGGCCCTGCTCTGGAACCTGAAGCCGACGACCATCGACAAGCAGGAGTACCTGGAGCTGATTCCGGTGCGCAAAACCCGCGACGGCGTGGCTCCCATGAGCGGCGAAGTAGTGAGCGACGCCCGCGCCGACATCGGCCAGAACGGCCAGCCCGAAGTACTGATGAGCATGTCCCCCGCCGGCTCGCGCAAGTGGGCGAAGATGACGGCCGCCAACATCGGCAAGCAGGTAGCCATGGTGCTCGACGACTACGTGGTGTCGGCCCCGGTGGTGCAAAGTGAAATCACCGGCGGCGGCACCAGCATCACGGGCAGCTTCCAGATTGAAGACACCCAGGACCTCGCCAACCAGCTGAAAGCCGGTAAGCTGCCCGCCCCCACGCGCATTGTGGAAGAAGCGGTAGTTGGTCCGTCGCTCGGCCGCGAGGCCATCAACCAGGGCCTGTACTCGTCGCTGGCCGGCGTGGTAATTATCATGCTGTTTATGGCCTTCTATTACGGCCGCGCCGGTATCGTAGCCGACATCGCCCTGCTCTTCAACATCTTCCTGATTCTGGGCGTGTTGGCGCAGTTCGGCACCGCCCTCACCCTGCCCGGCATCGCCGGTCTGATTCTGGTGATGGGTACTTCGGTAGATGCCAACGTGCTGATTTTTGAGCGGGTCCGGGAAGAACTCGACCACGGGCTGGGCCTCAGCGATGCCATCAACAAAGGCTACTCGCGGGCGTTCTCGGCCATTTTCGACTCCAACGTGACCACCATGCTGATTGCCGTGATTCTCGGCTTCTTCGGCACGGGCCCGGTGCAAAGCTTCGCCATCACGCTGGGCATTGGCGTGCTCACCTCGTTCCTGTCGGCGGTGTACGTGTCGCGCCTCATCATCGAGTGGATGGTGAAGGGCAACGAGAACCACCCGATGACCTTCAGCACCTCGATTTCGCGCAACCTGTTCAAGAACCTGAACTTCGACATCGTGGGCAAGCGCAAAATTGCCTACACGTTCTCGAGCGTATTCATCATCATCGGCTTCGTCCTGATGTACATTCAGGGCGGCCCCAACCTGGGCGTTGACTTTAAAGGCGGCCGCGCCTACGTAGTCGACTTCAACAAAGCCATGGTTGCCTCCGACGTGGCCGATAAAATCCGTCCCTCGTTCCAGGATGCCGGCCTCGAAGTGAAGCAGTTTGGCTCGCCCGACCGCCTGCGCATTACCACCGGCTACCTGGCCGAAGATGAGAGCGCCACGGCCGATGCCAAAGTTGCCGCAGCTCTCAACCAGGGCCTGCAACAGTACAGCGCCGATGCCCCGCAAATCAAGTCGACTTCGAAAGTAGGTGCCACCATCGCCGACGATATCAAGCGTACCTCGGTGTTGTCGTTGGGCCTCACGCTGCTCGGCATCTTCATCTACGTACTGTTCCGCTTCGATAAGTGGCAGTATTCGATGGCGGCCGTGGTCGCGCTGTTCCACGATGCGCTGCTGGTCATCGCGGCCTTCCCGATTGCCCGCCTCTTCGGCGCGAACTACGAGATGGACCAGATTTTCGTGGCCGCCGTGCTCACGGTTATCGGCTTCTCGATGAACGACACGGTAGTTATCTACGACCGGATTCGTGAGTACCTGCGCGAAAACCCCAAGCTGACCTTCGCCCAGGTGGTGAACCCGGCCCTGAACTCGACCTTCTCGCGCACGATGATTACGTTCACCACCGTATTCCTGGTGGTGCTGGTGATGTACATCTTCGGCGGCGAAACGCTGCGTTCGTTCTCGTTCGCCATGATTATCGGCGTGATTTTCGGCACTTATTCGTCGCTGTTCATCGCCACCCCTATTATCCTCGACACCTACGGCAAGAAGGAGGAGCGTGAGCGCCTCGCCGCCGGCGAGGACGTATCGGGCCTGCCCGGCGACGCTCCCAAGCTGAGCACCACAACCGTCTAAACCACGGACTTAATCATTGATTACGCAGATTTAAGCGGATTTCACGGATTTCGTAGTCGATTAAATTCTGCTGTAGGTTTGATTTATTAAAAAAAAGGCCGCCCATTGGGCGGCCTTTTTTGTGCCTTGTAGCGCTGTTTTAAAAGAAAAGGCCGGTAGAAAGTCAGCTACGAAATCCGTGAAATCCGCTTAAATCCGTGTAATCAGTGATTAAGGCAACCCTTTTGGGGTATCTTCCGAGTGGTGAACAGAAGCCGCTGCCCCGCCTGACTATGCTGCACCTTTCCCCACCTGATTCTGCATCGGTCCGGTTCGCCGAGCTGCTGGCGGCCTGCCGTCGGCAGGAGCGGGTGGCCCAGCGCCGGCTCTACGGCCAGTTTCATGGCCTGGCCCTGAGCGTGTGCCAGCGCTATGCCCGCGACCGCGACCAGGCCCTGGAAGCGGTCAACGACGGCTTTTTGAAAGTATTCCGCGACCTCGGCCGCTTCGACGACACCCGCCATCCCAACGACGTTCCGGGCTCGTTCCGGGGCTGGCTCAAGCGCATCATGGTGCACACGGCCATCGACTACTATCGCGCCAACGAGCGGCACCAGCACCAGCAGGAGCTCGACGACGCCACCCTGAACCAGGCCGCCCACGATGCCACGCCGCTCGACACCCTGAGCTACGACGAGCTGCTGGCCCTGGTGCAGCGCCTGCCCCCGGCCTACCGCACGGTATTCAATCTGAGCGTAATTGACGGCTTCAGCCACGAAGAAATTGCCGACCGGCTGCACATTTCGGCAGGCACTTCCAAATCCAATCTATTTAAGGCCCGGGCGCATTTGCGCACCATGCTGGCCCAGTGTTCGATGCTAGAGAAAATCCGCTATGTGGTCTGATAAAGATATTGATAACGCGTTCCATCGCCTCGACCCCGCCGAGCCCGAGCCCACGCCCTTCCCGCTCGATGCCTGGCTGAAGCTGGAGGCTGGGCTGGACCAGGCCGTGATTGACCGGGCCGTGCGGCACCGGCTAAGGCAGTTTTTCGCGGCCGAATTGGCCGTGGTGGCCTTGGCCGGCCTGGGCTGGTCGCTGTGGCCGACGGCGGTGCCGGCTCCGACGATTTCCAAGGCCCGAATCGTGGATTACGCTACTTCGCCAGGGGGCAACACGACCGTTACCAGACGGCGGGCAAGTGCGGGGGCTTCGGTGGCAATTGCACCGGCCCCACGGCCCAACACTGGGCGCGCGGCAACAGGATTGACGCCCCCGGCAACTCCACTTCCTGCTACCGCCACCGCCCCAACGGCGGCCCCGGCAGTTGCTGGCGCAGTCGTTTTCGTTGTTCCGCCCGTGCGGGGAGCCGTTGGACGCGAGCGGCCCTCATTCCTAGGCGTAGTTTCGGCTTCTGGTCGTTATCCGAACCGAGTCACTCGTTTCCACTCGGCCGATGGCCGGATAACCGCGCCGGGCAATAGCATTGCCAGGTCCGGCGGGCCGATTACCAGGCATTCGCTAAGCAGCTCGATGGCCCGGGTAGCCAGGTACCATCCGGAAGCCCGCTCGCTGGCCGATGCTGCTTCGGCCGCTGAAGCGGGAGCGTACCCTGAAAAAGGCAGTAGTACGGATGCAGCCAGCCGTATAGCAACTACCTCAAAGCCAGCAACAGCGGCCGTGACAACGAGCTTGGACGAAGCCGCAATTGCCAGAGCCGCCCCTTCGAGCCTAGCCGCCGTGAGCAGCTTGGCCCCGGTTGCCACTTTCGCAGCAGAACCCACCCGCCCGGCAGCAGAAACAATACCGGTGGCGCTGGCCCTCAATGAGGTGGCTCCTACCTCACTGCCCGCCGTGGTGCGCCAGCAGCGCTTCTACGTGGGCCTTGTGGCGGCACCCGACGTGAGCACCGTGAAGTTTGCCGACGTACAGGCCCCGCACCTGAACGTGGGCCTGACGCTGGAATACCGCCTGGGCCAGCGCTGGCGCGTGGCGACTGGCCTGCAACGCGCTACCAAAGAATACTACGCCCGCCGCGAGGACTACGACTGGACCAGCTACCCCCGGGCCTACACCCGCGATTTCAGCTGGGTAGACGGCACCTGCACGGTGGTAGACATCCCGCTGAACCTGCGCTACGATGCCGTGGTGGGGCCGCGCTACCGGATATTTGGCACGGCCGGCCTCTCGTCGTTTTTCATGCAGCGCGAGCGCTACACCTACGATTACTACGACAACACCAGCAACGCGCCCGCCGTGTGGGACCGCAGCTTCGTGAACGACAACCAGCACTGGTTTAAGGTCCTCAATGTCTCGGCCGGCTACGAGTACGGCTTGGGCACCCACTGGCGGCTGCAGGCCGAGCCCTACGTGAAAGTGCCGCTGGCCGGCGTGGGCGCGGGCAAGGTAAAGCTGCTCAGCGCCGGCGTTTTCTTCGGGCTGAAATACGGCTTTTAAGAACGGCCGGGCTTTTTTTAATAAAGCAGTGCCGGCGCATTCGTACGGCTTAGCTACAATAGTTCTGCTCATCGACTCCTCCTCCTTTATAATGGCAAATTCCTCCCTTTTCAGTCCGGTACAGCGACGACGAGCGCTACTTGGCGTGGCACTAGCGCTGTTCGGGGCGGTGGCCGGCTGCACCTACTCGCACGGCGACCCCGCCCCGGCCTGCGACGTGGCTCACGAAACCGTTACCTACACGGCGGTGGTCGCGCCTATTTTCGTCGCCAATTGCCTGCGCTGCCACGACACCAGCGTGGCTTTCACGCTGGGTGGCAACAACGATTTCGGCAGCTATGCCGCCCTCAGCCGCTACCCCCAGAATAGCTTGCTGGGCTGCGTCCGCCACGAGCCGGGCTACCCCTTGATGCCCCAAGGGAGCAGCAAGCTGTCCGACTGCGACATCAAGCGCCTCGAAGCCTGGTACGCACTGGGCAAGCCCCAATAATGCGGTTAGGCAGCCCGCCCACTCAACTTCGCCTTCCCTCGCTATGCAAACTCTGCTGCTACTGCTGCTAGTACTATTGTTGCGCGGGGTGCCCTCGGCTCACGCGCAAGGCCGCTACCTCACCAAAACCGGATTAATCAGTTTCTTCTCGGCCACCCCCATTGAGGACATTGAAGCCCGCAACCAGCAGGTGGCGGCGGTGCTCGATTTCGGTACCGGCCAACTGGCTTTCAGCTTACTTATCAAAGGCTTCGTGTTCAAGCGCACGCTCATGCAGGAGCACTTCAACGAAAATTATCTGGAGTCGGACAAATACCCTAAGGCCACATTCACGGGCCATTTTTTGGAGTTTGAGGCCAGCCAGCTAGCCACCGCCGGGGCCCACCCGGCGCAGGTGGAAGGCGACCTGACGCTGCACGGCGTCACGCGCCACATCCGGGTGCCGGCTACCGTGGAGCTGCGTGGCGGGCAGCTGCTGGCGCAGGCCACGTTTCCGGTGGCCTCGGCCGATTACAACATCGAGATTCCGCTGCTTGTGCGCAACAGCATTGCCAAAATCATCAGCGTGCACGTCGATTTGGCTTGCTTGCCCGTGGCTGGGGCCGTGGGCATAGCCCCGGGCCGCTAGGCGCGCGGCCCTCCTTTCATCCATTATTTCTGCTCCTGCTTATGTTTTCTCCTCTACGCTCGCTGGGCTTGCTGGTAGCCGCGCTGGGCCTCGCCCCGGCCGCCCATGCCCAAACCGATTTGCTGGGCGAGCTCGAAAAGCAAACCACCGATTCGACCCGGCGCGAAGTGGTGTCGGCCACTTTCAAAGGCACGCACATTATCAACGCGCAATCGGTCGAAACGCCGGGCGCGGGCACGCTGGCCTTTCTTATCCAGCATCGCTTCGGCACGCTGAACAGCGGGGCTTACGAGTTTTTCGGGCTCGACCAGGCCGTGCTGCGCCTGAGCTTCGAGTACGGCCTCACCAACCGGCTGGCTGTGGGCGTGGGCCGCACCAACATCGAGAAGACGTTCGACGGCTTCGTGAAATACAAGGCCCTGCAGCAAACCACCGGCGCGCACGCCCTGCCGGTATCGGTAACGCTGCTGGCTTCGTCGGCCATCACCACGCTCAAATTCAACCAGGCCCCCAACGAGCCCGAGCGTAGCACGGGCTCGCGGGTCGACTATGCGTATCAGGTGCTCATCGCCCGCAAGTTCAGCCCCGGCCTGTCGGGGCAGCTGATGCCTACACTCATTCACCGCAACTATGTGGCCCTGGCGGGCAGGCAAAACGACGTATACGCCCTGGGCGCGGGCCTGCGCCAGAAGCTCACCAAGCGCCTGGCCCTCACGGCCGACTATTTTTACCTGCTGCCCGGCTACGTGGCCGACAACTTCCACAACGCCCTCGGCGTGGGGGTCGACATCGAAACCGGCGGCCACGTCTTCCAGCTGCATCTCACCAACGCCAAGGGCATGTCGGAGAAATTCTTCGTACCCCAGACCACCGGCAATTTCTTCGATGGCGACATTTATTTCGGCTTCACCGTGGCGAGGAATTTCACGGTGAAATCGCAGCTAAAGTAAGTCAAGTACTTGTGCATAAGTAATCGTATTGAAGAAAGGACGTCATGCTGAGCGCAGTCGAAGCATCTCGCGTGTGGTAGTAATTCAATCGTTTGGTTTACTTGAGCACGGAAGATGCTTCGACTGCGCTCAGCATGACGTTCAGATTTGTTCGGTTACTTAGGCACGGCCACTTAAAAGTTGAGAATTAAAAAGGCCCGCTGAACGATTCCAGCGGGCCTTTTTAATTCTCAACTTTTAACTTACACCGTAATGCCTTCGGCCACCACGCTCTGCACCTCGGGCACCATGCGCTTGAGCAGGTTCTCGATACCCGATTTCAGGGTAACCGTAGCCGAGGGGCAGCCGGAGCACGAGCCTTGCAGGTTCACGGTCACGATGCCTTCGTGGTAGCTTTTGAAGGTGATGTTGCCACCGTCCTGCTCCACGGCGGGGCGCACGTAGTTGTCGAGCAGGTCGATAACTTTCTGGGCAATCTGGCCTTCCTGCTGGGTGGGGTCGCCGGCGGTGGCGGCCTGGGCCGCTTTCTGCTCGGCGGCGGGGTCCACGGTGAACAGGGGGCCGCCGGCCTCCACGTAGCTCTTTAGGAACTGGCGCAGCTCGGGGATAATCTGCGTCCAGGCCAGCTCGGGCTGGGCTTTGGTCACGGTCACGAAGTTCTGGGCGATGAACACGCGGCTCACGTAGTCGAACCCGAACAGCTCCTGCGCCACGGGCGAATTGGCGGCGGCTTCGAGGTTGGGGTAATCCACGCTCACGCCATCTACCAGCAGGTTTTGGTTGAGGACGAACTTCATGCTCTCGGGGTTGGGCGAGGCTTCGGCGTAAATGGAAACGGCGGACATATGGCTAGGTGGTTAGTTGCTGATTAGTAGTTGCCGGGGACAGCCGCGGGCGGGCTTTTTCCGACGGGCAAAGATACAACCGCGCCGGGAGCGCGGAGGTTGCAAATGTACCTACATCATTTCAGGGAGCGAGGCCTCCGCGAATTCGCATATTAGCGGGCAGCGTCAAAACGCGGCGGCGCTACAGCTTATTGACCCGGGCCCGCAGCAGCAAATCGGCCAGCACCAGCTGGGTCATCGCTTCCACGATGGGCACGGCGCGGGGCAGCACGCAGGGGTCGTGCCGGCCGCGGCCCACCAGCGTCACGGCCTCGCCCTGGTCGTTGATAGTTTGCTGCGGCTGAAGCAGCGTGGCCACGGGCTTGAAGGCCACGCGGAAGTAGATATCCTGCCCGTTGCTGATGCCGCCCTGGCTGCCGCCGCTGTGGTTGGTGCGGGTGCGCACGGCCCCGGCTTCATCGGTGTAGAATTCGTCGTTGTGCACCGAGCCCGGCAATTTTGTCCCTTCAAAACCAGACCCGAACTCAAAGCCCTTCACCGCATTGATGCTGAGCAGCGCGTGCCCCAGCACCGCCGGCAGCTTATCGAACACGGGCTCGCCCAGCCCAGCCGGCACGTGGCGGGCCACGCCCGTAATCACGCCGCCTACCGTGTCGTGCGCCGCCTGCGCCGCCCGGATGCGGGCTTCCATGCGGACGGCCGTTTCGGGGTGTGGGCAGCGTACCGGGTTGCTGTCGATGAGGCTCAAATCAAGCTCCTGGTAGCCCAGTGGCACTTCTACTTCGCCCACGGCCGAAACGTAGGCCACGGTGTCGATGCCGAAATGGGCCAGCACCCTGGCCGCCACGGCCCCAGCGGCCACGCGGGCGGCGGTTTCACGGGCCGAGCTGCGGCCTCCGCCCCGGTAGTCGCGGCGGCCATATTTCACGTCGTAGGTGTAGTCGGCGTGACTGGCGCGGTAGGCGTGGGCAATGTGCGAGTAGTCGTCGGAGCGCTGGTCGGCGTTGGGGATGAATAGGCTGATGGGCGTACCGGTAGTTACGCCCTCAAACAGGCCCGACTGAATGTGCACGGTATCCGCCTCCTTGCGCGGGGTGGTGAGGTCGGACTGGCCGGGCCGCCGCCGGTCGAGCGCCGCTTGAATGTGGGCCACATCCACGGCCACGCCTGCTGGGCAGCCGTCGATAATCACGCCGATGCCCGCCCCGTGCGACTCGCCAAAGGTGGTGATGCGAAAGAGGGAGCCGAAAGTGTTGGACATGAATCAATGGTTAATAATTAATGATTAGTGGTTAATTATAAGTAATTTACGGAGAACCATCTACGCATTGACCACTCACCATTAACCACTAATCATTAACAAAACTACGCCCGCCGCCCGGCCCGCCACCAGCCGAAGGCTGCCACGCCGGCCAGGGCCAGCAACATCCAGTCGGCATAGCGGCGCACGTCGGCGTACACGTCGAGAGGTTGCAGCGTGGCATCGGCACCCGCCAAAGCCGGGCCATAAAAGGGGTCTTCGCCGGGTTTGGGCAGCGGGTCGGGGGCCAGGCTGGTACCGCGCACCACCGGGTGCAGGCTGGGCCGCAGGGTATCGTAACGGCCCGTGGCGGGGTCGAATACCACTAGCCGCAACAAGCTGTCGAGGTATAAGGGGCCGGGCCGCCGGGCCACCAGCCGGTATCGAAACAGCTTGCGCCCGCCACCCGGCGCGGGCTCTTCGCGGGCTTCGGGGCCGTACACGTCGAGGCCCGGCCGCGTGGCCAGCGTTGGGGCCAGCACGGCCGCCAGGTTGCCCTGCCCCTGCACCCCAAATGCCAGCGTAAACGACTCGCCCACCCGGGGGTGCGAGGTGCTCAGGGCCTCTACCTGCCGAAAATCGCCCACGGCCACGGTGCCCGCCCGGCCGCCCGGCAGCGGCAGCACCGGCACCGTGAGGCCCGGCGACAGGTAGGTTTTGTAGCCGGCCAAGCGGTTGTCCTGGCCGGGTTCGGGCTTTTTCAGCAGCTTAAACTTCACCATCGTCAGGGCCAGCGGCGGAAAGCGCAGGGGCTGGGGCGTGAGCGGGTAGTACAGGTTTTCGGCCAGCCGGAAGCGCAGGTATTTTTCGCCCCGGTGGCGCACGGTATCGGGGGTTACGCTGGGCTCGGGGCCGGGCTCCTGCCAGGCCGTGGCCTGGTGCAGCTCGTGCAGCAGCGGCGGCAGCTGGTCGTCGAAATCATGAAACGAGAGCAGCGCCTGGTCTTCGGGCTTGAGGTAGAAATACAGCCCCACGCGCACCCCCTGGCCCTGGTACACGCGGGGCCGGTCGGCCAGCACGGCCAGAAAAGCATGGTCGGGCACGTCCTGGTACAGGGCTGGCCTGGGCTTACCAAACATCTTGTCGAGGTCGGCCACGGCTTGTAGCGGAGCCGTGGGGCTGGCTGGTTTGGTCATGCTGCCCGGGTTGGGCGGCAGGGCCGGCCCCACGTGCACGGTAGTACCACTGGCACGCAGTAGCACCCCATTCACCGTTAGCTGAAAGGGTTTAATAACGATATCGCCTTCGCCATAGGGCACGTAATTCTGGGTAATGGTGAGGTCGGTGAACCGGCGACCCTGCACGATGCTCGTCGTGATGGTCTTGGTTTTTTTAGTTTTTTTGAAGCCTTCCAGCTCTGGGAAGTCCGAATACTTATCCAGCTGCCCGCCGCGCAGCCGGAAAGCCACCGTGTAAGTACCCGTCACGGGCAGCGCCGCGGGGCCGGGCAGCAGCCGCACCTCGGCCGGCAGCGCCACCGGCTTAGTGGCCTCCCCCGGTTGCGCGCCGGCCCTCAGCGGCCCCAGCAGCCCTAGCAGCCCGAGCAACAGCAGCAGCTGGCCCAAAAATCGTTGCATAGTTTTCTGGGCCGTTATCACCGCCTAAAAGTAGCGGCCAGCAGCTGAAGTGGTGTTTTGGCCGGTGGTAGCCCGTACCGTTCTGCTTCGGGAAAACGAAAAATAAGAAGCTTTTGAATCCTTTTGGGTAACAGTTGCCGTATCTGCTCCCAAATCACTTCCCAATCCTGGATTACTGTTGCTGATAATTCAGGTTGGTTTGCCTGCCGCACTACCCCGTTACCCTTTTTATCCGAATTTCATCTCTCACTCAACTCATCACGCTCATGTCTGACATCATTCAGTCCCGCGGCTCCGACGATAACACGCTCGTTCAGCCGATTTTCACCCCTATTAAGCGCCGCTCGTTCTTCATGTATGCTGGTGCTACGGCGGGTGCTTCGGCACTCGTGCTGGCTGGCTGCTCGAAAGATTCGCCCACGCCCACGCCCAACTTGCCCGCTGGCAACAGCACTACGGCCGACGGCTCCATCAGCCTGGGCTCGGGCGATGTAGGCGTGTTGAACTACGCTTATGCCCTTGAGCAGTTGGAAGCCGACTTCTACAGCAAAGTAGTAGCCCAGTCGCAGGGTGTGCTGAGCGCCACCGAGTACGCTTACTTTAAGCAGGTAGCTGCCCACGAAGCCATTCACCGCGATTTCTTCAAGGCGGCCCTCACCCGCGACGCTGGCACCCAGGTGCTGCGTGGCCTGACGCCCAAGTACCCAGCCGGCACTTTTAGCGACAAAGCGACGCTGCTGGCTACGGCTAAAGCGTTCGAAGACCTCGGTGTATCGGCCTACAACGGTGCTGGCAAACTGCTCCGTTCCCCCGACTACCTGCTGCTCGCCGGCAAAATTGTTTCGGTTGAAGCCCGCCACGCCGCTTACATCCGCGACCTGATTAGCCCCGGCTCTTTTGCCGCCGACGACCAAGTAGATGCTACCTCCGGCCTGGACATGAAAAGGACGCCGACGGAAGTTCTCACTATCGCTCAGGCATTCATCACCGAGAAATTGAGTGGCAGCGCCGTAGGCGTTAACGCTTAATTCCCTTCCTCTTCAATCGTAATCAATCCTCGCCATGAATTTCTTCAATATCATTAGTCAGCTGGCCGAAGTTGACTCCGACGTAATGGGCCGCCTCGATTCGCGTCGCGCCGTGTTCAGCTCGCTCACCACCGTGGGCAAGCGCGCTGGCCAGGCCGCTGTGCCAGCCTTGCTCGCCTCGTTTTTCTCGAAAGCTTACGCTGGCACCACCGCCGGCGACCCAAAAGAAGTCTTCAACTATGCGCTCACGCTAGAGTTGCTGGAGGCTGACTTTTACAAGAAAGTTGTCGCTTCGCCCCTGTTCCTTACGGCTACGCCGGCTGACCAGGCAGCCGTCCGTCAGATTCTGAAGCACGAAAACTCGCACGTAGCCTTGCTGCAAGCAGTAGTGAGTGGCATCGGTGGAACCCCCGTGACCAACATCACCTTCAAGCAGGCTACCTTCAACTCGCTGGCGACCTTCTATGGCGGCGGCGGCAGCATCCTGGGCGTAGCTCAGCTGCTGGAAGACACCGGCGTGCGGGCTTACAAAGGCCGGGCAGGCGACCTGCTGGGCATCGGCGATGTAACCATCGGCGGCAAAGTGTACAACCCGCTTGAGACGGCCCTGCAGATTCACTCGGTAGAAGCTCGTCACGCCTCGCACATCCGTTACATGCGCCAGCAGTCGCCCTGGATTACCGGCAACGGTGACCTCGACGGCCAGCCTCACTACACGGGTGCTATCCCCGAGAGCAACGTCACGCAGTCGGGTGTTAACCTGATTGCTGCCAATGCCATCACCCCTGGCACCACGTATACTCAAGCGGAAGCCGCGGCCTCGTTCGACGAGCCGCTGACCGTAGCCGAAGTAACCGACGCTTCGCGCGCCGGTGGCCTCATTGGGGCTTAATAAAGTCCTGATAGCCTTCGCTGGCCGTTAAAAAAGACAACGCCGGTTCCGCATCACGCGGAACCGGCGTTGTTTTTTAGGCCTTTGCAACCATTGCAGGGGCAGTGAGTACCTTTGTGATGGTCCCCATCCCAACGTTTTGGGCTGGCCGCCCGATTGAAGCCTTAGCATTAGCATGTCTGAACACTCTTTTTCGCCCGCCTGGCGGGCGCAGCCCCTGGGGCGGCGCAACTTTTTGCGGGTTTCGGCGGCTTCGGCGGCCACAGTAGCCCTGGTAGCCACCACGGGCTGCTCAACCACAACTCCCGAGCCCATTCTGGTTGACCCTTATAAGCTGGCCCTGCCGGCTGGCGACCCAGGCTTGTTTTATTATGCCTACGTGCTGGCGCTGGCCTTGTATACTACCTACGACAAGGTGATAACCAGCCCGCCCTCCGACCTGACGATGGCCGAGCGGAGCGTCATCTCGAACATGCGCGACCATCAACTCATCTATCGGGAGCTGCTCCACTACTACATCGACCCTACTCTGCAGGTCATGCTGTTTCCGACCGACTTCGCATTCAATACCAGTACGCTCACGCTCACCACCCGGGCGGGCGTGCTGGCAGCGGTGCAACAGCTCGCCGACCTGGCGGCCGCGGCCTACCCGGTACTGCTGCCGCTCATCAGCCCGGCCAGTGCCTACCAGCGCGCCCTGTTGCTAAAAACGGTATCGGTGCAGGCCCGGCACGCGGCCACCATCCGCGACCTGCGCACCCCCGGCTCGTTTGCCGATTCCACCGTGGTGGACACTGCCACGGGCCTGCTGCGCCTCGAGACCCCTACCCAGGTAATCACTGAGCTGGCCCCTTATTTTGCGCCCTACGTTATTTCTGTGGCTAATCTGGCCGTTACTCTATGAAGCTGCTTCCGTTTCTCGACCGTTTAGCTGCTGGCGCAGCGGCTACCGATAGTGCCCCGCGTCGGGCGGTAATCCAACAGGCTGGCCGCACGGCCCTTGCGGCGCTGCCGCTGGCCCTTGGTGCCGTGCAGCCCGTGGCGGCGCGCACCATAGCCACCGCCTACGATGCGATTGTGCAGCTGTTGCTGCTCGAGCGGCTGCAAATGAACTACTACTCGCGGGCCCTGACCACAACCGGGCTTATTCCGGCCGCGCAGGTCGCCGATTTCCAGCGGCTCTACGACCACCAGCTGCAGCACGTAGCCTTTTTGCAGAACGTGCTGCAAAGTGCCGGTACCATTGTGCCCGCCGCACCGACGTTCGATTTCAGCGGCCGCAAGAACGTAGCGACCAACCCGGTGCTGTTTCCCAACGTGCTGAGCAACTACGACGACTTCTTGGCGCTGGCCCAGCAGCTAGAAGACCTGAGCGTGCGGCTATACATCACCAATGCCTTTGCCAACACCAACGATGCGCAGCTGGCGAAAGTGTTGCTGCGCATGCTGGCGGTGGAGGGCGAGCATTCGGCCCACGTGCGGGGCCTTCGCCGCGACCGTGGCGTAAGCGTGAAAACGTGGCCCAGTAGTTCCGATGCGCCCATTGCGCGGCCCGCAGCCGCCCAGGCGCTCACGGCCGCCGCCTCGGCTGGCGAAGACAGCATTACCCAGCTGGCTTCGGCTGGCGTGCCGCTGGCTTTTAGCAATTTCCTCAGCGTGTTTAAGCTCTCGTTCGTGCCCGATACTTCCCTGGCCGAAGCCTTTGATGAGCCCGTGCTAACCAGCACCAACCAGCCCAATCCGCAAGCCACTGCGCAAGCGGCACTGGACCTGTTCAGCTAGCCTGAACTCGTATAAAATTCTGTCTTTTTAAAGCGAAAGAGCGGCCCTGGCCGCTCTTTTTGCGTATCCGGCAACCCGGGGCACTGGCTTTGGCCTGCGCCCCGCGCAATGGTTTGCATTTTTTCCTTTCCTTTACTCTTTACTGACCGGCTGATGGTGATATCGCGGGCCGGCCTTCCCCATTTTCACCTTCCTCTACTCGCTGATGTTAGACTACGTGAAAATAATTTTGCTGAAAGTAAGCTTTAGCAAAGTCTTGTTCGAAAAGGAGTTGCGCAAAGCCCTCAAAATGCTGGTGCCAGCCGAAATGCCAGACTTTCGCCGCTGGTGCTATCAGCAGTTTTCGCGCATTTACCGCCGCGTACTGAAGCGCGTATTCGGTGAATTCAGCCTGGGAGCCCAGTAGCATGTGCGTTAGCTTGTTCGTCGTTGAAATACCCTGGAGCGGCACCGAGCGCAAGCAGCGCAAGCAGGCGCTACACATCCGCTACAAACTGAATATTACGTTTAAGCCCTTCGTAGCCCGTACGCTTCACGGCCGACTGCCGGAATAGCTCCGTGAATAATTCGTGGGTGATTTCGCGCCAGTCGCCGGGCGTCAGGTCTTTCAGGCCGGGCGCGGGGTTGAACTGGGGCTCGTTGTGCGGCTTCGAGAAGCGGTTCCACGGGCACACGTCCTGGCAGATGTCGCAGCCGAAAATCCAGTTGCCGAACTGCCCGGCTACCTCGGTCGGAATCTGGTCCTTGAGTTCGATGGTGAAGTAGCTGATGCACTTGCTGCCGTCCACCACGTAGGGCTCGGTGATGGCCTGGGTGGGGCAGGCATCCACGCACTTAGTGCAAGTACCGCAGTAGTCGCGGATGGGCCCGTCGGCGGGCAATTCCACGTCCACAATCAGCTCGGCGATGAAGTAGAACGAGCCGGTGCCCGGCGTAATCAGGTTAGCGTTTTTGCCTACCCAACCGAGGCCCGACTTTTTCGCCCAGGCCTTGTCCAGCACCGGGGCCGAATCCACGAAGCAGCGACCGCCAATCTGCCCAATTTCGGCCTCCATGTCGGCTAGCAGCGTCTTCAGCTTGTCCTTGATGACGAAGTGGTAGTCGCGCCCATAAGCATACTTGCTGATTTGCATCGTGTCGTCGGGCTGCTGGGTTTCGGGCGCGGGGTAGTAGTTGAGCAGCAGCGAAATCACCGATTTGGCCCCATCCACGAGCAGGCGCGGGTCGAGGCGCTTGTCGAAGTGGTTTTCCATGTAGCCCATCTTGCCGTTCATCCGGCGCGTGAGCCAGGTTTCGAGGCGCGGGGCTTCTTCCTCCAGAAATTCCGCCTTCGAAATACCGCAGGCCATGAAGCCGAGCTCCGCCGCGCGGCGCTTGATAAAAGGAGCCCACTGGGATTGGGAAAGCATAATGATAGCGCAAAGCATCAAAAATACGTCATCCTGAGCGTAGCAAGGACCTTATCACGCTGGCTCGATTAGCTATACCAATCGTTCTGGCGTGGTAAGGTCCTTCGCTACGCTCAGGATGACGGGCAGTGTTCCGGCGAATCCTAGCCCTGCGTTATCTCATCGAACAGGCTGCCGTTGTTGCCGCGCATATTCTGTGGCAGCAACCGCCCGAGGTGCTGGTACGCCGCCTCCGTAGCCTCCCGGCCCCGCGAGGTGCGCTTGATGTAGCCCTCCTGAATCAGGAACGGCTCGTACACTTCCTCGATGGTTTCGCCCTCCTCGCCACAAGCCGTGGCGATGGTGCTGATGCCCACCGGGCCACCCTTAAACTTGTCAATAATCGTGGTGAGGATGCGCTTGTCCATGTCGTCGAGGCCACGGGCGTCCACATCCAGGGCATTCAGCGCAAACTGCGCGATTTCGACCGTGATGGTACCGTCGCCCTTAATCTGGGCGAAGTCGCGGGTGCGGCGCAACAGGTTGTTGGCAATGCGGGGCGTACCGCGCGAGCGGCGGGCAATTTCGTAAGCCGCGTCGGCGTGGATGGGCGTACCCAAAATTTCGGCCGACCGCTTCACAATCGTCGTCAGCAGCTTCGAGTCGTAGTATTCGAGGCGGGCCGAGATGCCAAAGCGGGCCCGCAGCGGAGCCGTGAGCATGCCCGAGCGCGTGGTAGCCCCCACCAACGTGAAGGGTGACAGCGAAATCTGCACCGAGCGGGCGTTGGGGCCCGAGTCGAGCATAATATCGATGCGGTAGTCCTCCATCGCCGAGTACAAGTATTCTTCCACCACCGGGTTCAGGCGGTGGATTTCGTCGATGAACAGCACGTCGTGCGGCTCCAGGTTGGTGAGCAGGCCGGCCAGGTCGCTGGGCTTGTCCAGCACCGGGCCGCTGGTCATCTTGATGCCCGAGCCCAGCTCGTTGGCGATGATGTGCGAGAGCGTGGTTTTACCCAGGCCGGGAGGGCCGTGCAGCAGCACGTGGTCGAGGGCATCGCCGCGCATTTTGGCGGCGGCCACGAAGACTTTCAGGTTCTCCAGAATCTTGTCCTGGCCCGTGAAATCGTCGAACGACAGCGGCCGCAGGGCCTTGTCGATGTCCTTGTCGGTAGCGTCGAAATGTTCGTTGTCGCCGGTGAGAAAGGCTTCGCGCATAATGATATTACTAAAATGATTGGTCGCTTGTTGCTAAGCAGATGAGTAACTGATTTGCGGGCAAAAAAGCTCCTTTACTACTCAAAAAAACCGCTATACACAAAGAACGTCATGCTGAGCTTGCCGAAGCATCTCTACTGCAATAGTAAATCTGGTTACTCTCGCGGTAGAGATGCTTCAGCAAGCTCAGCATGACGTTCTTTTTTCTGATAGAGCCCGTTCTGCTACTCATGCAGCAGCACCTCAATATCGAGGTGCAGCCAGTCGGTTTCCCAGGATTTGTGGTTGAGGCGGGCCGAGAGGTGCTTGCCGGCGTCGAGCATGCGGGCCACGGTTTCGTTGCGGCCCTCGGGCAGGTAGCCAAGCCACACGTTGGCCGGGTCGGTGGCGGGGGCGGTGTGCACCTGCACGGCCCAGTCGTCGTAGTGGTTATCGGCTTCGCGGCTGAGCTGTAGGGCTTGGCCGACTTTCAGCTTGGGCTCGTACTTCTCCAGGTTGGGGCGGTGCGAGGTGCCGGCCACGAGGCATTCGAGCAGCACGAGGGGTTCGGAAGCAGGGACGACTTTCATCATGGGGCCAAATTACGGCATGGGCGGCGGGTTTAACTTATTCCCGGCTTGTGCAGCGTTAGTACACGCCATTTTGCAACGTAGCCTTTCTGTACCAAGCAGGACCGGTATTTTCGTACAAATACACGTTCCAACCATCATCAGTGCTCACTACTGCTAACGCCTTTCGGTGGTCTAACGAAAACAATAATCCCCCAATTCCATAGACGCGGCGGCTACCGTAGCGCTGCTGCAAAGTATCGGCGGCTCGCCAATCAAGTCGCTTGTTCAATGCTACGAGGGTATCCAACATGACTATTTTAACCCCTGCCTGCTTGATGCCCTTTTGGTTAAAAACGAACTGTTTGGCCATCGAAACCTGGCTCCGCATATAGTTTATATCGGCTTTGGTAAAGTATTTCAACATTGCATCCCTCGCGGGCGTGCCGCTGCAAGCTGATACCATTTCTTCGACGGCCCTGGCCCCTACGGAACTGGACTGATTTACCAAGAGCAACGAATTATCTCCACTGACAGGCCTGGACCGTTGCACCTGATAATTCCCGTAACTACCGCGTATTATCACTGGGTTTGTTTGCGGATGCAAATCCATCAGCATATCATTGGCTAACTGATACGTCAGCTTATCGAGTATCTGCTGCGCAATGCATTGCTGAAAGCCACAAACCAGCAATAATAGTAAGAAGACACGATTTTGCATGGATGAAATATCATAAAAAAACCGCTGTCCCAATCAATAGAACAGCGGTTTTTTAACAGGTTAGCAAACCCTACTTAAACGCCTGAATTCCGGTAATATCCGCGCCCGTAATCAGCAGGTGAATGTCGTGCGTGCCCTCGTATGTAATCACCGATTCCAGGTTCATCATGTGGCGCATGATGGGGTACTCGCCGGTGATGCCCATGCCGCCGTGAATCTGGCGGGCTTCGCGGGCCACGTGCAGAGCCATGTCGACCGAGTTACGCTTGGCCATGGAGATTTGGGCGCTGGTGGCTTTGCCTTCATTTTTGAGCACACCCAAGCGCCAGGCCATGAGCTGAGCTTTGGTGATTTCGGTAATCATCTCGGCCAGTTTTTTCTGCTGGAGCTGAAAGCCGCCGATGGGCTGGCCGAACTGCTCGCGCTGGAGCGAGTATTTCAGGGCCGACTCGTAGCAGTCGATGGCCGCGCCGATGGCACCCCAGGCAATGCCGAAACGGGCCGAATCGAGGCAGGAGAGCGGACCTTTCAGACCGTCGATGTTGGGCAGGATGTTCTCCTTGGGAATTTTCACGTCCTCAAACACCAGCTCGCCGGTGGTGCTGGCGCGCAGGCTCCACTTGTTGTGGATTTCCGGGGTGCTGAAGCCTTCCATGCCGCGCTCCACGATAACGCCTTTGATGCGGCCCTGCTCATTTTTGGCCCACACCACGGCCACCTGGCACTCGGGCGAATTCGAAATCCAGAGCTTGGCCCCGTTCAGCAGGTAATGGTCGCCCATGTCCTTGATGTTGGTGGTCATGCCGCCGGGGTTCGAGCCGTGGTCGGGCTCCGTCAGGCCGAAGCAGCCGAGCCACTCGCCGCTGGCCAGCTTGGGCAGGAACTTGCGGCGCTGCTCCTCCGAGCCGTAGGCGTAGATGGGAAACATCACCAGCGAGCCCTGCACCGAGGCGGTGGAGCGCATGCCCGAGTCGCCGCGCTCAATCTCCTGCATAATCAGGCCGTAGCTGATGTAGTCCAGGCCGCCCCCGCCGTATTCTTCCGGAACGGTGGGGCCAAATGCGCCCACGTCGCCAAACTTGCGCACGATTTCGCTCGGGAAGTGCGCGTCCTGCGCCCACTTCTCGATGTTGGGGCTGATTTCCTTTTTAACAAAGTCGCGGATAGACTGGCGGATGAGCAGGTGCTCCTCGGTCAGCAGGCCGTCGAGGTCGAAATAATCGGTGAAGCCGTTGGCATTGGTGCTGCCTTTCTGGGCGGTGTGGGCTTTGGCTTCGGGGGAGAGGACGTCGGCTTCGGATGACATGGGGCGGGACTTGGGTGGTGAGGTGGGAATTTTAACAAAGATAACAGGCGCGCCGAAGGTGGGCGGACCCGGCTGGTAGCCGAGTATAACCGCGTTCTGCCGAGCGTGTTCCCAGACCAACGTCCTTCCGCGAACCAACCCACTGAATAGCGGTGTTTAGATTCAGTATCTTTGCCCCCTATCTGATTATTTCCCGAACACCCGATGCTCGATAAACTAGAAGCCATCAACCAGCGCTACGAAAACGTCAACGAGGAGTTGATGCAGCCCGACGTGATGTCGGACCTGAAGCGCTACAAGTCCCTGAACAAGGAATACAAGGACCTGGGCAAGATTGTGACCCAGTACCGCAACTACCAGGGCGTGCTCAGCAACATCGAAAACGCCCGCGAAGTCGTGGCCACCGAGAAGGACCAGGACTTCCGCGAAATGGCCAAGGCCGAGCTCGACGAGCTGTTGCCCGAGCAGGAGCGCCTCGAAGAGCTCATCAAGGACCTGCTGCTGCCCAAGGACCCGAACGACTCGAAAGACGTCATCATGGAAATCCGGGCCGGCGCGGGCGGCGACGAAGCCGCCATTTTTGCCGGCGACCTGCAGCGCATGTACATGCGCTTCGCCGAAAAGCAGGGCTGGAAAATGGAGCTCATTGACGCCATGGACGGCACCGCCGGCGGCTACAAGGAAATCATCGTGGCTGTGCGCGGCGAGGACGTGTACGGCAAGCTCAAGTTTGAAAGCGGCGTACACCGCGTGCAGCGTGTGCCGGCCACCGAAACCCAGGGCCGGATTCACACCAGCGTGGCGTCCATCGTGGTCATTCCCGAAGTGGAAGAATTCGACGTGGAGCTGAACATGGGTGATATTCGCAAGGACTACTTCTGCTCGAGCGGCCCCGGCGGCCAGTCGGTGAACACCACCTACTCGGCCGTGCGCCTTACCCACCTGCCCTCGGGCCTGGTGGCCCAGTGCCAGGACCAAAAATCGCAGCTCAAAAACTTCGACAAGGCCCTGGCCGTGCTCCGCTCCCGCGTGTACGACATGGAGCTGGCCAAGAAGAACGAGGCCGATGGCATCGTGCGCAAAAGCATGATTGGCGGCGGCGACCGCAGCGATAAAATCCGGACCTACAACTACCCGCAGGGCCGCGTCACGGACCACCGCATCGGCTACACGGTGTACAACCTGGCCAGCGTGATGGAAGGCAACGTCGACGACTTCGTAGAGCAGCTGCGCATCGCCGAAAGCGCGGAGCGCCTGCAGGAGGGCGTCACGAAATAAGCGGGGGGCGGGGCTGGCTGGGCCGGTTCCGCCGCTGCGGCTGCAATACTATTCCGGCTTTACCGTTTTCCGGGGGCGCTGCCCCTCCCCTGCGCCCCTGCTTATGCGCCACCTCTTCCCGCTATTTCTGGTGTTGAGCTGCTTGCTCACCTTTCTGCCCGGCTGCGAGCCGAAGGAAGATTTGGTGCAGACCACCGGTCGCCTCGAATTCGCCCAGGACACGGTGTTATTCGACACGGTCTTTACCACCATCAAAACCGTAACGAAGCGCTTGTGGGTGTATAACCGCAACCGCGGCGCGGTGAAAACGGATATCAGCCTGGCGGGCACGGCCAGCGCCACGTATTCGCTGATTATCAACGGCGACGCGGGCGCGGCCAAGAGCGACGTGCTGGTGCGGGGCAACGACAGTGTGCAGGTGCTGGTGCGGGCCGTGCTCGGCGACAACGGCCAGGCCACCGCGCCGAAGCAGTTTGTGGTCACGGACCAGATTAACTTCCGCACCAACGGCAACGAGCAAAATGTGAAGCTGGTGGCCTACGGCCAGAATGCCTACTTCCACCGGGCCGAACTAATTGATAAGAACACCACCTGGGCCACCGATAAACCTCACGTTATCATTCCGGCGAGTAAGGTGCTGGTGCCGGGGCAGCCGGCCGTGGTATTCGGGGTATTGGTCAGGCAGGGAATCACGCTCACTATTCCAAAAGGGGCGCGCATCTACAACCACGCCGGGGCTTATTTGCAGGTGGATGGGACGCTGCGGGTGAACGACGACTTCATGCCGGGCACCGGCGCGACCGATACCATAAAGGCCACTAACGCCAACATCGTGCGCATTCAGGGCGACCGGCTGGAAGCGGACTACGCCGACATTCCCGGGCAGTGGGGCGGCATCGTGTTCACGGCTACGAGCCGCAACAACAGCATCCGCTACGCCGAAATCAAGAACGCCACGTTCGGCGCGCTGCTCCTGAACCCGGACGCCCTGCTTCCACACCCGGACCTGACGCTGAACAACACGGTCATCCGCAACATTTCGGGCTCTAACCTATCGTTCGCCAATGCCACGGCCAGCACCGGCGGCGGCGTCTTCAGCATCTCCGGCGACGTGGCGGCGAGCAACTGCTTATTCACCAACTGCGGCGAATACGCCGTGGTCGGCGTGGGCGGTGGCACGTACGATTTTAGTTTCTGCACCTTCGCCAACTACACGCCGGCTTTCCGGCGCGAAACGGCTTCGCTGACATTCACCAACGAGAAGTACACGGACGCCACCATTAAGCTGCCCACCAGCATCACGTTGCGCAACTCCATCGTGTGGGGCTCCAACCTGGGTGCGGGCACCATTGACGACGAGCTTTACCTGAAAAATTACACGGAGTACGCCAGCACCATCAGCATCCGCAACTCGCTGCTGCGCACCAAGGCCTACGACGGTACGCCCGCCGTGGTGGGCGCACCGGGCATCAACTTGCTGAACGTGGACCCGCTGTTCGTCCGCTCGGCTCTCACCAGCAGCCGGCCCGATTACACGCTGCAGGCCACCTCACCGGCCAACGCGCCGCGCCGCGCACCCGCCGGCAACGTACCCGACCGCGACCTGCGTAATCTGCGCCGCCCCGCCGCCGGCCAAACCCAGCCCGCACTAGGAGCCTACGAGCGCAAATAATGTGGCTCGAACGCTGAGAGCCCAGGTTTTACACTACCTTCCCCAGCCTATTATCCGCTCGGACGCGTAACGTCCGCGCTACTGCTCTACTACGCCGGCCGCCGAATAGCGCAGCGTATCGAACAACACCAGCTTCTGGGTTCCCACCACCTCGTAGCGGCGCAGCTGGCCGTGCTGCAGCTGCATTAGCAGCTGCTTTTGGGCCGAGAACAGCACATTGCGCTGAATAATAGTGGCCGCGATTTCCAGCGGCTCCGCCCCCTGCTGCACCACCACGAGGCGGGCCACCGGCGCGTTGGGCTGGCCGGGCTGCCGCGTGTAGGTGCGGCGCAATGCTCCGCTGGGCAGCAGCACCGAATCGACGGCGTAGGCCCCGCGCAAAGCGGCTTTATTGATATCGGCCTGAAAGAAAATCTGAAGCTCGTCGCTCCACTTCACGGTGGGCACGCGCACGGTTTCGGGCGCTTCGGCGCGCAGGCGCACGTGCTTGGTCACGGCGGCGTGGCGCTGCGCCAACTGCGCCACCTGCTGCGTCAGCAGGCCTTTCACATCAAAATACAGCGGGCGGCGGGCCACTGGCGCGGCCGAACCAGCCTCGCCGCAGCCCGCCAGCAGTAGAGCCAACAGGCTACTTGCCCACGCTGCCGTACCACCGCTACGCATTCGGCACGAGGCTGGGGCGAAGCAGGCTCAGGCCCGTCATTTCGGCCGGCTTGGGCACGCCCATCAATTCCAGAATGGTGGCGGCCAGGTCGCCGAGCTTGCCATCGGCCAGGGAGCCGTGGTAGTCGTTATCGGCCAGAATGCACGGCACCAGGTTGGTGGTGTGCGCCGTGTTGGGCGAGCCGTCGGCATTGCGCATGAACTCGGCATTGCCGTGGTCGGCGATGATGATGCTGGCGTAGCCGGCGGCCAGGGCCGCTTCTACCACAGCCCGGGCGCAGGCATCGGTGGTTTCCACGGCCTTCACCACGGCCTCGAACACGCCGGTGTGGCCCACCATGTCGGGGTTGGCAAAGTTCAGCACGATGAAATCGGCCGATTTAGCTTGCAACTCCGGAATGAGGGCATCGCGCAGGTCGGCGGCGCTCATTTCGGGCTGCAGGTCGTAGGTAGCTACCTTGGGCGAGGGGCGTAGGATGCGGCGCTCGCCTTCAAACTCATTCTCCCGGCCGCCCGAGAAAAAAAACGTGACGTGCGGATATTTTTCGGTTTCGGCAATGCGAATCTGGGTTTTGCCGTTGGCCGCCAGCACCTCGCCGAGGGTATTATTAAGATTGTCCTTCTCGAAAATGGGGGTTACGCCCACGAAGGTGTCGTCGTAGTTAGTCAGCGTGAGATAGTGCAGGTTCAGGCGCTGCATCTGGAAGGCGTGCATATCCTGCTGCGTGAGCACCTCCGTGATTTCACGGCCGCGGTCGGTGCGGAAGTTGAAGCACAGCACCACATCGCCCTCCTCGATGGTGGCCAGCGGCTGGCCATCGGGGCCGGTTTTCACAATGGGCTTCATGAATTCGTCCGTCACGCCCTCCTTGTACTGCTCCTGAATGGTCTGAATCAGGTTCTGCGAAGGCGTGCCGATGCCGTGCACCAGCAGGTCGTAGGCAATTTTCACGCGCTCCCAGCGGCGGTCGCGGTCCATGGCGTAGTAGCGGCCCACCACCGAGGCAATTTTGGCCCCGCTACGCACCATAGATTCTTCCAGCTCATTGATGAAGCGCACACCGCTCTTAGGGTCGGTATCGCGGCCATCGGTGAAGGCGTGCACGAATACGCGGCGCACGCCGGCCTCGTGGGCAATGGTGCACAGGGCTTTGACGTGGTCGATGTGCGAGTGCACGCCGCCATCGCTGAGCAGGCCGATGAGGTGCAGGGGCTTGTCGTTGGCCAGGGCGTATTCCAGGGCTTTGGCCAGAGCGGGCACCTGGGCCAGCTTGCGCTCGCGGATGGCTTTGCCGATGCGCACCAGCTCCTGGTCGACCACCCGGCCGGCCCCGATGTTCATGTGGCCCACTTCGGAGTTGCCCATCTGGCCCTCGGGTAGGCCCACGGCCTCGCCCGAAGCCTGGAGCGTACTGTTCGGAAAGCGCTGTAACAGTTCATGGAAGAACGGCGTACGGGCCGTGTCAACGGCCGAAACCGTGGTATTCTGGGCAATGCCCCAGCCATCCAGAATCACCAATAAAACCTGCTTACTCATGCGGCAAAGATACGGCAGCCTCGTGCGAAGGGCGGCGTTTTTCTACCTTCGCAGTAACTTTCGCTGGCCGGGCCCACCCCCACCCCAACAACGCGCTGATTCATCCTGGCACCATTTTAGCTTTAATTTACGCTGCGTATGACGCACTTATTACCCCACCAATGAAACGCTATCTAATTCGAACACTATTACTCGGGTGGCTATTCCTTCTCGGGGCCGGAGCCGCACAGGCTCAGGCCGATAACCTCGGGGCCGTGCGCGCAGCCCTTCGTAATGGGTCTTCGCGCGAGCTCTCGCAGTATTTTGCCGCTACCGTTGAAGTCAGCTTCGACGGGGACAAGCAAAGCTATAATTCGACTCAGGCCGAACTGATACTGAAGGATTATTTCGCTAAAAACGCCCCCAGCAGCTTTGAATTTATCCACCAGGGCGAAAGCCAGGAGCACATTCAGTACGCCATCGGGCGCTACGTGGGCCGCACCGGTACCTACCGGGTCTACGTCAAGCTCAAGCCCTCGCGCGGCGCGCCGGTGATTGACACGCTGGACTTCACAAAAGAATAATCTGGAAATACCTCACAAAAAATCCCCGGCTGCGAGTCGGGGATTTTTTTGTGGGTTTGAACCGGAGACCAAAATCGGAACCGCTTGCGCCAAACCGGCGACGGCCTCACTTCGCCATGGGCAGGCTGACGGTGACGCTGGTACCGGCCCCGGGGCGACTCTGAATCACGAGGGTGCCGCCGTGGCGATGCACGAAGGCCCGACACAGCACCAGCCCCAGGCCGAAGCCCGTGGACCGCAGGTTGGGGCCGGGTGTGGGTTCGGGCAGGGCGGGGCCGCTCATCAGCGCGCTCACAGTGGTGGCACTCATGCCCGAGCCGGTGTCGGTGCAGGTGAGGAGCACCATGCCCGCATCGTCGGGGTCGGGAGCGGCATCGAGGTGCACATGGCCTCCGGCGGGCATGAACTTGAGAGCGTTGCCCACCAGGTTGCGCAGGATGGTACGCGTCATGTTGCGGTCGGCCAGCAGCGCCAGACCCTCGGGCGCGGTGGCGGTGATGTGCTGCCAATTGGCGGCGGCCGTGGTCTGGTAAAGGGCCTGGCATTCGGCAAACATATCGGCCACGGGCAGCGGCACCGGGCGGCATTCGAGCTCGCCGGTCTGGCTCACGGCCCAGTTCAGCACATTGTCGAGCAAGTGGTTGAGGCTGTCGGAGGCCTGGCGTACCATGGCGGGTAGGCGGGCCAGGCCAGCCTGGTCGTTTTGAGCAATGTAGGAGTCAATCAGGCTCGTGACCCCGGCAAAGGCCGTGACGGGGCCGCGCAAGTCGTGCGCCACAATGGCGTAGAGCTTATCCTTGAACACGGCCACGGCCCGCAGCTCGGCAGAGGCTGCTTCGAGGGCGTGGTTGTTGGCGGCTACGGCGGCGCGGCTGCGACGCAGGTTGCGGTAGAGCTGTGTCATCACCCCCAGTATCAGAGCCATAATCGCGATAACGCCCACCAGCAGGCGGGTACGCTGGACCTGGGTAACCTGCTCGGCCGTGAGCTGGCGCAGGCGGCGCGCGCGCTCCTGGGCTTCGTAGTTCACTTGGGCCACCGCGAGGGTTTGCATGGTCTGGCGGCTATTCAGCGAGTCGTTCAGGGCCACGTAATGCGTGTTCCAGTCATAAGCGGCGCGGTAGTCGCCCTCGCCGGCAGCCAGGGCCCCCAGCTGGCCATAGGCCGAGAGGACACACTCCAGGTAGTGGCTTTGGCGAGCCAGGCGCAGAGCTTCCCGGGCGGCCAGAATGGCTTGGTCAGGGTCGCTGGTTTTGGTGTAGTACTGGGCCAACTGGGACTGGAGCTCGGCCTGGGCGCGCACGGTGTGCTGGCGCTGGCTGATGGCCAGCGACTGCAACAGCAGCCGCCGCACGCGGGGCAGCTGGCCACTCTGCATCAGATAGGTGGCCAGGCTGGAGAGGTAAGTAGCTTCGGCCGTTACGTCGCGGCTGCGGCGGGCCAGGGCCAGGGCCAGCGAGTCGTAGTGCAAGGCCAGCGGATGCTGGTTGCGCAGGTAGGCCAGGCTGCCCAGGTTGCCCAGCAGCTTCATGCGGGTGCGCTGGCTCACACTTTCGCTAGCCGGGGTAGCCAGCAGGCGCAGGGCGTGGCGGTAGTGCTGGCCGGCCGTGGCGGTGTCGCCCCGCGAGTGGTAGATGCTGCCCTGATTGGAATAGGTGCGCACCAGCGCATCGTAGTTGTGCTGCTGACGGGCCAGGGTCTGGGCTTCGGCCAGCAGCCGCAACGCCTCCGAGCTGTTCGACAGATTGGCGTAGCACGACGAGAGGCTGAGTAGCGCGGGCAGCAGCAGCGGCCCCCGCTGCTTGGCTGGCAGGGCGCGTGCCAGCGCCGTAGCCGACTCCCCATAACTGATGCCCCGGGCCGATTGCTCCTCGCGCAGCGCGTAGCTGATGACCGTGAGCAGCCGGACGCGGGTAGTATCGGGCAGCTGGCCGGCCAATTGGCGACGCAAGGGCTCGATGGCGGCGGGCAACGGCACGGGGGCCGGCGCGGCCCGCAGGCCCACCGGTACCAGCAGCAGCGCAACCGCTACCACCCTCCGCACAACTAACACAGGCCGCATCATCAATTAGTCGCCGATTAACACTTTTTCAAAGATACGCAGCCAACGGCAATATTCACGCTTTAGTACTATTTCAACTACACTCCTTTTTCACGCGCTGCCACTAAGGTCATATCGGAACCGCGTTTAAATATCGTTGCAACGGGAATTGATTCACAAGTTCGTTGGCTATAATTCGTTTTTTTTCGCATCGTGGTTACTTCGGATGCAATTTACTCATCAGCTTATCCGGTACTGCGGGCCCACCGGAATTAGCCGGGCCCCGGTGGGCTGCTCGCGGGAAGCAGCCCACCGGGGCCCGGGCAAAAATTCAGCTACCGCCGCCGCTCCTATTGCAGGGGCTGGCTGGCTGCCCGTGCCTGCTCGCGGGCTAGCTTGGCATTGAGACGGGCGGCGTCGCCGCGGCGCACCACGCGGGCAATGTGAATGCTGAGCTCATAGAGCAGCATTATGGGGATGGTAACGATAATCTGGGCCGAAATGTCGGGCGGAGTGATGATGGCCGCAATAACCAGGATAACCACGATGGCGTGCTTGCGGTACATCTGCATGATTTCGGCCGACACGACACCGGCCTTGGCCAGGAAAAAAACAATCATGGGCAGCTCGAACACGAACGCACACGACAGGCTCATCGTCGTGAGCGTGCTCAGGTAGCTCTGCATGTCAATCTGGTTTTCGATGCTGGCATCGACCACGTAGCCAGCCAGAAAATTGATGCTGAGCGGCGCGGCGATGTAGTAGCCAAACAGCAGCCCCATGATGAACAGGATGGAGACGAAGAACACCGCGCCCTGCGAGTTTTGCCGCTCGTGCGGATACAGACCCGGCTTCACGAAGCGCCAGATTTCCCAGAACAGATACGGAAACGCCAGCACGATGCCCACGATGAATGAGGTGCTGATGTGCATGGTCAGCTGCCCGCTCATCTCGCGGTTCTGAATAACGAAGCCGACATCGTTAATGCACAAATCGGGTGCGTGCACCCACTGCCCAAACTTGCAGAACATGCGGTAGGTCCAGAAATCGGGCCGCGAGGGGCCCAAAATCAGGTCATGAAACAGGAAATCCTTGGCAAAGAAGGCACCGGTAGCAAACACCACCACCGAAATAGCCGCCCGGATGATGTGCCAGCGCAGGGCCTCCAGGTGGTCGATAAAAGACATTTCGTGCTGGTCGCCCAGCGCGGTAGGTTGTTGAGGGGATTGCGGTTGCACGGAGGAAATCGGAGGTATAATACGAGGAAACAAATTAAAACAGAACGTCATGCTGAGCTTGCCGAAGCAGCTCTACCGCCAGAGTAAAATCAATTTACTGACGCGGTAGGGCTGCTTCGGTAAGCTCAGCATGACCGTCCGGTTTGGCTGCATCGCCAAAGGTGCCGCCCTACCTACGTAAAAACTTACGCGAACAGTGGGTAATCCTGTAGCCAGGCATTCACCTGCTGGCGCACCTGACCCACGCGGGTGTCGTTGTCGTGGTTCATCAGCGTCTCGTCAATCAGCTCTACGATGCGGTGCATGTCGGTTTCGCCCAGGCCGCGCGTGGTGATAGCGGCCGAGCCGATACGGATGCCGCTGGTAACAAAGGGCGACTTATCGTCGAAGGGCACCATGTTTTTGTTGATGGTGATATCGGCGCGCACCAGGGCATTTTCGGCCAGCTTGCCGGTCAGCCCTTTCGAGCGCAGGTCAATCAGCATGAGGTGGTTGTCGGTGCCGCCCGAGATAATATCGTAGCCCAGGCCAGTGAAGGCCTTTGCCAGGACCTGCGCGTTGCGCGCCACCTGCTGGGTGTAGGTTTTGAAATCGTCGCTGAGCGCCTCGCCGAAGGCCACGGCCTTGGCGGCAATAACGTGCTCGAGGGGCCCGCCCTGGGTGCCGGGAAACACCCCCGAGTCGAGCAGCGCCGACATGGGACGGATTTCACCTTTCGGGGTTTTCAGACCAAAGGGATTGTCGAAATCCTGGCCCAGCATAATGAGGCCACCGCGCGGGCCGCGCAGGGTTTTGTGAGTCGTGGTCGTCACGATGTGGCAGTGCTCGAACGGCGAGTTCAGCAGGCCCGTGGCGATGAGGCCACTGGGGTGCGAAATATCGGCGAGCAGCAGGGCTCCTACTTCGTCGGCGGCTTCGCGCAGGGCGGCGTAGTTCCAGTCGCGCGAGTAGGCCGAGGCCCCGCAGATAATCATTTTGGGGCGCTCGCGGCGGGCAATTTCTTTCACCTTGTCCCAATCAATGAGGCCAGTTTCGCGCTCCACGCCGTAGAAGCTGGGCACGAAATATTTGCCCGAAAAGTTAACCGACGAACCGTGGGTGAGGTGGCCGCCGTGGCTCAGGTCGAACCCCAGGATTTTATCGCCGGGCTTGAGGCACGCCAAAAACACGGCGGCGTTGGCTTGGGCTCCGGAGTGGGGCTGCACGTTGGCCCAGGCCACACCAAACAGCTCTTTCACGCGGTCGATGGCCAGCTGCTCGACCTGGTCGACGATTTCGCAGCCGCCGTAGTAGCGCTTGCCGGGCAGGCCCTCGGCGTATTTGTTGGTGAGCACGGAGCCCTGGGCGGCCATCACCTGCTCCGAAACGTAGTTTTCGGAGGCGATGAGTTCGAGGCCGTGGGTCTGGCGGGTTTTCTCCTGCGCAATGAGGTCGAAAACGGCGGTATCGAGAAGGCGGGCGGGGGCGGCTGTTTGCATGGATGTAAAGGTAAGGGGGGATGGGCGAGAACGGAGAATAGGGAGCGTCATGCCCAACGCCGCCGAGGCAGCTTGCGTGCTACTATTAATCCAAACAATAAGCAAGCTGATTGCTACTGTACGCGAGATGCCTCGGCTGCGCTCGGCATGATGTTCTTCCCTACCCCAGGCCCCAACTTCGCCATTTCCGTTGTTACTTGCTGCCGCCGTAAATTGCTGCCATGACCACGCCCCTCGCCGAAACCCTGACTCAGCTGCGCGTCGGCAACCAGAAGTTTCTGATTGATTTTTACCAGCGCAGCCGGCACCTGTTTGCCCGCTGGGCGCAGCGCAAGCACCACCTGAGCGCGCCCCAGGCCCACGAGCTGCTTCAGGATACGCTACTCGATTTCTACGACCAGGTGGCCGATGGCCGCATCACCAAGCTGCCGGACGATTTACGGGCTTTTATTTACGGCATGGCTCAGCAGCGCCTCGAAGCCCAGGTGCCCGCCCACGTGCCGCTGCCCGCCGCCGAAGCTCGCCGCCGCCAGAGCCTGCTGGCCCAATTTAACCAGCTCGGGGCCGACTGCCAGCAGGTGCTCACCTACTTCTATTTTCACGGCTACCAGTTCGAGAAGATGGGCGTGAAAATGGGTTTCCCCAACGCCACCGTGGCCCGCCGCCAGAAAAGCAGCTGCCTGCGCAAGCTATACGAGCTGGTGCGTGGCGGCTACGAGCCCGCCGCCGCGGATGTGGGGTGAGGGCTGAACGAAGCCCGGCAGTTCCTCATGCTGCGCATGTGGCGCATTAAGCCAGGGACGAGGCAGCGCTACCGGGCCGCTAATCCTGTCGATTGAATTACTATTGCGGTAGAGATGCTTGGCTACGCCGACCTTCGGTTCGATTGCGCTCAGCACGACGGTTTTTTGCCTGCTCTTCCTACTCTCCGCTTCTCACCTCCCGCCTCCCATGGACCTTCGCCCCTACTTTGACGAGCTCGAACGCTTTGCCGATGGCCAGATGAGCCTGGCCGAGCAGGAGGCGTTTGAGCTGCGGCTGGAGCAGGAAGACGCTTTGGCCGACGCCCACGCCGCCTACGAGCAGCTCACCGCCGACCTGCGCTGGGCCGCCGGCCACGATACGCTGCGCCTGCGCCTGCAAGCCCTCGACGAGCGCATGAATGAGCGGGGCACTGCCCTCGACCGGGCCCAGCACCTGGCCAGCCGCCGCCAGCGCCGCCAAGTGGTGCTGGTAGCCCTGGCCGGGGTGCTGCTGCTGGCCACCGGCGTGGCCGCCTGGTACTTCAGCCGCCCCGAGCGCGCGCGCCCCGCCAGCAGCTGGCAGGCCTACTATCGGCCCGACCCGGGCCCGGCCGTAACTGCAGCCCTGCTCACCACCAACCCCCTGTTTGCCGAAGCCCTCGACCAGTACCAGTCGGGCCACTACCCGGCGGCGCTGCACTCGCTCGGGCGCGTGTCGCCCGCTACGGTGGGGGCCGACACCTTGCTGTATCTGCGCGGCCTGATGCTGCTGCGCCAGGGCCAGGGTAACGCCGCCCAGCTGTACCTGCGCCGCGTGGGGGCCGGAAGCAGCCCCGGCGAGCTGGCCCGCCGTGCCCGCTACCACCTGGGGATGGCCTACTGGCAGGCCCAGGAGCTGGCCCCGGCCCTGACGGAGCTGCGCGCCGTGGCCGCCGACTCGCTAAATCCCTACCGCGCTTCGGCCCAGCAGGCCGTGGCCGCCGGCGTGCTCGAAGCCCGCTAAGCCTTTTGCGTTAGCTGGCAGAGGGGCCCGGGTTAGGCCAGGAGGCCCGCGTACCAGCGGCGGCGCACCTTGCCCGGATTGTTCTGCCAAAGCGCGGCGGCGCTCCTGGCCGCGACTCAGCGAAGTGCAGCGAAATGGGCCCATCCGCGAGCTACCGCTGAGAACCAAAAAAAGCGCCGACCTGCTGGCCGGCGCTTTTTGAGCGTATTTAATTGGGCACAGGTTGGGTGGCCGGATGTTGCCGGGTACAACTGGCGCAGGCCGGGCTACTAGTCGGCCAGGCCGTCGTGGTTGCGGTCTTTGGCGTCGCCGGCGGCTTTGTACAGGTCTTTGCCGGTGACGCGGTGGATGGTGTCGCGGGCGAGGCCGGCCGTGACCGAGTCGCCGCCCGCCACGCCATCCTGGCCGGCGGCGGGGCCTTTTTTAGTATAGCCGCGCTCGACATTGGTGTCGCCTTCTTTGGTGCCGGAGCTACAGGCACTGGCCGTGGCCAGCAGCACGCCGGCAACAGCCAGCAAACGGAGAAATTGTTGGGGAAGCATGAAGAATAAAATGGGGATGTAGTGCGGGAGTAATGGTGCAAGGTAAAGAAATAACCTGCCGCCACGCAACCCGTACCCTCATCGGCGGTTGTGCAGGGTACCGGCACGCACCGCCTCCGCATCGCCCTCCTTCCCTCCCCGACCCCATACATGCCCAACGCTCCCCTACCCACCCCCGCCTACACGTATCCCGAGTTTCGCGCCCTGCTGAGCCAGTTGGCCGCCGAGCACCGCACTACCGGCCCCGACCAGACGCCCGGCCTCGTGCGCTACACCGACCAGAACCAGGCCCACCTCGACCAGGGCTCGACCCTGCCCCTCCTGCCGGCGCTGCTGGAGCGCCTGCGCCAGTTCCCCCGCCCCGAGCAGTGGCTGGTGCTAGGCGAAGCCTGGTGCGGCGACACGGCTCACTCCCTACCCATTCTGGCCCACCTGGCCGCCCAGAGCCAAGGCCGCGTGAGCCTGCACGTGGTGTTGCGCTCCGACCACCCCGAGCTGATGGCGGCTTACCAGACCAATGGCAAAAACAGCATCCCCAAGCTCATCCGCCGTGATGCCGAAACCGGGGCCGACCTCGGCACCTGGGGCCCTCGCCCCGCCGCCGCGCAGGTTCTCAGCCAGCAGCTGCACGGCGATGCCAGCCTGCATACCAACCAGGTAGTGAAGGGGATGAATGAATGGTACGCGGCCGATGCCGGCCAGTCGGTGCAGCAGGAGCTGCTGGCGAACCTGGGCTAGCGGCACGCCCCAAGGCTCGCAGCCCGTTGCGCAGCGCACAGCAACGCCCGACACTCCCGCGGTAATGGGCGGCGAACAGCCACCCCACCGGAAAAGTCCAGGACTTGTGGTGCGGGAAATTTCCCTTATTTTCACCCTCCCAATTATCAGCGTTTATGCTCAAACCGTTGCGTCGTCGTTTTCAACAGCACGTGGCCCGGTGGCCCTGGCGGCGGGTGGGGTTGCTGGCCGGAATAAGTTTTTTGCTGGCACTAATACTGATAGTCTACCTGTTTGGGGTGAGTGACCATTTTGGTGGTCGACTTTTTTTCGCGTTTCTCGTATTCGTCTGGCTGCTCTCGGTCACCTTCCTGGCCGTAGTTCCGTTCGTGACCTGGGCTACGGCCAATTGGTTCGGGCGGGGCTGGGCCGAAGTATCGACGCCCGTGCCGCGCCCGCGGCGGGCGGCAGCTTCGGCCGGTAACCCAGCAGCGCGTACTGTTTCCTCACCGGCTTCCTCACGGCGGCCTCAAACACGTTAAAGCCCTTGAAAACTAACCTATTGCACATTAAGAATATGGTGTGCCCCCGGTGCGTCGAAGCAGTGCACAGCCTGTTGGAGCGCGCCGGCTACCGGACCAAAACCGTTTCGCTCGGCGTAGCGGAGCTCGATGAGGCCACCCCCGCCGACCCCGAAGCCCTGGCCCCGCTGCTGCAGGAAGCCGGCTTCGAGCTGCTGCGCGGCCGCGCCGAACAGCTCACTGAGCAAATTAAAGGCACGTTGGCCGAATACCTGGAGCACCTGCGTACCGCACGCTCGCCGCTTACCACTTCGGCCTTTCTCACCGACCGTTTCGCGGCAACTTACTCGCACCTGAGCAAAGTATTTTCGCGCACCGCGCACCTCACCATCGAGAAGTACCTTATTCGTCTCAAAATCGAGCGCGTGAAGGAGCTCCTCAGCTACGGCGAGCTGACGCTGAACCAGATTGCCGACCAGATGCGCTACAGCTCGGGCCAGCACCTGAGCAACCAGTTTCGGCAGGTGACGGGCTACTCGGTGAGCGAATTCCGCCGCCTGATGCTACCCGAGCGCCTGTCGCTGGACACGCTGGCGTAGGAAGTAAGTTTGATAAAAAAGCGCCGTTCTGATTCAGGACGGCGCTTTTTTTGTGGCATATGATGAAGCGTATGCTACGCGTTCAGTTCCGACCTTTGCTGCTCAAAATGAACCCTGCCCCCGGCGGCCGGGTTGTTTGCTGCCGTGCCCAACCAATCCCCCCGCATCCTGCTCATTACGCCGCCGCTCACGCAGCTCAACACGCCGTACCCGGCCACGGCCTATATCAAGGGGTTTCTGGGGGGGCGCGGCTATGCCGTGACGCAAGCCGATATGGGCCTGCAACTGGTGCTGCGGCTGTTTTCGGCGGCGGGCCTGAAACGGGTTTTTCAGGAGATTGAGGCTGGCAACTTTACGCTCAGCGATAATGCCGGGCGCATGCTGCGCCTGCAAAGCCGCTACGTGGCGACCATCGAGCCAGTCATTCGGTTTTTGCAGAACAAAGATTTGACCCTGGCCCCACGCATCTGCCACGGCCGGTTTTTGCCCGAAGCCAGCCGCTTCGACAACGTGGCCGACCTCGAAACGGCCTTTGGCACCATGGGCCTGACCGACCAGGCCCGCCACCTGGCCACGCTCTACCTCGAAGACCTCGCCGACCTCATCAAGGAAACCGTGGGCCCGCACTTTGGCTTTTCGCGCTACGCCGAGAAGCTGGCCCTATCAGCCACCAGCTTCGAGCCCCTGCACGAGGCGCTGACGGCCGCCCCCAACCTGCTCGACCAGCTACTGCTGGAGGAGTTGGAGCCGCTTTTGGAACGGACGAAGCCAGATATGGTGGGCTTCACGGTGCCCTTCCCTGGCAACCTGTACGGGGCCCTGCGTCTGGCCAAGCATATCAAAAAAATCAGCCCCGCGACCGTGACGGTAATGGGCGGCGGCTACCCCAACACGGAGCTGCGCGACATCAAAGAGCCGCGCTTTTTTGATTACATCGACTACCTGACGCTGGACGACGGCGAGGGCCCGTGGCTGCGCCTGCTGGAGTACCTGAGTAGTTCGAGTGAGAAAAAAGAACGTCGTGCTGAGCGCAGTCGAAGCACCCTTACCGCAACAGTAAGTAATATTGCTGGCAACGAAGCGGTAGAGGTGCTTCAGCAAAGCGGACACTGGATGGAGCATGACGTTCTGGAATCCAAGCCCGACCGTACTCAATTGCAGCGCACTTTTCTGCGCGACGAAACCGGCCAGATTCAGTACGTTAACCACCCGCACCCCGACGTGCCGCACGCCGAAGTAGGCACGCCCGACTACTCCGATTTGCCCCTGACCGAGTACCTCTCGGTGCTGGAAGTACTGAACCCCATGCACCGCCTCTGGAGCGACGGCCGCTGGAACAAGCTGACGGTGGCACACGGCTGCTATTGGAAGCGCTGCTCGTTCTGCGACGTGACGCTGGACTACATCTCGCGCTACGAAACGGCCCCCAGTACCCTGCTGGTGGACCGAATTGAGCAGATTATCCGGCAAACCGGCCAGACCGGGTTTCACTTCGTGGACGAGGCCGCGCCGCCGCTTGCCCTGCGCGACTTGGCGGTGGAGCTGCTCAAGCGCCGCGTTCCCATCACGTGGTGGGGCAACATTCGATTCGAAAAAACCTTCTCGGCCGACCTGTGCCGGCTGCTGGCCGCCTCGGGCTGCATTGCCGTGAGCGGCGGGCTGGAAGTGGCCTCGGACCGGTTGTTGGCGCTGATGGAAAAGGGCGTGACCATCGCACAAGTGGCCCGCGTGGCCGACGGCTTCACCCAGGCCGGTATCATGGTGCACGCTTACCTGATGTACGGCTTCCCCACCGAAACCGCGCAGGAAACCGTGGACAGCCTCGAAGTGGTGCGGCAGCTGTTCGCGGCCGGCGTGGTGCAGAGCGGCTACTGGCACCGCTTTTCGATGACGGCGCACTCGCCGGTGGGCAAGAACCCGGCGAAGTATCAGGTGGCCGCCATTGGCCCCGAGCCCGCCGGCTTTGCCTGGAACGACCTGTGGCACGACGACCCGCTGGGCACCGACCACGAGGCCTTTGGGCCGGGCCTGGCCAAGTCGCTGTACAACTACCTGCACGGCGTGGCCCTCGATGAGCCGCTGGCTCGCTGGTTCGATTTCAAAACCCCGCGCCCCAGCACCCCGCGCCAACTCGTGCAGCAGGCCCTGCAAGCGCCCGAAAAACCCGATTTTGCCCGGCAAAACCAGCGCCTGTTCTGGCTCGGCAACGTCCCCGAAATCCGCCTCGAAACCGGCAAAAAAGCTTCACGGGCCGTGCTCACCTGCTACGAGCAGGCGGAGGATTTCGAAGTAAAAACCACCGAGGCCGCCGGCCAGTGGCTGCATCAGCTCCTCAGCCGGCTCACCCAGGATTTCGACACGAAGGTGCTGCTGCGCGACGCGGCAGCCAGCTTCCCACGCACGGAAGGCACTTTTGAAGCCTTTTTGCAAACGTCCGCCTGGCTGCTGCTGCGCGAAAAGGGCCTGTTGCTTATCTGATTCGTTGCGTTAGCGGCTCCGAATCCAATTCACCACCTCGCCTGGCAGGCCCGGGCCAAACTGCACGTTCAGTCCCTCGCCACTAAGCAGCGTGGCTCCGGTGCCGCGGTAGCTGCGCACGAGGTTGCTCCGGCGGCTGCCCAAAGCAGCCCGCAGCTGGGCGGCACGTGGAGCAACGTCGGGGCCACCGTAGAGGCCCAACACCGGCAGCTTGCGACGGCGCAACTCACGAAAAAGCAGGCGGGTCGTCGCATCCAGCACGGCATTCTGCGTGATGAAAAAGGCTAGGCGTGGGCTGGCGGCCAGCGCAGTTGCCTGGCTTCCAGCGGCCCACAAGCCCAGGCTGGCGGTATCGACTCCGGGCATGGCACGTAGCTGGTGCAGGGCGGCCAGCAGGTGCGGGAGTTCGGGGGTGATGGTATCCGGGTCGGCCGGTGGTGGCAGCAGTAGCACAACAATACCAGCCCGGGCCAGGGCATCGGCCCAGATAGCTGCCGTGGGTGCGGTAGCAGCATCGGGCAGCAGCACCAGGGCTGCACCGGGCGTATCGGTATCGGCGGGAGCAAACAGCCAACTATCTTTCTCTACCTGCGGTATCGATGCCACGCGGTAGCCGCTGGGGTCGGGCACGCCACGCTTGAGCAAAATGAGCGGCACCGCCGTGGAGTCAACAGTGAGCGAGCCGCGCCAGAAGTCGCCATCCAGCGTCAGCGCGAGGGTTTGGCCGGGCCGGGCTGGCCGCTCGAGGCGCAGCTGGCCGCCCGTGAGCAGCAGCGTATCGGCCACAAAGCTGAGCGCGGGTGCGCCGGGCACGGTCAGCTCGGCCTCGTAGTGGCCTTCGCGCGGGTGGCGAATATCGAGCGCCGCCCGCAACTGCGGGGTACCAACGGCCCCGATGCTGCCTTGGTAATGGCCTACGGGCGGGGGCGTGGCGGTGTCGGCGGGCGAGTGCTGGGGCTGGCAGGCAGCGAGGCCCACCAGGGCCAGCAGCAGGGCCGGCCAGGTATTTTGGCCAAAGAATGAACGCAACCGGGTGGGTATCGGCATGGCCAAATGTACGGGCTTAGCGGCCGGCCATGCCCTTGCGCAGAATCAGGTCGTTTTGCACATCCTGCCCCAGGTGGAATTCGTGCTGCCCGATTTCGCGGAAGCCGAAGCGTTGGTAGAAAGCCCGGGCTTTGTCGTTTTTCTCCCACACGCCCAGTACCACGGCCGGGCAGTGCAGCTGCTCGGCCAGGGCCAGAATGCCGCGCATCAGGGCGGCACCGAGGCCGGTGCCCTGCCAGTCGTCGCGCACGTAAAGACGCTCAATCTCGAGGCGGCCAACTGGGTTTTGACCTTCGGGCAGGCCCAGAACCGAGTTGTCGCGCAGCTTGGCGTAGCCCACCAGCTCGTTTTGCATGTGGGCCAGCAGGAAAGTATTTTCGCGGTCCTGCAGCTCGGCCAATTGAAACTCAGGTCCAAAATTCTCGGCCAGATAAGTGGCCATGTCGGCTGGCGTATTGGTCGCGCCGAAGGTATCCTGAAACGTTTGGCGGCCCAGGTCGGCCAGCTGCGCGGCGGTGGGCGCATTGGCCTTGGCCAGTGAGATGCGAAGGGGTGATGACATGGGGCAAAGGTCGGGTGCGGGCACCCGATTTACAGTATTTCGTCGGCGTGGGGGTCGCGCTGGGTGCTGGTACCGCGCCGCATGCGCAGGCCCCAGCGCATGAGCAGCCCACCGGCCAGCAGGCCCAGTAGGTTGACAGCCAGCAGGCCCACCGGCAAATCGGTTGCACCGGTATTCCAGCGGAAGAGCATCACGCCAATTTTAAGGAGCAGGCCCAGCCCCAGCAGAAAGCCGCTGAACAGCAGCAGCAATCCCACGAGGCGATGAGTAGTAGGTGGAAGTGAAGGTGTAGCCATAGTGCCCTTGATACGCGCCGGCCCGGAAATGGGTTAAGTAGCCACCCGGGGTTGCGATTCCGGTTCTTTGGCGTAATTTCGTGGCACCAAAGTATTTCCGCGAGAGTAGCTCAGTTGGTAGAGCATCAGCTTCCCAAGCTGAGGGTCGCGAGTTCGAACCTCGTTTCTCGCTCATTGATTAACAGCCATTTAGCTTCGTTGCTAGGTGGCTGTTTTGGTTTTCAATTACACGGCAGATTACACAGTTTGCATTTCGCGGCACGTCGCTCAGGGATTTTAGAGGTTCTAATTTCAATAGTTGAGTCATTAACGGAGTCTGTAAGTCGCAACTCAGATTGGTACATACTGGAATAGTTTAAGAAAACTATCAAATACAGCATATTACCAAGAGTAAAGTAGGTATTAGTTGTCCATATACCAGTTGCTACTCATAGTCTGTAGACTTATAGTCTGTACATGCGTTGATTGCGCCAAAAATTGATGACAACCTCAGTATTGTTTGGTGTGGTTCTTCGCAACTACCGATTAGCGGCGGGCATATCTCAGGAACAGCTTGCTTTTAAAGCCGAACTACATCGAACCTATATCGGGAGCATCGAGAGAGGGGAAAGGAATATTTCCCTCTTAAATATTATTGGCATATGCAAAGCTTTGAATATAAAGCCTAGCGATTTCTTTCAAAACTTTGACGACTCTTTCCATGACATCATACTGCGGTAAAGTAATTAAAAGCAAGTCTAAATATCATGAAGTCATCATAAACCTATGTCACCTTCCTGCAGGCCATGAGGGAAAATGCGATGAATTGTGGTTCCTTAATCATCTAAGTGTGGTAAGCCAACGTGTAGCTGAGAAGATTAAGCGAGACGCTTTTTTCACAACAGGAGCATCCTGGAAGAGTGCTGTGGCAGGGCCTAATCGCATTTTGCGTCCAGTTATGTTACTGGATGATGAGGCGCTACTGAAGCACGGAATCAACATGGCTGACATGAAGCCCCATGTGATTCGTAAGCTTAGAGACAAGGCAGCAGACTATCAATCATGCATTCAGGTAGCCATGAAGCTGGCCTGGCTTACCTATCAAGTACCTGGTGCTCCGCAAGCCCCTGAAGAAATACAGACCTTTCTTGAAGCCCATTTCGGTGCGTTTACGCCTCCTGCTTGTTGCCCTATCTGTTTATTGCCTCTAGACTATGCACTTTTTGAGCAGGCTCAAAGGGGAACAGCTTTGATAGAGACTTGCCACATGGACCCACGGTCTCATAATGCAGCCAATGTCGGCTTTGGGCATAGAGACTGTAATATCGCTCAAGGGACAAAGAGCTTAGATGAGTTCTATTTCTGGATTTCTGGGATTATAGAGAGGGCAAATCAAAGAGTGTAAGTGCCGCCTATAGGCCTGAATTAGTCATAAGCGGCACTACACTTTGTATTGGAGGCATCTACATCACATCCTCCAATTGCATGTTTTTTATCTTATAAAGCAGCGCATTACGAGTCCTCAATGTTGCTTCAAAGTCTGTAATCTTCTCAAGCCATTCTTCACTTCGCTTTGGAATGGGTATTTGAAGTTCATTAATACGGCTACCCAGGCTGCCTAATGTGGATTGAATGAATATTAGGTTCCGTATCTGCTTTGCTACATAGTGTTGATTCATCATGTATAGTAGCTCAAAGGCAGTAAAGGGGGCGTTCGGCAGAACTCGTATAATCTTAACGTGGCTTTGAACTACGCATTTTGTGTTTTCTCCAAGCACCATTGCTGTCTTACCTATCCTGTATCGGCCATCTGATACCATTAAGATGTCATGTTCTTGAATGCCTTGCGTTTTATTGTATTTTACAAAGTATTCCTCACCAACCGATTTGGTTGGGTCATTAGTTACTTCAAGATTGGATATATCTGATGTTCTGATGAATGGAATGTCTCCGGTCCCATATGCTTCTGAACCAACCTCGTTGCCTTTCTTAACTGAGATATACTTAAGTTTTATAAGGTCAGCGAAGCTATAGATGTCCTCGTAGTCGGTAGTTGCTCTTATAGCAGTCTCAACGGCTTCTTCTTGGCAATACCGTGGGACCATATAGTATCTGTCCTTGACCTTTGCTCTCTTCCAAAACGAAGAGTCCTTTGCTCGATATTCAGCTGAAATCACCGGAAAATCATCCGGATAACTGAGGCCACCTGTTGTATAAAACTTGCCTCGTTTATCATGCCCACAGTTTGTTGCGACTGCGACTTTAAAATCGGGCTGTTCTGCATTCGTAGCTAATCCTTTTCTGAAAAAAAGGATGTTCGTCTTTACGTCTGTGCTTGGTTGAAAAGCTGTTCTAGGGCAATCAATCATAGCAAGGACATAGCCCTTTGTGTTAAGGTAATCCCAGATATACCCTTCCCCTTTGTTGCCGAATAATCCTTCAGGCAGCACAACCGCAAGAGTGCCTCCTTCCTTCAGTAAGTTAATACAAAGCTCTACGAACAGTACTTGCGGAGACTCTTCGCTTTTTACTTGGTTAGTTTTAACCCACTTGTTCCCATCTTTTGGTAGGACCCAGTTATGTCCGAGGTCATACTGTTTTAAGATGAGCTTATCGTTTACCCCAATCTTAGCTCCAAAAGGGGGGTTAGTCAGAACAATATCAGCGTCAAACAGATTGGGAGCCGACTGCTTCAGATTTGTTATATCTAAAGAATTGGCATTGTGAATCTCATATTTATTCTCCGAATAGATTTCGCATATTGCTTTTGCTGTGTTAGCGAGGAAGGTGTCTTTATCAATGCCAAGGACTGCACCATTGAAGCCTCCGTTGTTCCTTATAGAATAGTTATATGATTCAATCAGGAACCCACCTGTTCCGCAAGCAGGGTCAACTATTTTATCATTTAAACCTGGAGCTACGATTTCTACCATAGCTGAAACAATGCTCTTTGGAGTAAAAAACTGGCCTTTATCCCCCCTAAGCGTGGGTCCAATAAGTGACTGAAAAGCATCACCAATGATGTGCGAGGGGGCATTATTGATATTGACGCTCTCTAGTTCTTTAAAGCATAATCTTATTGAGGCTGATGATAGTCTGAACTCATTAAGGCTATCGGCAATTTTGGGATACAGTTTTATAAATGAAGGCAATAGAAGCTCATTGGCTTCTTGTTCTGATGAAACAAATTCCTGGATTAGGCTTGCTACCTTTTTGGCCTTGGATGCAAGTTTTATCAATAGAATTTTAGAGAGGTCCTCTATGATTGTCTCGGCTCGGCTAGATTGGCTGTTTGTATACAGGTTGAAATACATTCTCTTAAAGAGAGATGTATAACTTTCTTTAGGTTCCGTTTCAAAGGCTAGTTGTGGTTGCTGAGGCTTCTTCATCTGATGAATACTATGTGTGACATGACACGATGTGTCACAAATGTATGTTAAAACAAATTGCATTCAAGCATAATTTATATAAATCATTGATAAACATAGGGTATATGTATCAATTGGGTCTACTAAAGGTACATTGGCTCCATAGTGCCCAAGCATACATCAGAGGTAATGTGTTGTCGGGAGCAAATTGAGCTAAATGGCGGCAACGTATGGTTAAGCCAATAAAATGGAGCCACAGATATGAGTCAAGCCGACCTGCTATTTAGTAGTAGAACTCCTCATTGTTTACTTAGCCCGGTTCTTAGGTAGGTGTATACGTTTCGCCTCACCCCCGGCTCCTCTCGGGCGGCGAGGGACCAGGGGTGAGGCGAACGTAGCAACGGTGCCGTAGAGCAATTTGAAAACCGTTCGGCAACTCAAATATGGAACTACCGCTTTAGCAAGTGTTCTCGCAAATGCAATCTGCGCTTATCAGATATGTCAAGGTAGACAGGCTCATTTGCGCTTAACCACGAAGTAGGTTGTTTTTGCCATTTCACCAACATGCGACGGAACTTGTCGCTCAGCCAGTGAAGGTCATCAAGCCTGCCATTCGTTAGCTCATTTGACACGCGCAATCCGGAATGAGCCCTATAATCTACGATAAGCTCGTCCACTTCATCCAGCCATGTTTGAAGCTCGTCGTCGTCCTCATCATTAAAGGGCATTTTGTCAGCCTTCAAACACTCATTCACAAATTTGCAAAACCGCTGGTCTAGCTTGCCATTCTCTTTTTCCACCGCCTCAATTTCTCGTTCGCGTGCAAGTCGAGCGAATACATCCGCCAGGGTGTCTTGGCGCTCGACATATTCTGGTACGTGCCTTTGTGGGATGGCCATTGTATACGGCGTACTTGACCTGGGCTCATTTTGCAGGTAAACCTCAGGCTCTTCCTCCTGAGTCCAATTCTCGGACTCTGCTAGGGCGTCACGCCGATGCTGGGCACGGCACGCATCGGAACATGTTTTCTTATCTGCGCGGCCAATAAAAGGTTCACCGCATTGGATGCAAACTCGGTTGGTAGATTTCATAAGTTAAAAGAATATGTGTTTGTAACCGGATTCGACCGGCTATTGACGGGTTTTCGACCAGTTCGACCGGTTCGACCGGTTAATGAGTGTTAAAAGCTTAGGTGGGATGTCGCGGGTCGTAGTCTTTAGAACGTGTGAGCAAATTGGGCAATCAATCAAGATTTAGCCATTAGGTCATCTTGTTATTATCTCATCAGTTCACTTCACTTTATATGACGAGCAGTAGGGTGGTGTGGTAAGGTGGTGTCCTATTTCAAAGTATTATACTTAAACACTTCACCTCACCTCGCCCTCCTTATAGGCCCTCATGGAGTGAGGTGGAGGAAAACGTCGGTGTGTGGGGCAGGGGCATTTCTCCTTGAAAACCGGGGCTCGGTAAGGGACATTGCGCAAGGGGCTCCGGCAAGGTGTAATCCTGTTCGGCGTCACGTTTGATGACCACACAGCACGCAAGCATTTTCTTTAGCCAATTACCTGCCGCTGTGTCCTGCACATTCATACAGTCCTTGATACGCTTGATTAACTGCCCGTAGGAAAGTGAATCGGTTCCTGCCGGGAAACACTGACGAGCCAAGTCGCGCTCTTTCTTATTTTTTTCTGCGCTGGCAATTAACGCAGCTCGTCCATCAGTTTCGAAGAACTGACGCCCTTCTGACCATGAAAAATAAACAGGCTCAAAATCGGGGCCGTTGCGCAAAATCTTGCTTTTGATGATATGGCATCCCCCTTCTTTATCCTTAACGACGGTTATGACACCCCCGCCTTTTCGTTCGGCTTCGCTGCCTAAGTGGCCCCGCATTTTGTCGCTACCGGGGTTTTCATGCACCACTAGGACGATGGTTGTGTTGAGCAAAGAAGCCTGAATCATGAACCAGTCCACAATTTTGCCGCTCTCGGTCGCTCCATTAACGTCGTCAATTAAGTCGGCCAGTCCGTCAATTATCCACAGATGGGCATTGGGATAAGCTGCAAAAGCTTCTTTTACTCGGAGTAACTTTTCAGCCTTGGTGTAGCTCCGAAAGTTGAAAATGTGTAGATTTTCAGGCTGGTCATAAGGTGCCACACCTATTATGCGACAGATGTAACGGGCCATTTTCTTGGTGTTGGCCTTGGGCTGTTCCGTGTCAATAATCATCACCGGCAGGCCGTTGGCTGGCATTACCCTGATTTGGAGTGTATCCGCCGGGTGGCCAGCAGGCAGCAAGGCACTGGCTGCCATGCACACGCTAACGGCACTTTTTCCAGCTTTCGGTTTGCCTGACGTAAAGGAAATGTCGCCACGGACGGCGAAGGTTTCCTTATTAATGCTGATGACGGTCACCAAGTCAGGAACCTGAGAGTCTGCCCGTACCTCGTCGGATGCCAAGGCGCTGGAGGGAGCGGATACAGGTTCGTTATTCGGTTTGAAAGGCCGCGGCTGCGCATACGCAGCGAATTTTTCAAGGTAGTTCATGACGGAGTTCCCTCCTTCTTCAGTTGTTCTGGCTTTAAGTCTAGAAGCAGTCCTAAAAGTGTTTTATTCTGCTTGGACTGCTGGTCAAATTCTCCTTCTTTATGGGCTAGAGACAGCTCCAAGGCCGTTATTTGAAGGCAAAGATGTTTATGCACTTGCCTAGACTTCGCATCCATCATTTGCCCCATGACTGTTTGGGTAACCAGCCATTCATATAGGTCGTAGATTTCAGCAACCATATAGGTAAATAATGCTTGCTTGGATTCGCGGTTAATCCGCCCTCGCTCTAGTTCGCTGAGCTGGTCATCTAGGCCTAGGCGGAAATCTGCGAGTTTTTTCCGATGAAGTTGCTCATCGAAGTATGATGGGTCCTTTTCCATTACCGGGCGCTGTTGCGGCCACGACGACCCGGTTTCGAGGTGTAGATGCTCGGGCCAGCTTCCTCTTGGCGGCGGCCGTTATTTATCCACGCCAGTAAGTCAGCCCGGTTAAAATAAAGCTTATTACCGCGCTTCGCATGAGGAATACCTCGCTGAGAAACCAGCGCATAAATGCGGGCCTTGCTCAGGCGCGTCACTTCTTGGGCCAGTTCAATACCGCCTACTTCTGAGAGGGTAGAACTTAGCCAAGGCGCTTGGCTTATGACTGTTTGAACGATGTCTCTTACATCATTCAATACTTGAGCGTAATCCACGCCCGAGATTATTACGGTTGCCATTTTGCTAATCGCTCACTGGGGAAGTAGACCAGCGAAGCGAAAGCGAAATAAGCCTCCGCGTGAACCCCAAAATTGCGTTTTTGCGGTACGCAGAAAAAACGCAGAAACGCAGAAACGCAGAGGGCAATTATAAGGTCTTGGTCAATGCCTTAGCCAACTCTTGTACGCTCACGAAAATCTTAAACATTTTCTCATTGTCAGCCTTGTAGCCGTTCTGAAGTTGATTTACAGAAGCAACTTTACCAAATACTGATACTATATTTCTATGCAGGGCAGCATTATTCGGATAAATTATTTTTCTACTATCGCGAAGAGCTGCAATCGCTGCGGCCCATGAACCGGGCTTACTATCGGGGGTAACATTTCCTGAGGTGTCGAGCATAGGGGGCACCAGTTCGCTCAAAAGCTTTTTTAGCGTTACAACTGTCAGCCCCCCTTGCAGCAGATTACCCCAAGTGTCCCGGCTAGGGTCCTCCTTAGTCTCTGTTTGTCCTTCTACTTGGATTAGGAGAGAATCTTGGTGAATAGTTTTCGGCAACGGAGAATGTCCAATTGTCGCAAGTTGGCTACGTATTTCACCAACAGCTAACTGCCAGTAATAACTCGTGCCTGTCGCGACTGTATAAAGGACCCCAAGTCTTTTTCTCGATGCGTCATCAAGTGTAGGAAAATCACCAGATAACCTGATTTGGATTTTTTTCCAAGCTAAAGTTTGATAATTCGCGCCATCGTTGATGCTCCGTGCCTCTTTGTCTAAATCTGATAAAACGATAGACTGTAAAGCCTCGATACGTTCTTGCTGTGGCTGCTTTAATAGAAAAAGACTATATAATTCCTTAAAATACGCTGGCACTGCTTCATCAGAAATATGTTTTAGATTCAAGTTAATCTCTAGCTTAAACCTTTCATATATAGATGCCACCTGATTTTGTCGGTGCTTCAGTCCACCCCCAATTTTGCAGTGCTGAATCAATTCTTCACGAGACTGAGAAAGCCACCACCCATAAGAGGTGATGGATAATCGCGATAAAGCAGAAGCTTCTTTATAAAGCACTCTTTTCATAATAATTGCTCGAAAGCTGCATCCAAAGTTTCGGAAGCGAACGAATCTAAATAGTCCCTAGTAGTTTGTTCTGATGCATGGTCCATCATGTCACTAATGATGGCGATAGCTACGCCGCTACGCTTTAAACTCGTCGCAAATGAGTGGCGCGCTACATAAGTAGTGAGCGGGGTACTGATACCCGCTAGGGGAGCAAGCACCTTCAGGTCGTGATTCACTTGCCCAAGAACTTTGTGTAGACGATTCTTTATCTGAGTAAGAGTCGTATGCTTTGTTCCATCGAGTACGGGGAAGATGTAGCTGTCTGGACCAGCGTAAGTGAATGGCCGAAACGAAGCTACGATTGCGGCGGCTGGTGCTAATAGCTTTAAATCAAACTTCCCGCCCGTTTTTTGACGCACGTAGCTCAAGCGGAAGACAATTCCTTCTGAATCAATCGGCGTCAAGTCCTTCCAGCGAAGCTGCGCCAAGTCCACAAAGTTGATACCGCCGCAATAGAAGGAAAAGAGAAACACGTTTTTTGCCAATTGTAAACGCGCAGTTTCAGGGGTCAAGGCCTCTAATAACCGAATCGCATCTCGGCTTATAGCCCGTTTCGTAGTGCTCACATCAAATTTACCGACGCTGAATTTGTGGCGTTCAGCTGCGGTTCGAGCGAAGGGGTAGTGTTCGACTTTCGCTAAGCCGTTGGCAATAGCTTTATTAAGGACAGCCCTTAGAGTGCGAAACCGTAAGGAAAGGGTGATTTCCTTAGCCCCAGTCAAACGCAGGTAATGTTCCCATTTGTCGCAAAATGACAAGTTTACCCGTTCCAAGGGCAGGTCCTCTATCCTGTACTCAGCCGCAATAAATTTGGCCAGTTGATTGCGCAGGTCCTTGTAAATACCGGCATTGCCCACCTTGCCCACAGCACGGTATGAATCGCTAAGTTCATCGCAATAGGCCAATAGTCTCCCGCTTCGGGTTTTACTTCGATTTTCAGCCACGCGGGTTGCTACCGAGCGTGCGTCGTGCTGCTCATCAGCCTTGGCGAGTTCATTGGCGACCTCTTTGTACTTGTCATGCCATTCACGCAGAGCGCCAATTAACTCTTCCCGGTCAGCTGGGTTGGGAAAGTTGTTGCGCGGTTCTTTGTTTCCCGCGTGCCAGTGCTTAGGATTCAAGCTCAAGCCAGTGGCTATGTATTTACGCTTGCGGTCTTTAGTAATGCGGACGAAAAAAGGGTGTGAGCCATCGGCTAGCGTGTTGCTGGTATAGTATACCACCTTCACGGTAGCCTTGCCTTCCTTATGCTCCGTTGTCTTACTCATGGGTGTGTAATTGGTCGTTTGTCAATTACACGACGAATTACACAAATGTAATAAAAAGAACGATATTGTCGATAATTAGCAAGACAATTTATGCAAAAAATAGGCTTTAATGGCACTTAAAGGCACTATTGATAATCGTTGTTATCTATAGTGCCTAAGCTTCCCAAGCTGAGGGTCGCGAGTTCGAACCTCGTTTCTCGCTCATTGATGAACAGCTATTTAGCTTTGTTGCTAGGTAGCTGTTTTGCTTTTGGGGTATGCAATAAGTTACCCTACCGGTGGGCGGGATGCTGGCCGGCCCGGGCAATTGCGCTTTGTTACTGCTCCAAGCGCTTAATCATGGCCTGCATCTCACCGATTTCCCGCTTCTGGGCGGTGATGATGTCATCGGCCAGCTTGCGCACTTCGGGGTCTTTGATGGTGGCCCGCTCGCTGGTAAGAATGGCGATGGAGTGGTGCGGAATCATGGCCCGCATCCAGCGGGTATCGTCCACGAAGGTCTGGCTGCGCACCAGTATCAGCGCACCCACGAAAAGGGTGAGGCTGGCCCCCATGATGAGGCCATTCGTGGTTTTGTTGGGGTACATCATGGGCATCATCAGCAGCATGACCACGGCCATGGCCGTTACCATCAGCACCGTCATGTAGAAGCGGGTTAGGCTGAAGTAGACGTGGTCCAGCTCGTAGGTATTGAGGTACATCACCACGTACATGACGACGAAGGAGATGGCCAGCGTCAGCAGAAACTTGCGGTAGTGGCCCTGGGACATGGGGGCGGCAGTGGTTGTCGGATGCATCATCGAAAAAGGGAATAATTGACAGACGCGCGCAGATTTCAGCTCTTGAAACGGCGGCCTTTACTGTCCAAACGGACGATGAATGGCGTTGGTTGTGTTACCATTCGTCCCCCAAATCGGTTGGTAAGTAAGCCGCCGCCGCAGTGGCCCCGTTTAAATTACCCGCACCTTTGCCCCCTCTATGCCCGATTCTCCCTCCCGCTATGCCCGTACACTGGCCTGGTTCGACCATGTTTTTATCCAACCGCTGTATACGGCCCGGGTGCGGCGTCTCATCCTGCAAAGCTTCCCTTTCTGGATTGCCTCGCTGCTAACCGGCCTGATGGCCGTGGGCTACGAAAAGGTTTTCGTCTGGGCCGAAGAAGTGAGCTTCGGCTGGCTGCGCCGCGAGCCGCTGCTGGCCTTCGGGCTCACGCCGCTGGCCTTCCTGGTGTCGTGGGCGCTGGTGAAACGCTTTGCCCCGGCGGCGCGGGGCAGCGGCATCCCGCAGGTAATGGCCGGCATCGAGCTCTCGAACCCCGCGCAGCACCGGCACACCGCTTATCTGCTGAGTCTGCGGGTGGCCGGCGTCAAGGTCCTGAGCAGCGTAGTGCTGCTGCTCGGCGGCGGCGTTATTGGCCGCGAGGGGCCGACCATTCAGGTTTCGGCCGCCATTTTCCGAGCCATCAACCGCCTGCAGCCGCCGGGCTGGCCGCAGCTCTCGCGCCAGATTGCCCTGGTGGCGGGCGGGGCGGCGGGCCTGGCAGCGGCCTTCAATACCCCGCTGGGCGGCATCGTTTTCGTGGTGGAGGAGCTGACCCGGATTCACCTCTCGCGCTTTCGCATGGCCGTGTTCAGCGCCGTCATTATCGCCGGCCTCACGGCCCAGCAGTTTCTGGGTTCTTACCTGTACCTGGGCTTTCCCAAAGTTACCTCGCCGGCCGGTTGGTACCAGGTGCTGGTGATGATGGCGGCCGTAGCCTGCGGCCTGGCGGGAGCTTATTTTGCTAAAACCCTGCTCTGGCTCAACGGCTTCCGCCGGCGTTTTGCCACGCCGCTGGCGCAGGCGGGCTGGGTGGTGAGCTGCGGGCTGGTGCTGGCCGGGCTGGCCTACTTGGTGGGCCCCGATGGCGTGGGCACGGGCAAGCCCATCATCAACCGGCTGCTGTTTCAAAATAGTGGCGCGACACCGGGCTATCTGTTTCCGGTGCGCTTCGCGGGCATGGCCCTGAGCTACAGCAGCGGCGGGGCGGGCGGCGTGTTTGCCACTTCGCTGAGCGCGGGCGCGCTGCTCGGCGACGGCATTGCGCAGCTGGCGCACGTGGCCGTGGCCGACCGCAACCTACTGATTCTGGTGAGCATGGTGGGCTTCCTCACGGGGGTGGTGCGCTCGCCGTTCACGGCCGCTATTCTGGTGCTGGAAATGACGGACCGGCACTCAGCCATCTTCCAGCTGCTGATTGGGGCCATGCTGGCCCAGGCCGTGGCCGCGCTCGTCGACCCGCACTCGCTCTATGAGCACCTGCGCCAGAGCTTCATCCGCGAAACACTGAGCCAGGAAGCTACGGCGGTACTGCCCGAAGCAAGGGCCGACCACGCCGGCCGGCCTTCCTAAGGCGGGGGACAATAACCTCTGCATTCATTAGCCGTTCATCATACCCATGAGCTTATTTACCTTTTCGGCCTCGCTGCTGACCCTGGCGGCGCTGTTTTCTTACTTAAATGCCCGGTTTTTCCGTCAGCCGGCAGGGATAATGTTTTTGCTGCTGGGCGTGGTGGCGGCGGCGGGCGTGCTGGCGGGCGGGCGCATCGTGCCGGGCTTCACGGCTATCGTGCGGGGGGCGCTGCTGCAGTTCGATTTCACGAGGTTTCTGATGGGGTCGGTGCTGAGCTTTCTGCTCTTTGCCGGCTCGCTGCACGTGCGGGTAGATGCCCTGAAAGCGGTGTGGCAGAGCATTGCGGCCTACTCCACGCTTGGAGTGCTGCTGGCTACGGCCCTGGTGGGCGTGGGCACCTTCGGCCTGCTGCACCTGGCTGGCGTGGACCTGCCGCTGCTGCCCTGCCTGCTGTTCGGGGCCCTCATCGCCCCCACCGACCCCATTGCCGTGCTGGGTATTCTCAAAACCACCGACCTGGACAAGAACATCGAAACCAACCTGGCCGGCGAGTCGCTCTTCAACGACGGCTTTGGGGTGGTGGTATTCGTGACGCTGCTGGAGCTGGCCACGCCCGGCCAAACGCCCAGCGCGGGCTCGGCGGCCCTGCTGCTGTTGCGCGAGGCGGGGGGCGGCCTGCTGGCCGGGGCGGTGCTGGGCTACGTGGGCTACCGCCTTATCAAAACCGTGGACCACTTCCAGACTGAAGTCATTCTGACCCTGGCCCTGGTGATGGGCGGCTACGCGCTGTGTAGCGCCCTGCACGTTTCGGGGCCGCTGGCCATGGTGGTGGCGGGCCTGGCCATCGGTAACGTGAGCCGCAGCGAAGCCGTGTCGGACACCACCCGCGAATATCTGGAGAAGTTCTGGGAGGCCCTGGATGAGGTGCTCAATGCCGTGCTCTTCGTGCTGATGGGCCTGGAATTGGTTGTGATTGGGTTCAGCCCATTTTATCTGGGGCTGGGCGTGGCGGCGGCGGTGCTGGCCCTGCTGGTGCGCTACGTGGCCCTGGCCATGAACACCCGGATGCTGGGCCTCTCGAAGAGGCTGCCGCCGCGCACGCTGGTTATTTTGAGCTGGGGCGGGCTGCGCGGGGGCATCTCGCTGGCGCTGGCGCTGGGCCTGCCCGACAGCCTGCACCCGGAGGTATTTGTGCCGATGACGTTTGCCGTGGTGCTGTTTTCAGCCGTGGTGCAGGGGCTTACGTTAAAGCGACTGTTGAGCTGGCTTACTCCGCGCTCCGCCTAACCGGGTCATTGGCCTGCCCGTAGCTTCTTGCCCCCCTTTTTTAATGTTTCCCACCCAAAACTATTTTTCCAACGCCGTCGGCTCAGTCGATTTTTCGCCCGAAGACGGGTACCTGCACCTGTATTGGTCGGGTGCGCCCATGACCGGGCCCGAGTTTCGGGCGCTTTACGTGCACGCCCATAACCTATTACGGCGCCACCACCTGCGGGGCATTCTGGCCGACCACCGGGCCATGCCCGCCGCCCCCGATGCGGCCGAGCGCGAGTGGCTGCTCACCACCTGGCTGCCCGCCGTGCTGAAAGACACCGACTTCGAGCGCTACGCCGTGGTGCCCACCCTTGCGCCCGAGCACCGCCTGCACACGCCCGCCGTGGCCGAGCAGCTGCGCCGCCTGGTAACGACGGCCTTTTTTGAGGAAATTTCGCCCGCCGCCGAGTGGCTGCGGGACGATACGCCAGTGGCCTAGCCGGCACTGGGTTTTCAGTTGCTTTAATCCCCGTTTGCGCCCATGCTGCAGGAGTTCACCACCGTTGCCCACACGTATTGGACGCAGTTTTTGTTTGTGCTGCCACGCCTGCTGGTGGCGGCCGTGCTGCTGGCCGTGGTGTGGCTGGCTTCGGGGCGGCTGCGCCGCTTTCTCACAGTCAAGCTGGCGGCGCACTCCGCCGACCCGCTGCTCACCAACTTCCTCACGCAGGTGGGGCGCTGGCTGCTGGTGCTGGGCGGGCTGTTGCTGGGGCTGCAAATCATCGGGCTGTCGGGCGTGGTGGGTGGGCTATTGGGCGGGCTGGGCTTGTCGGCCTTTCTGGTGGGCTTTGCCTTCAAGGACATTGCCGAAAACTTCCTGGCCGGTGTCATCCTGGCCTTCAACCGGCCCTTCGACGTGCACGACAGCATTCAGGTGAAGGACCTGCTGGGCCGGGTGATGGAGCTGAACCTGCGCACCACGCGCATCAAAACCTACGACGGCAAGGATATTTACGTGCCCAATGCGCTGGTGCTGAAGGAGCCCGTCACCAACTTCACCCGCGACGGCCACATCCGCCAGGAGTTTCTCATCGGCATCGACTACGACGCCGACGCGCAGGCCGTTATCGACACCATTATGGCGCAGGTGAAGCTGGAGCCGCTGGTGCTGCAGGAGCTCCCGCACCAGCCCTTCGCCGTGATTGACGAGCTGGCCACCAGCACCGTCAACATCCGGGTGTATTTCTGGGCCGAGGCCGAGGAGTACCGGCGCGGCGTGCTGGAGCTGCGCTCGCGCCTGATGAACCGCGTGAAAACCACCTTGCTGGCCGCCGACAACGTATCGATGCCCTCCGATATCGTGGAGGTGCAGTTCCCCAAGAAAATGCCCGAGCTGCTCGTGCGCCTGATGGACGCGGAGAAAGGCCCGGCCGCGCCCCCGGCGGCCTAAACCAACCGGCCCGCCCCGGGTCCTTCTTCCGCGCCTATCTTTCCGCATGCTTGACGTTCTGCGCCGCTTCCTAAGCACCCGCTTTCTGCTCACCGATGACATGGCCGACCCGGCCGAGATTCAGGCTGACGTGGAGGCGGGCATTGCGTTTCGGGGTACCAACCTGTGGGTATTGATTTTCGCCATTCTGGTGGCCTCGGTGGGACTGAATGTGAATTCCACGGCCGTAATCATCGGGGCCATGTTGATTTCGCCGCTGATGGGGCCCATCGTGGGCATGGGCTACGGAGCGGCCACGCTGGAGCTGGGCCTGATTGAGCGTGGGCTCAAAAGCCTGCTCACGGCTTCGGTGTTCAGCCTGCTGGTGTCGGCGCTCTACTTCCGCCTCACGCCCCTCACCGACGCGGGCTCCGAGCTGCTGAGCCGCACCCAGCCCAGCACCTGGGACGTGCTGGTGGCCCTGTTTGGCGGGGCGGCCGGGGCAGTGGCCCTCACCCGCAAGGGCCACACCAATGCCGTGCCGGGCGTAGCCATTGCCACTGCCCTCATGCCGCCGCTGTGCACGGCCGGCTACGGGCTGGCCACGGCGCACTGGTCGTTTCTGTTCGGGGCGCTGTACCTGTTTTCGATTAACTGCGTGTTCATTGCGCTGGCCACGTTTCTGGTGTGCCGGGTGCTGCCGCTGCCCAAGCACACCTTCGTGAGCGTGAAACGGGCGCGGCGGGTGCAGCTCAGCATTTGGGCGGTGGCGCTGCTCACGGCCGCGCCCAGCGTATACCTGGCCGTGGGCATCGTGCGCGACGGCACCTTCACGCACAACGCCCAGCGCTTCGTGGATGAGCAGCTGAACCTGCCCGGCACCTTCGTCGTCACCAGCCGCATTCTGCCCCGGCCGCGCACCCTCAACGTGCTGCTGGCCGGCCAGCGGCTCACGCCGGCCCTGCTGCAAAAGGCCCGCACCCAGCTGCCGCGCTACCGCTTGCAAGGGGCCGTGCTAACCGTGCGCCAGGGCCTGGCCCGTCTCGACTCGACCGACACGCAGGCCCTGCGCAGCAGCGTGCTCGAAGATGTGCGCAACCGCCAGGAGCAAACCCTGGTGGGCTACGAAACCCGTTTGGCGCAGCTCCAGAAGCTGCTGGTGAACCCCGACAGTGCCACCGCCGGCCTGCCCGGCGCAAGCGCACTGCTGCGCGAAGTGCAGGTGGAGCACCCCGCCGTGCGCCAGCTGGGCCTGAGCCGCCTGGTGCGCCCCGCCGCCGACTCGCTCCGGGCCGATACCACCGTGCTGGTGGCCGTGCGCACCCGCCGCCCGCTACCCGCCGCCGAGGAGCGCCGCCTGGCCGCCTGGCTGCGCCTGCGGGCCGGTGGCCGCCAACCGGTAAAGCTGCTGGTTGAGACGCAGAATGAGCCGGCACCCCGGCCGGCCCGCCGCAATTCTTCGCGCCGCAGGTAGTCGCGAAGCCATCGATGGGAGGAGGAGCATCAGGAGCATCGCGTCCTCGCTTACTGGTCCCAAAATAAACTTGCCGGCCCCAGCCCCGTAAAACCGAAGAGCCTTACGGGCGTTCATTCTCATTTTCAAGAACAAAAACTGCACATGATGAAGTATTTTCCCACAGGCCTCAACTGCTTATTTGCGTTGGTTTGCCTCGCCGGGAGCGGCTGTTCGTTGGGTCATTCCGTCAGCGACGACCTAAAATCGACTAACCCCGCCGTGGTCCTGCAGGCCCAGAAGGTGATTGACCTCCAGCAGCAGGTAGATGCGCAGGAGAAATCGTACAATAACCAGAAAGACGCCGTGAAAGACCGGGAGCGCGCGGTCGAGAAACAGAAAGACGAGGCCGATATCGAGAAGAAGCGGCTCGAAGCCCTGCAGAACCAGCTCGATGGGGCCAAGCAGAATCTGAAGGGCGTGAAAACCCAGGCTAAAACGCAGTAGCGTGCGGCGTATCCATTGCCAGTTGGGTAGCGGTTGGTTGTCAGGAGAAATTTAACACGGAGACAATCGACGACGAATAACTGACAATCAAATTTTTATCGATGACGTATTTCCTGACCGGGCTGCGCTACCTGCTGGCCACGCTGGGCGCGTTGGCGCTGCTGCTGACCCTGGTTTCGGTGGTGCCGTCCGATGAATGGTGGGTGCAGGTGCTGGGCTTTCCCCGGCTGCAGCTGCTGGTGGTGCTGGCCGGGTTGCTGCTGGGTTGGCTGGCGCTAAGCTGGCCGGCGCACCGGCGGGTGCGGCGGGGGCTGCTGCTGGCCCTGGGGGTAGGGATGGGCGTACAGGCCTTTTTTCTGTGGCCCTACCTGCCCTTCGCCCCGAAAGCCGTGCCCACTGCCCCGGCGGGTGCTACCGCCCGGCTGCGCATCCTGGTCATCAACGTACTGATAACAAACCGGCAGGACGCCCGCCTGCGGCAGTTGGTTGATGCCGCGCGGCCCGACGTGCTGCTGGTGCTGGAGCCCGATGCCTGGTGGGCGCGGGCGCTGCGGCCCTTGGAGCCCGATTATCCCTACCGCGTCGAGCTGCCCCGCGCCAACGCCTACGGCATGATACTCTACTCGCGCCTGCCGCTGGCCCACACCCAGGTGCAGTACCCGCTGCAACCCGGCGTGCCGTCCATCCGCACGCACCTGCGGCTGCCCGATGGCCGCCAGGTCACGTTTTTCGGCATTCACCCCACGCCGCCCATTCCCGACGATGCCTATCCCGATGGCGTGGGCCTGCGCGGCAAGGCTTTGCAACAAGTGACCGACGGGGTGCAGCAGAGCGAGCGGCCTACCATCGTGGCCGGCGATTTCAACGACGTGAGCTGGTCGAGCACCATCCACCAGCTCACCCGCGAGGGCGAGCTGCACGACGTGAGCCTGGGGCGCGGCCTCTACAATACGTTCAGCGCCCGTTCCACGCTCATGAGCTGGCCGCTCGACCACTTTTTTGTCAGCGAGCCGTTTCAGGTAGTGGAGCTGAAGCGCCTGCCCGACGTGGGCTCCGACCATTTTCCGCTGTACATCGAGCTGGCGCTACCCAATAAGTAAGTATTTGGCTGATAAACACCCAGTTACTCAGCTTCAACTTTTAACCCCCAAACCTATGCCTACGTTTCCTTCCACCGCAGCCTGGCTATTGGCCAGCACCCTGGCTTTTTCCAGTTGCCAATCGGGAGCCGAAGCGCCCGTGGCGGCCGACCTGAACTCTGCTAACCCCGCCGTGGCCGAGCAGGCCCGCAAAGTGCAGGAGCTAACCACCCAGATAGCCCAGCAAAAGGCCGTTATCGAAACCGAAAAAAACAAGCTCACCGCTATGGAGCAGCAGCTGGCGGGGTCGCAGCAGAACCTGGAAGGCCTCAAAAAAGAAGTGCAGGCCACGCCCTAAAACTTACCTGGCCGACGCGGGAATAATCTCCGCGCTTTCTCCTTCTCCCGCACCTCCTGTTTTAGCTTCATGGATTTTTCAATTGCCTGGCAGAAAATCAACCAGATGGGCCGCGACTTTATGGCCCTGCTGCCCAACCTGCTCTTCGGGGTGGTGGTGTTCGTGGTATTCATTTTTATAGCCCGTGGGGTGCAGTCGCTGGTGGAGCGGCTGGTGCAGAACCGGGGCCAGAGCCAAAGCCTGAAGCTGCTGCTGAGCCGCTTGTCCTACGTGGCCGCGCTCATACTGGGCATTTTGGTTACGGTCACTATTATGGTGCCTAGCTTCACGCCAGCCAGCCTGCTCAGCGCGCTGGGCGTGGGGGGCGTGGCCATTGGCTTTGCCTTCAAGGATATTTTTCAGAACTTTCTGGCCGGCGTCCTGCTGCTCGTCACCGAGCCCTTTAGAATCGACGACCAGATTAAGTATAAGGACTTTGAGGGCACCGTCGAATCAATTCAGACGCGGGCCACGACCATCAAAACTTACGATGGCCGGCGGGTAGTTATTCCCAACGCCGAGCTGTTTATCAACGCCGTGACGGTGAATACGGCTTACGATAAGCGCCGTCTGCAATACGACATTGGTATTGGCTACGGCGATGATATCGGCCGAGCCCGCCAGCTGATTGTCGAAGCCATGAAGGGTGTGGATGGCGTGCTGGCCGACCCCGCGCCCGAGGCGCTGGTAGTAGATTTGGCCGGCAGCAGCGTCAACATCCGCGCCCGCTGGTGGATTAATCCGCCGCGCCGCGCCGACATCATGGACGCCCAGGACCAAGTGCTCGAAGCCATCAAAAACACGCTCACTGCCCACGGCATCGACCTGCCCTTCCCCACCCAGCAAATTCTGTGGCACGACCAGACCGAAGCCACCGATGGCGACCGCAAAAGCCAGCGCGAAGGCTGGCCCGCCGGCAAGGGCGACGTGCCCCCGTCGCGGGCCGCGGTGCAGCAGCAAGCCGCTGCCGCCGCGCCACCCGAGCAGGCGGAAAAGGCCGCCGGCTGAAGCCCGCCCCCCGCCCGTAGCCGGCCGGCGTAGGCAATCCGAATAAGCCGGGACCGGGTGCCGCCCCGTATCAGCGGGGACATCACGCTGCTATTTTTACTACATGCTAGAGATTCACCGCACGTTTGACTTACTTTCCAATAAGCTCGTGAACTGGGTGCAGCAGTTTGTGCTGCTGCTGCCCAACCTGCTCATTACCCTGCTGGTGCTCACGGCCACGGTGTTTGCCGCCCGGCTCACGCGGCGGGCCCTGGCCAGCGTGTTGCCGCGGGTGTCGCCGGGAGCCGTTACGCTGCACAGCCTCATCAGCACGTTGGCGTACGTGGCGGTGCTGCTGGTGGGTACTTTTTTCGGGCTCGAAGTGCTGGGGCTGGACAAGACGGTCACGTCGCTGCTGGCTGGGGTGGGTATTATCGGGTTGGCCTTGGGCTTTGCCTTTCAGGATATTGCGGCCAATTTTATCAGCGGCATCATCATCGCCGTGCAGCGGCCCTTCACGGTGGGCGACGTGATTGAAACCGACAAGTTTTTTGGCACCATCGAGCGCATCAACCTGCGCACGCTGGACCTGCGCCAGGTAACCGGCGAGCTGGTGCGGGTGCCCAACCGCAAGGTGTTCGAAAGTGCCGTAACCAACTATAGCGTCACCACCCGCCGCCGCGTGGATATAGAATGCGGCGTGGCCTACAGCTCCGACCTGGCCCAGGTGCGCGACGTGGTGCTGGCCGCCATGGCCGACTTTCCGGAGCTGCTCACCGACCAGCCGCCGCAGGTGATGTTCACCGGCTTTGCCGACAGCTCCATCACCTTCAGCCTGCGCTTCTGGATTCCGTATCGCCGGCAGGTCGACTACGTGGGGGCCAAAAGCGAGGCCATCATGCGCATCAAGCAGGCGTTTGATGCGGCCGGCATCGTCATTCCCTTCCCCATGCGCACCCTGGAATTGCCGGCCGAGGTGCTGGCGCGCCTGGGCGGCGAGAAACTGCAGGACTGAGCTTTTGTGGTCTTCCGGCCACAACCCCAGCCCCCCGAACGGGGTACCCTATTGGGAACCCACCCCGCGCGCCGGGGCTAATTCGAACCAATTCCGAAACCTGATGACGAAACATACCTATGACATGGGCCTGATTGGCAACTGCGCCTTTCTGGGCCTCATTGGCACCGACACCGCCGTGCGCTGGCTCTGCTGGCCACGCTTCGACAGCAGCTTTGTGTTTGGCAGCCTGCTCGATGAGGACAAGGGCGGCGAGTACAGCATCCGGCCCGCCGCCGGCATCACCGGCCCGGGCCGCCAGTACTACCAGGACAATACCAACGTGCTGTGCACCGAAATCGAAACCGAGGACGGCCGCTACCGCGTCACCGACTTTGCGCCCCGCTTTCCGCAGTACGAACGCTACTACAAGCCGCTGATGTTTATCCGGAAGGTGGAGCCGCTGAGTGGTGCGCCGCGTATTCGGGTGGCCTGCCGGCCGGTGGGGCAGTACGGCGAGCAGGCCCTCACGCGCCGCCGTAGCTCGAATCACATCGCGTTTCTGGGCCTGGAAGAGGAAATCCGTCTCACCACCAACATCCCGCTCACCTACATTTTCGACGAGGAAGATTTCGTGCTTAACGAAACCAAATACCTCGTGCTCACCTACGGCGCACCGCTGGAGGCCCCGCTGGAAAGCACCGCCGAGCGGTTTTTGCTGGCCACCGCCGCCTACTGGCGCGGCTGGGTGAAGAGCACCAGCATCGGCAGCTTCCACCAGGAACAGGTCATTCGCTCGGCCCTGGCCCTGAAAATCCACCAGTACGAAGACACTGGGGCCGTGATTGCGGCCAGCACCACCAGCCTGCCCGAAGCCCCCGGCAGCACCCGCAACTGGGACTACCGCTTCTGCTGGATGCGCGATACGTACTACATCCTCACGGCCTTCAACAACATCGGCCACTTCGAGGAGCTGGAGCGCTACTTCCACTTCATTGCCAACATCAGCACCAAGGTTGAGGGCAAGCTGCAGCCGCTCTACGGCATCGGCGGGGCCGCCACGCTCACCGAAACGGAGTTGCCCCTGGCCGGCTACCTCGGCAACCAGCCGGTGCGGATTGGCAACGATGCCTACACCCACATTCAGAACGACGTGTACGGGCAGGTGCTGGTGGCGCTGCTGCCGCTGTACGTGGACAGCCGTTTCCGCGACCCCGAGCGCGTGGCCCCGCTGGGCTTGGTGGAGGAGTGCCTGCGCCTCATTGAAGCCACCATGGACCAGCCCGACGCCGGCCTCTGGGAGTTCCGCCACATTGCCCAGAAGCACTGCTACACCTACCTCTTTCACTGGGCCGGCAGCCACGCCGCCCGCCGCGTAGCCCAAAGCCTGGGCGACACCAAAATGGAAGCCCGCGCCACCCGCCTGCTCAATATGGCCCAGGAGCGCCTCGAAGAGTGCTTCAACGCTGAGCGCGGCGTGTACACGAACGCCATCGGCTCGCCGCACCTCGATGCCAGCACCATTCAGCTCATCACCATGGGCTACCTCGACCCGTCGTCGGAACGCGCCAAGCACCACCTCGCCGAGCTGGAAAAGGAGCTGATGACCCCCGAAGGCCTCTTCTACCGCTACCGCCACCCGGACGATTTCGGCACGCCCGAAACCACCTTCCTCATCTGCTCCTTCTGGTACGTGGAGGCCTTGGCCTGTGTCGGCCGCGTGGATGAAGCAGTGGCCGAGTTCGAGAAGCTGACCAAGTACGCCAACCACCTCGGCCTGCTGAGCGAGGACGTAGATGCTAAAACCGGCTCGCAGTGGGGCAATTTCCCGCAGGCCTACAGCCACGTCGGGCTGGTGAATGCCGCTTACCGCATCGCGCAGCGGTTGGACAAGCCGAGCTTCGTGGAGTAAAAGGCCGTCATAATGTTTTGCTAAAACGTCATGCTGAGCGCAGTCGAAGCATCTCTACCGCGTCGTTCACGCACTCGCCTCACCCCCTGACCCCTGCCGGGCACGGCCCCTCTCCGAAAAGTAGAGGGGACACCGGAAATGCTCCTCACCGGAATCGTCAGGCTCTCCTCTCCTTTTCGGAGAGGGGCCGGGGGTGAGGCGAACGTTATGCGGCGCGTTAGAACTGCTCCAATGGGCTCCGTCAAGTAAAACGTTTTTTTCGGCTCACTCTTCATGGCCCTGTAGAGCCTTATTTGGAGAGGGCCGGTTATTTCGACGCAGCTTTGCGCGGCCATTCGTCGCCCATTTTCCTCCTCCCATGTCCCTCCCCCTCGTAGCGCCGCTGCCTCCCGATGCCAACCCCGAAGTGGCGCAGCTGGCCACTTTCTTCAACGAAACGCTGGGCTTCTGCCCCAACAGTGTGCTCACCATGCAGCACCGGCCGGCCATTGCCACGGCGTTTATTGAGTTGAACAAGGCCGTGATGGCCAACCACGGCCGCGTGAGCAGCGCCCTCAAGCGCCTCATCGGCTACGTGAGCAGCCTGGCGGCGGGCTGCCAGTACTGCCAGGCCCACACCATGCTGGCCGCCGGCCGTTACGGGGCCGAGCAGGAGCAGATGGACCACATCTGGGAATACGCCACGCACGCTGCCTTTTCGCCGGCCGAGCGGGCGGCCCTGGACTTTGCCGTGGCCGCCTCGGCCGTGCCCAACGCCGTGAACGACACTATTGCCAACAACCTGCGCCAGCACTGGAACGAGGGCGAAATCGTGGAAATGCTGGGCGTCATCAGCCTCTTCGGCTACCTCAACCGCTGGAACGACTCGATGGGTACGCACCTGGAGCCCGGGGCCGTAGCCTTGGGCGAGCAGCAGCTGGCCGGCCACGGCTGGTCGCCCGGCAAGCACGCCTGAAGAGGGGTTTATGCAAAAAGGAACGTCATGCTGAACGCAGTGAAGCATCTCTACCGCGCAAGTAATTCATTTTACTATTGCGGTAGAGATGCTTCGACTGCGCTCAGCATGACGTTCAATTACTCCTCCGACTTCACCCAATCAATTGGCGCAGCAGCTGCCGCACGTCCGCAGGCGAGGCGATGTGGAAGCGGGCGGCCGAGTGCTGGGCCTGGCCCACGCGCACGGTGTAGGCCTCGGGCGGCAGGGCGCGGAAGGTGTCCTCGTCGGTGCGGTCGTCGCCGAGAGCCAGCATGAAGCTGGGCGCATACTGGCCTAGCCAGCGCACGGCCGCCGTGCCCTTGTTGATGCCGGCATTCTTGATTTCGAGCACTTTATTGCCTTCCAGCACCTGTAAATCGGTGTTGGCGGTGATGAAGCTGAGGTGGCTGAGCAGCTCGCGGGCGCGCACGGGGCCCAGCTCGGCATCGGCGCGGCGGTAGTGCCACACCAGCGAGTAGTCCTTCTCCTCGATGAAGGAGCCGGCGGTGCGCGCCACGTACACTTCCAGCACCGGGCGCAATTCCCGCTTCCAGTCGTTGCGCAGGGGCTGGAAGAGCTGCCATTCTTCCGATTCGGCCCCGCGCAGCCACACGCCGTGCTCGGCAATGAAGTGCAGCGGCAGGTGGCCCAGCCACTGCTGCAGCGTGGTGCGGTCGCGGCCCGAGATGATGACCACGCGGTTCTGCGGGTTGTCGGTGAGGGCGCGCAGCAACATCAGCAGCTCCGGGTCGGGGGCAGCACGGGTGGGGTCGGGGTGGAAGGGCACGAGCGTGCCGTCGTAGTCGAGCAGTAGCAGGCGCTGCTCGGCGGCGTGATAGTTGGCCAGCAGCGTGGCGGTGGCGGCTTCGTCGAGGTTGGCCGTGGCCAGGGTTTCTTGTTTCATCTTGGTATAGGCCAGCTGGTTCATAAAGAGTTTGGTCCAGGAAAACACGTTGTAGCGCTGCACCAGGGCCTGCATGGTGTGCATGCGGCGCTCCTGTTCCTCGCCGGGCATCACCAGGGCCTCGTGCAGGGCCTCGGCCAGGGCGCGGGTGTCGGTGGGATTGATGATGAGGGCATCGGACAGCTCGCGGGCCGCGCCGGCCCGCTCGCTCAGGATGAGCACGCCGCGGTGGTCGAGCCGGCTGGCCACGTACTCCTTGGCTACCAGGTTCATGCCGTCGCGCAGGGGTGTTACGAGGCCCACATCGGCCATGGCGTAGAGCGCGGCCAGCTCGGGCAACGGAAACGAGCGGTAGAAGTAGTGCACCGGGCTCCAGCTGATGGTGCGGTACTGGGCATTGATGCGGCCCACCAGCTCATCTACCTCCTCTTTCAGCGACGCATACTGCGCCACCTGGTCGCGCGAGGGTACCACTACCATAATCAGGCTCACCTGCCCGCGCCATTCTGGGTAGCGCTCCAGCAGTTCATTAAAGGCCCGCAGGCGCTGCGGAATGCCCTTGGTGTAGTCGAGCCGGTCGATGCTAAGGATGATGCGGGTGTCGCCTAGGGCCTGCCGGTACTCGGCCGTGTGGGCCTTCGCTTCTTCCGACGCGGCAGCCGTGGCGTAGCGCTCGTAGTCGATGCCCATTGGAAAGGCATCGACGCGCACGGTGTGGCTCGGCGTCTCAATCTGGCCGTTCTGGTTGGGCAAGCCCAGCTGCTGCGACACCGCGCTGAGGAAGTGCCGCATGTAGCCGAAAGTGTGAAAACCCAGCAAATCAGCCCCCAGCATGCCGCGCAGCAGCTCCGTGCGCCAGGGCAGCACCCGAATCAGCTCGTAGGACGGAAACGGGATGTGCAGGAAGAAGCCGATGGTGGCCCGGGGCCGGGCGCGGCGCAGCAGCTCGGGCAGCAGCAGCAGCTGGTAGTCATGCACCCAGATGACGTCGTCGGGGCCGGACTGGGCCAGCACGGCCTGGCAAAATTTCTCGTTCACGGCCACGTAAGCGGCCCAGTGGGCATCGACGTAGGTAGCAAACTCGGTGAAATAATGAAAAGTGGGCCAGAGCGTGGAGTTGCTGAAGCCTTCGTAATAGTCCCGGATTTCATCCTCGGTGAGGAAAACCGGGGCCATGTTGTCGGCGTGCAGCTCCTGGGTGATGAGGCTTTCCTCGGCTTCATTGTGCACAAACAGGCCGGGCCAGCCCACCCACACGTTGTCGCCCTGGCGGTAGATGGAGCCCAGGCCAGTGGCCAGGCCGCCCTCGCTGGGCTGAAAAGTAAGGCTGTCGTCGGTGCGCTGAACTTTGGTGGGCAGGCGGTTAGAAACAATAATCGTTTTTGACATAAGTATGTTGGCTTGCGAAGCCGCGCGCGCAGAAAGCCCCGAAGGGTTAGAGAGGGTGAGCAAGTAAAATCAGGTAGTGGAACGGGCGGCATGCCGCCGCTGCCGGGCCGCCACGGCCGCCGCGATACGGCGGCCCTTGGCCCGAAACCGCACCCAGCCCAGGCCGATTACGCCCAGGCCAAAGGGAATGAAGAAGGCCCCAATCCAGATGAATACGTCATCGCGGAAGAAATTGATGAGCGAGAGCCCGGCAATGACCAGGGCCAGACCCGTGCGCAGGTAGGCCAGGTTGGTGCGCTCGTTGGCCAGGCGGGTGCGCTCCAGGGCCAGTTCGTCGGTGAGGCTAAGATGAAAATGGTCGGCGTCGGGCATAAAAGGGAAGAGAGAATGAGCAACTAATTGAACGTCATGCTTCGACTGCGCTCAGCATGACGTTCAATTAGCCACTTACGCTTCTAACGCTACTGCGCCGTCCAGCCGCCGCCGAGGGCGCGGTAGAGGTCAATAAGCAGCAGAAACTGCTGCCGGCGGGCGGCCGTCAGGTTCAGCTCGGCCTCGAGCACGCTGCGTTGGGCGGTGATGACTTCGATGTAGGTGGCGTAGTTGGCGCGGTAGAGGTCGTTGGCCGTGGCCACGGCTTGGGTGAGGGCGTTGACCTCCTGCTGGCGCAGGTCGGCCACTTCGCGGTAGTTTTCGAGGCCGCGCAGATTGGTAGTCACCTCCTCAAAACCGGTCTGAATGGTTTTCTGGTAGCCCAGGTAGGCGGCGCGCTGCTCAGCGGCGTTGCGGGCGTAGCTGGCCCGTACGGCGCTGCGGTTGAGCACCGGGGCGGCCACGCCGGCCAGCAGGCCGTAGGCCAGCGAGCCGGGCGCGCTCAGCAGCAGCGCCGGGGTGTAGGCATTCAAGCCGAGGTAAGGGGCCAACGTGAGCGAGGGCAGGAAGGCGGCGCGGGCGGCGGCCACATCGGCACGGGCCGCGGTGAGCTGCAGCTCGGCCTGTTGCACATCGGGCCGGCGCAGCAGCATAGTGGCGGGCAGCCCAGCCGACACGGCGGCGGGCAGCTGCTGGAGGGCCAGTGCCCGGCCCCGCCGGATGGGCTGCGGGTAGCGCCCCAGCAGGCGGTTGAGGGTGTTTTCGGAAGCCGCGATGCGCTGCCGGGCTTCGGCGGCCAGGCTGCGGGTGCGCAGCAGCTGGGCGGCAAACTGCTGCACGGCCAGCTCGGTGGCGCGCCCGCCCAGCTTCTGGATTTTCACCACTTCGAGGGCGCGCTCCTGGTAGGCGCGGTTTTTTTCGAGCACGGCCAACTGGTTGTCGTAGGTCAGCAGCTCGTAGTAGCCGCTGGCGACCTGGGCCACTAGCTGCGTTTGCACGAGGCGGCGGCCCTGCTCGGTAGCCAGCAGGCGAGCGTACGCGGCTTTGCGGCGGCTGCGCAATTTGCCCCAGAGGTCAATTTCCCAGGTGCTGCGGAAGCCTACGAACAGGTCGGGCACGAGGTTGGGCAGGCGGCGGCCGTCGTTGGTGTCGGTGTTGCCCACGCCGCTGTAGTCGGCAAATTTGTCGAGGCTGCCCACGCCGCCGGCGCTCACCTGCGGGTATAGCGCACCCTTAGCGGCCAATAGGCCGGCGCGGGCCTGCTCCACCCGTTGCAGGGCAATGCCGAGGTCGGGGTTGGCGCGCAGGGCGGTGTCAATCAACGAAACCAGAGCCGAATCGGCAAAGAATTGCTGCCAGTCGAGCCGGGCGATGGTAACGGTGTCGGCGGCCTGCGTTTGGAAGGCGGTGGGAACGGCCGTGGCCCGGGGCTGGGTGACGAGTGGGAGGGAGGCGGTGCAGCTAGCGAGGGAGAGGGCCAGGAGTAGTCCGCCTAACGTGCGCCTCACCCCCCGGCCCCCTCTCCCGCGGAGAGGGGGAGCCAGACGGCTTTGGGTTAGAGTTTTATAAAAGGGAAAAGAATGAATCAAAGACATAAATCAGTTTGAAATTCCTATGCACAAGCTGAAGCATGTGCTACAATCGTCTGGCTCCCCCCTCTCCGCGGGAGAGGGGGCCGGGGGGTGAGGTTACGCGTGAACGGCCACTTCCTGCTCCGAAAGTGGCTCCTCCACCCCTTCATCCTTCTTCCGCCGCATAAACAGCACGTACAGCCCCGGAATCAGCACCACCCCGAACACCGTTCCAATCAGCATGCCGCCGGCCGCCGCCGTGCCGATGGAGCGGTTGCCCATCGCGCCCGCGCCATCGGCAATGCACAGCGGAATCAGGCCGGCTACGAAGGCGAACGAAGTCATCAGGATAGGGCGCAGGCGGGAGCGGGCTCCTTCCACCGCCGCGTCGAGGACGGACGCGCCTTCCTTGCGGCGCAGCACCGCGAACTCGATGATGAGAATGGCGTTTTTGCCCAGCAGGCCCACCAGCATCACCAGTGCCACCTGGGCGTAGATGTTGTTTTCGAGGCCCAGGAGCTTGAGTGCCAGGAAGGCCCCGAAGATGCCGGTGGGCAAACTCAGCAGCACCGGTAGGGGCAGCAGGAAGCTTTCGTACTGCGCCGCCAGCAGCAGGTACACGAAGATGAGCACCACGCCAAACACGTAGAGCGCCTGATTGCCCGAGATGATTTGCTCGCGGGTCATGCCACTCCATTCGTAGCTGTAGCCACGCGGCAGCTCCTTGGCGGCCACGGTTTCAATGGTCTTCACGGCATCGCCCGAGGAGTAGCCGGGGGCGGCGTCGCCGTTCACCTGGGCCGAGAGATACATGTTGTAGCGGGTGAGCTGCTCGGGGCCGTACACGCGCTCCAGGCGCAGGAACGTGGCGAAGGGCACCATCTCGCCCCGGTCGTTTTTCACGTACAGCTTCAGCACGTCTTCGGGCTGGGTGCGGGCGCTGGGCAGGGCCTGCACCATCACCTTATACATCTGGCCGAAGCGGATGAAATTAGAGGCATAGTTCGCGCCCATCAGGGTTTGCAGCGTGCTCATGGCCCGCGCTACGGTCACACCTTTTTTGGCGGCCAGGTCGGCATCGAGGTGGATGAGGTACTGCGGAAAGCTGGGGTCGAAGCCGGAGAAGGTGCCCTCGATGGCCGGCGTGGCGTTCAGGGCCTTCACGAAGCGCTGCGTGACGGCGGCCGTGGCTTGCAAATCGCCGCGCCCGGTGCGGTCCAGCACCCGGAAATCGAAGCCGCCGGCGTTGCCGAAACCCGGCACAGTGGGCGGCGTGAAGAACTGAATCTGGGCATCGGTGATGCCGCGGGTTTTGGCTTTCAGCTCGGTAATCAGCTCGGTGGTCGACTGCTTGCGCTTGTCCCAGGCGGCCAGGTTAATCATGCCCATGCCGTAGCTGGCCCCCGACACGTCGTTCAGCAAACTGTAGCCGGCCAGGGTCGAAACCGATTCCACCGGCCCCATTTTGCTGGCCACGCGCTGCACTTGGTCGAGTACGCGCTGGGTGCGCTCCACGGTGGCACCGGGCGGCGTGGTCACGTTGATATACACCATGCCCTGGTCCTCGCTCGGGATGAAGCCGGTGGGCAGAATCCGGCTCACGCCCCAGGTGGCGGCGAAGAAAAACAGCAGCATGGCCACCGTAATCAGGCGGCGCGAGGCCACCGTGCGCACCAGCCCCTGGTAGCGGTCGGCAAACGCTTCGTAGCGGCGGTTGAAGCCGGCGAAGAAGCGGCCCATCAGGCCCGTACGCTCGCTGTCCTGCTTCGGCTCTTTCAGCAGCAGCGCACAGAGCGCGGGCGTAAGCGTGAGCGCATTCACGCCCGAAATCACAATGGCAATGGCCAGTGTGAGCGAAAACTGCCGGTAGAACACGCCCACCGGCCCGCTCATAAACGACACCGGAATAAACACCGCCGACATCACCAACGTGATGGCGATAATGGCCCCGCCGATTTCGCCCATTGCCGCCAGCGTGGCGTCCATGGCGCTCAGGTGTTCCTCGTGCATTTTAGCGTGCACGGCCTCGACCACCACGATGGCGTTATCGACCACAATACCAATGGCCAGCACCAGCGCAAACAGCGTGAGCAGGTTGATGCTGAACCCCATTATTTTCATGAAAAACAGCGTGCCCACCAGCGCCACCGGCACTGCCAGCGCCGGAATCAGGGTCGAGCGCCAGTCCTGCAAAAACAGGAACACAATCACGAACACCAGCAAAAATGCCTCGGCCAGCGTGCGCAGCACTTCGTGAATACTGGCGTCGAGGAAGCGCGACACGTCGTAGCTGATGCTGTAGCGCATGCCGGGCGGGAAGTTGGTTTTTTGCAGCTCGGCCATGCGGGTTTTCACGGCCGCAATCACGTCCGAGGCGTTGGAGCCGGGCAGCTGCTTGAGCATGATGGCGGCCGAGGCCTGGCCATCCGACTTTGAGGTCATGCGGTAGGTCTGCACGCCGAACTCCACGTCGGCCACGTCTTCCAGGCGCAGCACCGAGCCGTCGGGGTTGGCACGCACCACCAGCTTCTTGTACTGCTCGGGCTCGAATAATTTACCCGTGTAGCGCAGCACGTATTGCAGCGCCTGGGCCTTTTGGCCCGAGCTTTCGCCCGAGCGGCCGGGCGCGGCCTCAATGTTCTGGGCCTGAATGGCGGTCACAATCTCATCGGCCCCCAGCCGGTAGGCCAGCATGCGGTCGGGCTTGAGCCACACGCGCATGGCGTATTCCCGCGAGCCCATAATCTCGGCCAAGCCCACGCCCTTGATTCGCTTGAGCTCCTGCAAAACGTTGATGTCGGCGAAGTTGTAGATAAACTTCTCGCCCACGGTTTTATCGTCGCTCACCACGTTCAGGTAGAGCAGCATAGAATTTACCTCCTTTTCGGTGGTCACGCCAGCCTTTATGACTTCCTCCGGCAATTCGTCGATGATGGTGGTCACGCGGTTCTGCACGGCCACGGCGGCCAGGTCGGGGTCGGTGCCCACTTCGAAGAACACCTCTACCAGGGTGGTGCCGTTGTTAGTCGTCACCGTGTTCATGTAGGTCATGCCCGGCACGCCGTTGATGGCGCGCTCCAAGGGCGTAGCCACGGCCTTGGCGCATACTTCGGCATTGGCCCCGTTGTACTTGGCCCGCACCGTCACCGACGGCGGCACGATGTCGGGGAACTGCGTCACCGGCAGCACGAACAGCGCACCCAGCCCCAGCAGCGTGATGAAAAGAGAAATAACGAGCGATAAAACCGGCCGCCGAATGAAGATATTGAACATGGAATCGTGGGGTTTTTAGTCGTTCAGCCCGTCATGCTTGTCTGACGTCCGCGCAGCCGAAGCATCTCTACCGCAGTAGTAATCCTGGAAAACCGACCGTCATCGCAGCGAAGCGGTAGAGATGCTTCACTGCGTTCAGCATGACGTTCTTTTATTGCGGGGCGGAGCGCTTAGTCGTTCAGCGCCACGCTTTTCAGCGTCACCGCGCGCCCGGCGATGTGGGCGCCGTCGCGCAGGTCCTGGATGCCTTCGCACACCACCTGCTCGCCCGGCTTTAGGCCCGATTTCACGACGTAGTAGGCCGCCAGCCGGCTTTTGGGCAGGAAGCTCTGTTGGTGCACAATGCCCTGCTTGTTCAGCACATACACGTAATACTTGTCCTGCTGCTCAAAAACGGCTTTTTGCGGCACCAGCACGGCATCGGATACGGTGTTGGCGAGGCGCACCTTGCCGGTGGCCCCATGCTTGAGGATGCGCTTGGGGTTCTCGAAGCGGGCGCGGAAGGCGATGGCCCCGGTGTTGGGCTCAAACTCGCTTTCCACGGTCTCAATCTTGCCGGGCGGGCTGTAGAGCGAGCCGTCGGCCAGCACCAGCCGCACCTTGTTGGTGCTGCGGGCCGAGTCCTGGGCGCGGGTCCGAACGAACTCCATGTAGTCGGCCTCCGACACGTTGAAATAGGCAAATACCTGCCCGGCATCGGATACCGTCGTGAGCAGGGTGCCGTCGTCCACGAGGCTGCCTACTTTCAGCAGCTCGCGGTTCACGACGCCATCAAAAGGGGCGCGGACCAGCGTGTAGCTGAGCATGAGGGCGGCATTGCTTTCGGCCGAGCGGGCCTGGGCCACGTTGGCTTCGGCAGCGTTCAGCTGGGCCCGGGCCACGTCGAGCTCCGAGGCGGTGATGACGTTTTTGGCGGTGAGCATCTTTACGCGGCCGAGCTGCAGGGCGGCCACGCGGGCCTGGGCGGTGGCGCTGCTGCTGGCGGCGTGCATCCGGGCCAGCTTGGTGCGGTATTCGGCGGCCGAAATCTGGAACAGCGGCTGGCCCTTCTTCACCTTGTAGCCCTCATCGACGAATATTTTTTCGATATACCCTTTCACCCGGGCCCGCAGCTCCACGTTGCGCACGGCCTGAATCTCAGCCACGTATTCGCGGGTGAGCACCGTGTCGTGGGCGGCGAGGCGCACCACGGGCAGCTCCAGCGGCTGGTCGTCTTTATTGGGCGTGTTGGCTTCGCCGCTGCCGCAGCCGGGGAGGGCGGCCCCGCCCAGCACGGGCAGCAGCAGAAACAGCACGGGGCGCAGGCGGCGAAAAAGAGTAATCGGCATATAGAAAAAACAGAAAGAGTAGCGTGGGGGCCGGGACAACCGGGTTTAGAGCAACGGGGAGATACAGGCGGGCATCGTTCCTGGCTAGGGCAGCAGCGCCAGCAGCTCCTCGTCCACGGCATCGGGCGTAGCGGCCGAGGCGCGGGGCGTGACCAGGTAGCAGCGGGCCATGAAATCGAGCAGTGTCTGGCCCCGACGCACGATGGCCGTGTGCTGGTCGGCCGACCAGTCCAGCACCGGGTCGGCGGCCAGAATGGCACGGTGCCACCACGAAAGCGAAGCCGCCGAACGGCCCAGCCGGCGCACCATGTCGCAGCGCAGCTGAATAACGGCCTGCCACTGAGCGGCGGGCGAAAGGGCGGAGAAGCTGGTGGTCGTCATGGCAAAGGCGAGAATAGCGTGAATGAGAAGGGAGAAAAAGGGAAGCGCTAATAGCTGGTGCGGCAGGCGTCTTCGGCCATGCGGCAGGCCTCGGTGCAGCGGCGGCTGAAGTCGCCGGGGTGCTGGGTCGTTTCGTCGGCGCAAGCGCGGCACAGCTCGGCGCACTCGCGCAGGATGTAGCGGAAGTGCTCGGAGCCCCGGGCCACGAACACGCCGGCCAGCTGGCACAAATCGGCACAGTCGCGGCCCAGACGCATGCTACGGGCGCGGGCCTGGAGGTCGGGCTCGCTCCAGCTGTAGGCAATGAATTCGTTGCAGGCCGTGACGCAGGTAAAGAGGGCATCGAGAAGCACTTGCTGGCGGGGCAGCATTTGGGCAGTTGCCGGTGCGTTCGAGTAAGAGGGGGAAAACATGGTGGCGGGCTCAGTAAGAAATAGGGTGAGGCATCAGGGTTGGGCGGCCAGCAGCGAATCGGCCCGGGCGGTGGCGGGCGGCGGCAGCGAATCGAGCGGCAGCAACAGGGCGGTGGGCACGCGCAGCTGGGCCGCCAGCTCCTGGTCGAGGGCGTGTGTTTCGAGCCGCAGCAAGCAGTAGAAGTTGAAGGCCGTCGATAGCACCAGTGCCCCCACCAACAGGTAAAGCAGCATGTGCGGACGGATTTGAGCGGTTCTCTTCATAGCAACGCCAGCGGCAGTGTTGGCTACAAAGGACCCGAACCGGTATTAACCTAGCCTGAATGCGAGATTAAAAAACATTAAAATGCGGGCGGGAAAAAGCCGGTCATCCTGTGCGTAGCGAAGGACCTTCTCGTGCTGGAACGGCTTGCCGTAATTCTGTCGGCGCGGGCGTGACAAGGTCCTTCACTGTGCTCAGGATGACCGGTGTTTCCCGCTACTCCCCTACCCCACCACCGGCAGCCGCAGCGTAGCCGTGGTGCCCCGGCCCGGCTCCGAGGCCAGCACCAGCGTGCCGCCGTGGCGCTGCGCAATCTTCTGCGTCACGGCCAGGCCGATACCGTAGCCGGGCTGCTGCCGGCCGTTTTCGGCCCGGTACAGCGGCTCGAACACCCGCGCCAAATCGGCGGGGGCGATGCCGATGCCGGTATCGGCCACGGCTACCTGCACGGTTTCGGGGTCAGTGTAGCCCAGGGTGGCGCGCACCTCGGCGGCCGAGTACTTGCAGGCGTTATCGAGCAGGTTAAGCAGGGCGGTGGTGAGCAGCTGGGCATTGCCGGCCACGGCAAAAGGCGTATCCAGCTGGTCGGGCACGTCGCCGAAAGCTACCTGCACCAGCCGGCCGGGGTGGCGGGCCTGGCACTGGGCCACGGCCTGCGTCAGGCACTCGTCGAGGCGCACGGGCTCGCGGCGGCCGCCCATCTCGCCGGCCTGGGCCAGGGATAATAGGCCGTTGGTGATGCCCACAAGCTGGCGCAAGTCTTCCACGGCCGAGGCCATGCTTTCCTGGGCGTCGGGCAGGGTCTGGTCGTAGGCCAGGGCGGTTTGCAGGGTGCCCAGGGCCACGGTGAGGGGCGTGCGCAGCTCGTGCGAGGCGTGGCTTACGAAGCTGCGCTGGGCCTCAAACGCCTGCTCCAGCCCGCCCAGCATCTGGTTGAAGGTGATGGCCAGCTGCGCGATTTCGTCGGTGCCGTTGCCTTCGTCCACCCGGCGGCTCAGCTCGCGGGCGGTTATTTTCTTCACTTGCTTTACCACCCGGGCAATGGGTTTCAGCGACTCGTCGGCGAAGTACCAGCCGGCCAGAATGATGAGCACCAGCGCGCCCACGTTGCCGGCCAGCAAAATCAGCCGCAGACTGGCCAGCTGGGCCCGGCCCAGCTCGTCGTAGCCGGCCGCAAACAGCCGGTAGGGCTGCCCCGCCGGCCCGTAGGTGAAGCCCACGGCTTCGAGCGGCCCGGTGCGGAAGCGCACCAGCGGCCCGCCCGTCGTCAGGCGCGGCAGCTGGCGCTGGTTAGCCTGCTGTGGCACGGTGTCGGCGCTCACGTAAATCAGCCGGTTATTGGGCGCATAGATGCTGATTTCCTCCTGCTCGATGGTCAGCAAGTCACTGCGGCTGAAGGTCCGGCGCACGGCCCCGGCCGAATCCGCCGGCGTAGTGCGCAGGTGCAGGCGGGCCGTCATAATAGCCTTGCCCGCCAGCCGCCGCGTGAAGCGCTGCTCCCGCGCCGCCGCGTGGAAGTAGTACACGAACGCCGAAAACCCGAGCTGAATGGCCAGCACGAGCAGCGTAAAGCGCAGAATCAGCTTGTTGCGAATCAGCATGAGGCAATTTGCAATAAAGAACGGTCATGCTGAGCTTGTCGAAGCATCTCTACCGCTTCGTTGCATCCATTGATTTACTACTGCGGTAGAGATGCTTCGGCTGCGCTCAGCATGACCGTTGTTTTGCAGCCCTTATTTGCCCTCAACCGCCCTCCCTCGCCACGTAGCCCATGCCCACTACGGTATGAATCAGCTTCATCCCAAATCCTTTGTCCATCTTCTTGCGCAGGTGGCTCACGTACACGTCGATGATGTTGGTGTTGGTGTCGAAGTTCAAATCCCAGACTTTCTCGGCGATGTCGACCCGCGAAATCACCCGGTTGCGGTTTAGGAGAAGGTATTCGAGCAGGCCGTATTCCTTGGTGGTGAGCTCGATGCGCTGCCCGGCGCGGGTCACGGCTTTGGTGTCGAGGTTCAGCTCTAAATCGGCCAGGCGCAGCACTTGCTTCACGGTGGTGGCCTCGGTGCCGCGCCGGGTGAGCACCCGCGCCCGCAGCAGCAATTCCTTGAATTCGAAGGGTTTGACGAGGTAGTCGTCGGCCCCGGCCTCGAAGCCGGTCACCTTATCGTCGAGGCTGTCGAGGGCGGTGAGCAGCAGCACCGGCAGGCGCGGATAGTCGGCCCGAATGAGCCGGCACAGCTCAAAGCCGTTGATGTGGGGCAGGTTCACGTCCAGAATCACCAAATCGTAAGGCTGCTGCCGCACCATCGAGAGGCCCATGCGGCCGTCGTAGGCCACGTCCAGCTCATAGCCTTCGTGCCGAAAGCCCTTGCCGACGAACGTGGCCAGCTTGGGCTCATCCTCAACGAGTAGTAGTTTCATGGAATGGAAATATGCGATTTCGAAGATACCTAGAACGTCATGCTGAGCTTGCCGCAGCATCCCTACCGCAATAGTAAATGATTACTGCTGCGGCAGGGATGCTGCGGCAAGCTCAGCATGACGTTCCAGATTACTGCCCATCCTACAAAGCCGCCGCCGACAAACCCATCAAATCGTCGCGCAACTCCCGGTAGCGGGCCTGCACCTGGTCGAGGTCGTAGCGGGTGGTGAGCGTAGCTTCGGCTGTTGCCAGCGTGAGGTCGGCCTGCTGGCGCAGGGCGCCGCGGCCGGCCGGTGTGGCGCACGCGGCCACAATAACGCGCAGCGCCGCTAGCTGGCGCAGGTAAATAGCCACCGAGCTCGCCGCGTTAGCCCGAATCTGGTCGAAAGCCGTACCCAGGTAGCTGGTGAAATCGGGTTCCAACGTTAGCACGCGCACCTGCCCTTCTGTCGCTCGCAGTGGGCTGGCCAGGTTGCGGTCGGCCAGCAGCCGCAGCAGCGCGCCCAGCCGGTCCACGCACATCACGGCCGTGGTGGTATCGTTGATGCCCGGGGAAAGGGCCTTCATGGCAATATCCACCAGCTGGCGCAGGCCGAAGCCCACATCCTGGTCGAGGGTGCGCTGGTCGCCGAAGCGGTAGCTGTCGTTCAGGCTGTCGGCGAGTTCATCGGCCGGGGGCAGGGCGTGGCCGTCGGGGCTGGCTACCGCTACCAGCGGCGCGCCCTTCACCGTGAAGCTGCCAATGGCCTGCTCCATGCGCACCACCACCTTGGCCTGCTCGGCAAAGGCTAGCAGCGCATCATAATCCACGCCCTGAATGTAGCCCGTGACCGGGGCCGGCACCGGCTGCCAGCGCAGGTCCGGGCCGGCGGCCAGCTCGGCGCGCTCGGTGGAGGTAGCGGGCTCGCCCAGCCGGGCCGGAAACACCTTGTCGAGCAGCTTCTCGGTTTCGGCCGCCACGCCCGCCACAATGTTGGCCGCCTGAATGGAGGTGGCAATGTGATGGATAAAGAAAATCAGCATCCCAATGCTTACCAGGGCCAGCACCAGCCCGAAGGCCACCGCCAGGGGCGGCACAAACGAGCCTTCGTCGCCCCCGCGAATGGTGCGCAGCACCACCAGGCAGTACACGAAAATGCTCACGAAGAAGCCCATCACCACCTGGTTGGTGCGGTCGCGCATGAAATTGCGCAGCAGGCGCGAAGTGTACTGGCTGGCCACCTGGGCCAGCGTGGCCAGCGTGAGGGAGAAGGTGAGGCCCGCCACCGTAATCATGGAGCCGGCAATGGCGGCGAGCATGCCGCGCGCGCCCGCGGCCCCCGCCCCAAACAGCAGCGGAAACCGGGCCGTCCACTTCGCCCCGATGTACACATCGAGCCGCACCAGCCAATAAGCCGCAAACAGCGAGGCCACGACCATCATGGTCGGCACAAACCAGAGGCTGGAATCCAGCTTCAGCCACAGGGCTTTCAGTTTATTCATATGCTCCAGTTTACTACCACGCCGGCCTTACGGTTGTGCGGCCGGCCCGCTGCCCGGCACTGGCAGTATTTCCTGCAGAAAAAGTGCGATAAAACGAGCATAGCGCGCTACATTGCGCCGGTCTGCCCATGGTGGCCACGGTTGGGCGAAAGTGCTGCGCAAGGGCATTCGCGGGGCTGCGGCGGCCTCCGGCTACTTTTTTTACGCCCTTGGGCAATCTTCGCCCGCTTTTATATATTCTGGTTTCGCAACTCCCACCCAGGCGGCACCGCTCCCTCAACTAACCAGAACCCGCGATGCAAGTGTTGAAATTCGGAGGCACGTCGGTGGCCTCCGCCGAGAATATCCGCAAGTCGCTGGCCATCGTGGCCACGGCTACCTTCAACAGCCCCGTGGTTATGGTGGTGTCGGCGCTGGGCGGCACGACCGATTTGCTGATTGGGGCCGGCCGGGCCGCGGCTTCCGGCAACGAAGCCTACCGCGATACCCTAATCCATTTGGCCGAGCGCCACCGCACCGCCGCCCAGGAGCTGCTGGCCGGCGCGGCCCAGCACGAGAAGCTGGCGGCCATCGCGGCGCAATTCGCCGAAATTCAAACCCTGTGCGACGGTATTTTTGCCCTCGGCGAGCTCTCCCCCCGCACCCTCGACCGGCTGATGAGCTACGGCGAGCTGCTCTCGTCGCGCCTAATCGCGGCGGCCGCCAAGGCCCAGGGCCTGGCGGCCGGCTGGGCCGATGCCCGGCAGCTGATTCGGACCAACTCGCGCTTCGGCTCGGCCGAGGTCGACATGGCCACCACCACCCAACAGGTGGCCGAGCTGCGCGACAGCGCCGACCACCACGTCTGGGTGGTGCCGGGCTTTATCGGGGCCGATGCCCACGGCGTGACGACCACGCTGGGCCGGGGCGGCTCCGACTACACGGGCGCTTTGCTGGCGGCGGCACTCGGGGCCGAAGTACTCGAAATCTGGACCGACGTAAGCGGCATGATGACCGCCGACCCGCGCCTGGTGCGCAGCGCCCGGCCCATTGCCCGCATCAGCTATCAGGAAGCCATGGAGTTGTCGCACTTCGGGGCCAAGGTGCTGTACCCGCCCACCATTCAGCCGGTGATGCAGCGCGGTATTCCGCTCTGGATTAAAAACACGTTCGCACCCCACGACTACGGCACGCTGGTAGAGGTGGAGCCGCCGCGCACGACCGCCGTGGTGCAGGGCATTTCCAGCATCGGCAACCTGGCGCTGCTGAACCTGGAGGGCAGCGGCATGGTGGGCGTACCGGGCTTCTCGCAGCGGCTGTTCGCGGCGCTGGCCCGCGAGCGCATCAACGTGGTGCTCATCACCCAAAGCTCGTCGGAACACTCGATTTGTGTGGGCGTGAACGAGCAGGACACCACCCCGGCCCAGGCCGTGGTGGACGAGGAGTTTGCCACCGAAATCGCGGCCGGGCGCATCGAGCCCCTGCGGCCCGAGCGCGGGCTGGCTATTGTGGCCCTGGTGGGCGAAAACATGAAGGACCACCCCGGCATCAGCGGCAAGCTGTTTGGGGCGCTGGGGCAAAACGGGGTGAACATCCGGGCCATCGCGCAGGGCGCTTCGGAGAAGAATATTTCGACCGTGATTCGGGCCGCCGACGTGCGCAAGGCCATTAACGTGCTGCACGAGGCTTTTTTCGAGGCCACCGTAAAGCAGGTGAACCTGTTCATTCTCGGGCCGGGCAACGTGGGCAGCAAGCTGCTGGAGCAGCTGGCACGGCAGCAGGCACACCTGCTCGAAAAGCTGGGCCTGCAGGTGCGCGTGGTGGCCATTGCCAACAGCCGCCACTGCCTGGTGAACGAAAACGGCCTCGACCTCACGGCCTGGCCCGACGAGCTGGCCACCGCCCCGGCCCTGAGCCTGGACGAATTCGCCCGCCTCATCATCGACCGCAACCTGCGCAACTCCATTTTTGTGGACGTGACGGCCAACCCCGCCGCAGCCGGCATTTACGCCGGGCTGCTGGAAAAGAGCGTGGCCGTGGTGGCCTGCAACAAGGTGGCCGCGTCGTCGGCCTACGCCCACTACGCCCGCCTCAAAAGTTTGTCGAAAGAATTCAACGCCAGCTATTTGTTTGAAACCAACGTGGGCGCAGCCCTGCCCATCATCGGCACGCTGAACGACCTGACGCGCAGCGGCGACGTGGTGCAACGCATGGAGGCCGTGCTCTCGGGCACGCTCAACTTCGTGTTCAACCACTACGACGGCACCCGGCCCTTTGCCGAGGTGGTGCGCCAGGCCCAGGCCGAAGGCTATACCGAGCCCGACCCGCGCCTCGACCTGAGCGGCTCGGACGTGGCCCGCAAAATCCTGATTCTGGCCCGCGAGGCTGGCCAGGTGATGGAAATGAGCGACATCAAAATCAACGGCTTCCTGCCCCCGGCCTGCCTCGAAGGCGACGTGGAAGCCTTTTATACGCAGATGACCGCCCACGAAAGCCAGTTCCGCGCCCTCTACGACGCTGCTACGACCGCCGGCAAACGGCTGAAGTTTGTGGCCCGCTACGCCGACGGCGAAGCTACCGTAGGCCTGCAGCAGGTAGCGCCCGGCCACGACCTCTACGACCTGCGCGGCAAAGACAACGTGGTGCTCTTCTACACCGACCGCTACCTCGACCAGCCGCTGGTGGTGAAGGGAGCCGGCGCGGGCGCGGAAGTCACCGCCTCGGGGGTATTTGCCGATATTATCCGCGCCGCAAGGTTGTAAAATCAATTAAAAATTAAAAATGAAGAATTAAAATTTGGGCGATGAAGGAGGATGACCAAGGTCGTTTTTAATTCTTCATTTTTAATTTTTAATTCAAATCTTTCATGCTCCATTCCGTTCTCGTTCATTCGCCCGCCACGCTCTCCAATTTGGGCTGCGGCTTCGATGTATTTGGCCTGGCCCTGGCCGCACCCTACGACACCATTCGCCTCACCCGCCGCACCGCGCCGGGCATCAGCATCCGCCACCTCGACGCCTACCACCTGCCCACCGACCCGGTCCGCAACGTGGCCGGCGTGGCCCTGCGCGCCCTGCTGCAAGCCGTGCCGGAGGAGATGGGCTTTGACCTGGAAATTACCAAGGGCATCAAGCCCGGCAGCGGGGTGGGCAGCAGCGCGGCCAGCGCGGTGGGCGCGGTAGTGGCCGCCAATGCCCTGCTGGGCAACCGCTTCACCAAAATGCAGCTGGTAGAATTTGCCATGGAAGGCGAAGCTGCGGCCTCGGGCGCGCGCCACGCCGATAACATTGCGCCGGCCGTGTTCGGCGGCTTCACGGTGGTGCGGGCCCTGGAGCCGGCCCTCGACATCATCGCCCTGCCCGCCCCGCCCCTGTGGGTGGCCGTGGTGCACCCCCAGATTGAATTAAAAACCAGCGACTCGCGCCAGGTGCTGCCCGTTACCGTGCCGCTGGGCCTGGCCGTGCGGCAGTGGGCCAACGTGGCCGGCCTCACCGCCGGCTTCCTCACCGCCGACTACGACCTCATTGGCCGCTCGCTGGCCGACTACATCGTGGAGCCGGCGCGGCTGCCGCTCATCCCTGGTTTGGCAGAAGCGCGCACCCGGGCGCTGGCGGCCGGGGCCATCGGCGGGGGCATCTCGGGCTCAGGGCCATCCATCTTCATGCTGAACCGGTCGGAGGAAACGGCGCAGGCCGTGGGCGCGGCCCTGAGCAGCGTGTTCGCGGAGCTGGATATTGAATTTAACGTGTACGTAGGACCGGTAGGGACCAAGGGGGCGTATGTGGTTTCGGAGGAGTAGGCAGAATAACAGCTAAAAAGAACGTCATGCTGAGCTTGTCGAAGCATCTCTACTGCTTCGTTGGACCAATTGGGTTACTTGCGCGGTAGAGATGCTTCACTGCGTTCAGCATGACGTTCTTTTGCTCATTGATACCTGTTAATTGATACCTGTTAAATGAAATACTACAGCCTCCGCCACCAGTCGCCGCCGGTCGATTTCCGGCAGGCTACCATCACCGGGCAGGCACCCGATGGCGGCCTGTACTTCCCCGAAACCATCCCGAAATTTTCGGCTGGTTTTCTGCGCGAGCTGCGCGGCCTGAGCAAGGCCACCGTGGCCCTCAACGTGATGCGGCCCTACGTGGGCAGCACCATTCCAGAAGCCGATTTGCAGCACATCTGCGCCGAAGCAGTGGATTTTGAATTCCCCCTGGTGCCGGTGCACGAGGACGTGGCGGCGCTGGAGCTTTTTCATGGGCCGACGCTGGCCTTTAAGGACGTAGGGGCGCGGTTTATGAGCCGCTGCCTGGGCTACTTCGCCAAGGCCGGCGACACGCCACCCGTGACCGTGCTGGTGGCCACCTCGGGCGATACCGGCGGGGCCGTGGCCAGCGGCTTTCTGGGCGTGCCGGGCGTGGAGGTGGTCATCCTCTACCCCTCCGGCAAGGTAAGCCCGGTGCAGGAGCAGCAGCTCACCACGCTGGGCCAGAACATCACGGCCCTGGAAGTAGCCGGCACCTTCGACGACTGCCAGGCGCTGGTGAAGCAGGCTTTCCTCGACCCTGAGCTGACCAAACAGCGGTTTCTGACTTCGGCCAATTCCATCAACGTGGCGCGCTGGCTGCCGCAGCAGCTCTACTACTGCTTCGCCATGCAGCAGTGGCCGGCCGGCGCGCCCGCGCCGGTGGTGGCGGTGCCGAGCGGCAACTTCGGCAACATCTGCGCCGGGCTGCTGGCGCGGGCTTCGGGGCTGGGGCTGGGCCATTTTATCGCGGCCTGCAATGCCAACGAGCCCGTGCCGGCCTACCTGCGCACGGGCACCTACGCGCCGCGCCCGGCCGTGCCCACCTTCTCCAACGCCATGGACGTGGGCAACCCCAGCAACTTCGTACGCATTCTGGAGCTATTTGGCAACGACATTACCCGGCTGCGCGCCGCCCTCAGCGCCGATACCGTGAGCGATGCCGACACGGTGGCCGCCATCCGGCAGGTGTGGGAGCAGCACGGCTACCTGCTCGACCCGCACGGCGCGGTGGCCTACGCGGCCCTGCGCCGCTACCAGGCCCGGCCCGGGGCGGCGGCCGGCTTCCTGCTGGCCACGGCTCACCCCGTAAAATTCCCCGGCGTGGTAGAACCCATCCTGGGCCGGGCCATCGAGCTGCCGGCCGTGGTGCAGGCGTTGCAGGGCCGCCCTAAACGAAGCGTGCCGCTGGCGGTTAACTACGAGGATTTGAAAGCTTTTCTGATGTAGTAGTGGTTTTATTAAGGAACGTCATGCCGGGCGCAGCCGAGGCATCTCGCGTATGGTAGCAAACCAATCAATGGAGTTTGTGGTAGCAAGCACGATGCCTCGGCTACGCTCGGCATGACGTTTTTTTGTCGTTTGCTCAGCGTCGTGTTCAAAAAATATTCTTCACCCGTGAAATTCCCGCTTTCCCAACTCGCCCTGCCCCTACTCGCGCTGGCCTTCGCCGCCTGCCGCCCCGACCAGGTCGAGCACCTGAAAGACAGCAAGCGCATTGGCATCGAGGCCGAGAACTGGGAGGTGAAGCGCATTATGCCCAAGGACCTGCTGCGCGCCACCCGCTGGGCCGGCGATTCCCTCACGGCCAACGCCGACTCGCTGCTGCGCCGCACGCTGGCCCGCGAGCTGGCGGCCGGTGGCGTGGCCCGCGCCATGCGCTTCTGCCGGCCTGAAACCTACCACGCCGTCGATTCGCTGGCCGGGGTGCTGAAGGCTACGGCCCGGCGCGTGAGCGAGCACCCGCGCAACCCCGCCAGCCTGGCCCCGCTGCTGGCCGCCGAAATGCGACCCGACACGGTGCGCACCATTCGGCGACTGTCGCAGGAGGTGTTTTTCTACCAGCGGCCCATTGTGCTCAACAACCAGCTGTGCCTGCGCTGCCACGGCGAAATCGGGAAGGATATCTCGCAAGCCGATTACGCTCTCCTCCAGCAGAAATTCCCACGGGACCAGGCCACCGGCTACCGCCTGGGCCAGCCCATGGGAGCCTGGATGGTAAGCCTGCAACGCCCCGGCGTAGCCGAATTCTGGACGATGAAAACGCGCAAGAAATGGAAAGAGCACAAGATGCCCAAGCTGTTTTAAGCCTTGAACGGTAGATTTGCGGCCAACTATTCAAGCTGTTTTGGGATGAGCAAATCACACATTCTTCGATTTTTGGTGGCGGCTACCCTGCTGCTGGCTGCCGCCCGGCATAGCCAGGCCCAGGGCCCCGCCGCTTCGGCAGCGGGGCAGGCTACCCTCGACCAATGCGTGCGCGTAATCAAAGGCGACAGCGTGGTGCTGTTTTACGATGCCAACTATGTGCTGACCCCGCCGACGTGCGCGCCCATTCGGCGGTTCACCCGTATCACGGCGACTGGCGATTTCAACGGCGAAGCGCGCGACTACGACGCCCGCACCCAAAAGCTGCGCGCCCGCCTGCACTACCGCGAAGGCAAGCGTGAAGGGCGCTACGAAACGTACTTTCCCAACGGCCAGCTCGCCGTGCAGGGCACCTTTGCGCAGGGAAACCCCACCGGCACCTGGCAGTTTTGGTATGCCAACGGCCAGCAGCGCCAAACCTTGGAATGGACCGGCTTACCGGCTCCGCGCCTGCGCATTCTGGCGTACTGGGACTCGACGGGCCAGCAGGGCGTGGCCAATGGCAACGGCATGTGGCACGACGTGATGCCCATGCTGCACAGCCGCATCGGTGGCCCCGTAATAGGGGGGCTGGCCCAGGGCGTGTGGGAAAACCGCGCCGCTGCTACCAACAAGCTACTAACCACCGAGGTGTACGAGCAGGGTCGCTTCAAGGAAGGCAAGGCGTTCGATGGCCTCGGGGGCCGCTACAAGGACCGGCCGCTGCTGGAGCCGCAAGTCGGCGACCCCCTAGCGGCGGCCGAAGGCTTCCGCCTGGGCACCACCTGCGAAGCGCGCCAGGCTGCTTACCAGGCAGATGTCGAACGCGCCGCGCAGATGCGCAACGCCCAGCCGCCCCGCCCCGCCGGCGACCCCAGCAGTTTCGTGCAGACGGTGCTGGGCAAGCTAAGCGAATCGAACCAAACCCACGACTGGGAAATCATCGCCGACGGCCGCGAGTTTGTGGTAGAAGCCATGACCGACGAAAAAGGCTACCTGCACCTGCTGAGCGGGCAGTCGGGCGGCGGCATCATCACGGCCCTCACGGAGGTGGTGGGTGGGCTGCCCGCTTGGCGGCCGGCCACGTACAACAGCAAGCCCGTACCCGGAGTGGTGCAGCTCGTCATCAGCAAGCGCGGGACGGTGCTTAGCATGTCGTACCGAACCCGGGTAGACCCCGTAGCCCTGATGACGCGTTGACCCGTTGGCGCGGGGCCGTCACTTCTTTGTTTCTTCTTCATGAGCTTCCCTGTCCCTTCTGAACCCATTATCATCATCGGCGCGGGTATGGCCGGGCTGGCCTGCGCCACGTGGCTGCACCGGGCCGGCCGCCCGGTACTGGTGCTTGAAGCCGCCGACGCCGTGGGCGGCCGCGTGCGCACCGACGTTACCCCCGAAGGTTTCCGGCTCGACCGGGGCTTCCAGGTGCTGCAAACCAACTACCCCGAAGCCCGACGCATCTTCGATTACAAGGCCCTAAAGCTGAAAGCTTTCAGTTCCGGGGCCGTCATTCGTTTGCCCACTGGCCGCGAGACCACTGTCCAGAGCCCGCTGCAAAAGCCATTGGCCGCTTTCTCAGCGCTGGCTTCGCCCATCGGCACGCTGTCCGACAAGCTGCGCATCCTCAGCCTGGTGCGGCACGTGCTGAAGCACACACCCGAGCAGCTGCTGGCCCGCCCCGCTACCGATACGCTCACCTTCCTGCGGCGCTACGGTTGGAGCGAGCAGATGATTAACTCGTTCTTCAAGCCCTTCTTCGGCGGCGTGTTTCTAGACCGTGAGCTTACCACGGCCAGCAATTTTTTCGAGTTCATCTTCCAGCAGTTCGTCACCGGCACTGCTTCTATCCCGGCCTTGGGCATCCAGGAATTGCCCGACCAGCTGGCCGGCCGCCTGCCCGCCGGCACCGTGCGCCTGAACACGCCCGTGGCCGGCATCGTCGATGGCCGCCAGGTGCGCCTTACTACCGGGCAGGTGCTCCCGGCGTCGGCCATCGTGCTGGCCACCGATGGCCTGGCGACGCTACGGTTGCTGGCCGGCCGCAGTGGCAACCCCAACGATGCTCCCACTGCCGAGGCCGGCAGCTATCCCACGGCGGCCCGCATCACCACCTGCACCTACTTTGCCACCCCCGGCGGCCACTCGCCCGGCCGCAACGACAAGCTGCTGCGCCTAAACGCTACGCCCGGCGCGCTGGCTCACAACGTGGCCTTTCCGGCCGACGTGAGCGGTGCCTATGCGCCGGCCGGCCGTTCGCTCATCTCCGTCAGCACCCACGGCGAGCGCAGCCTCGAAGAAGCGGAGCTGGTCCCGCTCCTGCGCCAGGAGCTGGCCGCCTGGTTTGGCCCGGCCGCCCGCGACTGGGAGCATTTGCGCACCTACCGCATCGCGGCGGCCCTGCCGGTGTACCTGGCCGGCCAACCCCCGCGCCAACCGCTTATGCTGGCCGAAAACCTCTACCGTTGCGGCGACTGGACCTCCTATCCTTCGCTAAACGGCGCGCTGGGTACCGGCCGCGAGGTAGCGGAGCTGATTATTAAAGCATAACCGGCGATAAGCCCCTTCTTGGCTGCACTCAATGGCATCAACGAAAAGCCCGATTCTATTTAGGAATCGGGCTTTCTATACGCAGCATGTTGCGAACTAAACTTCGGGGTTGGCGGGAGCCAGGGCATCGTAGCCCAGCGTCATGGCCGGCTCCTCGGTGGGCAGGTTGATGTCGTCGGCATCGCTCACGCGCAACGTAAGCAGGCCCGAGATTATCATCGATACCCCGCCGAGCACGAGGGTTAGTATCGATTCGCCGTGAAAGAAATGGGTGGTAAAAAAGCCCAGGATAAGGCCGGCTACTACCTGCGGAATCACGATAAAAAAGTTAAACACGCCCATATAGTACCCCATCTTGTTGCTGGGCAGTGCACCGGCCAGCATAGCGTAAGGCACGCTCAGGATACTAGCCCACGCCACGCCCACGCCCACCATCGAAAGGAGCAGCATTTTGGGGTCTTGAACGAAATAAATCGAAATCAGCCCCAGGCCACCAGCCATGAGGCACAGCATGTGCGTGAAGCGGCGGCTGGTAGCGCGGGCAATGGTCGGCAGCAGCAACGCGGCCAGCGCCGATACCCCGTTGTACACGGCGAAGCAGATGCCTACCCAGTCGGCCCCCTCGTTGTATATCTTCGAGGTAGCGTCGGTGGTATGATAAATGTGGCTGGTGATGGCGGGCGTGGTATAAATCCACATCGAAAACAGCGCCAGCCACGAGAAAAACTGTACCACGGCCAGCTGACGCATGGTTTTGGGCATCTCGAAGATGCCTTGAAACGATTCGCGCACCCCGTTCATAAAACCAGCGCTGCGCGCTTTTTCAGCCTCAAACTCGGCCATGTTTTCGGGAGGATACTCCTTGGTGCGTAGCACCGTCCAGAGCACGGCCAGGAAAAAAACAACTCCGCCAACGGTGAACGAATACCGAACCGACGGTGGAATATGACCTGCGGCCGCCGTGTTGGCCACGTGAAACCAGTTGGTGAGCATCCAGGGCAGCGAAGACGCGACCACGGCCCCCACGCCGATAAAAAACGTTTGGGCGGCAAAGCCGGTGGTGCGCTGCTCCGAGGGCAGCAAGTCGCCCACCAGCGCCCGGAAGGGTTCCATCGAAATATTGATGCTTGAATCCATTATCCAGAGCATGCCCACGGCCATCCACAGCGCCGTTACGTTGGGCATCACCAGCAGGGCGAGCGAGGCCAGAATGGCCCCAACCAGAAAAAATGGCCGGCGGCGGCCCCAGCGCGGGCTCCAGGTACGGTCCGACAAGTAGCCGATAATGGGCTGGACCAGCAGGCCGGTGAGTGGCGCGGCCAGCCAATAGAGGGCAATTTCGGTACCGCCCAGGGTTTCGAAAATCCGGCTTACGTTGGCGTTTTGCAGCGCAAAGCCGAACTGAATGCCCAGAAAGCCGAAACTCATGTTCCAGATTTGCCAGAAGCTGAGGCGGGGCTTTTCGCGGGTATCAGCTGAAGAAGCTACGGTGGGAGCAGCCATTGGGAAGGGGAAGAAAGTAGTGAAGGACGGGGGCCGCTAAAACGATTGCGGCGTAGTTTTCAAATTTAACAGGTTGGCCGGGCAGTGTGGCCATGCTATTTCGGTTTTATCTCGAAAACGTAGGCCGACAGGGGGGGCAGCGTGAGGTTGAGCGCGTTGCGCGGCTCGTCGTCGGTGAGCAGGTTGGTGTAGGTGTAGAATTTCTTGTTGCTCAGGCCCATTTTCGTCATCACATCGGCCGGAATAGTGATGACGGGCCGGTAGGTTTTCTCCGCGCTAAAGTTCACCACCACCAGCACCTGCTGCTTGTCGGTGTAGCGCAGGTAGGTATACAGGTGTTTCTGGTTGTACTCCTTGCCCAGGTTGTTGGCATCCTGCAGCTCGTAGAAGCGGCCCCGGCGAATGGCTTCGCTCTGGCTCGTGGCATTGAGGAGGCGGCTGTAGAACTCGCGCAGCTGTTTCTGCTCGTACACCAGCTTGCCGCCGTCGAACTTGCCCTGGTTCAACCACTTCTGGTGCTCGGGCACGCCCCAGTAGTCGAAAATAGAGGTGCGGCCGTCTTCGCTGCTGAAGCCTTCGGTGCCGTGGGCGGGCTCGCCCACTTCCTGCCCGAAATACAGCATCACGGGGCCGCTGCCCAGGGTGGCGGTGACGGCCATGGCCGGAATGGCCCGCTTAGGGTCGTCGGCAAAGTCCTTGCTGGCAATGCGCTGCTCGTCGTGGTTTTCCAGAAAGCGCAGCATGTGCGACGAGAACCCGTTGCTTTCCTCTTTCCACACGCGGGTAATGTCCTCAGTGGTGCCTTCCTGGCGCATCAGCTTGCGCAGGTTGTCATACAGCCCCACCTTGTCGTAGAGGAAGTCGAAATGGCCCTTGTCGAGGTAGGTTCGGTACTCCTTCGGGTTGTAGGCTTCGCCGATGAAGACCAAGCCGGGCTTCACCTTTTTCAGCTCCGGAATCACCCAGGCCCAGAACTCGACGGGCACCATTTCGACCATGTCGCAGCGGAAGCCGTCGACGTTTTTACCCGCCCAGAACACGAGAATGTCGCGCATCTTCTTCCAGGTGTCGGGCACGGTTTCGAAGTGGGTGGCCCGGCCGTTCTCGTAGTCCACGCCGTAGTTCAGCTTCACGGTCTCGAACCAGTCGTTCACGCTCGGCGCTTCCGTGAACACGTCGTTGCCGGTGGCTTTGGCGGGTATCTCGAAATACTTACCATCCTCGCGCGGGCCCTTCAGCGGGCCCAGCGGGTTGTAGCTGGCGGGCACCACAAAGGCCTTGCCGGGCAGGTAGTAGAAGTTGTTGTCGGGCACGAAGGCCTTGGTTTTGTCGTCGGTCGCGCCCAGGTCGAGCACGCCCAGCGGCTTGGCATCCGACTTATAGGAGCGGGCCACGTGGTTGGGAATGAAGTCCATCAGCACTTTAAGGCCGTGGTCGTGAGTGCGCGTGATGAGTGCTTCGTACTCGGCCATGCGGTTTTTCACCGTCACGGCCAGGTCGGGGGCCACGTCGTAGTAATCCTTGATGGCGTAGGGCGAGCCGGCGCGGCCCTTCACCACGTCGGCGTCGTCGGGCGGGATACCGGCGGCGGTGTAGTCGGTCATGGTGGCGTGCTCAATCACGCCGGTGTACCACACGTGGCTCACCCCCAAGGCCTTAATTTCGTCGAGCGCCTTGTCGTTGATGTCGTTAAACTTCCCGCAGCCGTTCTCGGCAATGGTGCCGTAGGGCTTGTTCAGGGCCACCTTGTTGCCAAACAGGCGCGTCATCAACTGGTAGATGACGAGCTTATTATCCTTCGGGATTTCGGCCGTGGTGTTAGGGTCGGTTGCTTGGGAGTAATTTTTATTCACGGGCGGGTTAGGCAACGAGAAAGCAGCTAAAGAGAGGAGGCCGCCGGCCAGCAACAGTTTTTTCATGATGCGGCAAGATAACGCTTCGTGGTAATGATTAAAGGGCAAAGGTCAAGGGTTAGTGATTTAAGGCGTTGAGGGAAGCGTACTAACCATTGACCGTTAACTATTAGCTGGCCTACCATTCCTGCGTCAGCGGGTGCAGCATCAGCTCATCGACTACCACGTGGGTGGGAGCTTCGAGCACGTAGCGCACGGCCTGGGCCACGTCGGCGGGGCGCAGGTGGGTTTTCTCAGCATCCGCGCTGCCGGGCGTGGTGTCGTTGAAGTAGGTATCGACCAAACCCGGGTAAATGGTGCTCACCTTGATGCCGTGGGGGCGCACCTCCTTGCGCAGGCTGGCCAGCACGGCATCCTGGGCAAACTTGCTGGCCCCGTAGGCGGTGCCGTGGGCAAACGTTCGCCGGGCCACATCCGAAGTAATGCCCACGATGTGGCCTTTTTTCTGGGCTTTGAAGTGGGGCACGGCGGCCTTGCACAGCAGGAAAGTACCCTTCACGTTGGTATCAAAAATCCGGTCCCACTCGGCGGCGCTGAAGTTTTCCAGCTCGGCGAACGAGCCCACGCCGGCGTTGCAGATAAGGATGTCGAGCCGGCCGTAGTGGCGCAGGGTTTCGTCGATGATGCGCTGGGCATCGGCTTCCTCCGAAACGTCGGCTACGATGCCCAAGCCCTGGGTTTGCTGGCCGAGTTCCAGGAGCTCCTCTTCACTGCGGGCTACCGCTACTACGGTGGCTCCCTGCTGGGCCAGGAGCAGCGCGATGGCTTTGCCGATGCCGCGGCTTGCGCCGGTGACGATGGCAACTTGGTGGGTGAGGTCGGTCATTGTTCTTACTGTTTTTAGCCCGCGGAAGGCGCAGAAGTTAGCGCAGATGACGCAGATTGTTCTTCCAGGCCGTTCACTTTGCGGAAAATGCCACTTTTAATGAAAGGCACGTTGAAATTGATAAGTAAGCCAAGCTTATGAGCTGAGAGCTTCAGATAAGTAAGCAGTTGAATGTGATGCACCTCAAGTAGTGTTCCGACTGATTTCAGTTCAACCACTACTTTGTTTTCGACCAGAAGGTCGATGCGAAATCCATTTTCCAGCTTCAGCCCATCGTACACAACCGGTAATGCTACCTGAGTCTGAACTTCCAGTCCGAATTTTCGCAGTTCGTGCGCCAATAACATTTCGTATACCGATTCCAATAGCCCTGGCCCCAGTGCCTAGTGAATATTGAAAGCGCCCTTTCTAATCAAGTAGGAAATATCATTCTCGTGCTTCTGCGTCATCTGCGTAAACTTCAGCGCCCTCTGCGGGCTAAAAGTCAAAGGACGAATTATTTCCGCAACTCCACTACCCAGGCCGTGTGCGCCGGCACCCGCAACGTCTGCAAATCCGAAACCACCGCCCCGCTCACCACCTCCACGCCCGACGAAAACCCGGCAAACCGCTCCGCAAACCGCGTTCCGTCCACTTTCTTTTCGTCCTTGGTGTTGTTGGCAATCACCATCACGCACGCGCCATCGTCGTACCGGAAGTAGGTGTACACCCCATCCTGCGGGATAAACTGCATGAGCTTGCCGGAACTCAGCACGGGATGCGATTTTCGGTAGTTCGCCAGCTTGCTCACATAGTCGAAGGCTTCGCCGGCCTGTCCTGGCCGGGCAGTGAAGTAGTTGGTTTTGTCCCCCGCGAACCCGCCGGGAAAATCCTCGCGCACCTTGCCATCGGGGTCCGAGAAGTTCTTCATCAGCACCTCGGTGCCGTAGTAGAGCTGGGGCGTGCCGCGCAAGGTGAGCAGCCAGGCGATGCCGGTCTTGAATTTGCCGAAATCCTCGCCAATCACCGAGTAGAAGCGGCTCATGTCGTGGTTGTCGAGGAAGGGCACGTTGCGGGTGGCATCCACGTACAGCCAGTCGCCCTGCAGGGCGTGGTAAAGCTTGCTCAGGTCGCCGTTTTCAGTTTTCAACGCGTCCGAAATCGCGAAGCAAATTTGAAAATCCAGCACCCCGGGCAGGTTCGACTTGAAGCCGTTCACGGGCGGCAGAATGTTCTGGGCGAAGAAGGCTTGCTCGGCTTCGGTGCCCTCCCAGGCCTCGCCGAACTGGGCCAGCTTGGGATATTCCTCGGCAATGGCTTTGCCCCACTGCATCAGGAACTGCGGGTTGGAATACGGGTAGGTATCAATGCGATACCCGTCAATGCCCGTCGACTCCACCCACCACAAAAAGTTCTGAATAATGTAGGTGGCCACCAGCGGGTTGCCCTGGTTCACGTCGGGCATTGTCGTATCAAACCAGCCGTCGTTGAACAGCGTGTAGTCGCGCTTCGAGCCGTAGGGGTCGTTCAGGGCAAAGGCGTTGTAGTTGCTGCGCGTGAAGCTGGGGAAGGCGTGAAACCAGTCGGCCGCCGGCTTATCGAGGAACAAGTGGTGGTAGCTGCCCCAGTGGTTGAGCACGATGTCCTGCACCACTTTCAGGCCGTCGGCGTGGGCGGCTTTCACGAATTGCTGGTACTCGGCGTTGGTGCCGTAGCGCGGGTCAATCTTGTAGCAGTCCGTGACGGCGTAGCCGTGGTAGCTGGCCTTGGGCATGTCGTTTTCAATCACCGGCGTGGGCCAGATAGCCGTGGTCCCCAGCTTTTTGAAGTAGTCGAAGTGGTTTTCAATCCCCTTCAGGTCGCCGCCGTGGCGGGCATACATCGAGTCGCGGGCCACGTGGTTCACGCGGGTACCCTTCACCACGTCGTTCTTCGGGTCGCCGTTGGCAAACCGGTCGGGCATCAGCATGTAGATGAAGTCAGCCTGCGTGAGGCCCTGCGTGCGCTGCGGGTCGAGGTTGCGGGCGCGCAGCTTGTAGGTGTAGGGGCGATAGGTGTTGCCGCTTTTCAGCCCCAGCTTCAACAGGCCGGGCTTGGCAGCGGGGTCGATAACCAGGTTAATGATGAGATAATTGGCACTCTCCAGCTTCTGTTGGCTCTCAATCGTCACGCCCGGGTAAGCGGCCAGAATAGCCATAGTGTTGCCGATGCCGGGCGCGTTCACCAGCAATTGCAGCTTGGGGTTTTTCATGCCCACCCACCAATAGGTCGGGTCGATGCGGATGGTGGGCGCGGCTTTAGCAACTGCTTCAGTAACGACAGCCGGCCCTGAAAAGCCGGGCGTAGCCGACGATGCGAACGAGAGCAGCAGCCCGGCGGCAGCCAGCAAAATTTGTGGGAATTTCATAGTAAAAGAGCGCAAAATCAACCTTACGACCAAAAGTACGGCATTCCCGCAAGGCCTCTCATGCGCAACCGTTTCCACTTTCCGAATATATTTTTCGGGCGCAGTGGCCCGCAAAAAAGCCCGCCCCCAAATCTGGGAGCGGGCTTTTTCTAATCAGGAACTGCGAAGCGATTATTGCTGCTTGGCGAGCCAGAGCGAGGCGTTCAGGTGCAACTTGGCGTGGCTGGCAATTTCAGTCCAGCCGGGGTACACGGTGTTGCCGGGGCTGCCGGTGCCGTCGTCGGCCGGCGACGAGTCGGCTACCACCACCACGCGGCCCGTGCCGAAGGTGCTGCTGGCGCACATGATGTTGGTGTTGCCCTGCGTCGAGGTGGTGCGCCAGATGAGCGGCGTCGCCACCGAACCCGTGGTTTTAGTGATGGTAGCGCCGTTGCTGTACTTCAGCTGCGTGACGGCCCCCTGCGAGCCGTTGAGAATAACATTGGTGGGGCTGGCCAGCACGTTGCCGGTAGTTTCCGAAATGTTGGTCAGGTCGATGCTGAAGCCGAAGGGGTTGGCCTGCACGGTGTTGTTCGTCATCAAATCGTTCCAGATGGCGGGCGAGTCGTAACCGTCGTTGTTGCGGTCCGAAATGGTGTGGTCCGAAATCATGAACAGACCGCCGCCGTTTTTCACGAAGTTGACGATAGCCGCTTTCTCGGTGGCGCTGAAAAGCGTGTTGGGCTCATCCACCACAAACACGTTGTAGTTGGCCAAATCCTGAGGGTTCGCCGCGTTGCCGTAGGTGATGGCCGTGCCCGTCGGCAGGTTCTCTACCGAGTTGCCCAGCTTCACCAGCGAAACGCCCCAGGCCGACACCGCGCCGGCCCAATAGGTTTCGGGCGTGCTGCTCGTAATGCCCGAAGCGGCCGGGGTGGGGAAGCGCGGCACTACGCCGGCGTCCACGTCCAGCACCCAGTCGGCGTTGCCGGCCGTTTCGGCGTGGCTGGCGTCAAACAGGAATTTCTTGCCGCCCGTGGAAGGGGGTGGGGTGGTACCGCCGGCATAGCTTTCCACCGTGATGTTGTCGAAGTTGAGGCGGTTGGTGCTGGCGTCGGTTTTGCGCACCTGCAGGCGCACGGTGCCGGCCAGGTTCACGGTGAAAGAGGCCGTGCTCAGGGCCGTGCTGCTGGTGGTGATGGTGCTGCCGACTTTGGCGTAGGAGCTGCCGCTGTTGGTGCTGGCCCAGAGCTCCCAGGTAGTGGCCGCGTCGGTGCCATATTTGGCGTGGGCTACGGTTACCACGCCGGCCCCGCCGGTCAGGTCGAAGTTCATGCTGAGCGAGCCGCTGTTGCGCACCCGGGCCGACCAGGTACCGGTGTGCGGGTCGGAAGTGGTGTTGCCGATGAGGGCGTCGTTCAGCGTCCAGGAGCCCGAACCGAGCGTGACGCTGCCAGTAGTATAAGCCGTTTTGGTGCCCGTTTCAAACCCTTCGGGAAAGCCCGGTGCCGACACATTCTGAGAAACGACGGCGGCCGTGGGGGTGGCGGGCGTCGGCTCCGACTTCGAGCAGCCAGCAAATAACGCAGCAGCCCCCAGCAAAGGAGCTACCAGATAACGAGCGGTCAAATTCATGCGCATTGGGTTGAAAAAGGTTTTTTGAGAGGTGCAACAGGAAAGCAAAAGTAGAGGATTAAAACAATGGAATTATTAACACATGTATTAAAAAATTATGTCCTTTTCAAAAATAGGACTAAAAATAGTAACTTTTTTATGAAAATGCTTGTTCGATTGCATTAATCCTTAAATTAAAATAATTATCGTTGGACGCGTTTTTCAGTCGTCGGCTGGCTGGTTGCGTCGCTCTAGACGCAGAGGCGAGCTACTTGAATAGCTAGTTTCCGGTCCCCGCAAAAAGGGGCGCGTTGCCCGGTAATACGCCCGCCGCATAAATTATTAGCACTAACCGGCTGGCTGATATTGGCTTGACACTGTTAGGGTTGGCTATGATGCTAACGTTTGCTTAATTCAGCTCTCTATATCAAGGGGTTGCGATTTTTCCAGAATGATTCGGACCTTGCGCCGACAACGAAGGCCGCGTGCTACCCGCTACTCCGTATTCATCAACCGGCAATTCTCATTCTGGCGTGCCCCCGGCGCGCATTTGCTTCAGCTTATGGCATTTACCTTTAAACCCTATGCACCGGCCGCCAAATACAAAACGGCCGCCGCGTACTTCTCGATGGAATTCGCCATCGACCAGGCCCTAAAAACCTATTCGGGCGGCCTGGGCTTCCTGGCCGGCTCGCACATGCGCTCCGGTTTCGAGCTCAAGCAGAACCTGGTGGGCATCAGTATTCTCTGGACGTTCGGCTATTACGACCAGGACCGCGACCCCGAACAGGCCATGCGCGCCGAGTTCCGCCACAAGCACTACTCCTTTCTGGAGGACACCGGCCTGCTGTTTCCCATCACCATTCACGGGGCCGACGTTTACGTGAAGGCGATGTACCTGGCCCCCGAGGTATTTGGCACGGTGCCCATGTTTTTTCTCACTACGGATATTGCTGAAAACGACCATCTTTCGCGCACTATTTCGCATCACCTCTACGACCCGGACTCGGCGGCCCGCGTGGCGCAAAGCATCCTGCTGGGCGTGGGAGGCGGCAAGTTGCTCGACGAGCTCGGCCGCAAAACCGACGTGTACCACCTCAACGAGGGCCACGGCCTGCCGCTGGCCTTCTATCTCTACGAAAAGCACGGCCGCGACCTGGCCGAGGTGCAGAAGCGCCTCGTGTTCACGACGCACACGCCCGAGCTGGCCGGCAACGAGGAGCGCCCCATGAAGCTGCTGACCGACATGACCTTCTTCGGCAGCGTGCCCGAGGCGGAAGTGCGCCGCGTAGCCCGCATCGACCACGGCGACCAGCTCAACTACACCCTCACGGCGCTGCGCTTTGCGCGCAAGGCCAACGCCGTGAGCAAGGTGCACGGCACGGTGGCCAACGAAATGTGGGGCCACTACGAGGGCATCTGCCCCATTATTCCCATCACCAACAGCCAGAACGGCAGCTACTGGCGCGACCCGCAGCTGGCCGCCGCCCTCAAGAGTAAGGACGACGCGGCCCTGCTCGCCCGCAAGCAGGAGCTGAAGCAGGACCTGTTCAAAATCGTGGCCGACCAGACCGGCAACGTGTTCGACCCCAACGTTATCACCATTGTGTGGGCCCGCCGGTTTGCTGCCTACAAGCGCGCCGACCTCATTCTGCGCCATTTCGACCGCTTCGTAGAGCTGGCCGCCAATGCCAAGCACCCCATCCAGGTGATTTGGGCCGGCAAGCCCTATCCGAAGGATTTCGGCGCAGTGGCTTTGTTCAACGACATCATTAAGCGCACGGCCCACCTGAAAAATTGCGCTGTTCTCACGGGCTACGAGTTGGGCTTGTCGGCGGCCCTCAAAAAGGGTTCCGATATCTGGCTGAACACGCCGCGCTTCCCGCGCGAGGCCAGCGGCACCAGTGGCATGACCGCCGCCATGAACGCCAGCGTGAACCTGAGCATTGCCGACGGCTGGATTCCGGAGTTTTGCCGCGATGGTGAAAACGGCTTCCTCATTCCGATTGTCGACGTGACCCTCCCCGACAACGTGAAGGACGATGCCGAGGCCACCGCCCTGCTCGACGTGCTCGAAAACACCGTGCTGCCGCTGTACTACGACCAGCCAAAGAGCTTCCTGAAAGTAGTAAAAACCGCCATGAAGGACGTAGAGCCCGAGTTTGAAAGTGCCCGCATGGCCCGCGAATACTACGAGTTACTGTATAAAATCTAACCTCAGGTTTTACGAACTTTAACGGATTAAAACAGATTTTTCGTGGTTCCGTATGAATGCCTCCTTGTGGTTAGCCCCGCAGGGAGGCATTGTTGTTTTACTGCAACTATTAATTTTCATCCGGGACGGCGACCACAAAAATCTGTTTCGTCCGTTAAAATTCGTTAAATCTGAGGTCTTATGTGCGGTCGATATTCATTTGTGGTACCAGCGCCAGCCGTCGAGCAGCGCTTTCAAGCTGAATTCAGCGAACCCACCCCGCCAACCTATAACGCGGCCCCTTCGCAACGCCTGCCCGTTATCACGAATGCGGCCCCCGGCCAGATTCAGCTGCTGCGCTGGGGGCTGGTACCGGCCTGGAGCCGCGACCCCACCGGCGGCCCCAAGCCTATCAATGCCCGGGCCGAAACGCTGGCCGACAAGCCCAGCTTCCGGATGCTGCTGGCGCGGCGGCGCTGCCTGGTGCTGGCCGACGGCTTTTATGAGTGGCAGGCCACGCCGGCGGGCAAAGTGCCGCACCGCATTTTGTTGCGCGATGCGCAGCCCTTCGCCTTCGCCGGCCTCTGGGACGAGTGGCTGGACCGTGCCACCGGTGAGCTGCACCCCACCTTCACCATCATCACCACCGAACCCAACGAACTGATGGCCGGCATCCACAACCGCATGCCCGTCATCCTGCGCGACCGCGCCGCCGAGCAAGCCTGGCTCGCCGATGGCCATCGGCTACCCGACTACCAGCAGCTTCTGCAGCCGTACGAGGCGGCCGCCATGCGCGAGTACGTGGTGGGCAAGCGCGTGAACTCCCCGGCGAATAACGACGCCGAGGTGCTGATGCCCGCCATGGGCTGAGACCACCCACAACGAAGTAGGAACCGGCCTATTACCTTGCCGGCATGAATCCTGCCGCTCCTGCTTCTCCTACCTTGCTTTCCGTACGCAATTCTTGGGTGCTGGCCCTGCTGCTGGCACTTTTTGCCGCTGTTTTGCAATTGGGGCTACCGTGGTGGAGTGCCGTGGCGCTGGCTTTCGCCACATGCTTCGGGCTGGCACAGTCGGGGCGGGCTGGTTTCTTGGCGGGCTTCGTGGGGCTGGGGCTAAGCTGGCTGGTGCCGGCCGCGTGGCTGGCTTTTCAGAACAATGGCCTGCTGGCGCACCGCGTGGCCCAGCTGCTGCCGCTGGGCGGCTCGGTGCCCATGCTGGTACTGGTCACGACGCTGGTTATGGGCCTGGCCGGGGGGCTAGCCGGGCTGGCGGGCCGCTGGCTGCGCGAGGCCATAGCGCCGGCTCGCCGGGTGCGTTAGTCTCCCGGCTGCTTTCGGAAGTTATTTCAAGCGTTTGGCAACCCATTCACCCACGGCTTCCAGTGCATCGGTCGACGTAGTGGTGGGAGTCGTGGTTCCGGCCAGTAGGGCGCGCTCGCCCACAGCCGTCTGAAAATCGTGCGTTACGCCATCCAGCTGCTGAGTGGTGGCCAGCTTGCTCCCTTTAAACCCTTTTTCGAGGGCCGTTAGGTTAGTGGCGGCCGGCACTTGGGCGTCGGCCGCACCGTGCAACAGCAACGTCGGGCAGCCCACTTTGGCCAGTTCGGCCTGCGGGTTGAAAGCCAGTAGCGAACGATACCAAGTGTTGGTAAGCTGCCCGGCCCGGGCCTGGGCCGTGGCCGGGGCCAGGCCCGGGTAAATCTGGCGAAACATATTGGCCACGATGGCCTGGGCCTGCGCATTATCAGCCGTTTGCCGAATAATTTCGAGCAGCGCGAATTGGCGCTTATACAGCGTTTCGTTGCGTTTGCGGGCTTCAGTAGTCAGGCGCAGCTGCTCCTGGGCCACGCGCACCTGCACTTGCTCGGGCGTAGCGCCGGCCGCCAGCTGCTGCTTGGCCTCGCGCCGGGCTTGGGCCATGCGCTGGGCGCAGCGGGTTTGCCAGGTCCACTGGGCGGTATCCGGCTCGCCTGGGCGGTTTACCAAAGAAGTTTGGCGGGCCAGCAGCTCCTGGCCACTCACGCCGGCCGCAGCCAGGGCCACCACAAAGGCAGGTGCCGGAGCGTAGGTGGCAGTCAGAAGCGCAACGTTGGCACCTTCGCCGTGGCCCAGCACCCCCACGCGCATTGGGTCGATGCCCGGCCGCGAGCGCAGAAAATTGAGCGCCGATTGCGCATCGGCGGCCAGCTCGGCACTGGCCGTAGCAGCGGGCAGCGCCGAAGAGCGGCCCACCCCACGGTCATCGAGGCGCAGCACGGCTAGGCCCTGGCCCAACAGGTAGTCGGCTAGGTTGTCGAGCAGGCGATAGCTGCCCGCTTCCGAACTGCTGGCGCTGGCCGGCACCGCGTCGGGCAACAGCAGCACGGCCGCAAAAGGGCCGGCACCGGCGGGGCGGCGCAACACCCCACCCAGGCCCAACTCAGGATTGGGGCTACTGGGGCTGCTCACGTGCACTTCTTCGGTGGCGAAGGTGGCGGTTGCTACCGACTCCGAGCCAGTACCCGCCACGTGTTCGAGCACCAGCACCGTACGAAAACCCGGCTGCTGCCAGGTGCCGCGCAGGCGCTGGCCATTGGCCACGGGCAGGGCGGCAAAGCGGCAGCCAGCCTGGTCAGCCATAAACGTGACGCTGTCGGGGCCGCTCCGCACGCGCATTGGGCTGTTGTTAAGGCGCTGCGCATCAATGTGCAATAGCGCCGTTGGTGTTCCATCGGCCTGTTGGCTGACGAGGATGCTGACCTGGCGGCTACCACCCGGCACTGCCAGCACCCCGGCCCATTGGCCCAGCAAGGGCGGCGTGACGGACGGCGCAGCCCACAGCGCGCTACTGAACAAGAACAGAATTGCCAGCAGACCGATAAGCTTGTTCATGGCGAAGAAATGGGCTGAGCCATTAATAAAACAATAACCTGTTTAAATCATCTTGATATTATTAAAAATACAATTACAAATCAAATAAGTCATTATCAAACCCGTGAATGATTAAATTTTCTGGGTGAATAGTGCTATCTGCTGGGCGATAGTGGTTCGGAGGACTGCGCGCAGCTGTGCTGCCTGCCCATTGGGCGGTCGAAAACTCTCCGTTATGTGCAACTTAATGCTTGGCCTAACTGGGCCGGAGCCGCGCTTAAGAGCGCGAATACCAGGTTAATACGGCCAGGCCGGCAGCATCATCTTCAGCTTCCACTACTTCGTCGATGACGAATTGAATTTCGGCTTCCGACCAGTCCTCATCCTCCGCGGCAGCCACCCAGCTATCGAGGGCGGCATAGCGGTTGAGGCCGACGGGCAGCGTCCAGGTTACTTTTTTACGAATGTTCATGGCGGGGAGAGCGGCGGGCAACGGAAAATGAGTGGGCAAATTTAGCGGTTTCCCGGGGCGGGGCGCACTACACTTACTTCAACGGGCACTACACCGGCCTCGATAATATCGAGCTGCACGGCCGCGCGGTGCGACACATCCACGATGTAGCCCTTGGTGTGCGGGCCGCGGTCGGTGACGGTCACTTCGACGGAGCGGCCATTGCGGGTATTGGTCACGCGGATGAGCGTGCCGAAAGGCAGCGTGTTGTGGGCGGCCGTCAGGCCGCCGGGGCGGTAGGTGGTGCCGCTGGCCGTGGCCCGGCCATTGAACTTGCTGGCGTAGTACGAGCCCAGGCCCTTTTGCACGGCCCCACGCGCGGCCGCATGCCCCCGGCCGGGGGCCGCGTCGCGGCTGCCCCGGCACGAGGCTGCCCCCAGCAGCACCGTCAGCAGTAAGAACCGCGACCACTGCCTGATATACAGAATTTTGGCTTGTTGTGTCAACTTCATCTCAACTTCAAAGTTAGGCCCAAACTTTCGGCATATTTCAACCAACCCATTTCAACCATTACCATGAAAAATGCCCTGAAAGTCGCTGCTGCCATTGCCCTGACCGGTTTTTGCTTCGCCGCCAACGCTCAAACCACCAAGCCGATGAAGAACGGTAAAATGGAATCCAAAACCGAAGAGAAGATGGAAACCAAGAAAATGGAAATGAAGGAGGACAAAATGGAAGCCAAAGGCGGCCGGATGCACCACGGCAAAATGCACAGCACCAAAATGACGACGAAGACCAAAATGTAGGCTTCGCCGTAGCCGCTAGGCTGGCCGCCCGGTTTCGGGGCCCCGCGGGGGCCGCGAAGCCGGGCGGTTTTTTGGGACCGGCTACCGCGTGCGTGCGGCCGGGCGGGGGCTGCTGCGCCCGGCCGGAGCGGCTGGTATAGCGGGCACCCGCAGGGCCTGCAACGCTTCAAAATTACCCTGGAACACGTTGAAATCGACTACTCCCCGAATGCCGGGCACGTAGGCTTCGTCGGAATGCTGCCAAATTATCCACTTGCTGCGGGCCAGCTTGGGGCTGGCCACTTCGTAGTGGGCCAGCCACAGCGGGTAGTCGTCGAAGTGCCCGGCCAGGTGCTGCTGATAGAAGCTGTGGTTGGAATAGAGGATGGGCCGCACACCATAGTGCGCCTCCACGAGGCGCAGCCAGCGGGCTACTTCGCGGCGCATCACGGCCACGTCGTGGAAATTGGCGGCTTCCACGTCGAGTACCGGGGGTAGGTCGCCGGGGGCCAGCGGCACGGTGCGGGCAAACAGGTCGGCCTGAGTTTGGCCGTCGCGGTTGGGCTGGAAGTAGTGGTAGGCCCCGCAAAGCACGCCGGCCTTGCGGGCCTCGCGCCAGTTGCGGGCAAAGCGCGGGTCGCGCAGCGTGGCTCCCTCACTGGCCTTGATGAAGGCGAAGCTCACCTTATTGCGCGCCACCTCTGGCCAGTCGATGCGGCCCTGGTAGGCCGACACATCGATGCCGTGTACTGAGTAGCCAGCCAGAAGCGGTGTTTTTTCGCGCCCGGTGAGGCCGTTTTTCGTGAACGTGGCCCAGGCCCGGCGGGCGTAGCGGTTCAGCTGCACCTGGTGCCGAACGTAATAGTAGCCAGCCAGTAACGTTGCCAGCAGCGCCGCCGCCAACAGCCCGCGCCACCAAAGCCGACGCGGGGCAGCGCGGCGCACGGAGCGGGAGGCGGAAGGGGCGAGCGGAGACGATGGCATAAACGAACGGCGGTCAAAAATAACGACCGGCCCGCGCTCATCGTGCCCACGGCCCCCGGCTTTTCGCCAACTTTGCACTTTCCGTCGACCAATTTCGCCCATGTCCTTCCTCCGCGCCGCCGATGCCCGCGACGAATCCGGCCACCTAATCAGCGAGCTGCACGGCGTCAAGCTCGCCCAGATTCTCGAATATCTCGTGGCCGCCTACGGCTGGCCCGAGCTCGATGCCCGCCTGCGCATGAACTGCTTCGCCGATAACCCGAGCATCAAATCCAGCCTCACGTTTTTGCGGCGCACGCCCTGGGCCCGCACCAAGGTTGAGGAACTGTACATCAAGGCCCGCAGCGCCGAAGTGCAGGGCCGCCCCCGCCCCTAACCGCCATGGCCGACATCTCCGAAAAATCGTCCGGACGGGCGCTGCTGGCAGGTTTCTGCTGGTTTTTGGCCTTCGAAGTAGTGGCCTTCTATGGGCTGCGCTATCTTACCTCGGGCCTGGGCGAAAGCAACCAGGACCAGCCCGAAAATACCATCGTGAGCAACTGGGTAAAAACCATGGTGTTCTTCGTGGCGCACCTCGTGCTCGTGATTGCGGCCATGCTGGTACTCAGCAACCGCCTGCCGCGCCGCTACCGGGGCCAAGTGATGGGCTGGTTTTACCTGGCCCTAGCCATGAGCTTCGTGCTGATTATTCCCTTGTTCGGGTAAAAAACAAAACCACCGCTGCGGGCGGTGGCTCAAGAGTGAAAATCCAGATGAATTCGGTAAGCAGCCGGTCGGTCCCGGCGATATCAGTGGACTGCGGGTGCCGGTCGGTCCCGGCGTTATATAGTTGGTAGCTAACGATATTGAGCAAGCAGTAGTGAGTAGTTAGATGGAAACCTTGCGCTACTTTCTCACTACCCACTACTGCTTGTCCACTACTCTTCGCGCTTGATGTCGATTTCGCGCTGCTGGCTGTTGGGGTTTATAAAAGGAATGCGCACGCGCAGCTCCTGGCCTTCGTGAATGGCATCGATGCGGGCGGCGTCGAGGTTGGCCGGAAGCTCCAGCGTTTGCACGAACAAGGGAGCGGCGAGCTCGTCGTCGGGCTCGTGGCGGTACTCGCTGAAGACGGTGAGCTTGTTTTGGTTGAGTACTACGCGAAAGCTGTCGGCCGAGACGGTGGGCATGGCCACCCGCACAATCACCCCCTTCGGGTGCTGGTCGATGCGCAGCTGGGGCTGGGCCACGCCGCCACCGATGGTGTTGAGCAGGTCGAGCTGGGGGGCAATGCTGTGGATAAATTTCGAGCTAATAAGTTTCATGGCAGGGAGTCGCAAATAGGGGCGGCTTCGAGTCGACAATTGCAAATGATGTACCAATCTGAATCAGGGCTTATCTGCATTGAATATCAGTCGAATTGACGGATTGCAAGGGGCACTTTTTCTACTTCCCGCCACTGTGGCGGGAAACCATTTTAGTTCCCAAAAAACCCAGACGATATGGCGGCAGGCCTAAAACCGGCTGGTCAGGCCGAAGTGAATCTTCGACGATTTCACGTCGAACCCCTGCCCGTTGGCCCGGCCCACCGAGTACACGAATTGGAACAGCCCCGCCGGCGTGCGAAAGCTGAGGCCGGCACCCAGGCCGGTGGGTTGGTTGGCGGTGGGGTTGGCCAGGTCGCGGCGCAGATACGCCTGGTCGGCAAACAGGAAGGCGTACGAATCGGGCCCGATAAACTGCCGGAATTCGGCCGTGGCCACGGCGTAGGTGCTGGTGTAGAACTGGTTTTCGTTGAAGCCACGCAGCGAGTTCAGCCCGCCCAGCCGGTATAAGTCGTTGATGAAAAGCTGCGGATTTTGCAGGCTTTCGCCCCGCAGGCGCAACAGCAGCACGCCCGCCCGCTGCACCGGGAAGTAGCGCTCGGCCCGCAGGATGAAGGCGTATTGCGTGGAGCGCAGGCCAATGCCGCCATAGAATTCGTCCTTAATGCTGGAGTTACGGGCGATGGTTTTGGTGCCCACCGCCCCCTGGCCACTCAGCAGGTAGCCCCGGTGCGGAAAGAACAAGTCGTCGAGGCTGTTCCAGGTGTAGTTCAGGCCGTAGGAGTTGAACTGGGAGTCGATGTTTTCGGGCAGCTGGCGCAGGTTGGCGTAGGCAGTGCTGTCATAGAGCAGGTAGGAGCTGCGCTGCTCAAAGAAGAAGCTTATGCGGCCGGCCCGGGCGGTGGGGTAGCTCACCTGCACGCGGGGCCGCAGGGTGAGAAAGGCATCGGTTTGCTTGTAGAGGTTGAAGCTGGCGGACACCTCGAAGGGCGTGCCGAAGAAGTTGGGGTGCACGTACTGCACATCGAGCAACTGCGAGAGGGCATCGGTTTTGCGCCATTGCAGCCCCACCTGCTTGCCGCCGCCCTTGATGTTGCGCAGGTTGATGGTGACATCGCCGGTGAACTGCACGCCGGTCTGCCGGGCGTTGGCATTGGGCAGAATGCCCACAATGGCGTCGAACTGGTTGCTGGGTCGCTCGTCAAGCAGCAGGTACACCCGGGCCCGGCCCAGGGCAAAGCGCACTTCGGGCTCGGCGCGCAGCTTCACGTAGGGCAGCTGGCGCAGCAGCTGGGCGGCGGCATCCACGCGCTGCTGGCTGAAGGGCTGGCCCGGAAACAGCTGCAGGTACTTGGTGAGAAAGCGCTTCTTGGTTTTGGTGTTGCCCACGATTTGCAGCGAGTCGAACACCACGGCCCGGCCCCGCTTCAGCACCACGCGCCCGGCAATGGCATTTCCATCAAGATGAATGGAATCGAGGCCGACGGTGGCAAACGGGAAACCCTGGTTCTCGGCCTCAGTGAGGATGCGCTCCTGCAGCCGTACCCAGTCGGCGGGCACGAAGGGCGTACCCCGGAAAAACTTCTCGCGGTAGCCGGCCCGGGTCAGCAGGCCGTCGCCGAGGTTGCCGTTGCGCAGGTAGGCCCAGCGGAACTGCTCGCCCACGTACAGGCGTACCCGCACCGTGTCGCGGGTCCAGTGCAGCTCATCGGCCGAAGCCGTGAGGTAGGCATCGCCCTGCAGGCCCAGCACCAGCTCACGGATGGTGCGCAGGGCGCTCAGCGAGTCGGGCACGGTACCGCGCAGCTTGTAGCGGCGCAGCAAGGGCCGGTCGGCGGCTTCGGCTTCGAGCAGCAGCACGCGCGGGTGGGCCGGGGCGCGCGGGCCGGCGGCCGAGGCAGCGGGTGCCGCCGGGCGCGGCGGCAGCGGCGGGCTGGCGAGGCTGGGTTGGTTAGGATTGGCAGGGTTGAGGCTGGGCGTTTGGGCGCGGGCGGCCGGGCCGGCCAGCAGCAAGAGCATTCCCCACAAATACAACAAAACCCTAGTCATCGGAAGGCACAACGCGAAAGCGGGTATTTAATTTCCCGAAGGTAGAAGCTGAGGTATGGGCCCGCCCGCAGGCGCTTCAGCGACGCACTACAATTTTTCGGTATACGGTGCCCTGGTTGGAGGCAATGCGCACAACGTAGGCCGCCGCCGCCAAGTGGGCCACCGATACCTGCAGCACGTTGCTGGCGGCATTGGCCGCTTGTATTCGCCGGCCAAGCATGTCATAAACGGTTACCTGCAGTTGGGTAGTAGTTGAGGCGGCCTGCACCGTAAAACCATCGCTGGTTATGCTCGGAAACAGCGTGATGCCAGCATTAATACTGGGAGCCGCCGCTGCGAGCGGCCCGGCGGGGGCTGCGCCGGTAAGGCCAGGAACGAGCAGGCAGGTGAGGCCCAGCGTACGCAACGGGTTAGCTTGTTGTGGGATGAAGGCGCTAGCGCCCACCAGTAACCGACCGCCCGGGTGAATCGCCAGGAAAGCAACATCGGGCGTTACGGGGGCCGTGTTAGCGAAGGTATTATCCAGCTGCCCGCTGGCAAGCAGGCGGGCCAGCGACTGGTGAGGCTGGCCGTTGATACTGGTGAAAAAGCCCCCGCACAAAATGCGGCCATCGTCCTGCACAGCCAGCGCCGTAACGCGCGCAATGTTGTTCTGCATAAAAATAGTGCCGGCTTCGAAGGTATTATCCAACTCGCCCGTCGGCAATAGGCGGGCAATCGAGTTGCGGGCCGACCCCGCAAACGACGAGAATTCGCCCCCAATCAAAATGCGCCCATCGGGCTGCACCGCAATGGCATGCAGGTAGCGCGGCACACTATTGGCGCGGCCGGTGGTGGTACCGTTCGCACTCATTTGCCAGGCAGTCGTACTGGTGAGTAGCGCCAGGTTTTCGTCGCGCTCCAGCACCAGAGCGGTGGTGGAGTACACGAAGGTGCCGAAGCCTGCTTTAAAGCTGGGGTCGAGGGCATGTTGCGCGGTGAGCCGAAACAACACGGGCCGCTGGCCATTGAAAGTGCCGCCTACCAACAACCGGCCATCGGGGTAGGCAGCCAGGACCGAAACGGCCCCGGTTGAGGTTGGAATGAGCGAGCTGCCGTCCTGCGTGCCATCGGCATTAAGCCGCAGCAGCAGACGATGCGCCGGATTAGCGATTTCGTAAAAGCTGCCGCCTACGTACACAGTATTTTGCGGGCCTTGAGCCAGGGTTTGCACATCGCCGTTGAGCGCGGGCAGGCGCTGGGTATAAGCCTGGTCGACGCTACCATCCGCATTCAGCAAGGCCAGATTGGTTACTGCCACGCCATTGATATTATTGAAGCTGCCCCCCACCAGAATTTTGCCCGTAGGCAAGCGTAGTGAAGTCAGCGCCCGGCCATTGGTGCCGACGCGCAGGCTGAAGGAAGGGTCAATCTGTCCGGTGGGCAACAGCTTGACCAGGCCCGTCGGGCGGTTGTTGAACGAGGTGAACGAGCCACACACCAGCGCGCTGCCATCCTGAAGCAAGCAAATGGCATCGGGCACCCCAGTCATATCAGCCCCCAGGGCGGCGGCCGGGTCGCGCACGCCGGAAGGCAACACCCGCACCAGACCCGGGCTGGGCTGCCCGTTGAATTGCGTAAAATTGCCGGCTAGCAAAATTCCTCCATCGGGCTGGACCGTTAATGCAGGGGCATAGCCCACCAGACCCAGCGTGCCGACCGCAAAAGCATTATCGACGGCCCCATCAGGCAGCAGGCGATGCAGGCTGCCCACCAACTGGCCGGTGCTATTGCTGGTGTTGGTATAAATGATTTTGCCATCGGGCTGCACCCCGAAGGTGTTGAATGAATCGGTGCCCGTCAGGTGGGCATTGAAGCTGGGGTCGAGGCTGCCGTTGGCCAGCAGGCGGGCTAGGTGCACCGCGGGCGTGTTGCCATAGGCAGTGAAGTTGCCGCTCACCAGCATGCGCCCATCGGCCAGAATCCGAATGGTTTTCACGGCCCCGTTGAAGCCCGATGGCACAAAGCTGGGGTCGGGCTGGCCATTAGCCAGCAGGCGAACCATGCGCCCGGTGGCGACGCCGCTGTAAACGGTAAAATCACCCCCTATCACCACCTTGCCATCGGGTTGCACTTCGCCCGTGAGGGCACTGCCATTGCCATTGAAATAGTAGTTACGGTCGAGGTCGCCGTTGGCTTGCAGCACGAGCACCGAATTCTGGCTTATCAAATCCAGCCCGCCCAGCGACTCGGTAACGCCAATGCTGGGGCCCACGAGCAGCACCTTGCCGTTCGGAAACATCCGCATCGATTGCATTGCCCCGCCTATGCCGCCGAGCCAATGCGTACCGAACGAGGCATCGCGGGTACCGTCCAGGTTCAGACGAACAATGTGGGATACTGGCTCCCCGTTGTAAAACGGGGAGCCGATGACGGAAACTATTAGCCGGCCGTCGGCCTGTTGCACCGCGTTGTCCGACATGATGGGAGCCGTGAGCTGCGTGCGCACAAAAGCCGGGTCGAGCTGCTGGGCATTACCAGGCGGGCAGAAATGGAAGAAGAGCACCAGCGCAAACAGGGTGCTGGCAGCAGGCATGCGGAAAGGAAATTTCATAAGTAGGCAGGTAGTACCCGTGAAAGATTCGATAACGGCAATAGTAAGCAAATATGATTGAAGCACAATTCGATAACCAATCAATAAGTAGCCACTATCGTTGCGACAAGCCGTTGTCAGGCAGCGCATACAGGCAAGACCGGACTGTCCCTCCAAAGGTTGCTCACTATCCATTCACCAGCTATCGAAGCCGGGTCTTTTACCTTTGTAATCGGCATTCCCCGTATTGCGCGCCGACCTGCTGCTTTGCCCAATCTCACTTTAGTGGGGCCTGTTTTCACGGGCTTCCGTTTCATATGGCCGGCCTCTACCTCCACATCCCCTTCTGCAAGCAGGCCTGCCACTACTGCGATTTCCACTTCAGCACTTCGCTGGGGTTGAAAAGCCGGCTGGTCGATGCCATTGTGCGCGAGCTGGAGCTGCGCCGTGCCTACCTGCCCGCCGATACCACGCTCGAAACCATTTATTTTGGCGGCGGCACCCCGTCGCTGCTCACGGCCGCCGAGCTGAGCCAGATTTTCGCCGCCATTCACCGCCATTTTGCGGTTTCGCCGCAGGCCGAAATCACCCTCGAAGCTAACCCCGATGACCTTAGCCCCGAAAAGCTAGCGGAGTTCAAGGCTGCTGGCATCAACCGCCTCAGCATCGGCCTGCAAAGCTTCTACGAGCCCCACCTGCGGCTGATGAACCGCGCCCATACCGCCGAAGAATCCACCACGGCCGTACGCCGGGCGCAGGATGCGGGCTTCGAGAACATTTCCATTGACCTGATTTACGGCGTGCCCGCGCCGGGCCACCACATCTGGGAAGCCGACCTGGCCAACGCTTTTGCGCTAGGCGTGCCGCACGTATCGGCCTACGCCCTCACCATCGAGCCCGGCACGGCTTTCGGCCATCGCCTGCAAAAAGGCACCTTCAAGGCCGCGCCCGATGAGTTCGTGGCCACGCAGTTTGAGATGCTGCTGGCCGCCATGCGCGCCCACGGCTACACGCAGTACGAAATCAGCAACTTCTGCCAGCCCGGCCGCGAGAGCCGCCACAACAGCAACTATTGGCGCGGGGTGCCCTACCTCGGCCTCGGCCCCAGCGCCCACAGCTACGACGGCCGCAACCGCCAGTTTACCGTGGCCAACAACCCGCAGTACGTGGCGGCCGTGCTCGAGCGCGGCGAAGTGCCCGTGACCGTGGACCAGCTCAGCGCTACCGACCGGGCCAACGAGTACCTGCTCACCACCCTGCGCACCGCGCGCGGCTGCGACCTAGCCCACCTGCGCACCCACCATGGCCTCGACCTGCCGTCCTCCCGGGCCGCCTACCTCGCCGAGCTGCAAACCAATGGCTGGGCCCGCATTCAGAACGAAGTGCTTACCTTGACCGATGCCGGCAAGCTGCTGGCCGACCACATTACGCTGGAGCTGTTCCAAACCCCTGCCGTAGCCGAATGAAACTTCTGAGCGACTGCATTGCCGACGACGCCGACTTTTTCGTCGAGCAGATTCACCTGGTGGCCATCGTCTTCGACAATACCGACGATGTGACCGTGTGGGCTACTGCCTTCTTCGATAACGAGCCGCATTTCTTTCACCTCGCGCTACCCTTCAAGTCCCTCGATACGCTGCTCTCACTGGCCCATACCCGTGCCGAAGCCCTGCAGGAAGAAGTAGCCGATGCCCTGGCTGCCGCCGACTGGCCCGCGCTGCTCGAATATAATTCCGACGACCGCCCGCCCGTGCCCCTGCCCAGCGTGGCCCTGAAGCTATCCGTGACCTACCCCGCCACGGAGGATGGTGAGTTGGAAGCCGACGACCCCGACGACCCGCAGCCGCACAACATCTTCTACCTCGAAGGCGTGTTCGTGCGCCTCGATACCTAGCGCCCACCGTGGCCGCGCCATCCGTCTTCTACCTCATTCCCGGCCTGGGGGCCGATGAGCGGGTCTTCCAGTTCCTGCGCCTGCCCGGCACCACCCACGTTCTCCGCTGGCTGCCCCCGCAAACGCCCACCGAACCCCTGCCCCACTATGCGGCCCGCCTCGCCGGAGCCGTGCCCGCCGGGCAACCCTGCTGGCTGGTGGGCGTGTCGTTCGGCGGCGTGCTGGCCCTGGAAATTGCCCAGCTGCGCCCGCTGGCCCGCATCGTCCTCATTTCCAGCTTCGCCCACCCGCGCGAGCTGCCCTGGTTGGGCCGCCTGGCCCGCGCCACCGGCCTCTACCGGCTGTTGCCGCCGCAGCTGCTGCCGCACTTACCCGGGTTGGCCAGCTGGTTTTTTGGGGTGAAAACCACCCGCGACCGCCAGTTGCTCCATCAGATTCTTCGCGACACCGACCCTCATTTTACCCGTTGGGCCCTGGCCCGCCTGCTGCAATGGCCCGGCCGCCCCGATTCGCCCACCATTCGCATCCACGGCACCGACGACCGCCTGCTGCCCCACGGCGCGGCCCACAGCCAGTACCGACTGCCTGGCGGCCACCTCATCATCATCAGCCGCGCCGCCGAAATCAGCCGGATTCTGGACCAGCTGGCATTGGAAGCGGAAAGAGTCGCGTGATTTGCACATCATGCTGAGCGCAGCCGGAGCACTTCTACTCCTCAAGCAATTCATGTAGTATGGCGGTAGCGATGCTTCGGCTGCGCTCAGCATGACGTTCTTTTGCTCATTGCCCACCGTTCACTGCTCATTGCTTTGCCCATGCTTCCCACCTATCCTTTCGCTGGCCGCTCCTACTCCTACGACCCTGCCGCGCCCCTCGATATCTCATTGCCGCTGGCCCCCGGCCCCGACCAAGTGAACTGCTTCTGGGCCGAGCCGGTGCAGTTCGATACCATCCGGGTGGGCAGCTTCGTGGGCAGCGTGGCCCTGGGTGGCAGCACCAATTACCAGCGTATTCACGTCACCCCCCACGGCAATGGCACGCACACTGAGTGCTACGGCCACATTTCGCCCGACCCGACCATCACGCTTAATCAGTGCCTGCGCCGTTTCCTGTTCGTGGCCCGCGTGGTGAGCGTGGCCCCACGCCCGCAGCCTAACGGCGACCTCGTGGTGCACTTAGCCGACGTGCAGGCTGCGCTGATGAGCCCGCCCGACCGGGCCCTACCCGAAGCGTTGGTGCTGCGCACGCTGCCCAACGGGGCTGCCAAGCGCCACCACCAGTATTCCGGCACCAATCCCACCTACGTCGAGCCCGCGCTGGCCGAATACCTGGCCGAAAACAACATCCGGCATTTCCTGCTCGACTTGCCCAGCGTCGACCGCGAGGAGGATGCCGGCCAGCTGCTGGCCCATCACGCCTTCTGGCAATATCCCGCCCAGCCCCGCCGCGAAGCCACCATCACCGAGCTCATCTTCGTGCCCGACGAAGTCGGGGATGGCCTCTACCTGCTTAACCTTCAGATTACCAGCCTCGAGCTCGATGCCAGCCCCAGCAAGCCCATCCTCTACCACCTCCATGCGCAACCTGGCGCGGGCAGCGGCGGACTGGCCCGATAAGTACTCGCCCCCCGAGCAGCTCTGGCAACTCATTAAACCAAGCCAAACGCGAAAAGGGCTGCCCCGTAGGAGCAGCCCTTTTTACTTGTAATCGGCTGGCAATTAAGCCGGCATCGATACTACTTCGCGGGGCACAACCGTTACGAGCGAACGGTCTTTGCGGCCCTTGCGGAACTGCACTTCCCCGTCAACGAGAGCGAACAGCGTGTGGTCCTTGCCCATGCCCACGTTAGCGCCGGGGTGGTGCTTGGTGCCGCGCTGACGCACGATGATGTTGCCAGCTACCAGAGCCTGGCCGCCGAAGATTTTTACGCCGAGACGTTTCGAATGCGATTCGCGGCCGTTGTTGGACGAGCCGACACCTTTCTTGTGAGCCATTTTGCTTAGTGCTTAGTTATTGGTGCATTGTGCTTGGCTTTTTGTTTGCGCCGGGCTTGTTCGATGAACCAAGCACCATGCGCTAACAACCAAGCACCAAATTAACCGATGCTGTTAATCATTACTTTGGTGAACGACTGACGGTGGCCGTTCATTTTCTGGTAGCCTTTACGACGCTTCTTCTTGAAGACCAACACTTTGTCGCCTTTTACATGGGCAACGATGGTGCCGGTTACGGCGAGGCTCAGCTCGGGCGCGCCGATGGTCAGGGTGCCGTTGTCATCGGTCAGCAGGGCGTTGCCCAGCGTTACGACGTCGCCAACGTTGCCGGCCAGTTTGTGAGCGTAAACGAATTTGTTGGCCTCAACCTTGGTCTGCTGGCCAGCTATGTTAACAATTGCGTACATCAGCTTTCGCGGGTTTTTCTGAAATGGGAAGGCAAAAGTACGGATTTGATTCGGAAAATCCAAACCCTAAGTTGTTAATCGTCATTGGCTGGCCACCCCTGAGCCGCATTTATGCACCTGCCGGTAAGTGAAGGCCAGATTAAGGCTGGATTAAAAAATTGGCTGAATCGGCCGGAAAAGCAGGTCATTTGGGGACAAGTGGGTTTATCCACAGCCCGAATGTGGATAAACAGCTCAAAAGCATTGATTTTGAGCCCGCTTTACTCATCCGAATCAGGGCCGGATTCAAGGAGTAATTACCGGTTTCAGCACATTAAAAAAAGGGGCTTAGCTAAAAAATACTGAACAAAAAAGCTAAGTCCGGTAGCAATTGGCTTTCCCGCGGGGGCTATATTTGAGGTTGAAACGCAACCCTATTTTCCTCGGTCTGCGCCAAACATCTGCCGGCGCGTCGAGGTTAGCTCGTCACCTTTTCCGCTCCAACCCGCCATCAATTCCCTGCACTCCTATGGAACCGCTCCTCGCCGAAAACCCCAACCGCTTCGTGCTTTTCCCCATCCAGAACGATGAGGTGTGGCAGTACTACAAAAAGTCGCAGGCCTCGTTCTGGACGGCCGAGGAAATCGACCTGAGCCAGGACCAGAAGGACTGGAACAACCTGAACGACAACGAGCGCCACTTCATCAAGCACGTGCTGGCCTTCTTCGCCGCCTCCGATGGCATCGTGAACGAGAACCTGGCCGTGAACTTCATGCAGGAGGTGCAGATGCCCGAAGCACGCTGCTTCTACGGCTTCCAGATTATGATGGAAAACATCCACAGCGAGACCTATTCGCTGCTGATTGACACTTACATCAAGGACCCCAAGGAGAAGGACTACCTCTTCAACGCCCTCGAAACGGTACCCGCCGTGCAGAAAAAAGGCGAGTGGGCCCTGAAATGGATTAACTCGGAAAATTTCGCCGAGCGCCTCATCGCCTTCGCGGCCGTGGAGGGCATTTTCTTCTCCGGCTCGTTCTGCAGCATCTTCTGGCTGAAGAAGCGCGGCCTGATGCCCGGCCTGACGTTCTCGAACGAACTGATTTCGCGCGACGAGGGTCTGCACTGCGACTTCGCCTGCCTGCTCTACGGCTACCTCCAGAACAAGCTGGCTCCCGAGCGGGTGCAGAGCATCATCGCCGACGCCGTACGCATCGAGCAGGAGTTTGTGACCGACGCTCTGCCGGTGAGCCTCATTGGCATGAACGCCAAGAACATGGCGAACTACATCGAGTTTGTGGCCGACCGCCTGCTGGTGTCGCTCGGCTGCGCCAAAATATACAACACAGCCAACCCCTTCGACTTCATGGAGATGATTTCGGTGCAGGGCAAAACCAACTTCTTCGAGAAGCGCGTGGCTGAGTACCAGAAAGCCGGCGTAATGAGTGAGCGGACGGAAAACGCCTTCTCGCTGGACGAGGACTTCTAAGCCAACCCAGCTTGTTATGCTGAGGAACGAAGCATCTTATCCCCGCCGAACAAGTTGTTCGAGGGGATAGGATGCTTCGTTTTTTGTGAGTACCTCGGCTATAATCGTCTGTCTTGCTGAGCCTGCGAAGCATTCCCTCACCGCTGAACGAATCAGGCGAACGTAAGAGGATGCTTCGTTCCTCAGCATGACAGGGTATTGTGTTGGCGTGAGAGGATGCTTCGCAAGCTCAGCACGACAGGGGATTGTGACGAATTCGGGCAACGGTCAGACGATGCTTTGCAAGCTCAGCACGACAGACTATTTCTGGGTTTCAGTGAGAAAAGTGGCTGAATGAGGTATTTAAAGCCCTATGTGGAAAACTTCTGTATTTTTCCCTTGCCCTCCCGAAAGAGAAGCGGTAATTTCCGGGATTGAATGAAACGAGGCATCCACTTTCCAGTGCCTTCGACGCTACCCTTTCACATCTGCGCTAACAAGTTGCGGCTACGGGGCCATCCGGCGGCTGCTTTTTATACGAAAAAACCCACACCAAAACACCACTGGTATGCTAGTAATTAAACGCGACGGCCGCCGCGAATCCGTCAAGTTCGACAAAGTAACCGCCCGCATTGAGAAGCTCTGCTACGGGCTGAACATGGATTTCGTGTCGCCCATTGCGGTGGCCATGAAGGTGATTGACGGCATCTACGACGGCGTGACCACCGTGGAGCTGGACAACCTCGCCGCTGAAACGGCCGCCTCGCTCACCACCAAGCACCCGGACTACGCCATTCTGGCGGCCCGCATTGCGGTGAGCAACCTGCACAAGGTGACATCGAAGTCGTTTTCGAGCACCATGAAGCGGCTGTACACCTACGAGGACCCGAAGAATGGCGACAACGCCTCGCTACTGGCCACCGATGTGTGGGAGGTGATTCATAAGAATGCCCACACCCTGGACTCGGCCATTATCTACGACCGGGACTACAACTACGACTTCTTCGGCTTCAAGACGCTGGAGCGCTCGTACTTGCTGCGCCTGGAGGGCAAGGTGGTGGAGCGGCCGCAGCACATGCTGATGCGCGTGTCGGTGGGCATCCACAAGGACGACATTGACTCGGTTATCAAGACCTACAATCTGCTGAGCGAGCGGTGGTTTACGCACGCCACGCCGACGCTGTTCAACGCCGGCACGCCGAAGCCGCAGATGTCGAGCTGCTTCCTGCTGACGATGAAGGACGACTCGATTGATGGCATTTACGACACGCTGAAGAACTGCGCGCTGATTTCGCAGTCGGCCGGTGGCATTGGCCTTTCGGTGAGCAATGTGCGGGCCACGGGCTCCTACATCAAGGGCACCAACGGGCAGTCGAACGGGCTGGTGCCCATGCTGAAGGTGTTCAACGACACGGCCCGCTACGTGGACCAGGGCGGCGGGAAGCGCAAAGGTGCCTTCGCCATTTACCTGGAGCCCTGGCACGCCGACATTTTCGAGTTCCTGGACCTGAAGAAGAACCACGGCAAGGAGGAAATGCGCGCCCGCGACCTGTTTTACGCCCTCTGGACGCCCGACCTGTTTATGAAGCGCGTGGAGGAAAACGGCGACTGGACGCTGATGTGCCCCCACGAATGCCCCGGTATGGACAACAGCTGGGGTGCGGAGTTCGAGAAGCTGTACCTGAAGTACGAGCGCGAAGGCCGCGGCCGCCGCACCATCAAGGCGCAGGAGCTGTGGTTTGCCATCCTGGAAAGCCAGACGGAGACGGGCACGCCCTATATGCTGTTCAAGGACGCGGCCAACGGCAAATCGAACCAGCAAAACCTGGGTACGATTAAGTCGAGCAACCTCTGCACCGAGATTATTGAGTACACCGACAAGGACGAAATTGCGGTGTGCAACCTGGCCTCGCTGGCGCTGCCCCGCTACCTGGTGACGGATGCCAAGGGCAACACCACCTTCGACCACGACAAGCTGTACGAGGTGACCTACCAGGCCACGCTGAACCTGAACAAGGTGATTGACGTGAACTACTACCCGGTGCCCGAAACGCAGAAGTCGAACTTCCGCCACCGGCCCATCGGGCTGGGCGTGCAGGGGCTGGCCGATACGTTCATTGCCCTGCGCATGCCCTTCGAGAGCGACGAGGCCTGCGGCCTGAACAAGGACATCTTCGAAACCATCTACTTCGCGGCCATGACGGCCTCGAAGGACCTCGCCATCAAGGACGGGCACTACGAAACCTTCCCCGGCTCGCCCCTGAGCCAGGGCAAGTTCCAGTTCGACCTCTGGGGCGTGACGCCGGACTCGGGCCGCTGGGACTGGGAAAGCCTGCGCGCCGAGGTAGTGAAGTACGGCGCCCGCAACTCGCTGCTGGTGGCCCCCATGCCCACGGCCAGCACCGCCCAGATTCTGGGCAACAACGAGTCGTTTGAGCCCTACACGAGCAATATTTACGTGCGCCGCGTGCTCTCAGGCGAGTTTATGGTGGTGAACAAGCACCTGCTGAAGGACCTGGTGGCCCTGGGCCTCTGGAACGACGGCATGAAGCAGGAAATCATCGCGGCCAACGGCTCGGTGCAGGGCATTGCCCGCATCCCGCAGCACATCAAGGACCTGTACAAGACGGTGTGGGAGATTTCGCAGCGCCGCATCATCGACCAGGCCGCCGACCGCGGGGCCTACATCTGCCAGAGCCAGAGCCTGAACCTGCACGTGCAAAACGTGAACTTCGGCAAGCTCACCAGCATGCACTTCCACAGCTGGAAGCGCGGCCTGAAAACGGGCATGTACTACCTGCGCACCAAAGCCGCCGCCGACGCCATCAAGTTCACGGTGGAAAAGCAAGCCGCCGAAACCCTGGAGCCCATGGCCCTGGTGGAGCAGAACCAATCCGACATGAGCTGCTCGCTGGACAACCCGGACGGCTGCGAGGCCTGCGGGTCGTAAGCTGATTCGATATATTCTTTAATTCAAAAAAGGAGGACTTTAAGGCCTCCTTTTTTGCTTTTTCTACCTGATGGAATATCGAATTTACTGCGACGAATCAGTCAAGGATGGCAAGTTCTTTTCGAATTTTTACGGAGGGGTTCTAGTCCGCTCAAGCGACCTACGGCGCGTGGAGAAAGCGATAAATGCAGTCTGCGATGAGCATCATTTCAACAATGAAATCAAATGGCAGAAAGTCACCGCAAACTACCTTAACAAGTACATTGCTCTGATGGACACCTTCTTCGACCTGATGGACGCCGGTTTGTTGAAGGTGCGAATCATGTTCACCCAGAATGCAAACAGGCCACTCAACTTGTCGGATGAGCAGTTACAGAATGAGTATTTCATTCTGTATTACCACTTCTTCCAGCATGCCTTTGGCTTGCCTTACAGCAATGATTCTGGCCGTCCGGTATATGTAAGGGCGTATTTTGACTATTTGCCCGACACCTTGCCTAAGCGGCAGGCGTTCAAGGAATACATCAAAGGATTGCAGACGAAGCCGGAGTTTAGGCTAGCACATATCAAGTTCAGGAAAGATGATATCACTGAAATTGATTCCAAAGCTCACCGTTTGCTTCAGTTATTGGATGTAGTGCTTGGTAGTATGGCTTTTCGCCTTAACGATAAGCATCTCGAAAAGCCTGATGGTGCCCGGTACCGTGGGAAGAGGACTATCGCAAAGGAGAAGCTATACAAGCACATCAACGCGCGAATCCAGCGACTGCTTCCCGCTTTCAATTGTGGCTGTTCTACCGGCTTGCGTGGCGGTGGTTTGGAGAACCGCTGGCTCCACGCTTATAGACATTGGCTTTTTGTGCCCAATGCTAAGGAAGTAGATACCACGAAGTATAAGAAATAGAAAAAGCTCCGTTCTCCCTACATTAACTTCCCAAGTGGAACTTGGGCGTTCGGGAGCTACAGAGCTTTTCTATAGAGCAAAGGTGGGAAGATTCCGCTGGAATTCCACAAAGTATTTTGTAAAAACGCAAATAGCCCTCGGCGAGTTTCCAAGTATTTACCATTTGCTCAGTAGCGTCAAACTAAAAAGGACGGCGATGGTGCCGTCCTTTTTTATATAGCCTAAAGAGGCTTAAGCCACCACAGAAACCTTGTCCTTACTAACAATTCCCTGATACAAATCCTCTGCACTGTTGTGAGTAGCGCTAGTTGTTTGTTCCATTTTAACCTCCTTTTTAAATGTTGTGTCTGCGTTTATTGTCAAGTTCAAGTTTATCCAGCAAATGCTTGCGTTAAAGAGCAGGATAAGTAAGTATGAACCAATCTTGCTCTTGGTTGTCGTTGAAAATTTTGGTGCAGAGGAGGGGGATATGCTGTTCTTGGGTTTGGTGTCTGGGTACCAACGAGGTGGTCAAATCCAGTAACTCTTCAAAGATAGTAACCTAAGCTTCCCCCGCCGCTGCCGCCCCCGGTCGCGGCGGGTTTGGTTTTGAAACCTAAGCTTCTTCAGCCGCTGCCGCCCCGAGGGCGGCGGGTGGGCGGTTGGGGCCGGGGCCGCGTTAGGGCAGGCATTAGCTTTGCCGGATGACGCTTCACGACAAGCCGCTGTTTGTGGCAGCCAACAAGGTGCAGGATTATCTGCTCAACCCTGACCACCCGATTGGCGGGGCCAAAGCGCGGTTCTTTCTGGGCATCGGCTATTCACGGGAGCATTACGAGCAGCTGATTGCCGATTTGATTGCGCATGGCCACACGCGCACTGTCACGGAAGAGAAAGAATCGCCCTACGGCGTTAAATTTGTGGTGATGGCCCGTTGCTGGCTCCTAATGGCCGGGAGTACCCGTTGCGCACCGTGTGGATGGAACAATCGCCCGGTACGTTCGTTTTGTTAATCACCGCTCACTTACTCGACCGCTCATGAAACCCTTCGCCGAATTAGACATCGTGCAATTGCAGCAGGCGCATCCGGAATGTGGCTTGCCCACCGGAGCCGTGGGTACCATTGTATTGGTGTACCGGCAGGGCGAAGCCTATGAAGTAGAATTTGTACGCTCCGACGGTACCACGCAAGCGGTATTGACCTTGCCCGCCGCCGAGGTAGTCGCGCCAACTGCTCACGCGGTTCGGCAGGCGGCTTAACTGCTCTGTAGCTCTTGTATCGCCCAGCCGCTGCCGCCCCGGTCGCGGCTGGTTTGTTTTTAGGGGAGCTCACGCGTCGTTAGAGAGAAACACTAAGCATCGTTCAGCCGCTGCTGCCCCCGGTCGCGGCGGCTGGTGGGCGGCTGGGGGCCGGGGCCGGGTGTCATGCTGAGCGCAGTGAAGCATCCTCTCACCGCTGTACGAATCGCTGTAGCGTGAGAGGATGCTTCACTGCGCTCAGCATGACAAACCCAGCCGCTGCCGCCCCGGTCGCAGCGGTTGGGACTGGGCACGTTGATGAAGCGGGTACCTCCGCGAATCGGCTTTACCGGAAATTGCAACTGGTGCCGCTCCATAGACTGGTAATCACGGCTTCTTTGCCGGGGCCATCCAAGATGCCGTAGAGGCCGGAAGTAGTGCAAAACTCCTGCCCCAGCGTTGATTTAGCCACCTTAACGACGTAGGCTCCTTCCAGCTCAGCCCGGGTCGAGCCGATGCCGACCCCAGCCATGGTAGTTGGTTTGGGCGTTGCGCCGCTGGCTACCCCTGCGTACCAGCCCACAAATTGCCATTCCCTGGCGGCCCCGGCTTTCTTCTCCTGCAACACCAGGGTCAGCCCGTTGCTCCACGAAGCCATTTTCAGGGGGCCAGCCCCGCATTCGCTGTTGATGCCGACGCTTTTGGGTTCAGTTTGCAGCACCTTGCTCACGATGCCAACCAACTCATCCTGCGGCATGCCAAAGGGTATTTCCCGGGTCGAGCCCGTCGGCTGGCTCACCAGCTGCAGCGCATTCGAGGTCAGGGCCAGCAGCTGCGGGCGGGCCGCAACGCTGTCCGGAGTTGCGGCGCTGGACGTTGGCTGGACCGGGCCCGGCGCGGTACCCGGTGCCGCGGCTGCCGTCGGGGCGCTTTGCGCGGTATCCGGACTATGCTGACAGCCAGCGAGGAGCGAAATGAACAGCGGGACGAGCACGAGTTGTTTCATAGAGTAGCGTATACTGCTTTTGTCGGGCGCAGGGTTGGCCCCCGCCGCCGCGGGTGGGCGGTTGGGACCTTGGAAACAGTAGATTTACCACAATGCGGCGCGAATAGCCACCCACCGGCCGCATCCGTAGGGCAGCTTATGATTATTCGTGAGAAAGACAACTGGTTTCGCCTGCTCTTCGCCTGGCACGGGTCGGTGCTGCCCCAGATTCTGCCGCGCCTGCTGGTGTTATTGGTATTGTCCGGGGCTGTGTTGGCAGCCCACGTAGAGCTGCCCTACTACAAAGTGCCGCTCAGTGCGGCACCCTTCACCCTGTTCGGTTTCACGCTGGCCATCTTTCTGGGCTTCTACAACAATGCCAGCTACGACCGTTTCTGGGAGGGCCGCAAGCAGTGGGGCGCGCTGCTGAACACCAGCCGCTCGCTGGCCCGGCAGGCCCTCACTTTGGGCGGGCAGCCGGCGGGCGAGGCCGGCCCCCAACAGTTCGTGCGGCTCCTCATCGCCTTCACCTACGCCCTCAAGCACCAGCTGCGGCGCACCGAGGCCGGCCCCGACCTGGCCCGCCTACTGCCCGCGCCCCTGGCCGAGGCCACCCGGGCGGCCAGCTTCCAGCCCGTGCACCTGCTGCTCGCCATGAGCCGTTGGGTGCAGCGGAGCCGCGAAGCCGGCCAGTTCGATACCACCACCCAGCTGGCTTTCGACCACAATTTCAACCAGCTCTCCGATATTCTGGGCAGCTGCGAGCGGCTGGCCAACACGCCCATCCCGTACACCTACAGCGTGTTGCTGCACCGCACGGTGTACCTCTATTGCTTCCTGCTGCCGTTTGGCCTCGTGGATAGCACCGGCTGGATTACGCCACTCATCGTGGCCTTCGTGGGTTACACGTTTATGGCCCTGGATGCCATTATGCGCGAAATTGAGGAGCCCTTCGGATTGGAAGACAATGATTTGGCCCTGAATACCATAAGCCACACCATCGAAGCCAGCCTGCTGGAAATGGCCGGCGAGCCCGTGCCCCCGGCCCCGGCGCGCTCCCACCGCTACGTGTTCGATTGAGCCGGACGCCACCCCGCAACGGGCCGCTTCTCTATATTTGCCCACCCCTACCCTATCGCATGCGCATCCCCGTCATCAACCAATCCAGCCACCCGCTGCCCGAATACCAGACGCCCCACGCCGCCGGCCTCGACCTGCGCGCCTACCTGGCCGCGCCCGTCACGCTTGGTCCACTCGAGCGGGCGCTCATTCCCACGGGCCTGAGCCTGGAAATACCCGTTGGCTACGAGGCTCAGGTTCGGCCCCGCAGCGGCCTGGCCTACAAGCACGGCATCGGGCTGGTGAACAGTCCCGGCACCATCGACGCCGACTACCGGGGCGAAATCAAAGTGCTGCTCGTGAATTTATCGAACGAGCCCTTTGTGGTGAACGACGGCGAACGCATTGCCCAGCTGATAGTTGCCAAACACGAAACCATTGCCTGGCAGCCCACCGACGCCCTGAGCGAAACCCAACGCGGCGCGGGCGGGTATGGAAGTACGGGGAAATAGCAATGATGAATGGTGAATGATGAATGGTTAGCGGTTAGTGCTTGGTGGTAAATGCGGCCTAATTACAGGTCAACCAGCAGCTGGCCATTAATCACTTACCATTGGCTCTCCAATCATTGACCACTGACCATTAACCATTAATAACTGACTACTGATGAAGATTATCGTCCCGATGGCCGGCATGGGCAAGCGCATGCGCCCCCACACCCTCACCGTTCCCAAGCCGCTAGTGCCCATTGCGGGCAAGCCCATTGTGCAGCGCCTCGTGGAGGACATTGCCAAAGTGTGCGGCGAGCCCGTGGACGAAGTGGCATTCATCATCGGCCGCTTCGGGGCCGAGGTGGAGAAAAGCCTGGTGAAAATTGCCGAATCGGTAGGAGCTAAGGGCACCATCGTGTACCAGGATGAGCCCCTGGGCACGGCCCACGCCATTCTCTGCGCCCAGGACAGCCTCACTGGCCCGCTGGTAGTGGCCTTTGCCGATACGCTCTTCAAGGCCGATTTTACCCTCGATTCGAGCGTGCCCGGCACCATCTGGGTGCAGCAGGTAGCCGACCCTAAGCCCTTCGGCGTGGTGAAGCTCAACGAGCAGGGCGAGATTACGGAGTTCGTAGAAAAGCCTCAGGAATTCGTGTCGGACCTGGCCATCATTGGCATCTATTACTTCCAGGACGGCGCGTACCTGCGCAGTGAGCTGCAATATTTGCTCGACAACGATATCAAGGACAAAGGCGAGTACCAGCTCACCAACGCCCTCGAAAACATGAAGAACAAGGGCACCGTGTTTGTGCCCGGCCGCGTAACCGAGTGGCTCGACTGCGGCAACAAGGATGCCACCGTATTCACCAACCAGCGCTACCTCGAGTACCTGAAGGAGCGCGGCGAGTCGCTGGTGCACGAGTCGGCCAAAATCACCAACTCGGTGCTGATTGAGCCGGTGTACGTGGGCGAGAATGCCATCATTACCGACTCGGTAGTGGGCCCGCACGTGAGCCTGGGTGCCCACTCGAACGTGCGCGACTCGCGCCTGAGCAATTCCATCGTGCAGCAGTCGGCCTCGCTGCTGAACGTGGTTATCACCAATTCCATGGTGGGCAACTTCGCCACCGTCACCGGCACCCCCGACGACCTGAGCCTCGGCGATTACAACCAGCTGCGGGTGTGAGGAGTGGAAGTGGGGAGCCGGGGGCGGGAAGTGGCGAATGCCATGAAATTAATTGGCCCCTGCTGCCGTTAGGCGGCGGGGCGGCCACTTCCCGTTCCCCGCTTCCCACTTCCTTTTTATTCCCCTTAATTTTGGGAGCCGGGCCCTGCGCCCGGCTTTGTTGTATGCTGCTATGATGCGTCGAGTTGTGCTGAGCGTAGTGTTGTGGGCCGGCCTGTTGGGCGGCGTGGTGGCCCAAGTGCCCGCAGGCGGCACCGTGCCCGAAAAACCCCTGAGCCGCCGCCAGCAGCGCGCTCTCGAAAAAGAGCAGCAAGAGTTGGAAAAGAAGCTGGCCGAAGCTCGCGCCAAGCGCGCCACCCTGCGCGCCCAGATGTCGTCGCTGATGACCGAGCGCGAGCGCGAGCGCAGCGAAGCCCTGTTCGTGGACGGCGTGAAGTATTCGCTGCTCGAAGACTACAACAAGGCCCTCGAAAGCCTGCTCAAGGCCTACGCCATCGACCCCGATAACGCGGCCATCAACTACAAGATTGCCGAGGCCAACATGCTGAGCGGCAACATGCGCGATGCGGCCAACTACGCCGAATCGGCTACCCGCATTGCGCCCAAGAATGCCTACTACTACCTGCTGCTGGCCCAGATTCAGGCCAGCCAGAAGCAGTACGACTCGGCTATTAAAACCTACGCCACGCTCATCAAAGAGGTGCCCAACTCGGGCGGCTACCTATTCAATCTGGCCGACCTGTACCTGGCCCAGGGCAAGCTGCCCGAAGCCCTGACCACCTTGGAGCAGGCTGAGAAGGAGTTTGGGCAGGTCGATGAGATTTCATTCAAGAAGCAGCAGATTTACCTCAAGCAAAACAAGCTGGACCTGGCCCTGGCCGAGGGCGAAAAACTCATCAAGGCCAATCCCAACGAGGTGCGCTTTGTGATGGCTCAGGCCGAGCTGTATGCCAACAACAACCGCCTGCCCGACGCCCTTCGCATTGCCCAGCAGGCCCTGCGCCTCGACCCTAGCGCCGCCCAGGCCCACCTGATTCTGGCCGACGTGTACCGCCAGCAGAACCTGGCCACCGAATCGGCCCAGGAGTTGCGCCTGGCCCTAAGCAGCCCGTCGCTCGATATCGACGTGGCCGTGCGCATTCTCGTTGGCTACCTCAAGCAGCTGCCCAGTCCGCAGGAATCCATCAACCAGCTGGCCCGCGACCTGGCCGCCGCGACCGTAACGGCCCACCCGCGCGAGGCCAAGGCCTACGCCATCAGCGGCGACGTATTAGTGCAGACCGACCGCAAGGCCGAGGCCCGCAACGCCTACTCGCGCGCCCTGCGCTACGACAACTCCAAGTTTGAGGTGTGGCAGCAGGTGATTGGGCTCGATGGGGAGCTGAACCAGACCGATTCGCTACTGCTGCACAGCAACCGCGCCCTGGAGATTTTTCCGAACCAGGCGCAGTTCTGGTTCTACAACGGCATCGGCTACCAACTGAAAAAGCAGCCGGCCCGCGCCGCCAAGTCGCTGGAGCACGGCCGCAAGCTGGCGGCCAACAATGCCGCGCTGCTGGCCCAGTTCGATGCCCAGCTGGGCGAGGCCTACCACGAGCTGCACGAGGACGACAAGTCGGACGCCGCCTACGAAGCCTCGCTGGCCAGCGACCCCAGCAACATTCTGGTGCTGAACAACTACAGCTACTACCTGTCGTTGCGCGGGGTGAAGCTCGACAAGGCCAAAACCATGGCCGGCAAGGTGGTGAAGCAGTTCCCCGACAACGAGACCTACCTCGACACCTATGCCTGGGTATTGTATAAGCAGAAGGACTACGCCGGGGCGAAGGACGCGCTCGACAAAATCATTTCGAAATCGACCGACGGCTCCATCATCGAGCACTACGGCGACATTGTTTATCAGCTCGGCGATAAGGAGAAAGCGGCGGCTGAATGGCAGCGCGCCCGCAAAGCCGGCGGCACCTCCGACCTGCTGGAGCGCAAACTGAAGGAACACAAGCTTTATGAATAAATTCTCGCTGCTGCTGGCCCTGGGCCTTGGGCTGGCCGGCTGCGCCCGCAAGGCCTTGCCCACCAAATCGATGGCCGGGCCCGGCACCTCCACCCCCGTGACCGAGCCAACGCTGCCTTCGGTGAAAGCCCAGAATACCGACTTCGACTTCCTGAGCATGAAAGGCAAGGCGCAGGTGACCATGAAAGGAGATAAGAAAGGTGCCAACATCGCGGTGCGGATGCGGCGCGACAGCATTATCTGGGTATCGGCCGGGCTGGCGGGTTTCGAGGGGGTGCGGGCCGTGCTCACACGCGACTCGGTCCACGTCATCAACCGCCTCGAAAAAACCTACTTCAGCGGGGGCTACGACTACCTGAGCAAGCTGCTGAACGTGCCCGTGAGCTTTGAGCAGATGCAAACGCTGCTGCTCGGCGACTACCTGCCCGCGCCCACCGGCACCCAGCCCACGGTCGCCACCGAGGAAGCCGGCCGCCAGCGCGTGAGCTACGCGCTGCGCGGCGTGCTGGTCGAACACCTGCTGCAGGCTGGCAACACCGGCCGCGTGCAGCAGCTGCACGTGAGCGACAATGCCACCAAGCGCAACCTCACCGTCGACTACACCGATTTCCAGCCCCTCGACCCCGCCCAGCCGCTGCCGTTTGCCCACGCTGCCTTCATTCAGGCGCAGCAGGCGGCAGCCGGAGCCGTCACGGCGGCCATCAACTACACCAAGGTGGAAGTGAGCCGGGCGCGGCTCTCGTTTCCGTTCGATACACCCAAAGGCTACCGCCGCATGCGCTAGGCCGGGCCGGTAATTTCCGGAATCAGCCCGCGACTGCCTAATTTCGCCTTTCTACCAGACTGGTAGGTTTTTGAACACCCTCCCTTGAATAAGCAGGTACCCCAGGCCAACCGCACAGCACTTTTATCCGCGTCGGGCGCGCACTTGCGCCGGCGCTGTTGGTGGCTGCTGCTGCTGGGTGGATGGCTGCTGGCTGGCCCGGCGCTGGCCCAGCAAAAGCGCCCGCAGCCGGCGCGCCGGGGCAAAGCGCCCAAGCAGGCGGCTCGCCCCGCGCCCACCCGCCGGGCTCCGGCTCCGCGCCGCGCCGCTGCCCCCCGCGCCAAAAGCAAGTCTCAGCTCGAGCGCGAGCGCCTGAGCAACCTGCGCCAGATTGAGCGCACCAGCCAGGCCCTCGACCAAACCCAGGCCAAAAAGAAGGTAAGCCTGGGCCAGCTGCACGTCATCAGCGAGAAGCTGACGGTAAAAAAGCAGGTGATTCGCGGCATCTCAACGCAATTGCAGGGCATCGAAACCAACGTGCACCAGACGGTGCAGCAGGTAGTGCAAACCCAGCAGACGCTGGCCCAGCTGAAGGCCGAGTATGCGCGACTACTCTACACGGCCTCGAAGACGGCCAATGGCTTCAACCGGCTCATGTTTTTGTTTGCCTCGGAGTCGTTTAATCAGTTTGCGCTGCGCCTGCGCTACATCCGGCAGTACACCGAAGAGCGGCAGCGGCAGGCGGCCCGCATTGTGGGCACGCAGTACCGGCTGCACGAGCAGCTCACGGGCCTCACGCGGCAGCAGCAGCGCAAGAGCAGCCTACTTAATAGCCAGCTCAACGAAAACCGCAGTCTGCTCAGCCTGAAATCGAAAGAGGATGAGATGGTGCAGCAGCTCAGCCAGCAGGAACAGGGCCTGCGCCAGGAGCTGGAAGAGCGCCGCCAGGCCGTGAACCGCCTCGATAACCTGATTGCTGAGCGCGTGCGCGAAGAAATTGTGCGGGCTGCCCGGGCCGCCCGCCTCGCCGCCCGGCGCGAAGCCGCCCGCGCCGCCGAGCGCGAAGCCCGCGCCGCCCGCACGCGCAGCAACAACGCCAGCGCCGCTCGCCGCGACGAGGCCACTGCCACCACCGAAAGCCGCAGCGACGACCCCACCGCCGCCCCCGAAAGCGACGCGCCTGAAACGGCTGCCGAAGCCGCCGCCGACCGCCGCGCCGTGCGCATTGCCCTCACGCCCGAAACGGCGCTGGCTTCGTCGTCGTTTGCCGGCAACCGGGGCCACCTGCCCTGGCCCGTGAGCCGGGGCTTTATCAGCCAGCGCTTTGGCCGCCACCCCCACCCGGTACTACGCAACGTAACCGTGGAAAACCGGGGCGTCGATATTCAGACCGATGCCGGCGAATCGGTACGCTCGAGCTTCGATGGCAAGGTCCTCACCATCACCAGCATCGCCGGTATGAACACCATTGTGATGATTCAGCACGGCGACTTCTTTACCGTATATGCCAAGCTGCGCTCGGTGAACGTGCAGGAAGGCCAGCGCGTGCGGGCCCGCGAGGTCATTGGCACGGTGGCAACCGACAGCGAGGGTACCTCCGAGGTGCAATTTCAGGTATGGCACAATTCGTCCAACCTGAATCCGGAAAGCTGGCTTGGGCACCGTTAAACAAAGGCGCAAAAAAAAACCCGAACCAAAGGTGCGGGTCTTTCCGAGCTATGAAAACAAACTTAGCTGTCGGTTGAAGGGTTTTTCAACTGCTTCTGCCGATAACCGTATCAAAGATGCACGGCCGGGCACCCTGTAGCTGGCGCATTTCGTTGAAATATCCAATTTAGCCGACGAACGGCCGGTTTCGCCGTGTTGGGTGGCGCAACCGGGGCGGCGGCGGGCCTAAATCACCGTTAGCCGGGCCAGCAGGCCGGCTTTGTAGGAGCTGCCAATCGATACGCGCAAAGGCAGGCGGCCCGGTCCGGTCGCCGGGCCACCATCCAGGGATAGCGTGTCGCCTTCAATGGCCACAATACGGTCCAGCCGCACGATGTACTTGCGGTGAACGCGCGCAAACTCGGCACTGGGCAGCTTGGTTTCGAGGTCCTTCATCGTGCCGTACACCGTGAGGCGCTCGCGGCTCAGATGCAGGTTTACGTAGTCGCCCAGGGCTTCCACATACAGCAGGTCGGCGGTGGGCACGCGCAGCAGGCGCTGCTCCTGCTTCACGAAAATATCGGGGCGGCTACTGGCCGGAGCCAGCCCGTCGGTGCGCCCGGCCAGCCGAATCACGCCTTCCAGCTTCTGGCGCTCGCTGTCGAGTAGCAAACGGGTACGCCGCAGTTCTAGGTGGGCCATTACCTGCCGGGCCAGCAGGCGCAGGGCCTCGCGCTGGTCGGTGCGCAAGGCCCGGGGTATCGTATCGAAGGCGCACAATGTGCCCAGCGGGTAGCCTTCGGGCGTGAGCAGTGGAGCCCCGGCATAGAACCGAATGTGGGGAGTGCCAGTCACCAGCGCATTAGTTGCAAAGCGGGTATCGTTTATCGTGTCGGGCACTTCGAATACGCCAGTGGTGCCAACCGCCCGAATGGCCGTATCGCAGAAAGTCTGCTCACGCGGCATTGTTCGCGCATCAAAGCCAACCATTGCCTTGGACCACTGCCGGTCTTCATCAAGCAGCGATACCAGCGACATCGGCGTACCGCACACGAAAGCTGCCAACAAGGCAAGGTCGTTAAACACAGGGTCGGCCTCGGTATCGAGAATTTCGTAGCTGTGCAACGCTGCGAGGCGTTCAAGTTCGTGGGAAGCCAGAAAAGAAGCAGGAGAAAGTTTCATGGCAGATGAAAAACAAGCGTGGAGGGCGAATAAGTCACCGTTGGCTCAGCAAGTACCGACAAAGCTAGAGCTGTCTTTTACGCTGGGTTAGCACCTTCCGGCCAATCTGGCTGTTATGACGGTCAATCACCTCGCCCGGCCCACCAATGGCGGGTTCATCGGCAAAACATCTACTAAGCGGTATCTTTGAGACGCCAAAACCCGTTTAGCTGCGTATATCCGTTTTTCTCACCATCCACCGGGCCCAGGCGCCCACCCTCTGATGCTTCATTCCCTGTTCCTCATCGGCAGCTTCGGCACCACCGAAATGCTGCTTATCCTGTTCGTTGTCATTCTGCTGTTCGGAGCTAAGCGTATTCCCGAGTTATTTAAGGGCATGGGCCAAGGCGTGCGCGAGTTCAAAGACGCTAGCACCAAGCCCGAAGACCAGCAGCCCCAGTACCGCGACCAGCCCGGCCAGCCGCCCTACCAGCAGCAGTTCCCTTCGCAGCAGCCCGGCTATGGCCAGCCCCAGCAGCCTAATTATCCTCAGCAGCCCGGCTACGGCCAGCAGCCTGACTATAACCAACAGCCCAACAGCTACCCCCAGCAAACCGGCTATCAGCAGCCTACCCCGCCGGCCTATAATCCCAACGACCCTAATAACCAGCCGCGCTAACCCGCGCTTTTAGCTTTCAATAATCATGCATACTCCCTTCGTATTATTTCTGGGCGATATCGGCGGCTCTGAGCTCATGCTCATCATGGTCGTCATCCTGATTTTCTTCGGGGCTAATAAAATCCCCGAGCTGGCACGCGGCCTCGGCAAGGGCATCCGCGAGTTTAAGGATGCCAGCACCGAAATCCGCCGCGAGTTCGAGCAGGCCGGCCAGCCCGCCGCCCCGAACCAGCCGTACCAGCAGCCCAATCCCTACGCGCCCCAGCCGCAACAGCACAACACCCCGCTGCCTCTGACGGCTGAAGCCAGCTCTGGCTCCGGCTTCGACCCTTGGGCTGCCCCCGCCGCGCACGCCGCATCGGCTATGCCCACGGCCGACCAGTACGACCCGGCCCCGCCCGTAGCTACCGTGCTGCCCCCCAACCTGGCCCCCGAGGGCACGCAGCCCCGCCAGCCCTACCTGCCCGCCGATTCCGGCGCATAATCCTTCTGCTATCGGCCACCTAACTCTGCATCAAGTTTGAAGCGTTTTCAGTCATTATCCGAAGTTCGCAACGAGCTGGCGGCGGGCAACACGTCCTGCCGCCAGCTCGTCGATTATTACCTCGATAGCATCGAGCGTCAGCAGCACCTCAACGCCTTTCTGGAAGTGTGGCCCGACGAGGCCCGCACCCAGGCCGATGCCGTGGATGCCAAGCTGGCTGCCGGCACTGCCGGCCCGCTCGCCGGTATGGTCATCGGTATTAAAGACGTGCTGGCCTATGCCGGGCACTCACTGCAAAGCAGCAGCCGCATGCTCGACGGCTTTAAGTCGCTCTTCACCGGCACGGCCGTGCAGCGCTTGCTCGATGCCGATGCCATCATCATCGGCCGCCAAAACTGCGACGAGTTTGCCATGGGCGGCTCGAACGAAACGTCCTATTTCGGTCCGGCTCGCAACGCGGCCGACCCCAACCGCGTTCCCGGCGGCTCGTCGGGCGGTTCAGCTGTAGCGGTACAGGCCGATATGTGCCTGGCATCCATCGGCTCCGACACGGGTGGCTCGGTGCGCCAGCCAGCCGCGTTTTGTGGCGTGGTGGGCTTTAAGCCCACGTACTCGCGCATTTCGCGCTACGGGCTGGTCGCCTTCGCGTCGTCGTTCGACCAGATTGGTCCTATCACCCGCTCGGTGGCCGATGCGGCGCTGCTCACGGAAATAATGGCTGGCCCCGATGGCATGGACAGTACCGCCAGCCAGCGCGAGGTGCCCGCCTTCAGCCAGCTGCTCACGCCCGCGCCGCACTACCGCATTGGTTACATCGCCGATGCCGTGAACAATGAGGGCCTGAACCCCGAAATCAAGGCGGCGATGGAGACCCAGCTCGACGTGCTGCGCGGCCAGGGCCACGTGGTGGAAGCCGTGGACTTCCCCTACCTCGATTTCATGATTCCGACCTACTACATCCTCACCACCGCCGAAGCCAGCTCCAATTTGGGCCGGTTCGATGGCGTGAAGTATGGCTACCGCGCCCCGGATGCCACGGATTTGGAGTCGATGTACAAAAAGAGCCGCGCGCAGGGTTTTGGGCCCGAGGTGCAGCGTCGCATTCTGCTAGGCACCTTCGTGCTCAGCGCCAGCTATTACGACGCGTACTATACCAAGGCCCAGCGCGTGCGCCGACTCATCAAAGACAAAACCGACGAGTTGCTGCGCCAGTATGATTTCCTGGTGCTGCCCACTACCCCCACCACGGCCTTCAATATTGGCGAAAAGCAGGACCCGGTGAGCATGTACCTGGCCGATATCTTCACGGTGCAGGCCTCGCTGGCCGGCGTACCCGCTATTTCGGTACCCGTGGGCGAAGATGCCGCCGGCCTGCCCATCGGCCTGCAGGTGATGGCTGGCGCTTTCCGCGAAGCTGATTTGCTGGCCTTTGCCAGCACCATCACTGAGGAAGTACTGGCCTAATAGGCTACGCTCAACGACCGTCCAGAGAAACGCCCGGCCAAATTGGTCGGGCGTTTTTTATTGTGGCTCCAAATAATTTCTCTCCGGCTATCTGGCCGCAGCCGCCACGGCCCGGCGCGGCTGCTCCACGAGGTACAGCGCCAGCAGGAAAGCAACCGTCAGGCCCGCGTGCCAGGCGTGGCGCACCCACCAGTTTGCTGGTTGCAACCACCAGCCCAGCGCCACCAGCCCCGAAGCAAACAGCAGCCACCCCCCCAGCCGCAGCGCCGGATACGGCACCGGGAAATGCCGCTCGCCCAGTCGCCAGCACAACATCGCCATCATAAAATAGCAGGCCAGCGTGGCAATGGCGCTGCCCAGGTAGCCTAGCAGCGGTATCAGCACGAAGTTGAGCACAATGGTGAGCACTGCGCCACCCGCCCCGATATAGGTACCATAGTACGTCTTATCGGTGAGCTTAAACCAGACCGACAGGTTGTAGTATACCCCCAAAAACAGGTTGGCCAGCAGCAAAACGGGTACCACCACCAGCCCCTGCAGGTATTCCGGCCGCCGCAGAAACAGCCGTCCGAAGTCTTCCACGTTCAGGCTGATGCCCACGAAGATGACCGCGCAGCACAGCGTGAACCACTTCAAAATCATAGCAAACGTGGCGGGCGAATTCTTCTCGGTACTCTGGGCGAAGAAAAACGGCTCGGCCGCATAGCGGAAAGCCTGAATGACCAGCGACATGAAAATGCTCAGCTTGTAGCACGCCCCATAAATCCCCACCGCCGTGAGGCTGCTCTGGCCGGGATAAAAATTAGTGGGCAGCCATTTGGGCAGCAGAATGCGGTCCAACGTCTCGTTCACCATGCCGGCCAGCCCCATCAGCATCAGGGGGTAGGCGTATTGCAGCAGCGGCTTCAAAAACGCCAGACTCAATCGAAAGCGAAAATCCAGCAGCTCACGGGCCAGCAGCAGCAGGGTGACGCTGCTAGCAAATAGGTTGCTCAGGAACACGTAGCCTACGCCCACTTCGGAGTTGTACACCTGCGCCACCAGCGGCTGCAGCCCCGGCAGCCACTTTCCACTCAGCACGGCCGGGCACAGCACGATAAAGAACAGGTTCAGCACCACGTTAGCGACAATGCCAGCCAGCTTAATGCTGGCAAACCGGCGCGCCTTGTTCTCCAACCGCAGCCGGGCAAATGGAATGGCCGTCAGCGCATCCAGCCCCAGAATCAGGGCCACCCAAATAGCATATTGCTTGTTCTCGTAGGGTATTTCCAGCAGGCTCAGCAGCGGACGGGCCAGCAGCATCAGGCCCACCGTGAGCACGATTGTGCTTATCAGTATCAAGCTCAGCACCCGGTCGTAGAGCTCCTTGCGGTCGGTACCCGGCCGGTTGGCGAAGCGGAAAAACGTAGTTTCCATGCCGTAGGTAAACACCACGTTCAGAAACGATACGTAGGCGTACAGCCCTGTCACCACGCCATACTCGGCCGCCGCGAATGCCCCGGTGTATATCGGCACCAACAGGTACGTAAGCACCCGCCCCACAATGCTGCTCACGCCGTACACGGCCGTTTGCGAGGCTAATTTCTTGGCTACACTCATCCGAAACAAATTAAAAATTGAGAATTAAAAATTAAAAGTTGGCCCGGATGCTGGGTTATTGGCAGTTACTCTGCTGATTTTTAATTTTTAATTATTCATTTTTAATTTCACTTGCCCTGAAATACCGCCGGTCGCTTCTCCACGAAAGCCGTGGTGCCTTCCTTGAAATCGTCGGTTTCAAACGCCTGCCCAAAGGCGTGCGCCTCGGCGGCGTAGCCGTCGGTTTCCTTGTCGTAGTGGGCGTTCACGCACTCCAGCACCAGGCCCACCGCCACTGGGGCCTTACCCAGGATTTTGCCCAGCAGCTGCCGGCAGAAACTCAGCAGTTCGGCCTGCGGCACCACATGGTTCACCAGGCCCAGGCGCAGGGCCTCGTCGGCCTTTACTTGGTCGGCCGTAAGCAGCAGTTCGATGGCCTTGCCCTTGCCAATAAGCTGGGGCAGGCGCTGGGTGCCGCCGTAGCCGGGCAGCAGGCCCAGGTTCACCTCGGGCTGGCCGAAACGGGCATTTTCCGACGCTACGCGCATGTGGCAGGCCATAGCCAGCTCGCAGCCGCCGCCCAAAGCAAAGCCATTAACGGCCGCAATCACTGGCTTGGTGCTTTCCTCGATGCGCATGAAAGCCTCCTGGCCACGCTCGGCGGCGCGGGCAGCCTGCGCGGGCGTTAGGGCTGCCAGCTCGGCAATGTCGGCCCCGGCCACAAAGGCCTTCTCCCCGCTGCCCGTAAGGATAATGCCGCGCACCTGCGGCTCATCCAGCGCCTGCTCCACGGCCGCGTCGATTTCGGCGATAGTAGCTGCGTTCAGCGCGTTGAGCTTGGTAGGACGGTTTAAGGTAATGGTGAGGATACCACTGGCGGCATCGAGGTCGTACAGCAGGTTTTCGAAGGTGGTGGACATAAGAGTCAGGCTGGGGTTACAATCGGGCCCGCCAAAGATACAGCCCGGGCCGGGCCGGGGCCGAACGAGCCAACGGCCCGGTTCGTCCGGCCCCAAGCGTTGCCGGGCGAAACCCGCGCATTGTCCTACAACCGGCTACCCACCTTTGCATGGCAGTCTGGGTATTAAGCATTTGAATTTTAATACATAGCTTTAACCCAACCAAATAATTCCAATCCTTTAGCAATCAATGCAATGGCAATCATTTCTGAATTCAAAGAGTTCATCGCGAAAGGCAACGTACTCGACCTGGCGGTCGGCGTTATCATTGGTGCAGCGTTCGGCAAAATCGTTACCTCGCTCACCGATGACGTCATCATGCCGCTGGTGGGAGCCATCGGCGGCCAGCCCGATTTCTCCACCATTCACCTGGGACCGATGAAAATTGGCTTGTTCCTGAATGCCTTGGTGAGCTTCCTGATTCTGGCTTTCATCATCTTCCTGATTGTGAAAGGTGCCAACACCATGAAAAAGAAACCCGTTGAAGTGGTGACAGTGCCCGCCGGCCCTACCACCGACCAGCAGCTACTCATGGAAATCCGCGATTCGCTGCGCGCCGGCCGCGTGTAAGCGCCGAATCATTCAGCCAGAAAAAACCACTGTTTGTCGTGCAACAGACAGTGGTTTTTGCATTTCAGGTTAAAGCTGTCGTTTTATTTAAGGCAGGTAAGCAACCGAATCAAAATAAGTTGCGAACTTCGTTTAGAATTTAATCGGGCCGATATCTTTCACTTTCCGAATGGAACCACCCAGATTTTTCATTCGTTAGGCCAAAACGCCACCACTCCACTCTCTCTCCTCGCTGACATGAACAAGTTGATTGCCGCCGCCCTACTGGGCGTTTTGAGTATTGGTACCGCCGCCGTGGCACAAGCACAAACTGGGCCCGCCTTCCCCGAACCCGGCCAGAGCAGAAATCCAGAAGCCGCCCGTACCAACGGCACCAACGCGCAGGAACTGGCCCGCAACCAGCGCCGCGCCGCCATGACGCCCGACGAAATCAAGAAAGACCAGCAACTGGCATTGCTCGAAGCCCGCACCGGCAATACCAGCTTCGGCACCAAAGGGCCCGACCGCCAGTTTGACTCGAATCGCTCGGGTGGCGGTTTCATGGTGCGTAAGTTCCGGGCCCAAGCTGGTAAGCCCGGCTATGCCGAAGGCAAGCGTGGCCAAAGCCACTTCATCGGTGGCTCCAACCCCGATGGCAAGCCGCTGGTACACAAGCACACCCGCAAGCACAGGTTCCTGTTCTTTTAGGAATTCGATACTGTTTTAAAGCCCCAGCTACTCAATAGCTGGGGCTTTTTCGTTTGGCATGAGACAAGCATTCGGAATAAAAACAAAGCCCCGGCAGCACAATGCAGCCGGGGCTTTTTTACCTTTGCAGGTTGCGCTTGCCTTACAGCGTGCGCTTGATTTCCTTTTCTTCGAAGCCTTCGATGTTGTCACCTTCAATCAGCTCGTTGAAGCCTTTGATGGAGATACCACATTCGTAGCCCTGGCGCACTTCGCTCACGTCGTCCTTGAAACGCTTGAGGTCCTGAATGTCGCCGGTATACATCACGATGCCGTTGCGAACCACGCGAACCTTGGTTTTGCGGGTCAGCGTACCTTCCGTCATCATACAGCCGGCAATGGTGCCCACTTTGGTGATGTTGAACACCATCCGCACTTCGGCGTTGGCCGTCACCACTTCCTGCACCGTCGGGGCCAGCATGCCTTCCATGGCATCCTTCACCTCATTGATGGCGTTGTAAATGATGGAGTACAGACGGATGTCAATCTGCTCGTTCTCGGCCAGCTTGCGGGCACTCTGCGAGGGCCGCACCTGGAAGCCGATGATGATGGCGTCGGAAGCCGAAGCCAGCAGCACGTCGCTTTCCGAGATGGCACCCACCCCTTTCGAAAGGATGTTCACCTTCACTTCCGGCGTGCTCAGCTTGAGCAGCGAGTCGGAAAGGGCTTCCACCGAACCGTCCACGTCGCCCTTCACCAGGATGTTGAGTTCCTTGAAAGAACCGATGGCCAAGCGGCGACCGATTTCGTCCAGCGTGATGTGTTTCTTGGTCCGGATGGTTTGCTCACGGGCCAGCTGCAGGCGCTGGGTAGCGATTTCGCGGGCTTCGCGCTCCGTCTCCATTACCTGGATGCGGTCGCCGGCCTGCGGGGCCCCGGTCAGGCCGAGCACCTGTACTGGCGTGGCAGGCGGCGCCGTTTTCATTTTTTTGCCGCGGTGGTCGGTCATGGCCTTCACGCGGCCAAAGTGCGGGCCGGCGAGGATGATGTCGCCCACGTTCAGGGTGCCGGTTTGCACCAGCACGGTGGTTACGTAGCCCCGGCCTTTGTCCAGCGAAGCTTCAATAACAGTGCCGATGGCACCACGGTCAGGGTTGGCTTTCAGGTCGAGCAATTCGGCTTCCAGCAGCACCTTTTCCAGCAACTCCTCAATACCAATGCCCGATTTGGCCGAAACCTCCTGGCTCTGGTATTTGCCCCCCCATTCTTCCACCAAAATATTAATCTGGGAAAGCTCCTCGCGGATTTTCTCGGGGTTGGCCGACTGCTTATCAATCTTATTGAGAGCGATGATAATCGGCACCCCAGCCGCTTGCGCGTGGTTAATAGCTTCCTTCGTCTGCGGCATCACCGAGTCGTCGGCAGCTACCACGATGATGGCGATGTCCGTCACCTTGGCACCACGGGCACGCATGGCCGTAAAGGCTTCGTGACCCGGCGTATCCAGGAACGTGATGGCCTGGCCCGACTTGGTCCGCACCTCGTAGGCACCGATGTGCTGCGTGATGCCACCGGCCTCGCCTTTGGCCACACTCGCATCGCGGATGTAGTCAAGCAGCGACGTTTTACCGTGGTCGACGTGGCCCATGATGGTCACGATGGGGGCGCGGGGGCGCAGGTCCTCCTCGGTATCGCCTGCATCTACATCAATCTCTTCTTCTTCAGCCGACAGGAATTCCACGTCGAAGCCGAATTCGTCGGCAATCACGGTAATGGCTTCCGCATCGAGGCGCTGGTTGATGGACACAAACATGCCCATGCCCAAACACACCTTAATCACCTCGTTCACGTTCACGTCCATCAGCGAAGCCAAATCATTGGCCGAGATGAATTCGGTAAGCTTGAGGATTTTGGCGTCGAGCTCGTTCTGCGCACGCAGGGCCTCGCGGTCCTCGGCGAGCATGCTGCGCTTGTCGCGGCGGTACTTGGCGCGGTTCTGATTATTGCCGCCCTTGTTGCCGCCGAGCTTGGCCAGCGTGGCCTTAATCTGCTCCTGAATCTGCTTTTCAGCCTGCTCAGGCGTGAGGGCGGGAGCATTCGGCTTGGGAGCCGCGTTCTGACCGGGGCGCTGGCCGGGACCGCCGGGGCGGTTGCCACCTTGGCCGGGGCCGCCACCGGGGCGGTTGCCCTGGTAGCCGCCACCCGTGCCACCGCCAGCGGGGCGGTTGCCTTGGTAGCCAGGGCTGGGAGGCGAGGTAGTGCTGCCGGCCGGGCCGGGCAGGCGGGCGCGCTTCTTCTGGCCGGGACCAGCGGGCAGGCCGCGCTTGCTCACATCCGACGAAGCGATGGGGCGGGGGCCACGGCCACCCGGTCCACGCCGGTCATTGTTGATGGACGACAAATCGATTTTACCAAGTACGGTCAGGCCTTTCAGCGTGTCGGACTTAGCTACGATGGTGCTGGTATCCTCAGGCGTTGCAACAGGCTCGGCTGGGGCGGCCGGAGCAGCAGCAATAGCAGCAGACGGAGGAGTTACCGGTGCAACGGGTGCAGCCGGCATCGCAGCCACGGGAGCCGGGGCCACCGGTTCGGGTTTCGCTGCAGGTTGGGCTACGGGAGCCGGAGTGGCAACTTGAGGCGGAGCAACCGGAGCTTCTACTTTCGGAGTAACGGCAGGGGCTTCTGCTTTCGGAGCCGCTGCTTTTGGCGCTGCGGGGGCCGGCGCAGGCGCAGGCGTAGGAGCCGGAGCTGCTGCTGCCGGAACGGGAGCAGCTGGCCGGGGAGGAACCACGCGGCCTTTGCTATCCAGCTCAATTTTACCCAGCACTTTCAGACCGGGCACGCTCGGTGCTTCGGGTGCTGGCGTAGGAACTGGCGCAACGGGTGCCGCAGCAGCTACCGGTGCAGCGGCCACTGGCACGGCCATTGCGGGCGCAGCCGGCGCGGCCGGCTTGGGAGCCGGAGCAGGCGTTGCCACCGGCGCGGGGCGTGGGGCTGGGGCAGACGGTTTCGGAGCCGCGTCGAGGTCGCTCTGGCGCTTGGCCTGAATGACTTTCTGGGCTTCCTGACGGTCGTGGGCAGAGGCGGCGAATTCCTTCTCCAGCGAAGCCACTTGCTCACCGGTGAGCTTTGTGGTCGGCTTGTTCTCTACTTGTATACCTTTTTTGGCCAGGGCTTCTACCACCCGGTCCATTCCAATATTCAGGTCTTTGGCTGCCTGTTGTAGCCGTTTCGGGGTTGCTTCCGCCATTCTATCTTTTCTCGCGTACGATACGCTTCTAATTGCAAAGGTATTACATTAAATCTTGCCAGCAGGGCACAAACCGCACCTGCTGGCACGATTTGTTACCCTTGCCGTACCGGCCGCGCGGCCGTCATTGGGCTGGCTCGGCGGGAGAGCTTGCGCCCGCTTCCTCAGTTGGAGTTGTGGTAGTGTCCTCAGCCTCGGTGGCCAGGGGGGTATGTTCAGCCGCCGTTTCGGTGGCTGAGGCGTGCGTTACAGCTAATTCTCCGTCGGCAGGACCAGCGGTTTTGCCTGCGGCAACGCGGTTTTTAGCAGTTTCGAGCGAAGTATCGTCGAGGTCCTCGTCATCGGCAAATTCCTGGCGGATAATGCGGTACACATCGTCCACCATTTCTTCTTCGAGCTCCGTGCGGCGCACGATGTCGTCCTTCTTCACGGCCAGCACGGCGCGGCCGGTATCGAGGCCGATTTTTTTCAGCTCGGCCAGTACCCAAGGCTCGATTTCGTCCTGGAACTCGTCCAGCGAAATGTCTTCCTCGTAGTCGATGGCTTCGCGGAATACGTCGATTTCCATGCCCACCAACCGGCTGGCCAGCTTAATGTTGGCACCGCCACGGCCAATGGCCAGGCTCACCTGGTCGGGCTTCATGAACACGGAAACGCGCCCGTTCTCCTGGTTTATCTTCATAGAACCCACCTTGGCCGGCGATAGTGCCCGCGCAATATAGAGTTCCAGGTTATCGGTGTAGTTGATGATGTCGATGTTCTCGTTTTCGAGCTCGCGCACTACCGGGTGGATGCGGCTGCCCTTCATGCCTACGCAAGCCCCTACGGGGTCGATGCGCTCGTCGTAGCTCTCCACAGCTACTTTGGCGCGCTCGCCGGGCTCGCGCACCACGTTCTTGATAACGATGAGACCGTCGTAAATCTCGGGCACTTCCAGCTCGAACAACCGCTCGAGGAAAGCCGGGGCAGCGCGGGAGAGGATGATTTTCGGCGTGCCATTAATTACTTCCACGCGGTGCACCACGGCACGCACGGTGTCGCCTTTGCGGAACCGGTCCTTAGGGATTTGCTCGCCTTTGGGCATTACCAGCTCATTGTCGTCCTTGTCCATGATGAGGGCCTCGCGGCTCCACACCTGGTAGACCTCGCCGGTCACGATTTCGCCCACCTGGTCCTTGTACTTCTGGTACAGGTTGTCGCGCTCGAGGTCCTTCACGCGCTGAATCAGCGTTTGGCGGGCCATGAGCACGGCGCGGCGGCCGAAATCCTCCAGCTTCACGCCTTCGGCTACGGATTCGCCAATCTCGAAGTCGGGCTCGATTTTCTGGGCCTCGGTGAGGGTAATTTTGTCGTGGTCCCAGATGTCCTCGGAGTTATCGTCCACGATTTCGCGGTTGCGGTAAATCTCCAAATCGCCGTTATCGGGGTTGATGATAACGTCGAAGTTTTCGTCCTGGTCGTACTTCTTCCGAATCATGGTGCGAAACACGTCGTCCAGGATGCTCATCATCGTGGGCCGGTCGATGTTCTTGCTCCGGGCAAATTCGCCGAAGGATTCGATTAGTTCGTGGCTGTTCATATTAATAATGTCATCCTGAGCGCAGCGAAGGACCTTATCACGTCCGGGCTACAATGGGTTAGTAAATCTGACGAAAGCAGCGGTGATAAGATGCTTCCTTCGTCAGCATGACAAGAGACTTACTTAAAAGAGATAACAACCTTGGCCTCCGTTATATCCCCGAAGGGATAGAAAGCGGCGGGCAGGGTGGTTTTCTTGGTTTTTTGCTTGATTACTTCTTCGATTTCCACACCCTCGGCGGTGGCGGCGGTGAGGGTACCGGTTTTTTCGGTGCCGTCAGTCAGCTTCAGGGCCAGCGAGCGGCCGATGTGGCGGGCATACTGGCGCGGGTCGGTGAGGGGCTGGTCGGCCCCGGGGCTGGTAACTTCCAGGGAATACGCCGCCTCTTCGCCGTAGTGCTCGTCGATGCGGCGAGCCAGGCGGCGGCTGATGGTGGCGCAGGCCTGGATAGCGAGACCGTTGGGGCCGTCGAGGGTGACGGTGACCTTGGGTAGCACCGAATCGGACAAGGTGAGGCTCACGATGAACAGCTCCTCTTCGCCGATGGCGTCGTGGAGCATTTCAAGCAGCAGGTTGCGGTCGAAGTGCATAGGGTTTTGAAACAAGCGGGCAAAAAAAGAGGGGACTGCGCGTCCCCTCTTTATCAGATTGAATACCAACTTCGGGGCAAAGATACGACAACCGAGGGCCGAAAGCAAGATGGGACAGGCCCAGCCGCAGCAACGGTGCAAATAACGGGACCTCCCCCCCGGCTCCTCTCCAAAAGAGAGGGGAGCCTGACAGTTTCGGATACTGGCGAACGAAACCGAGGCAACTTCCGTGGCAATCCGTGTCTTTGGCAAACCTCGACGGCTGATGTGGTGTTTGCGCATCGAATGCCGAACTTTATATCTGCCTTCACCCTCATTTTCAGCTTTTAATGCCCATGAAATCATTCCTGAATCTTCGCACGGCCGCTTTTGGCCTGACGCTAGCGCTGGCCGGCACGGCCGCCCACGCTCAAACGATGCCGGCCACCATGCCCGCTCCCGCCAAGGGTGCGGCCAAGCCCAGCCCGGCGGCCACCGCGACCGGCAAAGTTGGCACGGCCGATGTGACGGTGAACTACAGCAGCCCCGGCGTGAAAGGCCGCAAGATTTTCGGTGGGCTGGAGACGTACGGCAAAGTGTGGCGCGCCGGGGCCAACGAGGCGACCACGGTAGAATTCAGCAAGGCGGTGATGGTGGAGGGCAAGGCATTGCCAGCGGGCAAGTATGGCTTCTTCGTGATTCCGGCCGAGAGCGGCCAGTGGACGGCTATTTTTAATAAAGTGCCGAATCAGTGGGGGGCATTTAAGTACGACGAGAAGCAGGATGCGCTGCGCGTGATGGTGACGCCCCGCAAAACGGCAGCCGTGACCGAGCGGCTGGCGTATGAGGTGACCCCCAAAGCGCTGGTGTTGCGCTGGGAGAATATAGAATTGCCCGTGGCTATTAAATAGCCGCTATTTACTGACTGCAATGGAAGCGGGCGGCCCACGATGGGCCGCCCGCTTACTTTTGTGCCTTCGCTCGATTTTAGCAACTCATGGAATACAAACTCACCCAATACAGCCACGGCGCGGGCTGCGGCTGCAAAATCGCGCCGGCCGTACTCGACCAGATGCTGCACACCAGCATTGCCCAGCCGCAGTACCCCAACCTGCTGGTAGGCAACGCCAGCCGCGACGATGCGGCGGTGTATGACATCGGCGGGGGGCAGGCAATCATTTCGACCACCGACTTCTTTATGCCCATCGTGGACGACGCCTACGATTTCGGGCGCATTGCCTCGGCCAATGCCATTTCGGATGTGTATGCCATGGGTGGGCGGCCGCTGCTGGCCATTGCCGTGCTGGGCTGGCCCGTAGATAAGCTGCCGCCCGAGGTAGCCGCCCGCGTGCTGGAAGGGGCCCGCAGTATCTGCGCCGAAGCGGGGATTCCGCTGGCCGGCGGGCACAGCATCGACTCGCCGGAGCCTATTTTCGGGCTGGCCGTAACGGGCATGGTCGACATTAAGGACCTGAAGCAGAACGACACGGCCACGGCTGGCTCGGAGCTGTTTCTGACCAAGCCGCTGGGGGTGGGTATTATGACCACCGCCCAGAAAAAAGGCATTTTGCGGGAGGAGGACGCCAGCATTGCGCCGGCCCAGATGATGCAGCTGAACAAGATTGGCGCGGACCTAAGCAAGCTGCCCGCTGTGACGGCCCTGACGGATGTGACCGGCTTCGGCCTGCTCGGCCACCTGGCCGAAGTATGCGAAGGCAGCCACCTGACGGCCGAAATCGACTTCGCCAAGGTGCCCCGCTTGGCGGCGGCCGAATCGTATTTGAAGAAGGGGAGTGTGCCCGGCGGCACCGGCCGCAACTGGGCTAGCTACGGCCATAAAATCGGGCCGGTGAGTGATGAGCAGCGGGCGTGGCTCTGCGACCCGCAGACTTCGGGCGGCCTGCTGGTATGCGTGGACCCGGCCGGCCTTGCGGCCGTGGAAGAAGTGTTTGCCCGATTTGGGCTGGCGCTGGAAAGCTTCGGCCACCTGCGCGCGCACACCGATAACGAGGCCTGGGTACAGGTGCGGGCGTAGCGCCGGCCAGTTATTTCAGCCATGAAATCGACTTTTTTCCGCCCGCTGATTGAAGCGGCCGTGGTGCTGTTTCTGGTGCTGGGCGCGGCGCGCTGGCTCACGGGGCTGTTCTCGAAGCGCACCCATGTGTACCAGACCACGGCGGCGCGGCAAATGCGGCTGTTGTTCTGGCCGCTGCTGGCACTGGGTGCGGGGCTGAGCGTGCTGCCGGCCGTGGCCATGAGCGGGCCGCCCGTGAGTGGGTTTGAATGGGCGCTCACGCTAGGCTTCATCGCCTTTACATTGGTGCTGAGCGGGCCGGCGCTACTACTGCACCTGCGCTACTGGACCCTGAACCACGACACCACGCTCGCGTTTCAGCCCACCGAAAACCGCTTTGAAGTGTACGAAGCCGGCCAGCGACTGCCGTTTGACCGGCGCGATTTGGCCCGGGTGGTGCGCGTGACGTGCCGCGCCCGCCGCAGTTTTTGGGCCCGCTACGATTACCTACGCCTGCACTTGCACGATGGCCGCGTTATCACCCTCACCTCGCTGCTGACGGAGCTGGAGCCGCTGGCCGTTTTCTTGCGCAGCGTACCTGCGGAGCGTCGCAGCCGGTATTGGTGCTGGGCATGAGTAATGGGCACTATTGAAGACTAAACAACTTCGACAGCACTTGTTAGCTGTTAAGTAGCTTATAACCAATATAACCAAGCAGTATAAATCTGTTTGCATCTACTAACCGGTTATGCTTCGCTGCGCGCTGCATGACGTTTTTTAGCGCAAACTAATTTACCCGGCTTGTTTGGCTGCTCATTTTCGCTTGTACAGGCCCGGCATTTCCGTGGGCTCATAATCACCGAATATGCCGGGCAGCAGCTGCTTCAGACGCGGTACAAGACGAACTTTATCGAGCAGATAGCTGGGCGGGGCAGGGCCCATTTTCTGGGCTACGCGCACCACGGCGGCATACTCGTTGAGGTGACCGAAGTCGACCTGCGAAAGCGTCCAGTCGAGGTAGGGCGTGGCGGGGTGGTTGTGGAAGTAGGGCCGGTCGTCGGGGCCGAGTACCAGCAGCGTCTGGCCGCGCAGCGCGGCGTAGCGCGGGTCGGGCACGAGGCCGAAGCGGCTTTCGGCGGGCATGTGCAGGATGGCTTCGAGGCGAGGCACGTAGGCGCGGTAGCGCAGCACGACGGCCGCGTTCAGCAGCAATAGCAGCACCAGTTCCAGCCACCAATACTGGCGGTCGCGCTGCCACAGAAACAGGCTGAAATAAGCCATCGGGGCCAGCAGCAGCACCAGCACCCCGGGTGCCGCGCCGTGCTCCACGGCCGCCGCCGCCGCCGCCACGGCCAGCCACACCAGCATCAGCTGCCGGAACTTGACCTGGAACACCAGGCCCAGCGAAGTGCTCAGGGCGCGCACCAGCCCGGCAGCCAGCACCAAAGTGGGCACCACCAGCAGCCGCAGTTGCAGCCCGGCGGGCAGGCCACTCGAAATCAGGTCATTCAGCCCCTCTTGCAGGTGCAGCCGCCAGAAATCGGGCAATGCTTCCTTGTAAAAGAGAAACGTGGCTACCAGCGCGTACGGAAACAGGAAGCCGCACAACAGCAGCAACGAGCTGCGGAAGGAGCTGGCCGCGAAAATGACCACCGCAAACAGGCCCACCAGTACAAACAGGCCCAGCGGCAGGTAGCACAGTGCCCCGAGCCCAATCAGAAACCCGGCCCGGAACAGGCGGCGGTTGTCGTAGCCTTCGCGCGAGGTGGGCAGCAGCGCGCTCAGGGCAAACACGATGAAGGTGTGACCGAGCAGCAGTGGCGAGAGCGCATCTAAATCGGTACTGATGCTGCCCACCAGCAGGTAAGTTAGGGCGGTGATGTAGCCGCGGTCGGGGTGCACGTCGTAGCGGGCAAACACCAAGTTCAGGCGCAGCGCCTGAATGAGCAGCAGGCCCAGCGCCGTAATGCGGTAGAGCCACACGGGCCGGGCTAGCATGGCATCGAGGCCAGCAAAGAAGGCCGCCGCCAGCGGCGCGGTGCCGTCGTACAGGTCGCGGTACGGCAGGGCTCCGCCGTGCAGGCGCTCGCCCACCAGCAGCGCCCGCAGCTCGGCCGCCGTGAGGGGCAGGCCCAGCCACAGCAGTGGCAGGCGCAGGGCCAGTACCAGCAGCAGCAGCGCCGCCAGCTGGGCGGGCAAGGAGCTTTTGAAGAAGCGGAGCACTGCTTGAGGATATGAGAGTAGGAGGGTGAGGGGGTAGGAGCTGTTGGGCTGGGGCAAAGGTATTGAGTCGGCCTAAGGCGCGGCCTCATTCTTTTTCTCACCTCATTACCCTCCGGCACTTAAAACCCCTACCCTCCTACCCGCTTGCCCGCATACCCTAAAAACCCCTCGTACCTTTGCCAGTCATTATGGAAAGCAAACGACAACAGAAAATGGCCAGCCTGCTGCAACAGGAGCTGGCCGCCGTGCTCCAGCGCGATTTGCCGCACCTGTTCGGGGGCGGCATGGCCCCGGGCATCAGCACCGTGAAAGTGACGCCCGACCTGGGCCAGGCCCGCGTGTACCTGAGCCTGCTGCTAGGCGGCGACACCGAAACGCGCCTGGCCATCATCAAGGACAACGCCAAGGAAATTCGCCACGCGCTGGCCAAGCGCATCCGCCAGACGGCCCGCGTAGTGCCCGAGCTTATTTTCTTCCACGACGACAGCGCCGCTTACGCCGCCCACATGGACGAGGTGCTCGGCACGCTCGTCATTCCGCCCGCGCCGAAAGACGAGGCACCGGACGAGAATAGCGACAAGCCCGCCCGCCCGCGTTTATTCAAGGGCGAATAAATTTTTTAGGGCAGGAGGGTGCGAGGATAAAAAGTGGATTCAGCTTTTCTGCTTACTAACCGCTACCCATCCCTCCTGCCCTCCTACCCCCCATACCCTCCTGCCCTCCCTTGTACTACGACCCGATTAAAAAGACGCTCGGCCAGGTATTCAACCGCACGCCGTGGCTGCGCCGGCTGTTTTATCACCTGCTCGATTTGCTGCTGCTACGCACCTGGCACGTGCACCGCGAGCTGCGCCGCTGGGCCAAAGGCCGCACCCAAGAGCCGCTAAACATCCTCGACGCGGGCTCGGGCTACGGCCAGTACACTTACTGGCTGAGCGGGTTGAGTGCGAAGTGGAACATCCTGGCCGTGGACGTGAAGGACGACCAGGTAGCCGACTCCAACCAGTTTTTTCGGCAGATTGGCCGCCGCAACGTGCAGTTTGCCGTGCAGGACCTGGTGCTGTATCAGGAGCCCAACACCTTTGATTTGGCGTTGTCGGTTGACGTGATGGAGCACATTCTGGAAGACGTGGAGGTGTTTCGCAACATTCACGCATCGCTGAAGGACGGCGGCATGCTGCTGATTTCAACCCCCAGCGACCAGGGCGGCTCCGATGTGCACGACGACGGTGAAACCAGCTTTATTGAGGAGCACGTGCGCGACGGCTACAACATCCGCGAGATTCAGCAGAAGTTGAGCACCGCCGGTTTCGAGCGCATCGAGGCCCGCTACAGCTACGGCGAGCCGGGCCAGATTTCGTGGCGCCTCAGCATGAAATACCCCATCCTGATGCTGGGCAAGTCGCGCGCATTCTTCCTGCTGCTGCCGTTTTACTACCTCATCACGTTCCCCTTCTGCCTGCTATTGAACTGGCTCGATGCCCGCACTACCCACGACTCGGGCACCGGCCTCATCGTGAAGGCCTGGAAGTAAGTCCTGCTTGGGGCAGAACCTGCAGCCGTTATCCGGCGGGCCTTGTGCTGCTAACTTTCCTTTTACGTCTGCGTTAGCGTAGCTTTCCGCTCAAAGTTCCCACCCTGCCACCCTGCTGCCCCGAGGAATCGTCCACGAAATCCGTGTAATCCGTGCGAAATCCGACGAATCCGTGATTTATGAATGTCCCCTTTCTCATTGCCCGGCGCTACTTCCGCTCCAAGAACAAGCGCAACATCATCACCATCATCTCCAACATTTCGATGATTGGAGTGGCGGTGGGCACGGCCGCGCTCATCATTGTGCTGTCGGTGTTCAATGGGCTGGAGGATTTGGTGCGCACGCTTTATGGTAAGTCCGACCCCAATCTGGTGATTTCGGCGGCCAAAGGCAAGGCTTTCGACGTGGACCGCACTTTTCTGGTGAAGCTGGAGAACACGCCCGGCGTGGCCCTGCTCACCCAGGTAATTGAGGACAACGCCCTGCTGCAATACCACGACCGCCAGATGGTGGTGAAGATGCGCGGCCTGAGCGATAACTACTTCGGCCAGAGTCAGATTGACGCCAACATTCGCGAGGGTGACCACCGCCTGCACCGCGACAGCCTCGACATTGCCCTGGTGGGCGCGGGCGTGCAGCACGAGCTCAGCATCACGCTCAACAACCGCCTCTCGCCCCTGCGCCTGCTGTACCCGCGCAACACGGCCGGCCGCAAAACCCTGAGCATGAACCCCGACGAGGCCTTCAACCAGGAAAGCCTGATTGCCGGCGGCGTGTTCCTCATCGAGCAGCACATCGACGACAGCTACATTTTCGTGCCCATTTCGTTTGCCCAGCGCCTGCTCGGCTACACTACCCGCCGCACTGCCCTCTACGTGAAAGTGGGCCAGAGCTTCGAGGTTGACCAGGTGAAGGAACAGCTGCGCAAGCAGTTGGGCCCGGAGTTCAAGGTGCAGGATTCGGATGAGCAGCACGTAAGCCTGTTCAAAGCCATCAAGGTCGAGAAGCTGTTTGTGTTCATCACCTTCACGCTGATTCTGCTCATCGCCTCGCTCAATATTTTCTTCTCCTTGTCGATGCTGGTTATTGACAAGAAGAAGGACATTTCGGTGCTGCTGGCCATGGGGGCCAACCAGCAGGCCGTGCGCCGTACGTTCCTCTACGTGGGGGCTATTGTGGCGCTGGTAGGGGCGGCGGTGGGGCTGCTCACGGGCGTAACGCTGTGCTGGCTGCAACAGCGGTTCGGGTTGGTAAGCATGGGCATGGCCACGAGCGTAGTTGAGTCGTACCCGGTGAAAATGCAGGTCTCGGACATTGTGTTCACCTGCGTTTCTATTATTGTCATCACGCTGGCCGTCAGCATCCGGCCCGCCCTCAATGCGGGCAATCTGGATTTGCGCGAGAACCTGTAGTCATCGCCGCTACTGCAGTGGCCACAACTGGCTGTTTATATGGCAGTAATCGGTTTTTATCGGGAAGGCCGGCCTAAAACGGGCCGGCCTTTTCTGGTTTTAGCACCACCAGCCCTCGTCAAAATCACAAAAAGTTATCGGTGCGTATTTCCATTTTCGGCCCTACCTTGCGCATTCCGCGAGCGTGCCCGGCTATGAAAGTATCTACTGCAGAACCTTTTCAAATCATTTACTCGCTGTTCGAACACGAGTGTCTGGGGCACCTGTTCGCGGCCTACGTGGTGCAGCTGGGCCCGCGCGGGCAGCTCACGCTTCAGCACCAAACGGTTTCGGGCAAAAACGTGCACGAGTTTGCCGCTGGCCTCGATGCGATTGATTTTGAGCTGGTTGCCCTTTGCGACCAGTTGCAGCAGGAAGCCGTGGTGAAGGAATTCTGGCCCCGCAAGATTGCCACGGCCGAGTTCTTCCTCAAAACCTATAACCCCGAAAAAGGCGACAAGCCTTTGCAGGAAGCCATTGCCCGCCACGTGCAAACTCGCATGGGGGCCGTACTGGCCCGCCTAGCCGGCAAGCAGGTGTTCATTATGGGCCGCGACGGCGAGCCGACGTGGAAGGAAATCGGCATGGCCCCGGCCAAGGCCTCCATCCTGTTCCACTTCCGGCGTAATGAGGAAGGCACGCACTACTTTCCCACTATTCAGTACCAGGGCCAGAAGCTCGATTTCCAGTACAAGGATGCCGTGCTAGTGTGCCTGCAGCCGGCCTGGCTGCTGCTCGGCGACTTGCTCTACACCTTCCGCACCGAGGTGGATGGGCGCAAGCTGCTGCCGTTTCTCAAGAAGAAATTTATTGTGGTACCCCGGCAGGTGGAGGAAAGCTATTTCCAAAAATTCGTGGCGCCGCTCATGGAGTCGTTCGAGGTGCATGCCCGGGGTTTTGATATTCGCTCGGAGCGTTTTGTGGCCCGGCCGCGCCTCACCTACACCGACGCCTTGCCCGCTGCCCCCCCGCCCGAAGCCCCCGTGCGCCCGCCCGGGCCGCCGCGCCGGGGCCGCATTCCGCAGCCCAAGCTGGCCGCGCCATTGCTTTCCGGAGCCGAAGCCGAGCAGATTCACTTCGAGCTTAGCTTTCGCTATGGGCCGCACCTCATGCCGCTGGGTACAAACAAGCCAGTGAGTGTGCACCTCGAAAAAACCCCCGAGAGCTATGTATTCCATCGCCTGCTGCGTAGTCCCGAGCAGGAGCAGGCAACCGTCGAAGCATTACACGCCCGCCGGCTGCTGGTCGAAAATGGCCAGGTGACCCTGCCAAAAAGCGAAGCCTTTAAGTGGCTGCACGACCATACCCCCGAGCTCACCGAGCTGGGCTACACCGTAGAAGCGGCTACCACGGCTACTAAAAACTACTTCATCGGGCCAACCAGCGTGCAAGTGGGCATTCAGGAAGCCGGCGACTGGTTCGATGTGCGCGGCACCGTGCACTTTGGCGATATTGAGGTACCGTTTATCCGGTTGCGCGGCCACATTTTGCAGCGGCGCCGCGAGTTCAAGCTGCCTAACGGCCAGATTGCCATTATCCCGGAGGAGTGGTTTACGGACTACCTCGAGCTGTTTGCCTTTGGCGAAGAAACCGCCGAGGGCCTGAACCTGCGCCGCCACCACCTGGCCCTGGTGGCCGACCTGCAGAGCAACGAGCTGGCCACCGTGCGCATGGGCCGCAAGCTGGCCAAGCTGCGCGACTTCGCCGAGGTGGAAGACCACCCCCTGCCCGTTGGGTTCCTGGGCGAGCTGCGGCCTTACCAAAAGGCCGGCTACAACTGGCTGCGCTTCGTGCAGGACTACCAGTTCGGCGGCTGCCTGGCCGACGACATGGGACTGGGCAAGACGATTCAGACGCTGGCCATGCTCCAGCATCGCCACGAAAGCGCCGACAACCACGGGGCCGCCTCGCTGCTGGTGCTCCCTACCTCGCTGGTGTACAACTGGCAGAGCGAGGCCGCTAAGTTCACGCCCGGCCTGCGTGTGCTGGCCTACACCGGCACCTACCGCGACAAAAACCCCGACCGCTTCGCCGATTACGACGTGGTGCTCACCAGCTATGGCATCGTGCGCCTCGATACCGAGCTGCTGGCCAGCTACAAGTTCGACTACGTGATTCTGGACGAGTCGCAGGCCATCAAAAATCCGTCGAGTACGACTTCGCAGGCGGTGCGGCAGCTGCGCTCGCGGCACCGGCTCATCCTTACGGGCACGCCGGTCGAGAACAGCACCATGGATTTATGGTCGCAGATGTCCTTCATCAACCCCGGACTGCTGGGCACGCAGGCGTTTTTTCGCAAGGAATTCCTCAAGCCCATCGAGAAAAACCAGGACGAAGGCCGCACCCGCCGCCTGCACGCGCTCATCAAGCCGTTCATTCTGCGCCGGCATAAGTCGCAGGTAGCCAAGGAGCTGCCGGCCAAAACCGAGCAGCTCAGCTACTGCCCAATGACGGAGGAGCAGGCCCATGCCTACGAGGAAACCAAGAGCTTCTACCGCAACAAGATTCTGCAGAATCTGGATGAGCACGGCACGGCCAGCACGCAGTTCCTGCTGCTGCAGGGCCTGACCCGGCTGCGACAGATTGCCAACCACCCCCGCCTGGCCGACGAGCACTACACCGGCGAGTCGGGCAAGCTGCGCGAGGTGCTGCGCATGTTGCGCAATGTGGTGGCCGAGGGCCACAAAGTTTTAGTTTTCAGTCAGTTTGTGCAGCACTTGGCCTTGGTGCGCGCCGCCCTCGATGAGCGCCAGATGCCCTACGCCTACCTCGACGGTGCCACCCGCGACCGCCCCGCCGAAGTAGCGCGCTTCCAGGAAGACGAAGAGCTGAAAATATTCCTTATCAGCCTGAAGGCCGGCGGCGTGGGCCTGAACCTGACCGCCGCCGACTACGTGTTCCTGCTCGACCCCTGGTGGAACCCCGCCGTGGAAGCCCAGGCCGTGGACCGGGCCCACCGCATCGGGCAGCAGCGGCCGGTGTTCACATACAAGTTCATCACCCAGAATACGGTTGAGGAAAAGATTCTGGCCCTGCAACGCCGCAAGCTCGCGCTGGTAAGCGAGCTCATCGCCACCGACGAAGCCGTAATGAAGCACCTCACCCGGGCCGATATTGAGGAACTGCTGAGCTAGCCCGAGTTTAAGGCTCAGGTAACTGCTACAGCCGAATGGCGAAAAGCTACTTGTCCATCGCGACCCATAGGCTGCCATCTGCGTACTTTGTTCGCCACCGTCCGGCTTAGTTGCGATGGTGTGCCGGCGCGCTCCTGTTTCTTTCGACGCTACCAGCCACCGCCAACCCTTGACAATTACGCACGAGCAGGCAGTGCTATTTTTTTCGGATTGAACAAAGATATAATTTAATTATTCTTGCATTTAATTTAAATAAACTATACGTTTGCTGTCCGCACTATGCCCTGCTGCTAACTCGGCTTAGTTTCCACCCTTTTTGGCCGGTACCACGATGACTAGTTGCCAAGCTGCTTTGCAACAATTGCCCGTGTCCTCTCGCAGGGCCACTTGGGCCGCCGTGGGCCGATTAAGCGTGTTGTTGGGGCTGGGCTGGCTCCTGGCCTGCCCGGCCCACGCCCAAAACCGGGGCCAGCAGGCCCTCCCCCGCCAAGCCACGGCTGCACCCGTTAGTACGCCCGCACCGCTTGCCCCGGCCAAACTAGAAGAGGCCCTGCGCCTTTTTCTGAAAGCCGACTCGGTAGCCAACCAGCAAAACTTACAACAGGGGGGCAGCGAGTCGCAGGGCCTGGTACTCGACCAAGCGGTAAGCAAACTGGGCCACGACTTCTACGACCAGTTTTACAGCACCTTCGAGGCCCCGATGGGTGTGGCCGACTACAATATCATCATCATTGAGCGGCCGTCGCGGGCCAATTCGTCGCTGGTAGCGGTCAGCGTCAACGATTCCGAGCTGCTGGAGCTGCCGCTGCCCACCCGCGCCGACCAGATGGAAGAAGTGGTAGCGGCTGCCGTGGAGGCAGCGCGGGGCTTTCTGCTCGAAGCCCTAAGCAACAGCCGCCAGCTCGAATCGGGCCACCGGGCCCCTCCCGAACGATTCTGACATGCTTAATACCTATTCCCCCATCCTTTTTTCTGCAATCCGATGAAACACATTTTCGCTCTGGTGCTGCTGTTTGCGCTAACTCATTCAGCTCATTCCCAAGATTTTACCTACCAAGCCAAAAATCCGGCTTTTGGGGGTGGCAACCCCTTCAACTATTCTTGGCTGCAAGCGTCAGCCACGGCCCAGAACAGCATCGCCGACCCGGTAAAACCCACCACTAGTCGCGACCCGCTGGCGGAGTTCGCCTCCAACCTTAACCAGCAGGTGCTGTCGCAGCTTACCAGCCGGCTCATCGGCTCGCAGTTTGGCACCGGGGCTATCAAGCCGGGCTCCTACAACGTGGGTGGCTACCAAGTTCAGGTGTCGCAGGGCTCGAGCGGCGTCGTCATTGTCGTCACCGACACCGGAACGGGCAATCAGACCACCGTCACTATTCCCAACGGGCTGTAGAACAAGTCATTATCTGGCTTATTCTCCCTCTTATTCCTTTTTCTGCAATGCTTTTCTCTCGACTGTTCCGGCTGGGCACCGCTTTGAGCTTGGCCGCGCTGGCTGGCTGCACGCCTTACCTGCACCAACACCTGCTGGCCACCCAGCCCGCCCGCCTGGGGGCCGAAGTAACTGCCAACTCGATGTGGCGCGGGCTACCAGCGCCCAAAACCAAGTCGGTAGTGGCTGTATACAAATTCCGCGACCAAACCGGCCAGTACAAGCCCACCGAAACCGGGGCCAGCTTCTCGACGGCCGTTACGCAGGGGGCTACCACTATTCTGTTGCGCGCGCTGGAAGAGTCGGGCTGGTTTGAGCCCATCGAGCGCGAAAACCTGGGCAACCTGCTTAACGAACGCAAAATCATCCGCTCGACCCGGGAGGAGTACGCGGCCCAGACCGGGAAGAAGCAACCTGCGCTGGCTCCGTTGCTGTTCGCTGGCATTATTCTGGAAGGCGGTATCGTTTCCTACGATTCCAACATTCTGACCGGCGGCGCGGGCCTGCGCTATTTCGGGGCCGGTGCCTCGGGCCAGTACCGGCAGGACCGGGTGACGGTGTACCTGCGGGCAATCAGTACCAACTCGGGCAAGATTTTCAAAACGGTTTACACCTCCAAAACCATTCTTTCGCAGCAGGTCGATGCCAGCCTGTTTCGCTTTGTGGACTTCAAGCGCCTGCTCGAAACGGAGACGGGCTTCACCTACAACGAACCCAGCGAGATGGCCGTGAAGGAGGCCATCGAGAAGGCCGTGGTAGCACTCATCTTCGAGGGCTTCGCCGAAAAACTCTGGACCCCGCGCGACTCAGCCGAGTACAACGGCTTGCCCATTCAGAACTACTTCTACGAGAAGAATAAAAACCTCGGCATTGATGTGCTGGGCCGCGAAACCCAGTTGCGCCGCTCGTCGCTGGCCGTGGGGGCCGATGCCTCAATTCAGCAGTATTCGGGCGACTACGCGCAGCCGTTGCGCCGCCCAGGGGCAGAGTTCACCCTGCACTACCAAGCTAATGCGTCCACCTCCTTATTCGTAAATGTTGGGGGCCTGCAATTGGCCGCAGGCCTAGGTGGGGCCTCTTTCAACCAAAAATTTGGTTACGCCGAGGCCGGACTACTATACCGGCTACTTCCCTATGACCGGTTTACGCCTTATGCCTTGCTGGGTGGCGGGGTCACGGGCCGTAACCAGTTGCGCGGGGCCTCACCGTTGCTGCCACATATAGTTGTGGGCGTGGGGGGCGAAATGCTTCTAACCCCGCACTTGGGCATCATCGCGGGCATCGATAACCACTATTATCTGACTGACCAACTCGACCAAGTGAGCACCGGCCGCTACAACGACTCTTACTTCTCGGGGCGGGCGGGGCTGGTGCTGTACCTAGGCAAAACGGCCCAAGAAAAGGCCTACGAGCAGATGGTTAAAGCCAGCACCCCTGTTACTGATAAAAGTTCAAACGCCAAGGGAGAGAAATAGATGAACACTATATTTAAAAAATTATTCATACTAAATATCCGTTAAACAACGTAAAAACACGATTTTATCACTTTGTGATTAATTATTTTAAATATAATCTTAGCTTACTATTGACATTTTGATTTTTAATAGTATCTTTGACATGTTCTTCCGGAGAGAGCAAGCTGCCAATTCAACCTTTACCTCACTTTTTTCTCATTCCTCATCATGAAAGCTCTGCAAAAACTTACCCTGATTGCCTTCGCCGTACTGTCGGCAGGCGTAGCTCAGGCCCAGAACCCCTGCGTCAACTGTGCACCGCCCGCTCGGCCCACTCCTCCCGCTCTCCGCGACCCCGGCTGCCTCACCTGCGGCGCTACGGCCAACAACTTTATTACCGTGGCCGGCCAGGCCACCCGCGCGCTGGGAGCTACCGACAACTTCTCGAACGTTTTTCAGAACGGTGAGCTGCAGTATGCCTGCGTAGACCAGGCCGGTCCTGGTAACTCCGCTGTTATCAACCAGAACGCCCAGAATGACCCCTCCGACTTCGGCAACAACGCCTGGACGACGCAGGTGAACAACGGCGTAGGTAGCGCCGGCCGCAACATGGCTTACTCCGAGCAGACCGGCGACCGCAACATCATTGTGCAGAACCAGACCGGCACCGGCAACCAGGCCCGCGCTCGTCAGGGAGACCAGGACTTCGACGTGTCGTACCAGGACCAGACTGGTTACCGCAACCAGGCTTACTCGGACCAGGATGGTGCCTTCAGCCAGTATTCGCTGCAGATTCAGAAAGGCAGCGGAGCCTACCCCGTGGGCCACGACAACTACTCGACCGTTACGCAGCGTTCGTTCGGTGCCTACAGCACCACGGTGCAGGAAGGCATAAACAATACGGTGGCTGTATACCAGCACTAAGCAGGAGCTGAAAGCCCACGGCCGTAGCCGTGGGCCAACCTGAACCAATGCTGCCGGGCTGCGGACGGACCTCCGGGCCGCTCACAGCCCGGCAGCATTGGTTCAGACTCTCCGGCAAGTCTTATTCTTCTTAGCCCTTTCGACCATGAAACACTTCCTCATTCTGTGCATCAGCGGCTTAAGTGTCGCCTTGGTACCGCAGCTGGCTCAGGCCCAAGCGGCAACCAGTACGGCTCAGCAGCTGGTGGAAGAAATCGGTCTCGAACGCCTAACGCGCACGACCAACGCATTGTCGCCCGCCGCCGCCCGCACGCTGAGCGTGCTGCGGCAAACCGGCAACGATAACCTGGCCAACATTGAGCAGGTGACGCTGGGCACGGTGCCCAACCAAGCGCTCATTGTACAGGCCGGCAGCGCCAACATCGCCGATTTCAAGCAGTACGGCAACGGTAACTCGGCCACGCTCATCCTCAACGGCGACCGCAACACCGGCAACGTAGACCAGCGCCAGACGAGCAATTCATTCGAAAGCGACATTCTGGGCAACCGCAACACCGTGAACCTGCTGCAGGATGGCAGCAACAACCGCTCGGTGCTGAACGCTGAGGGTAACAACCGCACCTACGGCGTTACGCAGGTAGGCAACAACAACAACCTGGTGCAGCAGGAAGGGCTCAGCTCATCGGCTCCCCGGGGCTATAACATAGAGATGCGCGGCAGCGGCATTAACATGACCATCACGCAGGGCCGGGTGCAACCCTGATTCGCAACGAACTCACCAACGGCAGTTTACTGCCTTTTTTTTCCGAGCTATGAAACGCGTCCCGCTGGTGCTGGCAACTTTGTTGATGCCAACCGGCGGGACGTTTGCGCAGGCTCCGGTCCCATGTCAGGCCCGCATCGAGCTGATGCAGCACGACCAGCTGCTCACCGTGACCGGGCACTGCCGTAGCCTGCTGCCCACTGCGGCCCGCTACCGCTACCAGCTGCTGGTAGTACGCCAAAGCCCAAGTGGCCGCTCGCAAAGCACTCAGGGCGGCGAGTTCGACCTGGCTCCACAGCAGGAAGTCCGGCTGTCGGAAGTACGGGTAAGCGTGCTGGGTCGCGACCAGTACCGAGCCCTGCTCCTCGTTATCGACCAGCAGGGGCGAGTAGTAGCGCGCGATTCGGCGGAACAAAAAACGACTTCGCATTAACGAATCACTCATTTTTTCCATAATTTTCCTATCTTTCCCCCTTATTTACCCCGCCCTTTTTTTCTGCTATCATGAGAGTCGGTTTACTGCTAATGGCGGCCTGGGCCGTGCTACTGGGTGCGCTGAGTAGCTGCGAAGACGTTTCCGTTCAGCCCACAACCTTCGGCAAAGTTGCTGTAACGGTGCTCGATGCGCGCACCAATCAGCCATTACCAAATACGGGCATCAGCACCAATCCGGCCACCGGCTCGTACGTTACCGATGCCCAGGGCAAGCTAACCATCAGCGACCTGCCGGCCGGGCTGGTCGCCATTACGGCACGGCGCACGGGCTACACCCAACTGACCACCAATGTTAACATCACCAGCGACCAGACTCAGTCCATTGTCCTTCAGCTGGAAAAGCCGACCAATGCGGCCGCGCCCAACGCCCCGGTGCGCCCCGGCCCCGCCAGCGGGGCTACCGGCCAGCCCAGCGATGTGGCCCTGAGCTGGCACCCCAGCGGTGCGAACAAGGCCGACTCGCTGCGCTACGACGTTATTCTTTTTGAGAGCAATAACCTGAACCAGCGCACGCTACTCACCAACTCGAAGGATACGGTGGTGGTGGCCACGGGCCTGCTTTATAACACAACTTACTACTGGCAGGTAACGGTCCGCAACCCCGCCGGGGCCAGCGCCCGCAGTCCGGTCTGGAGCTTCCAAACTGGGCCGCTGCCCGACAACCGCTACCTGTTTGCGCGTACTTCGGCCGGCAATACCGACGTTTATTCGTCGGATAACATGGGTGGCGGCCTAGTGCGACTAACTACCTCGTCGGCCGTGGAAACGGCCCCGCAGCTGAGCCCGCTGCGCGACATTGTGGCCTACACTTCGAATGCCACGGGCCAGTACCAGCTGTACACCATGAACCGCGACGGCTCGAACCAGCGCCAGATTACGGCGTTGTCGGTGGAAGGCTACAGCAACGCGGGCGTGGGCTACCGCTGGTCGCCGGACGGGGCGCAGCTGATTTACGCGCACTACGACCAGTTGTACCGCATCAACCGCGACGGTTCAGGGCTGATGCTGCTGGCCACCGCCCCGGCCGGCCGCCACTTTCGCGAGTGCGACTGGACATCGCAGGGCAACCGGCTGGTCGTGCAGACCATTGGGTCTAATCCCTTTGACTCTGAGCTTTACCTCTACAACGTGGACGGCACCAACCCGGTACTGTTCGTGAGCAACCTGCCCGGCCGCGTCGACTCGCCCAGCTTCAGCATCGACGGTACCCGCATCGTGTATACGCGCGACGTGGCGGGCTTCAATAGCCCGGCGGGCCGGCAGCTCGATTCGCACATCTTCATTCAGCGCGTGGACGGCACGGGCACTCCGGTCGATGTGTCGGCTGGCACTGGAGTAAATAATAATAATAAGATTACCGGCACCAACGACCTGACGCCTCGCTACTCGCCCGATGGCTTCCGGCTGATTTTCGTAAACCGCGTTAACGATGACCTCAGCCCACCCGAGCTTTGGACGGCCACCCTTGACGGGACCAGCCGCGCAAAGATTATCACCAACGCTTTTTTGCCCGACTGGAAATAAGCCGCTGAACCAACATCACCCGGCCGGGTTATCAGGGCTATGCGCGTAGTACTTGGCACCTCCGTTTCACAAGCGCCCGCCCAGGTGATGGCCGGCTTCACCCGGGCGCTGTTTGTGGCGCTGGCCCCGCCGTTCCCGAAGCTGCGGGTGCTGCGCTTCGATGGCTGCCGGACCGGCGACAAGGTGGAAATTGAGCTGGATACCGTGGTGAAGCGCCTGCCCTGGACTTCGCTGATAACGGACGATGGTGTACGGCCCGACGGCACCCACTTCTTCATCGACGAAGGCCAGGTGCTGCCACCGCCTCTGCGCTTCTGGCGGCACCACCACCGCATCGAGCCCGGCCCGGCCGGTGGCAGCGTTATTGTGGACGACCTGGAGTACCGCACCGCCTCGCGCCTGCTCGATGTGCTGCTGTACCCGGCCATGTGGGCACAGTTTGCCTGGCGAAAGCCCATTTACCGGCGCTGGTTTAAGTAGGGTGGGCAGCCCCGGCGCGGAGCCGTACCTTTGCTGGCCTATGCCGAACGCCACCACCATCGTCCTCAAAAACGGAAAAGACCACAGCCTGCGCCGCCGCCACCCTTGGGTGTTTTCGGGCGCTATCGCCCGCGTGCTGGGCGAGCCCAGCGAGGGCGAACCCGTGCGCGTCGAAGCCATCAACGGTGAGCTGCTGGGCGTGGGCCACTTCTCGGGCGGCGGCTCCATTGCCGTGCGCATGCTGGACTTTGGTCCCGAGGCCGAGCTGCCCACCGCCAAGTATTGGGAAGACAAGCTGGGCAATGCCTTCCGCCTGCGCCAGCGGCTGGGCCTGACGGGCACCGCCGACACCAACGTATTCCGCCTCGTACACGCCGAGGGCGACGGCCTACCCGGCCTCATCATCGACGTGTATGGCGATACGGCCGTGGTGCAGGCCCACAGTGTGGGCATGTACCGCGCCCGCCCCGAAATCGCGGCCGCGCTGCAGGTAGTATTTGGTGATAAGCTGCGGGCTATTTATGACAAGAGCGCCGAAACCGTGCCCGGCAACGCCGTGCCCGATGCCAAAAACGGCTACCTGTTTGGCGAAAGCTCGGGCACCGAGCACGTGGTGATGGAAAACGGCCACCAGTTTGCCGTGGACTGGGAAACCGGCCAAAAAACCGGTTTCTTCATCGACCAGCGCGACAACCGGGCGCTGCTGGCCCGCTACTCGCCGGGCCGCAAGGTGCTTAACACCTTCTGCTATACCGGCGGTTTTTCGGTATACGCGCTGGAGGCCGGGGCCGAGCTGGTGCATTCCGTTGATTCGAGCAAAAAAGCCATCGCCCTGACCGAGCGCAACGCCGAGCTGAGCCAGCACGCCGACCGCCACGCCGCCTACCCCGACGACGTGCTGGGCTTCCTGAAAAACCACTCGGCCCAGTATGATTTGCTGGTGCTCGACCCACCGGCATTTGCCAAGCACATGGGCGCACGCCACGCCGCCCTGATGGGCTACAAGCGCCTGAATATGGCCGGCATTGCGCACCTCGCGCCGGGCGGGCTGCTGTTCACGTTCAGCTGCTCACAGGTGGTGAGCCCCGAGCTGTTTGAGGGCGCGGTACTGGCGGCGGCCATCGAGGCCGGGCGGCCGGCGCGCATCCTGCACCGCCTCACCCAGCCGGCCGACCATCCGGTAAGTCTGTTCCACCCGGAAGGCGCATACCTGAAAGGGCTGGTGCTGGCCGTGGAATAAGCTGCTTGAGCGATAAAGCGGCGCTTCGGGGCAGACCAAAAACGTCTGCTCCGGAGCGCCGCTTTATTTTTGGCAGCTTCGGCTAAACTTCTCCCCCCGCTACAACGGTTAGCAGTGCAGTGTTTAAGAAAAAGACAACCAAAATCGCGTCCTCCCGGCAGCCCGTGGCCATCATCGGGGCGGGCATTGCGGGGCTGGCCACGGCGGCGCGGCTGGCCGTGGCCGGGCACCCGGTCACGGTTTTCGAGGCCGGGCCCACATTCGGGGGTAAGATGCACCAGTTTGCGCTGCCCGGCGGGTACCGGTTCGATGCCGGGCCGTCGCTGTTCACGCTGCCGCAGCTGGTGGACGATATTTTCCGGCTGGCCCACCGCGAGCCAAGCGACTACTTCCGGTACGAGCGGCTCGACCCCATCACCAACTACTTTTTTGCCGACGGCACCCGCCTCACGGCCTGGGCCGACGCGGCAAAATTCGCGGCGGAAGTAGAAGCGAAGCTGGGCACGCCGGCGGCCGCCGTTACCGATTTTCTGACGCGCGCCGGGAAGGCTTACGACGCCACGGCGGGCACGTTCCTGCACAAGTCGCTGCACAAGGCCGGCACTTATTTCAGCCCCGAAACGCTGAAGGCCGTAGCCGCCCTGCCACAGCTGGGCCTGCTGGGCACCATGCACCAGCGCCACGAGCAGGCCTTTGGCCGCGACCCGCGTCTCGTGCAGCTCTTCGACCGCTATGCCACCTACAACGGCTCGGACCCGTACCAGGCCCCCGCCACGCTGAGCATGATTCCGCACCTGGAGCACGGTATTGGCGCTTTCTACCCCGAGGGCGGCATATATGCTATTGCCGCGAGCCTGCACCGGCTGGCCGAGGAGTTCGGCGTGAAGTTCCGCTACAACGAGGCGGTGGAGGAAATTACCGTGGCCGATGGCCGCGTGACGGGCCTGCGCACGGCGCAGGACGTGTACGACTTCGGCCGGGTGGTGAGCAACATGGACGTAGTGCCCACCTACCGCCGCCTGCTGCCCCACGAGCCCGCCCCCGAGCGCACCCTGAGCCAGCCCCGCTCCTCCTCGGCGCTGCTTTTTTATTGGGGCATCGCCCGGGAGTTTCCCGAGCTGGACCTACATAATATCTTCTTTTCGGAAGATTACCGTCGCGAGTTCCAGGCTATTTTCGAGGAGCAGACCGTGGCCGATGATGTGACGGTGTACGTAAACGTCACCTCGAAAAAAACGCCCGCTGATGCCCCGCCCGGCCACGAAAACTGGTTTGTGATGGTGAACGTGCCCCACGACCAGGGCCAGGACTGGGCGACCCTGGCGCAGCAAACCCGGGCCGCTGTGGTCCGTAAGCTGAGCCAGGCGCTGGGCACTGCCATTGAGCCGCTCATCGTGGCCGAAAAAATCTGGACGCCGCCCGGCATCGCGGCCGACACGTCGTCGTTTGGCGGGGCGCTCTACGGCAGCTCCAGCAACAACGCGCTGGCGGCATTTTTGCGGCACCCAAATTTTTCGGGGCGGCTCGATGGGCTGTACTTTTGCGGCGGCTCGGTGCACCCGGGCGGCGGCATTCCGCTGTGCCTGCTATCGGCCAAAATCGTTTCGTCTCTTATCAATGAGCAATGAGCAATGAACAATGAGCAAGAACCGGGTAGCTACTGATGCCACCTCATTGCTCACCGTTCATTGTTCGTCGTTCATTCCTTCATATGCTTGATTACACCGAGCCGCTCGCGGCCGCCAGTACCCGCCGGCTGCGCGTGGCCCAGGGATTGGTACTGCTGTTCCACGTCACGGGCTTCGTGGGGCTGGCCTTTTCCCACGACCCGGGCTTCTACCTGCGGTTCACCCCCCTCACGCTCGGGCTCACGGCGCTGCTGCTGCTGTGGTTTCAGCCGGGCCGCGACGCCAGCTTCTGGGGCTTTTGCCTTACGGTAGTGCTGCTGGGTTTCGGGGCCGAGTTCGTGGGCGTGAACACGGGCAAGCTGTTCGGGCACTATACCTACGGCGACACCCTGGGCTTCAAGCTTTTCAACCAGCAGCCCTTTAGCGGAGTGCCGCCCATGATTGGCCTGAACTGGCTGGTGCTCACCTACCTGTGCGGCATGCTAGTACGCTACCTGCCGCTGGGCGAGCTAGTCCGCACGCTGCTGGCCGCCGCCCTCATGGTGGGCTTCGATGCCTGCCTGGAGCCCGTGGCCGGGCAGTTCGACTTCTGGCACTGGTCGGCGGGCGTGATACCGTTTCAGAACTTCCGCGATTGGTTTATCTTCGCCTGCATTCTGCAAATGCTGTTCAACCGCACCACCTTTGCCAAGCGCAACCCACTGGTGCCGGTAGTATACCTCACGCAGCTGCTATTCTTCTTTTTACTGGGCGTGCTGAAATAAATTCGGGCGTTGAACCACGACTGCGCCAAAATTGTCTGGCAGCCGCACCCCGTAGCGCTATTATTTCCATTACAGTACCTATGCCCGATTTTACGCCTTTGCCAGCCTCATTAGAAGGTGCCATGCCCGTTTTTTATCTGCATGGTCTGGCTGCCGCCACCGATACCAAGCTGGCGGCTGCCCTGGGCATGACTTCCGCTGCCCTGCTGGCCCAGTTTCCGAGCCGGGAGTTGCTGGTGCACCACGCCATGCTGGCCGACCTTGAGCGGCAAAAGCGGGAGCACACGGAGCTGTACGCGGAGTTTACCACGGCCGTTGAGCGACTTTATGGCCTATTGCGCCTGGGTCTGCGCGATTTGATGAAGGTATCAGGCACCTTCTATGGCGAGTTACAGACCGGCTACTCCCAAACCTGGGAGGCGGTGCTCGACCACCTCAATACGTACTCGGCTCCGCAGCTGCAACAGCTGCTCAACGACGGCATCCGGGCCAAGCTGTTCCGCTCCGATATCAACATTCAGCTCGTGACCAAGATTATTCTGGAGCAGCTGAACATGATGCTGAACCCGCTGACTTTCCCGCCCGAGCGGTTTAGCCCAGCCGAAGTTTTCCGTAGCATCTTCCTGTACTACATTCGCGGCATCTGCACCGATGAAGGCGCGCGGATTGCGGCCGAGCATTTTGCCCGGCTGTAGGCAGCTCCGGCGTCGCGGCCGGGGGTAACTCTCTGTACGGATGCGATTATCAATAGTACGTGGCTGGCTGGTGCCGGCCGCCATGGGCCTGCTGCTGGCAGCCTGCCAAGGCAAAAGGTCGGAAACGGCTAAAACTACCGCCGATACCGAAGCGGCCCCCACCGACACGGCCAGCGTAGCGGCCCCCAACGACGGCATCACGCCCGCGCTCATCGCGCAGCACATCAAGGTGCTGGCTTCGGATGAGTACCAGGGCCGGCGGCCGTTCACGGCGGGCGAGGAGAAAGCCACGGCTTATCTGGCTTCGGAATTTAAGAAGCTGGGCCTGCAGCCCGGCGCGAATGGCTCGTACTTCCAGGCAGTGCCGCTGGTAGAAATCGCGGGCAAGCCCGACTCGATTGCCACGGTGACGGGCAACGGCAAAACCCTGCGCCTGAAATACCGCGATGACTTTATGTTCCTGACCGAGCAGGAAAAGCCGGTGGTCGACATCAAGAATTCGCCGCTGGTGTTTGCCGGCTACGGCGTGACGGCCCCCGAGTACCAATGGGACGACTACGCCGGCCTCGACGTGAAGGGTAAGACGGTGGTAGTGCTCATCAACGACCCCGGCAACGCGGGCAACGACACCACGATGTTCAAGGGCAAGGCCATGACGTACTACGGCCGCTGGGGCTACAAGTACGAGGAGGCCGCGCGCCACGGTGCCACCGGCCTGCTCATCATTCACGACACCAAACCGGCCTCCTACCCCTGGACGGTGGTGCAGAGCAGCAACGGCGGGGCCAAGCTGCACCCCCAAACGCCCGACCACGGGGCCAGCAAAGTGGCCCTGGAGGGCTGGATGACGCTGGATGCGGCCAAGCGCCTCTTCACGGCCGCTGGCCAGAATTACAACGAAGCCTACACCGCTGCCAATCAGCGCGGCTTTAAAGGCAAGGCGCTGGGCCTGAGCATTAGCACCACCATCCACAACAAAATCACGCGCAAGACTTCGAAAAACGTGGTAGCCGTGCTGCCCGGCACTACCCGCCCGAAGGAGTACATCATCTATTCGGCGCACTGGGACCACCTGGGCGTGGGCAAAGCCATTGCCGGCGACTCGATTTACAACGGCGCGCTCGACAACGCCAGCGGCTGCGCTGGCCTGCTGGCCATTGCCACGGCCTTCAAGCAGGCGCAGGAGAAGCCGCAGCGCAGCATCGTGTTTCTGGCCGTGACCGGCGAGGAGCAGGGCCTGCTGGGCTCCGACTACTACGCCCAGCACCCGCTGTTCCCGGTGAAAAACACGGTGGCCGACATCAACATGGACGAGCTGCTGGCCTTCGGGCCGATGCGCGATGTGACCATCGTGGGCTATGGCCAGTCGGAGCTGGACGACTACGCCCGTGCCGCCGCCAAGGAGCAGAACCGCTACGTCATCCCCTTCCAGCACTCCGAAACGGGCAGCTTCTATCGCTCCGACCACTTCAGCTTCGCCAAAGTGGGCATTCCGGCGCTCTACGCCAGCGGGCAGTTCGACAGCCGACTGCACGGCAAGGCCTTCGCCGAAAAGCAGCGCAAGGACTTCGAGGAGAAAGCCTACCACCAGCCCGCCGACCAATACGACCCCGCCTGGGACCTGCGCGGCGCGGCCGAAGATGCCCGCCTGATGTTCCGCGTGGGCCAGAAACTGGCCGGCGAAACCACCTTTCCGAAGTGGAAAGACGGTTCGGAGTTCAAGGCCACACGGGAGAAGAGCGGGCGGTGATGTAGCGCGGGCGGCCTGTCACGCTGAATACAAGGAAGCACCTTATTACGCTTGAACAAATCGTTCGACCGTGATAAGGTGCTTCCCTGCGTGTACGCCAGATGAGCGTGCCTGTTTACAACTATTTCAGCAGCACCAGCGGCTGCTTCAGGTTCATGTGCCCTTGCTTTTCCAGCACCTGCGCAGCAACGGTGAGTTGCGTTAGGTCGTGCACGTTTACCAGGATAACCGGCCCATTTGGCCCCGTGGTGCTCAACATGAAACTATGCTCGGGACGCAGCCGGAACCCGTGGAGCGCCGGCAAGTGCTGGCGCAAGTACTCCAGCGTAGCCGCGTGCCGCTGCGTGACGAGGATGACCGGCAGCTGTTCGCCGCTGATGGCCGCCGCCAGCGCCTGAGTCGAATGAGTAATCGGTGACGCCACGATGTAGATGGTGCTGTTGAACCGGTCGCGAAACGGCTGCGCGGCGTGGTCCGCATCCTCGGCATCGGTCCAGTATAAGGCGTTGCGGAAGAGGTTGCCGTAGTCGGTCGCGGCCTGCGGAAAGGCGGTATCGAAGCTGCGGATGGCCCGCGCCACGAAGGCACTGTCGATGGCTTGGCCACGCCTGGTGTAGCTGGCCACCAGGGGGTAGAGCGCCTTGGCGTAGCGGTCGATGTATTCGTCTTCGTACCACTTGCCGATTGGGGGATGGCCGGTTTGGCAGGCGTGCATCCACTCGCCGGCGGCCGTCGCCAGTGCTTCTTCCATCAGGTTGTAGGCGTAGCGGCGGTTGGGGGAGGCGCTATTCAGGTACCAGCCTTCGAGCTGCTGCTGCAGGCCCAGTCGCTGCTGCACCGAAAGCGAGTGGCACATCTCGTGAAACATCACGGTGCTGCCGCTGATAAAATCGCGCGAGTCCGGCGAACAGTTCAGCAGCACCACGTTGCCACTCACCGAGGCTTTGTTGCTGAAGCCGATACCGGGCGTCAGCTGCGGGTTGAGCAGCACCCTGTACGGTAGCGCATCGGGCCATACGCTGCCGTAGAAGATGCGCAGCTGTCCAAACTCCCGCATCAGCTGGCGCTCGGCCAAAAACTGCGCGTAGGCCGTTTGCGCACGAACCAGGCCGGCGGCGTGCGGCTGCCAGGCCAGCGTATCGAAAGCCGGCTCGAAGTAGCGGTACACGCTGTCGAGGCTCATCAGTACTTCGTTGGGCAGCAGCCCCCCGGTGCGGCGCAGCAGGTCGGGCAGGTCGCGGGCATCGGCGCTGGCGGCCAGGTAGCCGGGCGCGGTAGAGCCGCTAGCGCCCACGCGGCCAGCCGGGTAGCCGGCACGCTCGAACGCGGGCTCGTGGTCGAGGGCGCGGTAGCGCCGGAGCCAGCGCCGGGCTTCCGGCGTGTTGAAGCGGCTGTGTTCAAAGGCCCAGCGCGAGCCAACGTGGCTGCGGCCATTGCCAGCAACCGTTTCCACGAATCGCACCAGGCAGTGCGTGCGGCTGACTTCGACGGTAACGGCTGGCCCTGGGCTGCCGGCAGGGTCGTACCCGGCAGGGCCTTGGGCCCAACCCGGGAAGCTTAGCAGCAGCAGACACAGGAGCAGTGGCTTCATGCGGCTAAAGCTACCACCCGGCAGCCCGCCTGGGAGGCTACACCAGCAGCCAGCCCAGCAGCGCCGCCCGGGCCGTCCAGGCCAGCGTGCGCAGCCAGTTGGTGCGGGTCAGGCCGTCGATGGCGATGTAGTCGAACCCGGTTTCGAGGCGGTTGTGGAAGGGCACCGAGATGAAGAACGTGACGGCCCAAATCAGGCCTACTAAGGCTAGGCTCCACCAGCCGGCTCCGCCGGGCAGCGCCGTGCGCCCGGCCCAGGCCAGCCAGACGGCGAGGCCCAGCTCCAGCACCATGGGAGCCAGCACCACGTAGCTCATGCGCCTGGTGTGGGCCGCGTGGTAGGCCGCCCACGCCGCCTTCGGTACCAGCCCAAAGCTGGGGTAGTGCACCACCTGTACCGTCCAGATGAGACCAGTGAGGTAAGCAGCAGCGGCGAAATTGAGCAAAATCAGTAAACGGAGCGTCATGGGAGTGGGAAATGATAACGGCCTGAACATACATCGACGCGCAGGTAGCCAACTGGACAATCTTTGAAGTTATTTTTCGGCTGACTTTGTCCAGCCCGCAAAATATACTGTCGCTACTTATGACCATATCCCTTGCTCAACAGCACTAAGCTGCTTTCATTGATAAGGCTCTCGGTAGCAGACCCGGTGGCCGGCTGGCCGGCCACCGGGTCTGGTTAGCGACCTTTGCAAATAAAACAGACTCCCTTGGAAGAAGAATCGTTGACAGCCCCGGCACCAGCGCTCCCGGTCATTATCATTGGTGCCGGCCTGGCGGGCCTCACGGCGGCCCATGCCCTGCTCGCGGCCGGCCGCCCGGTGCTGGTAGTCGAAGCCCGCGACCGGGTGGGCGGGCGCACCCTGGCCGTGCCCGCGCTGCCCGGCTCGCCAGACGGGGAAGGACTGGACCTGGGTGCCACCTGGGGGTGGTCGCACCACCCCTACCTCATGGATTTATACCGGGAATTGGGACTGCAGCCCTTCGCGCAGCCCAGCACCGGTGCCACGGCGTACGAGACGGCTACCGAAACGCACCGTCTGCCGAATCATCCTTCGGGCTCAACGGGCTACCTGCGCCTGCCGGGTGGGGCGGCCGCCCTTTGCCGCACGCTGGCCCGGCAGTTGCCGGCGGGCAGTTTGCTGCTCAATGCGCGGGTAACGCAGCTATGCGCCCCGGCCGGCCATACCGATGTTACGGTAGCGCTTTTGCAGGAGGATGCCCCGCGCACCTACCGGGGTTCGGCTGTTATCGTGGCGCTGCCCCCGCGCCTGGCGGCGCACAGCCTGCGCTTCACGCCGGATTTGCCGCCGGCCCTGCAGCAGGTAATGCGGGCAGTACCCACCTGGATGGCTTACTCGATGAAGGTGGTGGCCGTGTATGCCACGCCCTTTTGGCGGGCAGACGGCTGGTCCGGGTTTGGGGCCAGCCAGGTGGGGCCACTGGGCGAAATCCACGATGCCTCCCCGGCAACCGGCCCGCTGGGGGCCTTATTCGGCTTTCTTGCGCCGATGCACCCGCTGCGCAATGCGCCACTCGCGCAACGACAGGCGGCCGTGGTACAGCAGCTGGGCCGGTTGTTCGGCCCGGCCGCCCTCAAGCCGCTGGCCTATCACGAGCTGGACTGGAGCCAGGAGCCGCTGACCAGTATTCCCGGCGATGAACAGTTCCCCGACCAGATTCCCCTGCGGGGGCCCGACCAGCTGCGCCAGCCTTACTGGGAGGGCCGGCTCTATTGGGCCGGGGCCGAAACATCCACCAGCGAATGGGGCCGGCTGGATGGGGCCATCGAGTCTGGGCAATGGGCGGCTACGCAGGTGCTGGACTACTTGTAGCGGCGGCGGGATAACGCGGTTTCGTCCCTGCTCTCCCCCTCCTGGCGTCTTGTTATTCAAGCCGCCGACCTGGCCAGTGGCATACTTTGCCCGGCATCTTGCTCCAAACGACCGGCTACCAGCTGAACGTCGGCCCAGCCGGTAGCTGACATATATTCTTGCTTAAAAGATTGGTTTAAGAGTCGCCTCTGACCACAAAATAGCCGTAGCAGAGCAGTTGCGAAGCCCCTGCATGCGGGCGCGGTGTCGTACCTGGACAGGCATACCGCCACAACCGGGGTCCGCCTCGTTCAACTTAATCCCCTTCCGCCTCGGCCAGCTCCGACGCCTCCACCGGCACGCGCTGGTCCTGGGGCAGCGTCACAACGAACTCGGTGAAGGCTCCGATTTCGGAGCGTACCGTGAGGGAACCGCCGTAGCCCTTGGTTACAATATCGTAGGTGAGCCACAGGCCCAGGCCGGTGCCTTCGCCGGGCGGCTTAGTGGTGAAGAAAGGGTCGAAAATCTTGTCCATCACCCCCGGGGGAATGCCCGGGCCGTTGTCGCGCACGTGCAGCTCCACCGCCCCGCTGACGCGCCGGGTGCGTACCCTCACCGAGGGCGTGTACTCCGGTCCCAGCAGCGCCGCCTTCTCGTGCACCGCATAAAAGGCGTTGCTGAACAGGTTGAGCAGCACCCGGCCCAGCTCCTGCGGCACCACCTGCAGCAGCCCCAGGGCCGGGTCGAGGTCGAAGCGGCGGGCTACTTCGAAATTTTGATGCTTGGCTTGCAGCGTGTGATAAGCCAGGCGCAGGTATTCCTGGGCCATGCTGTTGAGGTTCACGGGCTGGCACTGGCCGGGGTCGGCGTGGGCGTGTTCGAGCATTCCCTTCACGATGCCCGAGGCCCGGTCGCCGTGCTGGTTTATTTTGAGCAGGTTCTGCCGCAAGTCGGCCAGCAGCTCGGTGGTGAGACCGGCATTGGGGACGGGCTGTTGGTGCTCTTCTTCGAGCTCATTCACCAGCTCCAGGCTCACCTCGGCGAAGTTGTTCACGAAGTTGAGCGGGTTCTGCATCTCGTGGGCTACGCCGGAGGTAAGGGCCGCCAGCGCCACCATTTTCTCGCTCTGCACCAACTGGTTCTGAGTGGTCTTCAGTTTCGTCAGGGTCTGGTTGAGGCGGTCGCGCTGCATAGCGATTTCCTCATTTTTCTCATTCAGATTGCGATTAGCGCGCTGTTTCAGGAAAATGTTGCGGGCCAGCAAACCGGCCAGCAGCAGCAGCCCAGCCAGCCCGGCCAGCAGGGCGTGCATCTCCTGGCGCTGGCGGTAAGCTTTTTGGGCCTGCAACTCGCGGGTTTGCGTGAGCAGCGCAATCTGGTCCTGCTTCTTGTCGAGTTCGTAGCCGTAGCGGAGCGCGCTGGTTCGCTGCTGGGTGAGCTCACCCGACACCGAGTCGCGGTAGGCGGCCCACAGTGCCTGGTAATGGTAAGCGTTGGCATACTGGCCCTGCTGGGCGAAGGCCCGGGCCAGAATGTCGCTGGCGTTGCGCATGTTCTCGTTGCTGCGGGTACCATGGCTCAGGGCGAAGGCGTGGCGCGCCAGCAGCAGGGCGCTGTCGGGGTAACCCAGTAGCAGGTAGGCCCGGGCCACGGCGAGCTCGGCCGGGGGCTGGTTAAAAATGTCGTGGGTGGTCAGGGCTTCGCTGCGCGCGCGCTGGGCGTAGGCCATGGCCAGCGGCAGCTGGTGCTGCGCGGCATACAGTTCCGACAGGTTGATTTCGTCGATGAGGGCACTTTGATTGTCGCCGATTTTGCGGTTCAGCACTACCGAGCGGCGCAGGTATTGCTGGGCTTTGGGCCAGTCGTGCAGCTTATGGTAGGCGTTGCCCAATAGGTTCGACGCCGCCGCTCGCATGTATTTATCATCCAGACTATTCGCGCTCCGCAAAGCGGGATGCAGCACCTGAATGGCCTCATGATAGTTGCCCATCTGGACATACACTCCACCCAGCGCCACCTGTAGGTAGGTCTGGGCCACACGGTCGCCAGCCCGCTCAGCGTAGGGCAGTCCTTGCAGGGCCGCCCGCAACGACTCCAGCGGCTTTTCCTGCTCGGTGGCAATAAAGCTCCACTGCACGAAGGTTTTGGCCAGGCCGGCGTTGTCGTGGCGGCGCATGAACAGCGCCTGTGCTTCTTTGGTGTAGCGCCCAGCCCCGGCGTAGTCGGCCCGGCGGCGGTAGCGCGTGCCGGGTCCCAGCAGTTCTTGCCCCAGACTTATAGAATCGCGCAACTGCCGGCTCAGCGCTAGCGCCCGCTCCAGAATGAGCGTTGATTGTGGAGCATCAATCAACAGTAACTCGCCACTCAGGGCCTGTAGGCGACGTACGCGGGTGGTATCGGGGGTTGGATGGGCAGCAAGTAACGCGCGCAGGCTATCGGCCAGGCGCGTTTGGGCAGTAGCAGACGGCATCAGCCCACATCCCGATATCAGTAACAATGTCAATAATCCTCGCTTCATATCAGGCTCGTGGCAACGCCTCTAGCTATTTAAGCGCCATTCTGGATGCCCATGTTGGCTATCTCACGGGTAAGGAGGGTTGATAATTAGCCCGAACGTGTCTGGCAGGGCCAACTTTTTCGCGCCTACTGGTTTCGTCAAACTAAGCACCACACGCCATGATTTTTTCCATTTACGGATTCATTATCCGATTTTATCGGCTCGGTCGCAACTGCACCATCGTTTTCCAATTCTTTAATCACATCTTTCAATTCCTTTTCATTGGTAATGTCCGTAGGCAGAAAAGCCTTTTTTTTCACCTCACAATAATCTATCTCCTGAAACGCCGAGCCGATGACGGTAAATCGAACTTCTTTTGCCGCTATCAACCCACTGCTGGGCTTGCGAAAAGAGTATGTGAGCGGCGAGTTCAATAGTCGTGTTGGAGTCCCAGAGTTGCCGAGCCCCAGATAATAATTAGCGGCTGCAAGCTTGCAGGTAACCGAGTCAGGGTATCGGTATTCTATCAAGGCTATGCGGTTGGTAATAGCGTTTGCGGCGATGCTGTTTGCTGCAATACCGCTTGCTGCGGTACGAACAGAGCTGGATTCCTGCGTAAATTCTGCATAGCGGTGACAGGACCATGTGAGGCAGCTTATCGCCAGCATAAATCCGGCAATCGATACTTTATTTATTTTTATCATGTATCACTTTATTACAAGCATTTGAGAACGTTATCCGGTGCGATTACAGCTCAGCACATTTTCATCGCACAAAGGGGTACGACGGGTTTATCATCAGCCCGAACACATTCCCTGCGGCATCGGCCAGCGTGGCAAGTTCGAGGTCCCCTTTAATCATCATTTCCTTGGGTGGCTTGTGCGGCGGCTTCACTCCACCGCAGCCGTGGTACTCAATCAGGTCGTCGTACACGCTCTTTAGTTCGACCCCATTGCCCGGCACCTCCCAATAGATGGTGGTATGGGTGCTCCCATCGGCCGTTACCACGCATAGCAGGGACATGTCCGTCAGGAGAGGGTACGGATACTTCTTTTCGCTCAGCAGCGCCTCGTAAAAGGTTTTGGTTTTGGTGAGCTGCGCGGCATCGGCCACGCCCAGCTCAATCATGGCAGGACGCGAAACTTTCCCTTTGAGAATCGATGGGGTGGACGCTTGCATGGCATTGGAATAAAGAGTGAGCAGCAACCTATTGCCGCTACAGCCTCTGCAATGGCGAAACCCGGTTAAAAGACCAGGCAAACCTATTAGAAACTAAATATACAACTTATTTGCAATCATACACAATTTTTTATCCGCATTATTATATCAAATGATTCCCCGGTCGGCTTCCCTCCGACAATTTCGGCCCCGGTGCGTAATTGGCTGCGCACTGCTTGCCCAAATCAGGCTTCGGCTTGAGGCTTCTCACCCGGCCGCTGGGCAACCATTGGTGCAAGCGCTGGTCTATGCCAGATACCCAGTGCCGATATTCGCCCCATGCTACACTCTTTCCCCCTCTCCGCATGAAAAAACATTTTCTGCTGCTGCCCCTGCTGGGCGCGGCCCTCACCGGCTGCCCTTCCAATTCCCTGAAAACGGCCGGTACTACCGACGGCCAGCCCGACATTCTGCATGCCGCCCTCGATACGACGGTAGCCCCCGGCGACGATTTTTTCTCCTATGCCAACGGCACCTGGATTAAGAACAATCCCATTCCGGCCTCCGAAAGCAATATGGGCATTGGCAAAAAGGTGCAGGATGAGGTGTACGCACGCTTGCGCCAGACCAGCATCGAGGCGGCGGCAGCCCAAGCCACCGCCGGCAGTAACCAGCAGAAAATCGGCGATTTCTGGGCCGTAGCCATGGATTCGGTGAAGGCTGATAAGCTGGGCTACTCCCCCATTAAGCCCGTGCTCGACCGCATCGCGGCGATGAAAACCGTGGCCGAAGTACCCGGGATTGTTGCGCAGGAAATCAAGCTGGAATTAAATGCGCTGATTGGCCTCCGGGTAGGACAAGATGATAAGAACAGCGATAAAATGGCCCTTTATCTGCACCAGGCGGGGCTGGGCCTACCCAACCGCGACTATTACTTCAACACCGATACCCGCACCAAGAACATTCGTCGTGCTTACGTGCGCCACATCGCCAACACGTTTGAGCTGCTGGGCGAGGACTCGACTACCGCTAACACGAATGCGGCGCGCGTGATGGCGCTCGAAACCACCTTGGCCAAGTCGTCGCGAAAGCTGGAAGACTTGCGCGACCCTTATAAAAATTATCACAAGATGACCATTGCGCAGCTCGATAGGCTGACGCCGGGCATCGACTGGAAAACCTGGTTTGGCCAGATGGGCATTGCCCACATCGACACCGTCATCGTACGCCAGCCCGAGTTTTATCAGACGGTTGGGCAGCTGCTGAAAACGAAGCCCCTGCCCGATTGGAAAGCCTACCTCACCTGGAAGATGGCGCAGTTCGCCCCCGTGCTCAGCCAGCCATTCGTGGCCGAGAACTTCCATTTCTACAGCACGGTGCTGCGCGGGGCTACTGCGATACGCCCCCGCTGGAAGCGGATGCTTGACATGCAGGAAAGTGCCCTTGGCGACGCGCTGGGCCAGCTGTTCGTGAAGGAATATTTCAAGCCCGAAGCCAAAGCCCGCTACGACACGCTGGTGAAAAACGTGGTGGCTGCCTTCGCCGACCACATTCAGAAAGTAGACTGGATGAGCGCGCCCACCAAAGTAGTGGCCCTGGATAAGCTCCACAAAATCACCCCCAAAGTGGGCTACCCCGATAAGTGGAAAGACTACTCGGCCCTGACCATCGACCGCAGCTCGCTGGCCGCCAACGTGATGCGCGCCAACGAGTGGCAGTATAACTACGAGCTCAACAAGCTGGGCAAACCCGTGGACCGCACCGAGTGGGGCATGACGCCCCAAACCTATAACGCCTACTACAACGGCTCGAACAATGAGATTGTGCTGCCAGCGGCGGCCTTCGCCATTCCCGGCCTGCTCGATGCCGACGCCGACGACGCGCTGGTGTACGGCTACGCCGGGGCCAGCACCATCGGCCACGAGCTCACCCATGGCTTCGACGACGAGGGCAGCCAGTACGACGCCCACGGCAACCTGCACGAGTGGTGGAGCAAGGACGACCGCAAGCGCTTCAACGAGCGGGTGAATGGCATCGTGAAGCAGTTCAACGGCTACACCCTGCTCGATTCGCTGCACATTAACGGCAAGGCCACCGCCGGCGAAAACATTGCCGACCTCGGCGGCATCGTTATTGGCCTCGATGCTTTCAAGAAAACCAAGCAGTACCAGGAAGGCAAAAAAATCAACGGCCTCACGCCCGTGCAGCGCTACTTCCTGGGCTACGCCCTGGGCTGGCAGATGCATGTGCGCGACCAGAGCCTGGCCAACCAGCTGCTCACCGATGTGCACTCGCCCGCCCAGTACCGCGTGAACGGCCCCATGGCCGACGTGCCGGCCTTCTACGAAGCCTTCGGCATCAAGCCCGGCCAGAAGCTTTACCGCCCCGATTCGACACGGGTGGTGATTTGGTAGCGCCTTGCTAACCGGAAGAACAAGTAACGTCAGGCCGAGCGTAGCCGAGGCATCTCGCGTGCAGCAGTAATTCAATCGACAGGATTGCGTTGCGCGGCAGAGATGCTTCGGCTGCGCTCAGCATGACGTTCTTTTTGGGTGCCCTTTTCTTATTCCGCTAATTCCCCTACGGCCCCGGCCGGCCCGGCTTTCGCCGCCGCCGCAGGGGCCGTACCTTTGCGCCGTGCAAACTCCTCCTGCTCCCTACCTCACCCCCGAGGCGCTGACAACCTTCATCCGCACGGCCTTGGCCGAGGACGTGGGCGACGGCGACCATTCGGCCCTGGCTGCTATTCCGGCCGCGGCCCGCAACCGCGCCCACCTGCTGGTGAAGGGCAATGGCGTGCTAGCCGGCATGGCCCTGGCCCCGCTCATCTTCGCCGAAGTGGACTCGGCCCTGACCATGACCCCGCTGCTGACCGACGGCACCCGCGTGAAGCACGGCGACATCGCCTTCACCGTAGAGGGCCCGGCCCGCAGCATCCTCACGGCCGAGCGGCTGGTGCTCAACTGCATGCAGCGCATGAGCGGCATTGCCACCTACACCGCCCACCTGAACACGCTGCTGGCCGGCACCCGCGCCAAGCTGCTCGACACCCGCAAAACCACGCCCAACTTCCGCCTCTGTGAGAAGTGGGCCGTGCTGATTGGCGGTGGCGTGAACCACCGCTACGGGCTGTTCGACATGATTATTCTCAAGGATAACCACGTTGACTATGCCGGCAGCATTGGGGCGGCCATTGCCGCAACCCACGCCTACCTGCAGGAGAAAGGCCTGCAGCTGCCCATCGAAATCGAAACCCGCTCGCTGGCCGAAGTGCAGCAGGCCCTCGATGCCGGCGGCATCGACCGCATTATGCTCGACAACATGCCGCCCGAGCAGCTGCGCGAAGCCGTGGCGCTCATTGCCGGCCGCTTTTCCACCGAAGCCAGCGGCGGCATCACCGAGCAAACCATCGGCGAAGTGGCCCGCACCGGCGTCGATTACATCTCGGTAGGCGCACTCACGCACTCCGTCAAAAGCCTCGATTTAAGCTTGAAAGCATTTTAATCAATGGTTAATTATTAATGGTTAATGGTTGGCTGTCAGCACAACTTCAACGGTTGTTCCCAAGTCCCCTTTTTCATTAATCGTTAACCATTAACCATTAATCCCTAAAGATGAACCAACCCAACCAACGCGGCGGCGGCGGCGGCTTCCGCCAGAGCCAGCAGGCTCCGTCGCTGGCCATCCGCACCAAAAAATCGCAGCTCACCACCGATGCCTACACCAAGATGGTGATGGGCGAAGTTTGGAAAAAAGATTGGGTGTACGCCCTCATCCCGTTTGCGCTGGGGCTGCTTCCGGCCATTTTCGTGCCTTCGTGGTGGTGGATTGCGCTGGCCGTGGTGCTCACCATTCTGTTCGTGCTGTTCCGCTCGGCGCAGGTAACGGGCGTGACGCAGATGGAGCAGAGCAAGCCGCTGTTTGAGCGCATGGCGTTCGAGATGGACAACAAGCAGATTTTGCTGCGCGTGGGTCCCGACAAGGAGGGCAAGGCCATGCAGCTGACCTGGGACATGATTGGCCGCGCCCGCCGCGACCTCGATGCCTACGTTCTGTACCTGAAGCCCGGCACGCCTCCCGAGAACACAGCCGCCTGGCGCTTGTGGCTGGCGCGCACGTTCGACGTGCCGGTGTTTCTACATTTGCCGTATAAAATCTTCAGCGCCGACAACGACCGCCGTTTGTTTGAGGCCATGCTGCGCCGCAAAAACCTGCTGCCCGCCGAAGCCGGCGCGCCTACTGCCTAAATTTTAACCTCTGCTAATTTTACATCGATGAAATCGACCTCCACCCTATTGCTAGCCCTTGCCGCCGCTACGCTGGCCCTGACCTCGTGCAGCAGTGAGCCTTCCGACTGGCGCCCCGACGAAAAAGTATCGGTTGACCTGGTGGCCCCCGGCACCCGCGACAGCCAAGACTACGACCACGAAATACCGAACGGCTCCGTCGAGAACATCAACTCTCCGGTGATGCAGGAGGCCATTGCCGAGACCCAGGGCCAGGCCACCAGTAAAGTAGCGCCCACCGCCGAGTCGGCCATTTCGGCCAATGCTGAGGAAGGCATGCGCAAGCGCGGCAAGCTGAACGACGCGGGCAAGTCGGCCCAGGCCGACACGGCTGAAAACGGCCACCAGATTCAGCGCTAACCGGCGCATTTTTCCCGGCTGGTTTCCCTCGTAAGTGGCAGCTTTGCCCGCCGGTTGGCGGTCGCAGAGCTGCCGCTTTGCTTCATTCTGGAATGAGGGAAGAGGGCTGAAGCACTTGAAATGGACGCATATCCGAACCATTTGTCATTCTTCATCTCTCGTTCCTCATTCCCCTTTCCTTCTGTATGGGTTTTGCCATCTTTTTGCTGCTGCTGACAGTGCTGGGTGCGGGCGCGGCGGCGGCCTGGGTGCCCGTGGCACGAGGCGGGCAGTGGCTGAAGCCGCTGCTGGCGTTTAGCGGGGCGTATCTGTTCACCCTCACGGTTACGCACATCCTGCCCGAGGCGCTCCAGCTGCTGCCCGAACACCCCGCGCGCGTGGGCTACTGGGTGCTGGCGGGCTTTTTCGGCCAGCTGCTGCTGGAAGTGCTTTCGCAGGGCATCGAGCACGGCCACGTGCACCACGAGGCGGCCCACAACCCGCACGAGGGCGTGGGCCGGGTACCGTTTCTGCTGTTGGCGGCGCTGGTCGTGCATTCGTTTCTGGAAGGCAGCATTTTGGTGCACAGCCCCGAGGTGGGCCAGGTCAGCCAGAATTTTTACGCCATTGTGGTGGGCGTGGCGCTGCACCACATGCCGGCGGCGTTTGCGCTGGCTACACTGCTGCGGCTGCGGCTGGGCAGCTTCCGGCGGGTGTGGCCGGGCCTGCTGATTTTCGCGCTGGCCTCGCCGGTGGGCATCGTCATCAGCAACTACGTGGTGCTGAGCCAGCTGCTGAGCAGCGGCTGGTACGCGGCCCTATTGGGGCTGGTGGCCGGCAACTTCCTGCACGTATCCACCACCATTCTGTTCGAAACCAGCCCCGAGCACCGCCTCAACTGGCCCAAGCTGGCCGCCACGTTGGCGGGCCTGCTGCTGGCGCTGGCCGTAGCGTAAGCACCTTAATACACTGGGTTCACTGGCAAATAGGAGCCCGTTTGAAGGGCAGCTATAGTCCCGCTTTTCACGCGATGCTTTGTGAGTTGCATTATGTAAAAAGGAACGGTGCTTTTTTAACCACCCTTTTGCTAAAAGGGGTTCTTTAATAAAATGAACGCGTTTACACGATACATAGAGTAGTACTCCATGTGGCCGTGCCGGGCTCCCGGGCTAGATAAGCCGCCCGGTCGGGCTGCGAAGCGGATAACTCGTGCAGGATTGCGGGTGGTCTACCGCCCGCGCCGCCGCTGCTACAAAAGAAGCCCGGGCAGTAATGCTGGTACTACTTCTGTGGTTGGGGAAGCAGTTACAGGCTGCTCAACGCCAAGTGACTGGCCGGAATGATGGCGGCCGTTGCCGGGTGTTTGCTCAGGTAGGTGCGGGCCTCCTTATACAACTCGGACTTGCGCTCCGCCTGGCCGAGCACCTGTTCAAAGTAGCGGCGGGCCTCGGTCACGTCGCGGTTGGCCGCGGCCAGGCGGCCCAGGTTGGACAGCGAAAACAGGTAGTAACCCCCCTTGGTCTGCTGCACCGACTCGCAGAACACCAGGCAGCGCTGGTAGAAGTCCTTGGCCTTGGCGTAGTCGCGGTAGCGGTTCTGCATCACATAGCCCAGGTAGTAGGCCGCCACGCGGCCGCTAAAGCCCTCGTAGCCGGGCAGGCCCTGGCCCAGCTTGGTGAGAATGTCGCGGCTGGCCTGCTCGCACTCGGCCATCTGGCCCTCGATAAAAGCATGGTTGGCGAAGGAGCGGGCAAAACAGGCGTTGTCGGGAAACTCCCGCACCAGGTCCCGGGAGGTCAGGATGGCTTCCTCCGTTTTATTCTCCCGCTCGCTGGCCATAATCCGCATCTGGAAAAAGCGGGCCTCGGTGCCGGTGTAAAAGCCCTGGCGGGCCACGGTTTGGAGTTGCGCCAGGCCCTTTTGTTTGTCGCCCTTGGGGAAGAACAGCAGGATGGGGCGCAGGAACGGGTACTCTTCGGCAATCCAGACCGAGTAGTAATTAAACAGGCCTTCTCCGAACGCAAACTCGGGGCTCAGGCCGTTGGCTTCGCGGCTCTTTTTCAGGTAGGTCAGCGAGCGTTTGCTGCTCACCGTGGCCTTGCGCCAGTCCTTGCGCTCGGCGTGCAGGCGGGCATCAAAGCCATAGGCAGCGGCCAAAAAGAAGCTCGCCTCGTAGTTGTGCTCGTCAGCATCGTACATCCGCTGGGCCTTCACGATGGCCGTGTCCAGGTAGGCGTAAAAGGTCTGGTCATACTGCTCGTTGTGCGTGTTGGAGGGCATGATTTTCCACCACGTGCTTAGCCCCATCAAGAAGTATGGCATCGGGTGCTCGGGGTAGCGGCGGCGCAGCGAGCGAAACTGGCGCTCGGCCTTGTCAAACTTGAAATTGTAGAGGTTGTGCACCGCCCCATCCAGTTCGGTTTGGATGTCCTTGTTGAGCAACAGCCACTCTTTGGTGTCCACGGCCACGGGAGCGACCAGGACGCTGTCGAGCGCGACTTGCTGCATGAGGCGCACGCTATCGGGACCGGGGGAACCGAGCCCCTGGGCCTGCGCAGCACCTATAGTAAGAAGCGAGACCAAGCCGATGAACGGAAGCAGTCGGCGAAAAAAGTAGCAGTCATTCATGGGGCGGGACCGGTGGAGTGGAATAAGGGTTTAGTGCAACTGAAGCAGCGGCAGAACGCGGGCCGAATCGAAACAAAAAAAGGCAATTCGACGATAATCGGCTGATAAAACACCTCTTAACCCGACGAATATAGTCAGCGCCGCCGTCCCGTTAGTCCTATCCCGGGCCTGGTGGGGCAAGGCCAAGAAAGATTCTTCTATTGCTTCAATTCTACCCGCTTTTTATCTGGTTTTTTCGGCGGTGTGCCCCATGAACACGTCAACCCCCACGGCCATTTGGCACGCCGGCTCTTCCTCCTCCAAAGCTCTCGTTTGTCTAAACTACTAGCAACAACTTACCTGATACCAAAACCCAAAAAGGCACTGCACGGACGAAGAAGTTTAAAAAACCAGTTTACCATTGCTCGTTCACGAAAAGCAATGTTGGGATGAGTTTCGTGAACACCACTACTGCGGCTTTGGCTCCGCCAAATCACCACGCCGGCCACTGGCCCTGTGGTCTGCGCAAGTCCGTCGCCATTCCAGCCCCCGGCATCTAAACCCCTGTTTTTCAATCGTGAATGGTTCGTCCAGGTCTTCGGCATCTTACGAGTGAAGCGGGTTCCCTTTGCTATTCATACTTCCAGCACTTCTCCCCCTCCCAGCAGAAAGTTTTCCAGCTGGCGGGCGCGGGCAGTTTCGCGGGCCAGGTTGGCTTGCAGGCGCACCAGCCGCTGGCGCATGGCCAGGATGATGTCGAGCGCCTCGGGGGCCAGCCCCAGCTCGTGATGCAGGCGGGCCAGGCGCGGCAGGTCGTCGGGCTCATCAACGATAACGGTTTCGGGCGCGGGCGCGGGGCGCAGCAAGCCGGCCTGCAGAAATTCGTGCAGCGCGGCCGGGGCCAGCCCATAGCGGGCCGAGCATTCCTGAAACGTGAGGGTAAGGACGTGCATCTCCATGGGTAGCGGATTTATTGGTTAGGCTTCGGCCCGCAACGCGGCTAGCTGCTGAATCAATTCTTTTTCCTGGTCGGTCAGGTTTTGGGGCAGCGCCAGGGTCAGGCGCAGATAGAGGTCGCCGAACTGGCCGTCTTTCTTATACACCGGGAAGCCTTTGCCGCGCAGGCGCAGGCGGGTGCCATTGGCCGTTTCGGGCTTGAGCTTGATTTTAACCGGGCCGCTGAGCGTTTTTACGGTTTGTTCGCCGCCGAGCAGGGCTTTGTACATACTCACGGGCACGTCCTGCGTCAGGTCGTCGCCGGTGCGCACGTAGCGGGCATCGGGCCGGATGCGGAAGCTGATGAGCAGCGCGCCGTTGGGCCCTCCGTTGCGGCCGGGGCCACCCTGGTCGCGCAGCCGAATTGTCTGGCCGTCGGCCACGCCGGGTGCGATGGTCAGGCGCAGGTTCTTGCCATTTACCGTGATGGTGCGCGGGCCGCCCTGGTAGGCTTCCTCCAGGCTCAGGTCCAGCTCGGCCTGGTAGTCGGAGCCCGCGCCGGGGCGGCTGGTGCGCCCGCCGCCGCCCGTATTGCCGAAGAGCGAGCCGAAGAAATCTGAAAAGTCCTCGCCTTCGCCAAACGGGTTGCCGCCGCCGCCGCCCTGCCCCTGGGTGTACTGGCTCCAGTCGAAGCCGCCGCCGGGCTGGCCGGCGCGCCCTGCACTGCTGCCGGGCTGCTGCTGGTAGCGCTGCCAGTCGGCCCCAAACTGGTCGTACTTCTTCCGCTTCTCGGGGTCGCTCAGGACCTCATTGGCCTCGTTAATTTCCTTAAATTTCTGCTCCGCCCCCTTGTCATCGGGGTTCACGTCGGGATGGTGCTGGCGGGCCAGCTTGCGGTAGGCTTTTTTGATTTGCTCGGGCGTAGCGTTTTTCTCCAGGCCCAGCAATTTGTAGTAGTCTTTGTAGTCCACTTGATACAGAAATTTATAGATAAGAATGCGACTATACGCAAACGGACTATTTTTACGCCAACCGATAGCGGGTTGGCCTACGTACGCATCCGTCACCTTGTGGTATCTGCCACGACGCTTACTGCTTGGTTGAACGGAACTAACTGCGCAAAAGTTGATTTCAAAGCCCGGATAAGTATGGCCCCGATTTTGCACTACCATGTTTTCGGCAGCAGTGGCAATATGCAACCAAAGCCTTAACTTGCTCTTTCAAAGCTCATAGCACTGTTATTTTCGATTTCTGTTTTAGACTTTTCCATGAAACCCACCCTCATCATACGCGCCTCACTCCTCCTGCTGCTGCTTGGCAGCTTTGCCGCCCAGGCCCAGGCCCCGCGCCCCGGCCGGGTACTACCCAAGCCCCGCGTAGCAGCGGCAAAAGCTGAAGGTGTAAAAGACGGCCTCTCCATGCAAAAGGGCCGCGTGGTCCTCACCGAGCTGGGCATCAGTAACCCGCTCGTAACCGATAAAAAACTGATTAATGGCACGGTTATCACCCCGGCCGGCGTGGTAACGGCCACCGATGGCACGACTGCCCAGATGAAGGAGGGCGACCTGGTGTCACTCACCGGCCGTGTCACTTCGCGAACCGATATTATGGCCGCCGACAGCATCGCCAAAATTCAGCTCTTCGATGCCCTGCACCCCGGCAAGCGCAAGAAGATGGAAGCCGAAGCGGAAAGAAAGGTCAAAGCCAAAGAAAAAATCGCCGAAGCCAAGGCTAAAGCGAAGGAAAAAGCCGAAAAACGCAGGAAATAAGCGCCCCCATTATCAGTCATCCCGCCGCCGCCGCCCCTCTGCCAGGGGCGGCGGCTTGCTTTTCGGGGGTGGCGGCGCGGCCGGTTCGGCCTATCTTCGGGGCCTTACGTATGCCGCCCCATGCTCTTTTATACTGTGATGAAGCCGCTGGTGCAGGTGGCGTTACGCGTGTTTTTCCGCCGCATTGAGGTGCGGCACCCCGAACGGATGCACCTGCCCGGCCCGCTGCTACTGGCCGGCAACCACCCCAACACCCTGATGGACCCGCTGCTGGCCGCCGTGAACCGCCGCCAGCCCATCGCCTTTCTGGCGAAGAGCACGTTTTTTGGCAATCCCGTCGTGCGCGCCATCATGCAGTCGGGCAACTCCATTCCCATTTATCGGGCGCAGGATACCGGCACCGGCGGCGTAGCCACGCCCGAGGAGCGCGCCGCTCAGAATGAGGCCAGCTTCGGCCGCTGCTACGACTACCTGGGCCAGGGCGGCACCATCATGATTTTCCCAGAAGGCACCAGCGTGAGCGAGCGCCGCCTGCGGCCGCTCAAAACCGGCGCGGCCCGCATTGCGCTCGGGGCCGAAGCCCGCCACGGCTTCAAGCTGGGCCTGAAAGTGGTGCCGGTAGCCACCAATTACTTCGACCCCAGCAAGTTTCGCTCGGATGTGCTGCTGAACGTGGCCCCGCCCATCAACGTGGCCGACTACGCCGCCGCCTACGCCCGCGACCCCGACGAAGCCGCCGACCAGCTCACCGAAGCCATTCGGGTGGCCCTGGAGCGCCGGCTCGTCATCAGCCGCGACGCGGCCGATGATGCCTTCGTGCAGCAGATTGAGCGCACCTTCGGCGACCATCTCAACCCCGACGACGACCCCGACACGCTCTACGACAACTTTCAGCTTAGCCGCACGCTGCTCCAGGCGCTGTCCTGGGCCGAGCAGCAGTTTCCCGAGCGGCTGGCCGAGGCCCGGGGCCGCTTCGAAAGCTACCTGACCGAGCTACGCCGCCACGGCCTCAACGACGAAGCCCTCGACGACCAGCGACGCGGCTCCATCGCGGGCCTGCTAAATCTGGTGCTGGGCGCGCCGGTGTGGCTTTATGGCGTGCTGAACAACTATTTGCCCTACATCCTGCCTTCGGCCGTGGCCAAGCGCGCCACCAAAGAGGCGGAGTTTGTGGCCCCCATCATGCTGGTAGTGGGCATGATTACCTTCCCGCTGGCCTACGCCCTGCAAATTGCCGCCGTGCAGCACTGGCTCACGCACGACTGGCGCCTTACGCTGTTCTACGGCCTGAGCCTGCCCGTCACCGGCTTCTACGCCCTGAGCTATTGGAGCACGCTTTCGGCGCGGCTGCGGCGGCTGCGGGCGGCGCGGCTGTTCCGCCGGGCACCGGCTGTGGGCAAGGCCCTGCTGGCCCAGCGCGCCGGGCTGGTGGCCGAGCTGCAGCAGGCGCGGGAGGCATACCTGGCGGCGCGGTAAAGGCATGCTCATTTGGCGTCCGCGCAGGCGAAGCATCGCTACCGCGCAAGTAAGCGACGAGTAATCAGTGGTTGAAATCCATACAACATAATTACTGACAAACTATTACATATCAGGTAGTTGTACATAAATAAGCATATTGATTTTAGAACGTCATGCTGAGCGAAGTCGAAGCATCTCTACCGTGTAACTAACTCATCTGCCTGGATTACTACTGCGGTAGAGATGATTCGACAAGTGGACGCCAGATGAAGCATGGCCGCCTTTATTGCTACGGTTACTTTTGCGCGACTACTTAGCGATGAAGCACTGTCAATCATAATTTAAGCCTCGCATAGACAGCGCTCAGCTGTCATTCAAGCGAGTGTCGCTCCTACGGGGCTTTTGTTACTATTTACCGGGCACTTACTACCGATGTGCCGCCCCTCTGGAGCTGGTAAGCTATACGTTTGCGCAAGAAATAAATTATTAATTATCAATTGATTAAAGCCCCCGCCAGCAGCGCGGCCGCAACAATGGCCACGCTCGGCACCTTTTCCCAGAGGAGCAGCAGAAACGTGACGCCCACCAGCAGCGGGTTCAGCGGCAGGCTATGGATGGGGCCCAGGTGAAAGGGCAGCGCCAGCAGCCGGTCGGGCAGCGGGTGATAGAGCAGGAACGTGGCCGCGCACACCAGCCCCGCGCTCACGGCGTTGATGCCCTCCAGTGAAGCCTGCACCACGCGGTACTGCCGCAGCCGGTCCCAGAAGCGGATGACGAAAAAGATAAGGAACGTACCGGGCAGGAAAATACCCGCCGCGCCCACCAGCGCCCCCAGTATCTGCAGGCCGGTACCGCCCGCAGGCCGCATGGCCAGTGCCCCGATGTAGGCTGCAATCGAAAAATTGGGCCCCGGCATGGCCTGCACCAGCCCGAGCCCCGACAGAAACTCGGGCCCCGTGAGGTAATGCTTAAACTGCACGAACTCGGTGTAGAGCAACGGGGCCAGCACCTGCCCGCCACCAAACACCAGCGAGCCGTTGCGGTAGAAATTCTCGAACAGCCGCACCGGCAGCCACTGCGTGAAATGGCCCAGCGCCGCCGCCCCGGCCAGCGTGCCAAACCACAGAAAAAAATTGGCCCACTCCACGCGCAGCGGCTTTTTTTCCTGCACAATGGCGTGTTTGCGGTAGCGCACCGTGGTCACGGCCCCGCCGGCCAGCAGCAGCAGCGGCAGCATCCAGGGCAGCTGAAAGAAGTAGGCCAGCATGGCCGCCGCCACCAGCAGCGCCACCGAAGTTTTGGTATGAATAACCTTCTCCGAAATTTTGTAGGCCGAAAACGCCACGAAGCCCACCGCCACCGGCTGCACGAATTGCACCAGCGCCGCTACCCGCGCAGGGTCGAGGCGACTGAGGGTGAGGGCGGCCAGCGTCATCAGCGTCACGGCGGGCAGCATCCATACCAGCAGCGTGAGGTAGGCCAGGTTGGGCCCGCCCAGCCGAAAACCGATAACGGTAATGGTTTGCGTGGAAGTAGGGCCCGGCAGCAGCGCGCACAGCGCCTGCAGCTCCAGCAGCTCGGCAGCCGTAATGTAGCGCCGCTTCTCTACCAGGAGCCGGAAAAACATGGCCAGGTGCGCCTGCGGGCCGCCAAAGGCCGTGAGCGAAAGCCCGGCCACATCCTTCAAAAAAATAATACCCCGCACCCGCCGCGTCCGCTTGCCCGAGCGCCGTGGGGGGGGCGCGAGCGAAATGGGAGGAACGGCGGGATGCGGGGCAGAATCGGGAACGGAAGCCGGAACAGTCATGCGGAACAAGAAAGAACGTCATGCTGAGCCTGTCGAAGCATCTCTACCGCTTCGTTGCAAAAGCATTGATTAGGTGCACGGTAGAGATGCTTCGACAGGCTCAGCACGACGTTCAGCTAGCAGCAGGTTCGCCAGATTACTTCTTCTTCAACCCCAGCTCAATCAGGCGCTCGTTCAGGAACTCGCCGGCCGTGATATCGGCCTCCTTCTTGGGGTTGTCGGGCGTCACGCAGTGCTCCAGGGCAGCCAGGCTCATTTCGGAGCGCGGGTGCATGAAGAACGGGATGCTGAAGCGCGAGGTGTTCATTTTTTCGCGGGCCGGGTTCACTACGCGGTGAATGGTGCTTTTCAGCACGCCGTTGGTGAGGCGCTGAAGCATGTCGCCCACGTTCACCACAATCTGGTCGGGCAGGGCCGTAATGGGAATCCACTTGCCATCGCGGCGCTTCACCTGCAGGCCGTCGGCGCTGGCACCCATCAGCAGGGTAATCAGGTTGATATCGCCGTGCTCGGCGGCGCGTACGGCGTCGGCCGGCACCGCGTCGGGGTCCTCGATGGGGAAGTAGTGAATGGGCCGCAGGATGCTGTTGCCGTGCTTCACCTTGTCGTCGAAATAATTTTCGGGCAGGTGCAGGTACAGCGCAATGGCGCGTAGCACGTCCTGGCCGGCGCTTTCCAGCGTGCGGTAGGCCGTGAAGGTGCTCTGCTGGAAGCCGGGTACTTCGGCGGGCCAGATATTATCGGGGTATTCGTTTTTGATGGGGTCTTCTTCTTCCACTTCCTGGCCCACGTGGTAGAATTCCTTCAGGTCGCCGGTGTTGCGGCCCTTGGCGTGCTCCTTGCCCTTGCTGATATAGCCGCGCTGGCCGGCCAGCTCGGGGTTTTCGTAGCGCTGCTTGGCGGCGTCGGGCAGCTGGAAAAAGGCCTGTACATCGGCGTACAATTGCTTGGTCTGCTCGTCGTTGAGGCCGTGGTTTTTCAGGGCTACGAAGCCGATGCTCTGGTAGGCCTCGCCGAGCTGCTGCACGAAGCGGGCCTTCCGCGCGGCATCGCCCGAACGGAAGTCGGCGAGGTCGAGCGAGGGAATCTGGTCGAGAAGTTGGTCTTGCATAACAATTTTTGGATTTACTTTGAGGCCGGTAGACCCCATTGATGGGCAACGACGCAAGTTAAGCAAAACCCCGCACCGGGCCCACTACGTAAGTGGGCTAAGTATCCCCTTGCTTTCCTAATCCGACTAACTTTCTCTTTTTGACCTTTTACATATGAAACGTTCTCTGTGGCTGCTTTGCAGCACTACCCTAACACTTGGCGCTTTGGCGAGCTGCGAATCGAGCAAGACCGCCACCGACGTTAGCGCCACGGCCGGCACTACCAGCCCCGCGGCCACTACCGTCGCCAGCAACGAGGCCATGGAATCGAACGGCATCCGCCTGACACCGTTCAGCGACTCGCCCAAATTTCCCGAAGCCCAAATGAAGCTGCAGTCGCCAATCAGTGGCTCTACTGTAGCCAGCGGCGAGGTTGCTTTCGACTATCAAACCACCAACTTTCAGCTCACCAAAATGAGCGGCGGCCCTCATATGGCCCAGATGGCCAACTCGATGAAGGGCCAGCACATCCACAACATCGTGGACAACGAGCCCTACACGGCCCACTACGAAACCAAGTTCAGCAAGCCCATGGCCGACGGTCAGCACGTGGTGCTCTCCTTCCTGTCGCGCTCCTACCACGAAAGCCTCAAGCACCGCGGTGCCTACGACCTGCGCGTAATTAATGTCGGCTCGGCCCCCATCACGGCCGCCCCCATCGATGCCAAGGCCCCGCACCTGTTTTACAGCCGTCCGAAAGACACCTACGCCGGGGCCGACGCCCGCCGTATCATGCTCGACTTCTACCTGGTGAACACTACGCTGGAAGCCGGTGGCAATCGCGTGCGCGCCACCATCAATGGCACCGAGTTCATGCTCGACAAGTGGCTGCCCTACATGATGGAAGGCCTGCCCGCTGGCGAAAACACCGTGAAGCTGGAGCTGGTAAATGCCAGCGGCACCATGATTCCCGGCCCGTTCAACTCCGTTACCCGCACCTTCACGGTAACGCCCTAACCGTTTTGGCCGTTATCATTTGATGACGTTTTTAGTTGTTTGCAAAGTCTCCCGGCCCGGCCGGGAGACTTTTTTTGTACCCCGCGTTTGGTGCGCGGGCGCTACCTTGTCCACCATGTCTACCGCGTCCCCTGCTCTCACTTCTGCTACTCCCGCCCCGGCCCTGCTCACCCGCGAGCACGTGCTGCGGGCCCTGAAGCAGCTGGCCCGCGAAGGCCGCCCGCTGCCGCCCGGCACCGTGTACGAGCTGGTGTACCGGGGCCGCCGCTACCCGCCTCGGGCCGTGGCCGAGCGCGCCTACCGCCTGGCCACTGGCAACGCCGAGGCCCGCTGGCCCCGGCCGGCCGGCACGCCCACCAACGCCGTACTCGAACGGCTCGACTTCACCATCAGTACCCGGCGGCCGGTGCTCACGCCCGGCTCGGCCACCGACGGCGAGGAAGCCGACCAGCAGCAGGCAGAAGACCTGTACACCGGCTTGCCGCCAGCCGCCGAAACCCGGCTGAAGCCCAGCCGCGCGGCCGAGCCCGTCGTGGCTTACGCGGCCCCAGCCTATTCGGGGGAAGAGGCCCTAGCCGAGCTTTTTATTAGCGAAGCCGATTTGGATGCCGCCCTGGCCGGCCTGCAGCGGCGGCGCAACCTGCTGCTGCAAGGGCCGCCCGGCACCGGCAAAACGTTTCTGGCGCGGCGGCTGGCCTGGTTGCGGCTGGGCGCGCGCGACGAAAGCCGCATCGAGCTGGTGCAGTTTCATCCCAGCTACGGCTACGAGGATTTTATGCTGGGCTTTCGGCCCGATGCGCAGGGGCGCTTTCACCTGGTGCCCGGCGTGCTGCCGCTGCTCTGCCAGCGGGCGGCCGCCGACCCTACCCGGCCCTACTTCCTGCTGATTGATGAGGTGAACCGGGGCAACGTGCCGCGCATTTTCGGTGAGCTGCTGCTGCTGCTGGAGGCCGATAAGCGCGGCCCCGCCCACGCCCTGCGCCTGCCCTACGCCCCGGCCGAAGCCCCGCGCTTCTTCGTGCCCGAGAACCTGTACGTTATCGGCACCCTCAACCTGGCCGACCGCTCCCTGAGCCCGCTCGACTACGCCCTGCGCCGCCGCTTCGCCTTCGTGGCGCTGGGGCCGCAGTTTGGCCCGCCGCTGCGGCAGTTTCTGGCGGCCCGGCAGGTGCCGGCCGCCCTCAGTGAGCAGCTGTGTACCCGCATGGCCGCCCTCAACCAGACCATTGCCGACGACCCGGAGCTGGGACCAGATTTCGAAATCGGCCACAGCTACTTCTGCCAGCCGCCCGCCCAGCCGGAACAAGCCGCTGCCTGGCTGCGCCTGATTTTCGAGCAGGAAATTGGCCCGCTGCTGGCCGACTACTGGCGCGAGCAGCCCGCCACGGCCGCCGCCCAGCTGCGCAAGCTGCTGGCCTAGTGCTGCAATTTTAAGCAACGCCAGCAGAATTTGTGCTTTGACCCGAGTTTACGAAACTCATCGCCTTATGCAGTTTTGTAAACGTTGATTGATAAACGAGTTTTTTAAACCCGACACTGGCAATGGAAGGCTTTTTTAAACGTTTACGAAACCGCTAAACTGTCCAAACTAATGGTTTAGCGAAAAGAGCTTTTCAGTAGCCGGCGGATGCGGCAAGTACTTTAGGCGCATGAAACACCTGCAGGCGCTCTTATTAGGAATCGTCTTATTGCTCACGGCCTGCTCCGGCCCGCAAGAGTCGAAAACGGCTACCCAGGCGCCGGCTTCGTCCAGTCCGCCACCTGTTCGCCCAAAGCAAGCGCCTGCAGCGACCGTGCGGGCCTTTTTGACGTGGTACCTGCAGCACCAATCCCCGCTCAACTCCTTGCCCGTGGTACCAGCCGCCATAGACGCGGACACGACCCGGGTGTATGCGGTCGATTTTCAAGCGGTCGACCGCTACGTGCGCCTGTTGCAGAGCAGCGGCACGGTGTCGCCAACCTATCTGCAAGCGCACCGGCGTTATTTTCAGAACTGTGCGGATTCGTTGCGCGCCCACCCGCAGACCGATGGCCTCATCGAGGGCCTGAATTTTGACCGCGTACTCTATACCCAGGCAGGGGACATCCAGACCCAACTGGTCCTACACAGCCAACCCACCCGCGTGACGGTGGGCACCGATACGGCCCAAGTGGTGTACCGCTTCAGCGAACAGCAGATGAGCGAGGGGCCCAACCTGGCCTTTAGCTTGGCCCTGGAACAAGGCCGGTGGATGATTACCGCCATTCGTCCGCATGAGTAAATCAGTCCACAAAAACAGTAATATGAGCAAACGAAACTACATTATTGCCCCAACAATAACCCCGTTGCAGCCCACTCCTGGGCTGCGCGCATAACTCTGCTGCTACGGCCTGACAAATTGTGATTCCGCTCCCCACCCTCTACTACTTCCTGTGCTACGCCTGGAACCGGCTGCCCGAGCCGGCCGTGCTGCAAGCCAGCGAAAGCGCCCCGTTTGCCATGCCCTTGGCGCTGCTGGCCCAGGTGCTGCTGCACGGCACCCGCCGCCTGCTGCGCACTGGGCTCCCGCGCACCTTTCAGGCCCAGGAAGCGGAGCTGGCCAACCTGCGTGGCCGCGTCGAGCTGGCACCCTCGCTGGGGCGCGGCTTGCTGGGCCAGGGCCGGGCCGTGTGCACCTTCGATGAGTTGGGCGTGGACTCGGCCCTGCACCGGCTGCTGGCCCACACGTTATCAGCCCTGGCCCACGCGGCCGACGTGCCCGCGCCCCTGCGCCGCGAGCTGCGGCAGGTACGGCAGCGGTTTCCGGTGGGAGCTGGGCCGGAGGCGGCCCCTACGGCTGCCAGCTTCCGCGAGCTGCGGCGGCAACGGCCCGATAGCGCGGCCCGGTTTCTGGCCCACGTGTGCGAGCTGGTGTGGCAAGTGGCACTGCCTGAGCCCGCCGCCGATGGCCGCCGGCGCTTCACCGATTTCCGGCGCGACGAAGGGCTGATGGCGCGCATCTTCGAGCAGTTTGTGCGCAACTTCTACCGCCGCGAGCAGCGCCGCTACCGCGTGTACACCGAAACCATTACCTGGCAGGCCGAGGCCGCCGCGCCCGCCGACCTGGCCCTGCTACCCACCATGCTAACGGACACCACGCTCGAAGCACCCGAGCGCAAAATTATTCTCGACACCAAATACTACGCCGCCGCTCTGCGCCCGCGCTACAACCAGCAGCGCCTCATTGCGCCGCACCTCTACCAGCTCTATGCCTACCTGCAAAACCAGCGGCCCGCCCCGGGCCAGGCGTTGGAAGGCATCCTGCTCTACCCAACCGGACCCGGCCCGACCAACGCGCCGGCGGTCGATTTGCGCTACACGCTGGGCGGGCACCCAGTACGCGTCGTCACGCTGAACCTGCACCAGCCGTGGGCCGGCATTGCCGCCGATTTACTACGGCTGGTGGAGTAAAAGATAGCACGCCATGCCGAGCGCCGCAAAGCATGACAGCCTTTCCCTCAATCCCTAAAACGCAAAACAGCCCGGGCTTTCCTGATGGAAAACCCGGGCTGTCGGCGAATGCCAAAATATTGGAGCTGGCCACGGGGACCAGCGGCCAATTACTTCTTCTCTTCGGTGGTGGTGGTGGTGGTGGTGGTAGCGGCAGGAGCCATTGCGCCATCGGCAGCAGGAGCCATTGCGCCATCAGCAGCGGGAGCCATTGCGGTGGTGTCGGTGGTTACGGTCGTGGAGCTCTCGGTGGTAGCAGCAGGAGTCTCAACAACGGTCGACTCGGTCGACTTCGACTCGCACGACGACAGACCAGCGGTGAGGGCCAGGCCCAGGGCAGCAACTTTGAACAGGTTGTTCATTTTGAGGGTAATTTTGAAAATGGGTTAACTAAAAAACGCCCTTTATGCCGGCATTGGGGAAAGGTAACCCGGGCCAGAAATATATTTTTTCGACGGGTTACTTAGGCCCTTCGTTTGTATTAAAGACCAAAGTGAATGAGCAGGGGCAATCCCACTACTTCCTCTTCGTTGACTCCCACTGACGACGCGCTGATTGCCGCCATTCGCGGCGGCGATGAGCGGGCCCTGGCCCACCTCTACCGGCTGCACTGGCCCATGGTGTCGCACTTCGTGCTGCAAAACAGCGGCTCGGAGGACGATGCCCAGGACGTGTACCAGGAGGGCGTGATGGTGTTTTATGAAAAGGTGCGCGATGGTTCTCTGGAACTCAGCTGCCAGATTAAAACCTACCTCTACGCCGTCTGCCGCCGCCTGTGGCTAAAGCGCCTGACCAGCAAAAGCCGCTTCGGCGTGCGCTTGCTCGACGATGAGGAGCACGGCCCGTACCTGAACACCGGTGCGGAAGATGACGTGCTGGCCGCCGAAGAGCAGGACCGGCGCTTCGCCACCATGAGCGACGCGCTGAACAGCCTCGGCGAACCCTGCAAGTCGCTTTTAGAAGGCTTTTACCTGCTCGACAAGTCGATGCAGGACCTGACGGCAGAATTCGGCTACACCAACGCCGACAACGCCAAAAACCAGAAATACAAATGCCTCGTGCGCCTCAAGAAATTGTTTTTTACCCACTATAAGGAAGAGCCTATTTAATTGATTCGTTAGCCGTCGGCCCTTCGCCGACGGGATTCCCACGTGTTTTACCGCTGCCGCCCACCCCTCCGGCAGCTAACGCCATGATGACTGAAGCAGACTATTACGCCTTATTTGAAGCCTACTCGGCTGGCGAGCTGGCCAGCCCGGCACGCGCCGACCTTGAAGCGCGCCTGAGCGCCGACTCCTCGCTGGCTCTGCGCTACGCCGACTTCACCCAGCTCACCGATACGCTACGCGGCCTTGGCCAGCAGCAGCAGGCCCGGCAGCAGCTGCACGGCATCCACGCCGCTATGCTGGCCGCCGACGCCCCTGTTGAAATGGAGGCACCCGCCGGCAAGCTCACCCACACGGTGCACCCCATTCTGCGCATTTCGCGCACCGAGCGCCGGCTTCGCGAGTTCTGGAGCGGGCACCGCGCCACGGTGGGTGTGGCTGCCTCGGTAGCCGTGATGGCCGTGTTCGCAACATTGCTAGGGCTCGATTTGTGGAAGACGGCCCAAACGCGGCCTTCACTCTATGGCTATCAGGCCCTGAAGCGAGAAGTTGAGCGCATTAAAAAGAGCCAGAAGGCCCTCAGCACAACGCTCAATCAATTTGGCAAGCCTGGCATTGCGCCGGAAGTGGTACAGGGCAAATTCAGCGGCACCGGGTTTGCGCTCACTTCGGAAGGATACCTGGTTACCAGCTATCACGTTATCGAGGGCGCTGATTCGTTGCTGATTGAGGGCCGTGACCGGCAGCGCTTTCACGCCGAGGCAGTGTATTCGGACGTGAAGCACGACTTGGCCATTCTGCGCATCACCGACAAGAAATTCAATGGTTTTGGGCGGCTGCCCTACGCCATCAAGTCGGGGCAGGCCGAGTTGGGCGAGCGGGTCTTCACGCTGGGCTACCCGCGCGAAGACGTGGTGTACGGCGAAGGTGCCCTGAGCGCCCGCTCGGGCTTCGAAGGCGATACGGCCTTCTACCAAATCAGTATTCCGGTGAACCCCGGCAACTCGGGCGGCCCCCTGCTTGATGAGCGTGGCAACCTGATTGGCGTGGTGAGCGGCCGCCAGAACGATGCGCAGAGCGCCGCCTTTGCCACCAAATCGTCGTACCTGGTGCGGCTGGTCGACTCGCTGGCCGCCACCGCCAAGCCCGATGCGCCCTACCACCTGCCTCGCTACGGCCAGCTGGCCGGCGCGGGCCGCCCCCAGCAACTAAAGAAGCTGCGCGACTACGTTTTCGTAGTGAAAGTGTACGAGAAAGAATAGGGCCGGCGAGCGCCCCGCAACGCGTATTCCAACGCCCTGTTCTTACCGGAACAGGGCGTTTTTGCGTTTGGCCGGCCCGTCGGTATTTATATCTTTGTTTCACAATATTTTCGTACCCGCTTCTGTAATGGATTGCGCCGGGCCGCGAATAACCTTACGGGCCGAAACCTAGTATCTAAGCCCAGCTGCGCGGCCCGTGCCGCCCTCCTTTCTGTTACTTATTAACTCCCGAATTCCGTGGCTCAAAACCAACAAACCCCGCCCAATGGCAACGACGTTGCCGGCTCGGCTATCTTCAAAAAATTCATCGGCGTGGCCGAGGGCTACATCCGTCAGCCCACCCGTCTGAAATCGCTGCTGACCGATGCTTACAAAAAAGCCAGCGAGAAAAACGACGTGGGCACCCTTGCCCACGAGGCCTGGGAGACGCTCCAGACCATGTTCCGGCTCATTAAGGCCTCGGTTTCGGGCGAGTACACGGGTGTGCCGACCAGTACCGTGGCGGCAGCCGTAGCCGTGCTCATCTATTTTATCAGCCCGATTGACTTGATTCCGGATTTTATTCCGGTGCTGGGCCTGCTCGACGATGTGGCCCTGGTAGCCTGGTTCTCGACTACGCTCAAGCACGAGATGGACCGCTTTCACGAGTGGGAGCTTACCCGCCCGACCGAAGTTGCGACGGCCGGAGCTTACGCCCCTTCCGACAAAGAGCCCCCCGCCTCGGCCGCCAGCGCCGCCGCTTCGGCCACGGCTTCGGCCAGCAACCAGACCAAGCACGCGGCCGATGCCCTGGATGAGCAAGCTGCAATGGCCCCCGCCGCTGCCAAGCCTTCGCACTTCAACGACCCAGCGGCTACTACGCCGCAGCCCGCCGAAGAATCGGCCAAGCACGCCGGCACCAATAGCGTGGCTGCCAACACCACCGACAGCAGCCGCGAGCCCGGCACCACGGCCACCGATACCGGCGGCAACGTGCGCTAAGCCGTTTGCCTGAACACAAAGAAGCCCTCGCAACAGCTGTTGCGAGGGCTTCTTTGTGGCTAATAGTACCGGTGATTATGCTGCGACAGCGTGGTCGCGCACGAAGCGCACGAAATCGCCCACGGTGTAGAGCGGCACCTCATCGGGAATGGTGATGCTGAAGTTGCGCTCCAGCTCGAGAATAATGTCGACCACGTCGAGGGTTTCGAAGCGCAGGTCGCGGGCGAGGCTGGCAGTTTTGCGCACGCGGCTGGCCCGAATGGCCTTGCGCTTGCTGATAATGCGGAATACCTGCTGCTCGATGGTGGCGGTATGGGCTAGGCTAGTAGTGGATACGTACATAATGAAGCAGTAAAAAAAGATGGTGAGTGAGGTGCGGCAGCGGCGCGGGCCTGGTGCCCGCCGGCGGCAGCTGCTGCAACAGCTGCCGGCCGGCGGACACCGACAACGCCTTAAGCGCTATGCCAGTACCGGCGGCGTAGCCGCCTGTATTTCTTCAGAGTCCACCTCCTCGGAAATGGTTGCAACGTCGTCGGGGTTTTTTCCGGAAATTTTTGCTTTGAGGGTTTCGCTCAGCAGGTACATCACCGGCACGACCAGCAGGGTGATGCCGGTGGCGAACGTGAGGCCGTAGATGATGGTCCAGGCCAGGGGACCCCAGAAGGTGACCGACTCGCCGCCAATGAAGAAGTGCGGGTTGCCGGAGGCGAACAGCTCGTAGAAGTCGATGTTGAGACCGATGGCCAGCGGGATAAGGCCCAGCGTGGCGGCCGTGGCCGTGAGGATAACCGGGTTGAGGCGGGTGCGGCCGGCTAGCACGATGGCCTCGCGCAACGGCATACCCTGCGAACGCAGCATGTCGGTGAACTCGACCAGCAGAATGCCGTTTTTCACTACAATACCGGCCAGGGCGATGATGCCCACGCCCGTCATCACGATGCTCACGTTCTGGCCCGTGATGGCGAGGCCCCAGAACACGCCCGCAATCGAAAACAGCACTTCGGAGAGGATGATGACCGGCTTGCTGAACGAGTTGAACTGCGTAACCAAAATCAGGAAGATGAGGCCCAGGGCCCCGATGCCGGCCAGGGGCAGGAAGTCGGTGGTTTCCTTCTGGCTCTCTTGCGCCCCACCCATGTCGATGGTGTAGCCGGGCGGCGTGGGGAAGGACTTGAGGGCCTTTTGCACGGCGTTGGCCACGTCGGGGCCGGAGTAGCCGTTGAGCACGTTGGAAGAAACGGTGATGACGCGGTGCGTGTCTTTGCGCTTGATACCGCCGTAGGTGGAGCCGTAGGTAACGTCGGCCACCGACGAGATGGGCACCTGGCGCACGGCCCCCGTAGCGTCGCGGAAGGTGAGCGGGGCATTTACCACGGCGTCCACGTCGGAGCGGTAGGGCTCGGCGTAGCGCACCTGGATGGGGTACTCGTCGTCGACGGTTTTGAATTTGCTGGCCTCGGTGCCGTAGATGGCCGTGCGTACTTCCAGGCCAATCTGGCCGGTGCTGATGCCCTCGCGGTTGGCGCGGGTGCGGTCGATGTTGACGGCGATTTCGGGGTTGCGGTCCTGCAGGTTGGAGCGCAGGGCCTCGACGCCGCTAATGTGCAGCGAATCGACGTAACGGGTCACGCGCTTCGAGAGGGCAGCCAGCGTGGGGTAGTCGTCGCCGGCTATTTCGATGGCAATGGGCTTGGCCTGGGGCGGGCCGCTGGCTTCCTGGTCGACCGAGATTTCGGCCCCCGGAATGCCCTTCACCACTTCCCGTATTTTATCCATGTAGACACTGGTTTTCGGGCCCTTGCGCTCGCTGAGCTCCTTGAAAGCCACGGCTACTTTGCCCATTTGCGACTGCGACGTGCCCGAGTTCGACGAGGCATCGCCGGGGTCGTTGGCACCGATGGCCACGTTGGTAATCACCGATTCCACGTCGGGGTTATCGCGCCCGATGACGCCGTAGATGCGGTCTTCGAGAACGTGGGTAATCGAGTCCGTGACGGCCACGCGGGTGCCCACGGGCATGTTCAGGTAGGTGTAGATGAACTTAGGGTCGCCCTTGGGGAAGAAGTCGACGTGCGGCTTGCGGATGCCCACGGCCACGAACGAGCCGATGAACAGCACCAGCACGCCCACCATCACCAGCGCCGGGTGGCCGATGGACCAGCGCACGAGGTTGGCATAGCCGTTTTGAAACTTGGGCAGGGCGCGGGTCTGGAACCAGCCAATCATGCGCACGAACACGAACTTATCGAGGAAGCAGAACAGGATGAGCGTGATGGCCAGGTTGCCCACGAAGGTGGAATGCGCCACGTAGCCGATAATGGCAACGACCAGCAGCACGCCCATCGCAATCAGAAAATTGCGCGTCAGCTTGGGACGGCGGTGCATATCCTCCTCGAAATGCTCCTCGCGCTCCATGAAGCTCACGGCAAATACCGGGTTCATGATGAAGGCTACGATGAGCGAGGCCATGAGCGTGATAATGAGCGTGACCGGCAGGTAGAACATGAATGAGCCCACGATGCCCGGCCAGAACATGAGCGGCACGAACGGCGCGACCGTGGTGAGCGTGCCGGCCAGTACCGGAACAAATACCTCACCGGCGGCAAATTTGGCGGCTTTCGGGGTGGTCAGGTTGGGGTGCTCGTGCAGCAGGCGGTGGGTGTTTTCGATGACCACGATGGCGTCATCGACCACGATGCCCAGGGCCAGCAGGAAGGCAAAGAGCACAATGGTGTTCAGGGTGAAGCCGAAGATGGGGATGACCAGGAAGGCCAGGAACATCGAAATCGGCACGGACAGGCCCACGAACAGCGCGTTGGTGGTGCCCATGAAGAACATCAGAATCAGGGTTACCAGCAGGAAGCCGATGACGATGGTGTTGAGCAGGTCGTGCAGCGTCACGCGGGTATCGTTCGAGGTGTCGCCAGTCACGGTGATGTTCAGGTCCTTAGGCAGGTTAGCTTTCGAATCCTTGATGATGGCCTTGATTTTATCAGAGGCGTCGAGCAGGTTTTCGCCGGCGCGCTTCACCACGTTCAGCGTGATGGCGGGCTTGCCGTCGAGGCGGGCGTAGCTTTCGCGGTCCTTGAAGCCGTCCGTCACGGTGGCGATGTCGCCGAGGCGCACCGGCGCGCCGTTCAGGTTCTTCACCTGGATGTCGGCAATGTCGCCGGCCCGCACGTACTGGCCGGCCACGCGCACGGCGCGCTTCTGCCCGCCCACGTCGATGCTGCCGCCCGAGACGGTCACGTTTTCCGCACCGATGGCGCGGGAAATATCGGTGAAGCTCAGGCGCGAGGCGCGCAGCTTGTTCAGGTCCACGTCCACGTTCACCTGCTGGTCGAGGGCACCCACAATGTCGACGCGGGTGATTTCGGGCAGGGCCTCAATCTTGTCCTGGAAGTCGTCGGCGAACTTTTTGAGCTGGGCGGTGGGCAGGTTGCCGCTCAGGTTCACGAACATGATGGGCTGCTCGGAGATGTTGATTTCCTTCACCGTGGGGTCGGCGGGCAGGTCGTTGGGCAGCTCGGCGCGGGCCTTGTCCACGGCATCTTTGATGAGTTGCTTGGCCTCGGGCACCTTCACGCTGGAGTTGAACTCCACGTCGACGATGCAATAGTCCTGGTTCGAGGTGGAGTTGATGTGCTTCACCCCGTTGATGCCCTTGATTTCCTTTTCGAGCTGGCGGGTCACCAGGTTTTCAATGTCCGTCGGCGACGTGCCGGGGTACACCGTGGCCACGATGATGCGCGGAATCACGATGTCGGGGAATTTCTCCTTGCCCAGCTTGATGTAGGCAAAAATGCCCATCACGCACAGAATCACCGTGATGATGTAAATGCTGGTTTTGTTATTGATGGACCAACTGGTCGGGCCAAATTCTTTCTCTATATCCTGCATAGATGTAGGGGCGGGTTGCACCCGCCCGTTTTGTGGCATGGAATGGTAATGGGCATTCTGGTAATGGGCCGTTCAACCACAGTCAGCGAAGCCAACGGTACCGTTCAACGGAGGGCGGCTGCAAGCCGCCCCTACACCTTTTGCACGGCCACTTTTTGGCCTTCGTTCAGGTTTTGGTAGCCGCCCGAAATAATCTGGTCGGCAGCGGTGAGGCCGCTGGTTACTTCCACTTTACCGTTGTAAGTGTTGCCGGTTTTGATGATGCGCTTCTTGGCCACGGCTTTGCCGGCCTCCTGGGCCACCACGTACACGTAGCTGTTCTCTTCGTCGTGCTGCACGAGGTCGACCGGAATAACGGTGGCGTTGGCCTGGGCGTAGTTCTGGATGCGCACCGTGGCCACCATGTTGGGGCGCAGGTCGGCGGCTTTGGGGTTTTTCAGACGCAGCTCTACCGTGAAGGTGCGGCTGGTGGCGTTGATGCTGCGGCTGACCACGCGCACGGTGGCGGGCAGCTCTTTGTCGCCCAGGTCGGGAATGGTGACTACGGCGTTGTCGCCGGCCTTGATGCTGTTGCCGTAGGCTTCCGACACATCGGCCAGGATTTTGCCACCCGTGCCGCTATTCAGGCGCACCACCGGCGCGCCGGGCGCGGTGATTTCCCCCAGCTTGGGCAGCACCTCATCCACAGTCCCGCTAAACGGGGCCACCACGCTGTACAGGGCGCGCTGCTGGTTGAGCGTGGCCAGGTTGCGCTGCAGGGCCTGGTAGTTGTTCTTGGCCGTGAGGTACTGGATTTCGGTACCAATCTGCTGGTCCCAGAGGCTCTTCTGCTTCTGGTACACGATGCGGGCCAGGTCCAGGCGGGTGCGCAGCTCGGCGGCGCTGGCATCCAGAATGCTGGCATCCACGGTGGCCAGCACCTGGCCCTTGCTCACGCGGTCGCCCCGCTGCACGCGGATGCTGGTGAGCGAGCCGGCGGCGCGGCTGCCCACGGTGGCATTCTGGTCGAAATCGACGCGGCCCTGCACTTCGAGGTAGCTCTTGAAGCTCTCGGGCTTGGCGTTCATCACCGATACGGGCGTGGCGGCGGCCACCACCGGGCCGCCGGTTTTTGCTTCGAGCTCGGCAATTTTGGCCTGGTTGGCGGCCTGCTCGCTCTTCAGCTTTTCGAGCTGGGCTTTGGGGTCTTTGCTGTCGCCACCGCAGGAAGCGAGCAGCAAGGTGCCGGCGAGAAACAGCGCGGCGGGTTGGGTTGAGGAGAAACGCATGGGTAAGCGGGGTATTGTCGAAGTTTTAGTAGGGAGTTGAGAGCCACTAGTCAGTCCGTCATGCTGAGCGAAGCGGAGCGGAGTCGAAGCATCTCTACCGCAGTAGTAACTGATATGCTTGCGCGGTAGAGATGCTTCGGCAAGCTCAGCATGACGTTCTCGTTGGACGTTCTATTTTTTGACCTGATTAAACAGCTCGCCGGTCGCTTTGTCCCGGTCCACCTTTGCCACCAGCACATCGTAAATCGCACCGTAGTAATTAGTCTGGGCCGAGCGCAAATCCGTCTCAGCCGTAATCACCTCCAGGTTGGAGCCCACGCCGGCGTTGAACTTGATGCGCGTGACGCGGGCCACATCGGTGGCCAAGGCTAGGTTGGCCTGCTGGTTGTCCAGCACGTCCAGCGCGTTCACCAGCGTGGTGCGGCTCTGGGCATCCTGCAGGTCAATGCTCTGCTTCAGCGTCTCAAAACCACGCTCGATGGTTTGCTGCTGAATACGCGTCTGCTGCACCAGGTATTTGCGGCGGAAGCCGTCGAACACCGGCACCTGCAGGCTCAGGCCCACGTTGCCAAACCCGAACCAGTTCTGGTTGGAAAAGCCCGCCGAGTTACGTGAGGTCGGCCCGCGGAAAGCGAACAGCTCGCTGCCCGTTTTGGCCGAGCCCGTGAAACCGTAAGCGCCCGTGAGCACGAGGCGCGGGTACGCGCCGGCCTGACGGTTGCGCAGGTCCAGCCCGGCCAGGGCCTGCTGGGTTTCCAGGGTCGAGAATTCGATGCGGTTATTGTAGTTGATGGCCCCGCGCGCCGCAACCGACTGGCCACCGGACAGCGCATTCTGCTGGTCGAGGCGGTTTTGCGCGGCGGTATTGTCGCCACCGGGCGCTACCGGGGCGGTGGGCACGCTGCCCAGGCCGTCCACGCCACCGCCATTGGCCATGCTGGCCGCGCCGAGGCGCTGACGCAGCGCGCCGGCATCGACCACGGCCGCGCCGAGCGAGTCGGTGAGCTGCACACGCTGCGCCTGCGGCAGGCCCATCTGAAATTTGAGCAGACCCACGCTCAGCTCCGTTAGGCGCTGGGCTTTCTGCTGCTCTACCACCAGGTTGTTGCGCTGCACGCGCAGGCGGTCCACGTCGAGCTTCTCGGCGAAACCAGCCTTAAAAATCTTCTGGGTCTGGTAGAGTACCGTGTCGAGGCGCTGCACATTGCGGGCCAGCAGGCTCAGGCGCGAGCGGGCCACCAGGGTGCTGTAGTAGGCCTTGCTCACCTGCTCCACCACGTCGATTTCGGCCTGCTGGGTTTGCTTCTTGGCCAATTCGGTGTACACCTTGGCCGCCTTCAAACCAATCAGATAGGAGCCATCGAACAGCAGCTGCGACACCGAGGCGCTGGCATTGCCGGCGTACTGCAGGCCGAAGGCGAACGGCTGCGGCGGCAGGGCCAACTGCTGGGTGCCCAACACCTGCTGCTGCCCGCCCTGGGCCGCAGTCAGGTCGCTTTGCGTGAGCACCGTTTGCGAGAGCGGGAAGCTCACCAGGCTCTTTTGCAGCTTAAAGTTGTCGGATACCGTGCTGCCGATGTTCACCTGCGGAAAGCCGGCGCTTTTGATTTCGCCGACTTTGGCGGCCGCCGTGGCCTCGCCCAGGCGGGTGGCCAGCAGCGACGACTTGTTCTGCACGGCGTAGCTGATGGCCTGTTGCAGGCTCAGGGGCATGGTACCCGTGGTGGGCGGCGCGGCCGGCAGCGCCTGGGGTGAGGTTTGGGCAAGCAGCGCCTGCGGCACGGCCGCGCTCAGGGCGGCCACCAGCAGGAATCTGGTTCGAAACAGCGTGTTCATAAAAACAGCAAAAAGGAAAACGGGTAAGCGAAGACTATTCTTCTTCGATGACGTGCCGGTACTGGTTGATGAGCTTGTGGCCCTTGAGGGTAGCCACGCCCAGCATAAAGTGCTCTAGCAGAGCCACCGAAACGCGCTCGTTGGCGAACTCGCGGGGCGGAAACAGGTCAGGGTCGAACTGCAGCTCAATCTGGGCGAGGCGCAGGCGGGCCAGCACGTCCACGTCGAGGTCGGCCCGGAACAGGCCTTCGGTGATGCCCCGGCGCAGGTTCACGACGATTTGGGTGAGGATGAACTCGTTTTTGTGGGCCTGCCAGAGCTGCCAGGTGCCGGCGTGAAACTTCTTCAGGTCGTAGAAAATGCTGGGGTGCACGTTGCCAAACTCCTGCTTAATCCAAGTCAGCATCTGAAACAGCTCGTCGATGGCCGAGGTCGCGTCCTCTATCATCGATTTGCATTCGTGCTGGGTGCTGTCGAGGTGGCGGCTCATGGAAGCTTCCACAATCTGGTCCTTGTTCTCGAACCATTTGTAGAGGGTCTTTTTCGACATGGCCAAGTCGGCGGCGATGTCGTCCATGCTCACGCTTTTGATGCCGTTGCGCATGAAAAGCTGCTGGGCGTGGTTCAGGATTCGGTCTTTGATTTCCATAACTAACGCTGCAAAGATACAACGGAAACTTTTATCGTGCTCAAAGTTTCCATTTTATTTTGCCGTTCCCGCTGTGGACAGGCACTTTTCGCCTCTACCTGACGCACACCAACCGAAAATACTTTACCAGCCCCCGGAAAAAAGTGAGCTGCCGACAGCACATTCAACTAATTTAAGTAGCATTACAAAGCTAATAAATTTAGTTGAATTGTATTCAATAATCGAATTATTAATTTGTGAATAGGTCCGCTTGGGCCAAACGGCCGAAGAACTTGCCGTCGGGTACTTTTGCGTTGGCCGCACCGGCCTCCCCTTATTTTGCCCTCTATGAAAATCCGGACCGGCTTTGGCTACGACGTTCACCAATTGCAGGAAGGCCTGCCCTTCTGGCTCGGCGGCCTGGTAGTACCGCACACCCATGGTGCCCTCGGCCACTCCGATGCCGACGTGCTCATCCACGTTATCTGCGATGCGCTGCTGGGTGCCGCCAACCTGCGCGACATCGGCTTTCACTTCCCCGACACCGACCCGCAGTACAAGGGCATCGACTCGAAAAAGCTGCTCGCCGGCGTGGTGCGCCTGCTGCGCGAGCGCGGCTACGAGGTGGGCAACATCGACTCGACCATTTGCCTGGAGCGCCCTAAAATCAACCCTCACATTCCGGAAATGCAGCGCGTGCTGGCTGCCGTGATGGGCATTGCCGAAGAGGACATTTCCATCAAAGCAACCACCACCGAAAAATTGGGTTTTGTGGGCCGGCAGGAAGGCGTAGCCGCCTACGCCAGCGTGCTGATTGTAAAGCCGTAGCCCGCCCGCCGGGTGTCATTCTATCACGCCTTGTTTTCATCAATTAGTCTAAGCCAATCCAAATCAACGGCGGGCGGGTGCAACCCGCCCCTACTTTTCAAAAATGAACAAAACCCCTCTCCTGCTGGCCTTTCTCGCGTTGGCCAGCGCTGTCCCGGCCCACGCCCAGGGCAAGGTTAAAGTAAAATCCAAGAGCGCGGCCGGCAAACCCGCCACTAAAATCAAAACCACCACCGGCAAAGCCGCCGGCAACGACTGGAGCGTAAAATACGCCGACCAGGTAACCGCCGAGCGCCTGCGCACCCACCTAGCGGTGCTGGCTTCGGATGAGTACGAGGGCCGCGAAACCGGCCAGAAAGGCCAGCACATGGCGGCCGATTACGTGGCCAAACAGTTTAAAACCGCCGGCCTGACGGGCCCGGTTACCACCGGCACCGACCCCTACCAGCAGCATTTCGACGTGGAGCAGGTGACCTGGGCCGAGGGCAACACCCTGAAAGTGGGCAGCACCAGCTACGATTGGCTCACGGATTTCTACGGCCTCGGCGACTCGCCTTTTGGCCAGGAAACCAGCGTGAAGCCGGTGTTTGTGGGCTACGGCATCGAGCAGGACGGCTACTCCGACTACGCGGGCGTGGACGTGAAGGGCAAGGATATTCTGGTGCTGCTGGGCGAGCCCACCGGCGACGGCGGCAAAGCCCTGCTCAGCGCCGATGGCGCGCCCACGAAATGGGGAACGGACTACCGCGGCAAAGCCCAGCTGGCCACACAGAAGGGAGCCCGCACGGTGTTTTTCGTGAGCTTCAACCCGACCAGCAACTTCGCCAAGCAAACGGGGCGCATAGCCTCGTACATCGCGCGGCCCTCGATGGTGATGGTGGGCAACGACAAGCCGAGCCGGGTGCCGTCGTTCTTTATTTCGCCGGCCGTGGGACTGGCCGTGCTGGGCACCACCGATGCGGCCATGCAGGCCTACCTGGGCAAAATAAACTCGACCAAGCAGCCGGTGGCGGCCACCTTCACGGTGGTGCCCATGCTGATTAAGGCCGAGCGCAAGCGCGAAAAGCTGGATACTCAGAACGTGCTCGGCTTCATCGAGGGTACGGATAAGAAGGCGGATGTTATCGTGATTTCGGCCCACCACGACCACCTCGGCAAGCACGACGGGCAGATATTCAACGGGGCCGATGACGACGGCTCGGGCACATCGGCCATCATCACGATGGCCGAGGCGTTTGCCAGGGCCAAGAAGGAAGGCCACGGGCCGCGCCGCAGCCTGCTGTTTCTGAGCGTGACGGGCGAGGAAAAGGGCCTGTTCGGCTCGGAATATTATTCGAAGCACCCCATTTTTCCGCTGGCCAGCACCGAGCTCGACCTGAATGTGGACATGATTGGCCGCACCGACGTAGAACACGAGGGCAAGCCCGACTACGTGTACGTTATCGGCTCCGACAAGCTGGCTTCGCAGCTGAAGGTGATTCTGGAAGCGGAGAACAAGCAGTACGGCCCCATCGACCTCGACTACCGTTTCGACGACCCCAACGACCCCAACCGCTTCTACTACCGCTCCGACCACTACAACTTCGCGGTAAACAAGGTGCCGGTGGCCTTTTTCTTCAACGGCGTGCACGCTGATTACCACCAGCAGAGCGACGAAATCGAGAAAATTGAGTTTGCCAAGATGGAGAAGCGGGCCCGGCTGGTATTTCATACCGCCTGGGAGCTGGCCAACCGCGACGGACGCATCGTGGTTGACTCAAACAAGCCGTAAACGGAGCGTCGTTTGCTTCGTTGAACGTCATGCTGAGCGTTGCCGAAGCATCTCTCCCGCGCAAGTAATTCATTTACTATGGCGGGAGAGATGCTTCGGCTGCGCTCAGCATGACGTTCATTTTTAGTCGTTTTCTATACCCTTCGCGGCCCTTTTCCATGCTGAAACCCCTCGTGCTGGCGGCCCTGCTGCTGGCCGGCGCTCTACCCGCCGCCGCCCAGAACGCTCCTACCAAAATCAAAGTCAAAACCAAGGGCGGAGCCGGACCAACGGCGGCACCGGACCTGTCGCAGACCTACGCCGCCCTCATCCAGCCCGCCGACCTGCGCGCGAACCTGACCGTGGTCGCATCGGATGCGTTTCGGGGCCGCGAGACGGGCCAGCCGGGGCAGAAGCTGGCGGCGGATTACCTGGTGCAGCAGTTTGCCGAAATTGGCCTGCAAGGGCCAGTTACGGGCAGCGACAATCCGTATTTGCAGCACTTTCAGCTGGGCCACAGCACGTACGCGCCGGGCGGCTACCTCCAGGTGAATAACCGGCGCTACGACTACCTCAACGAGTGGTTCAGTTACGGGCCGATGCCTTCGCCTTTCCTCACCGAAACGGCCTTGCAGCCGGTTTTTGCGGGCTTTGGGGTGGAGCAGGGCGCGTATTCGGACTACGCGGGGCTCGATGTGAAGGGCCGCGACGTGGTGGTAATCATGGGGGAGCCGCAGGACGAGCGCGGCCGCAAGCTGCTGAAGCCCCTGGGCCGCAAGGCCGACTATTGGGACTCGGGCCTGCGCAAGGCGGCGCTGGCCAAGGCCCACGGGGCCCGCAGCATTTTCCTGATGACGTTTGCCCCGGCCGATGCTTTCCGGAAGCAGACGACCGAGTTGGGCGAGTCGCTGCGCGAGCCGGCGTTTTCACTGCCCGACCCCGGTCCGGAAATCATCGACACGGTGGCCGAGAATATTCCGCCGGGCATTGGCGTGTACTTCACCTCGCAGGATTTGGGGCTGGCCCTGGCCGGCACCACCCTGAACGGGCTAATTGACTACGTGCGCGCCCTGGGCCGCGCCGGGCGGCCGGTGCCGGCGGGTTTTCAGGCCCCAATGGCCACGGTCTTTCTGCCGCAAAACCAACAGCCGCTTACGACTGAAAACGTGCTGGGCTTGCTGGAAGGCAGCGACAAAAAGGACGAGGTGCTGGTGGTTTCGGCCCATTACGACCACCTGGGCGTGAAGCACGACACGATTTATAACGGGGCCGACGACGACGGTTCGGGCACGGTGGGCGTGTTGGCGCTGGCCCGGGCATTTACCCAGGCGAAGAAGGATGGCCACGGCCCCCGCCGCAGCATCCTGTTCGTGCTGATGACGGGGGAGGAAGAAGGCCTGTTCGGCTCGGAATATTACACGGCGCACCCGGTACTGCCGCTGGCCAGCACCATCGCCGACCTCAACATCGACATGGTGGGCCGCACCGACCGCAAGCACAGCGCCAAGCGGCATTTTGTGTGCCTCGTGGGGTCGGATAAGCTGTCGTCGGAGCTGCACGCCATCAGCGAGGCAGCCAACCGCGACTATACCCACCTGGAGCTCGACTACCGCTACAACGTGCCCGGCGAGCCCGAGCACATTTACTACCGCTCGGACCACTACAACTTCGCGCGTCGGAAAATCCCGGTCATCTTCTACACCACCGGCGAGCACGCCGACTACCACCGCGCCACCGACGACGTGGAGAAGATTGAATTCGATAAATTAGCAGAACGTGCCCAACTCGTGTTCCACACGGCCTGGGTGCTGGCCAACCGCGAGCAGCGCATCGTGGTTGACTCCAATAAGCCCTGACCTGCCATGACCACCGCCACCAAAGCCGCCCAGTTTCAGCTCGACGCCGAAACCAAAGCCTTCGACCGCGAGCACCGCCGCAAAATCCGCTTCAACATCGGCAAGTACGACGTGGCCGTGAGCGCCGGCCTCAAGCTCTACGACGAGCACGAGCTGGCCCGCGACCGCGGGGCCTACCTCAAAGCCACTGTGCTGGAGAAGCTCGACGAGTACCTGCTGCAGTTCGAGGCGGCCTTCACGGCGCGGGGCGGGCGCGTGGTTTGGGCGCGCGACGCGGCCGAGGCCTTGGCCGAAATCGGCCGGCTGACCAAGGCCCTCAACACCAAAACGGTGGTGAAGGCCAAGAGCATGACCACCGAGGAAATTCACCTCAACCAGTACCTCGCCACCCAGGGAATCGAGTCGGTAGAGACGGACCTGGGCGAGTACATCGTGCAGCTGAACGGCGAGCGCCCCTACCACATCGTGACGCCCGCCATGCACCTGAGCAAGGCCGACATCAACGACATTTTTGTGAAGCACCTGGGCACCGAAAGCACCGACGACGCCCAACAGCTCGTGCTCACGGCCCGCCACCTGCTGCGCGGCAAATACACTGCCGCCGAAGTGGGAGTGACCGGCGGCAACTTCCTCGTGGCCAAAGAAGGAGCCGTGGCCGTGACCGAGAACGAAGGCAACGCTCGCCTCTCGGCGACGTTCCCGAAGCTGCATATTGCGGTGGTGGGCATTGAGAAAGTCATTCCGCAGCTGACGGATTTGGACCTGTTCTGGCCCCTGCTCAGCACCAGCGGCACGGGGCAGCAGGTGACGGTGTACAACACGGTGTACTTCGGCCCGCGCCAGCCCGGCGAGCCGGATGGACCGGAGGAGATGGTCGTGATTCTACTCGATAACGGCCGCACCAACCTGCTGGCCCAACCCGACAAGCGCGCCGCCCTGCGCTGCATCCGCTGCGGGGCCTGCCTGAACGTGTGCCCGGTGTACAAGAACATCGGCGGCCACACCTACGAAACCACGTATTCCGGCCCCATCGGCTCGGTCATCAGCCCGCACCTTTCGGGCCTGCCCGAGCACAAGCACCTGAGCTACGCCAGTAGCCTGTGCGGGGCCTGCACCACGGTATGCCCCGTGCGCATTCCGCTGCACAGCCTGCTGCTGCTCAACCGCAAGCAGAGCGTAGAGGAAGGCTACGCGCCCACCGAGGAACGCGCCGCCATTGGCCTGTGGCGCTGGAGCATGCAGCACCGCTGGGTGCTCGACCTGCTGCCCGTGAAGCTGAAGGACTGGAGCCTGGGCCAGCTGCTGGGCCAGGTGGGCTGGAGCAAGCGCCGGGCGAGCCTGCACATCGGCGGGCCCTCGTTCCGGCAGCTGTGGCAGGCCCGGCAGCAGCACTAGGCGGCCGGCTGGTTCGGCGGTTTGCGGGTGGCGTGCGTATCAGGCATTTTCCCTGACCATGCACCCGTACCTGCTGCTGGCCCTGCGCATCGTTACCGGCCTGGGCGGGATGGTGTTGGTTATTACCACTCTGTCGGCAGCCATTCGTTCGTTTGTACTGCCCCGCAACGAAGTGGTGCGCATGAACGTGTGGGCCTTCCTAGCCATCCGCAAGGTGTTTGATGGCGCGGCGCGGCTGGCCAACTCCTACGAGCGGCGCGATAAAATAATGGCCCACTACGCGCCAGTGGCGTTGGTGGCGCTGCCCGTATTCTGGGAAGCGCTCGTGAGCCTGGGCTACACCTGCCTGTACTGGGCGCTGGGCGAAGGAAACTGGCGCCACTGCTTCGAGCTTAGCGGCAGCTCGCTGCTCACACTGGGCAACGCGCGCACCCACCAGTTGCCCATCAGTATACTCAGCTACTCGGAGGCCACCCTCGGGCTGCTGCTGCTCACGCTGCTCATCTCCTACCTGCCCACCATCTACCAGGCATTTTCGCGGCGGGAGGTGACGGTGGCCCTGCTGGAGCTGCGGGCCGGCACGCCCCCCACGGCCGCCTGCCTGCTGGCCTGGCTCAACCACGACGGCTCGGTGCAGAACGACGACCAGCAATGGGCCGAGTGGGAGCGCTGGTTTGTCGAGATTGAGGAAAGCCATACTTCGCTGCCCGTTCTCTCATTTTTTCGGTCGCCGCAGCCGGGCCGCTCCTGGGTGAGTTCGGGAGAGCTGATTCTGGACACCGCCGCCCTGCTCTTCGCCGCCGTCGATGGTCCTCAGCCGCGCCAGGCGCAGCTTACCTTCAAGGCCGGCTGCCTGGCCCTGAACCGGGTGTACCGCTTTTTCGATACGAAGGCCCGCGCCGAGCCCACCAACGTACAGTCCGAAGACGAGAAAGCCGAATCCGGCCGCCTCGAATTCGACCAGGCCTGCCAGCTGCTGGCCGATAAAGGCCTGAGAATTTACGAAGACCGGGCCGCGGCTTGGCAGCAATACCGCGAGCTGCGCGGCCGCTACGCCGGAGCCGTGCAGTTTTTGAGCCGCCTGCTAATGGCCCCGCGCACGGCCACTACTTAGCCGGAATACCCCGGCGGGCAGCCGCGACGGCCAGCACGTAACCGGCCCGCGGCACGCCTCTTTCGACGCTTGCGCAGGCCGCCGCCACCGGCTACGCCTTTCGCTTTGGGGCCGCGCCAATAATCCGGGCCGGGTAGCGTTAGTGCTGGAATCCGAGAGACTAGAAGCCAGTGCCCGGCTCTACTTTTCGGGAGCTGTTTCTTCCAAAACCCTACCGCTATGCTTAGGCAACTACCTGCCCTCCTGCTGCTTATTCCCAGCCTGGCGGCGGCCCAAGCGTCTTCGCCGTTCGCGGTGAAAGGCCGGATTGGCCAGCTCAACGCACCGGCTAAAGTGTATCTGGTACGCGACTTTGAGGTGCTGGATTCGGCTACGCTCCGGAACGGGACTTTTGAGATGAATGGCCGCACCGAAATGCCCGGCCGGGCGCAGCTGGTGCTCGTGCGTAACGGCCGCCGGCCCGACCTGCGACAGCTGCCGGGCAACAAACTGCAGTTCTTTCTGGAACCCGGCCCGGTAGTGGTGGCGGGCTCCGACTCGCTCCCCCTGGCCAAGATGACGGGCGGGCCGCTAACCCGCGATTACCTACGCCTGGATGCCGCGCTGCAACCGGCCATCAGTCGAATGAAGGCCTCGGGGAACGAATACCAGCGTGCTACCGAAGCGCAACGCAAAGAGCCGGCTTTCGCCGAGCGCATGCAGCAGCAGTTTAAATCGACGAACAAGGAAATGCACCAGCAGCAAGCCGCCTTTGTGAAGGCGAACCCGGCCTCTTGGGTGAGCCTGGACGCGCTGCAGACGATGCAGTTTATGCAGACACCCCAGTACGCCATCGAAGGCCGGCTATATGAAGCCCTGAGCCTGGAGCTGAAGGCCAGCAGGCCGGGCCGCTTCTACGGTGAAATGGTGCAGGGGCTGAAAAAAGTGCGTATTGGTGCCGTAGCCCCGGCCTTCACCCAGCCCACGCCGGAGGGCCGGCAGGTGGCGCTGGCCGGCTACCGGGGCCGGTACGTGCTGGTCGATTTCTGGGCCAGCTGGTGCAAGCCCTGCCGGGAAGAAAACCCCACCCTGCTCAAAGCATACAACGCCTTCAAAAGCCGCAACTTCGACGTGCTGAGTGTGTCGATTGACGACAACCGCGACAAGTGGCTGAAAGCCATTGCCGATAAGCACCTGCCCTGGACGCAGGTTTCCGACCTGCACGGCGACGGGGGCGAGGTAGCCCGTCTCTACGGGATACATTCCATTCCGCAGAATTTCCTACTCGACCCGCAGGGCAAAATCCTCGCCGTGAACCTGCACGGAACCGAGTTGGAAGCCGCGCTGGCCCGCTTCGTCAAGTAGCCAGGCTACATTTCGTCCGCTTCGTCGGGCAGGATATTCACGTCCTGCACCAGCACCATCCGCTCGATTTCCTTGCCGCGCTTGGTGGCGGCCAGGCCGCCGAGGGCGGTTTCTTTGTAGCGGGTTTCCATGGCCTGGCCTACTTCGCCGAGGGCCGCCACGCACTGGTCGACCGGAATCACGGGGTCGATGCCGGCGATGGCAATTTGAGCCGACGAGAAGGCAATAGCCGCCGCCGAGGCATTGCGCACCACGCAGGGCACCTCCACGAGGCCAGCCACCGGGTCGCACACCAGCCCCAGCATGCACTGGATGGTGACGGCTACGGCGGCAAACACCTGCTCGACGGGCCCGCCCAGGCAGTACACGATGGCCCCGCTGCCCATGGCGGCGGCCGAGCCGGTTTCGGCCTGGCAGCCGCCCACGGCCCCGGCCAGCGAGGCATTCTGCTCGATGATGAGGGCAATGCCGGCCGCCACGAGCAGGCCCTCCAGAATCTGGCGGTCGCTCAGCTGGTGGATGTCCTGGATGGTGACGAGCACGCCGGGCAGAATGCCCGAGGCCCCGGCCGTGGGCGCGGCCACCACGCGGCCCATGCAGGAGTTCACCTCCTTGGCCCCCAAAGCGCGGGTGATGAGCTGCTTGAACTCGGGAGAGAGGACGGTGACGGGCGAGGCGGCAATTTTCTTGGCCCCGTTGTTTATCATGCCCGAGCGCGAGGTCATGTCGCCGGTCAGGCCCTCGTGCACGGCGTCGCGCATTACGTCGTAGGCGCGTTGCAGGCCGGACCATATTTCATCTTCGGTGCGGCCCTTCTGCTCAATTTCGTAGGTGAGCACGGGCTGGTAGAGGGGCTCGCCGGTTTGGGCGCAGTGCGCGCCCCAGGAGGCAAAATCATTAAATAGCAAAGACATGGCGGGTGGGATTGAGGCGGGTGTAGGCTCTAAACGCAAAGCCCCGCCCGAAGGTGTCTTCGGCCGGGGCGCAAAGCTACGCGGCGGGGGGCGCGGGGGGAAAGTGCTAGCCGGCCACCGAGGAGTAAAGCAGCGTTTCGGGGTGGCGGCGCACGGGCGCATCGAGCCAGTCGGTGGCCCGGGTGAGGGGAATGATGAAGCCCTGGCCGGGCATCTTCACCGCTTCCACCACCCTGTTTATCAGCAATGTGCTGGTGTTTTCGACTACGCTGCGACCCGACTTATGCTCGACGACCAGCACGTAGAGCGGGTGCTCGACAAACTGCGTGAGCTCTTTGCGCAGCAGCCAGGCACGTTTGATTTGGTTGCCGAAAGTAGCCAGGCTCGTGCGCAGGCCGGCCAGTTCCTCCTCGCCCAAGCCGTGGGGCAGGAAATTATCGGTCCGGCTGATGCTAGTGCGTTCGGCCTCAGCGGCATCGCTGCGGTCGGCGTGGCGCAGGGTTTCGGCCTGTAGGCGGCGGGCGGCTTCTTTGTCGCCGCGCCGCTGGAAGTAGGCCTGCTGCAGCACCAGGCCCGTGGCGCGGGCAGCGGGCAGGCGCGCCATCACCTCCTCAAGCAGGGGCAGGCCGGCGGCATCGTCTTGCGTCGTCAGGATACGGCCGACGGCAAACTTGGCCGCGAGCCCATTATCCACGTCGTCGAAAAGGCTGCGGAACAGCGGCAGGGCCTCGGCTGCGCTCGCATGGTCTTCGGTGAGGTCAGCGTACTCCCAGGCTTCGGCGGGGGACAGTGTTGCGCTGGTTTCGTGGCGGGCAGCCAACTCGCGCAAGCGCTTCTGCTGCGTGCTGAGCAGCCGGTGGCGCTCGTGCCACCAGGCGGAGCGCTCGGCGGCCCAGGTGGCGTCGAGGTCGGCGGCCAGGGCCGGCAGATGAGCACCAAACCAGCTTTCCGCCGCCGTAATCGCCGGCGACACGGGAACTTCGGCCACCTGGCCCAGCGCCGCCAGCCGCTCGGGCAGCGTAGGGTGGGTGTCGAACGGGTCGGGGTCGGCGGCCAGGGCGGTGGTGAGCAGCGCGGTTTCGGCCGCGTAGTCGAGGCGGGCACTTTTGGCCACCGGCAGCAGGCGGCTGATGGCATCGGACGGCGGGGCAGGCAGGGCCACCAGATTGGTGGTGAGCACGTCCCAATGCAGCTTGTCGAGGGCCGAGTCGCGCACGACCAGCGCGCACAGCGCTTGCGCCAATGCTTGTGGGCTGGTTACGCGCCCGGCGGCGGCATCGGCTTCAAACTCATCGGCCCGCCGCATGGGGTGCGACCAGGCATTGAAGCGCGGCACGTACCAGTTGGCAAACTTACTGAGCCAGGTACCGGCCCCGTGGCTTTCGAGCTGGCCCAGTAGCTGGCCCCACGACTGACTCACGCGATATACCCAGGCGCTGAATTTGCCGTGCCCGCCGCGCAGGTGGCCCAGCTCGTGCGCTACCACGGCGGCGGCTTGCTCAGGGCTCAGGGCCTGGAGCAGCGGCAGGCCCACCATCAGGTAGTTGCGGGGCCAGCCCAATACCCCCAGACGCGGCAGCTGCACGATGGCAGCGTTGAAATCGGTGGTGAGCAGCACGCGGTGCACCGGCGGGGCAGCCATCGCCCGCGACTGCTCCCGCAGCTCGGCAAACAGCGGCGCGGCCTCGGCCGGCGTGAGCGCGCGGCCCTGGGGCGGGTCGAACTGCACCCACAGCGAGCGGATGATTTTCCAGGCAAAAAAGCCTACCAGCAGGCCCACTTTTAGCAGCACCACCACCGCCGTGCCAAAGGCCAGCAGCGCCAGCACACCCAGCAGGGTACCCACCGTGCCCAGCAGCAGCAGCAGAATAAAGCCGTAGCCCAGCAGCGCCCAGCCCCGCACCCGCCAGCGGTAGGCCTGCGGGTTGGCCTGCGCCAATGGATGAAGGTGTTCGAGGCGGGCAACGAAAGCTTCGCGGGTCATCGGGGTAGCAACGAAAAGGGCCTGACTGGCGATATGCCAATCAGGCCCTAAGCTACGGCGAGCAAGGCATTTGCCCGAGCTCTTTAGGCCGGCTGGCCTTCGCCCTGTACCAGCTTGATGCTGGCCGAGTTGATGCACAGGCGCAGGCCGCTGGGCGCGGGGCCGTCGGGAAATACGTGGCCCTGGTGGGCATCGCACACGTTGCAGAGCACTTCCACGCGGGTCATGCCGTAGCTGGTGTCCTTGTGGTAGCGAATGGCGCTTTCATCAACCGGCGCGGTGAAAGAGGGCCAGCCGGTGCCCGACTCGAACTTGGTGCGCGAGTCGTAGAGCGGGGTGCCGCAGCACACGCAGGCGTAAAGGCCGGCTTCGTGGGCCTCGCAGTACTCGCCGGTGAAGGCCCGCTCGGTGCCGTGCTCGCGGGTGACGTGGAACTGCTCGGCCGTGAGCTGAGCGCGCCACTCAGCGGGCGTTTTCTCGACGCGGCGCGGCGAGGGGGTGGGGTGGTTGGCAAGGCGGATAACGTCGTTCCAGGTTTGCATATCAGCGGGGATTGTTGAGGAAAAGGGGCAGCAATAAGGTAAACGCGGCCGGGGCCGGGAGGTTTTCGGCCGCCCCGGGCAGACGCTGCAGCCGCCCCTTCCTTACACCAGCGACTCCAGCAGTGCCAGCCCGGCCGGCCAGTCGCCGTAGCCGCTGGCCGTGTTGATGTGGCCGGCCACGCCAATATCCACCAGCTCGCTGCCCCAGGCTTCGGCAAACTGCCGGGCGCGGGCGGGCGTCGCCCATTCATCGTTCTGGCTGAACACGACTTTGCTCGGGAAGGGCAGCCGGGCCAGCGGCATGGGGGCGAAGCCAGTGGTGGGAAAGGCGGCGTAGCGGGCCGTTTCGACATCGCTGGGCGCTACCAGCAGCGCACCTTTGATGCGGTGGCCGTACTTGCCGGCCCAGTGCGCGATGGTGGCACAGCCCAGGCTGTGGGCTACCAGCACCACCTGGCTCAGGTCTTCGCCATCGAGGGCATCTTCGAGCCGCTCGACCCACTCGGCGCGGTCGGGCACGTCCCACTCGCGCTGCTCGATGCGCGTAAAATCCGGCTGCGTGCGCTCAAAATACGTTTGCCAATGGTCGGGGCCCGAGCTGCCGAGGCCGGGCACGATGAAGACGCGGGTGGTTTCTTGCATACCCAAAAGTAGCCTGCTAATTCTTTTCCAAGTGCGATGAAAATCCTGTCCGCCGCCCAAACCCGCCAGCTCGACCAGGCCACCATCCAGGAGCAGCACCTGCTGTCGGTGGAGCTGATGGAGCGCGCCGCCACGGCCTTCGTGCGGTGGTTCACCAGCCGCTACACGCCCGCCGAAGCCGGTGAAATCCTGCTGCTCTGCGGCCCGGGCAACAACGGGGGCGACGGCCTCGCGGCGGCACGCCTGCTGCGGCGCGCCGGCTACCACCCGCGCGTGGCCCTGCTGCCCGCCGACAAGCAGTCGGATGACTGGCAGCACAACCGCCGGCTCCTGCCCCACGCGGTGCCCGTGGCCGAAATCAACCCGGCCCACCTACCGCCTATTGGGCCCAACACGTTGGTGATTGACGCCCTGTTCGGTACCGGTCTGAGCCGGCCGCTGACCGGCCTGGCGGCTCAAGTGGTGCTGCACCTCAACCAAGCCCAGGCCCGCGTGGTGGCCCTCGACCTGCCCAGCGGCCTCTTCGCCGATGCGCCCCAACCCGCCGACAGCGCCGTGGTGCGGGCCCGGTACACCGTGGGCTTTGGCCTGCCCAAGCTGGCTTTTCTGCTGCCGCAGAATGCGGGTTTTGTGGGCGAGTGGCAGGTGGAGGACATTGGCCTGAGCGAGAAATTTATTGCCGACACTGCCACACCCTGGCACTACACCGACGCGGCGGCCGTGGCCAACCAGCTGCCGGCGCGCCCCAAATTCAGCCACAAGGGCACCTTTGGGCACGCGCTGCTACTGGCTGGCAGCTGGGGAAAAATGGGGGCGGCCGTGCTCGCGGCGGGGGCCTGCCTGCGCGGCGGCGTGGGCTTGCTCACGGCCCACATCCCGGGTTGCGGCTACGACATCTTCCAAATCAGCCAGCCCGAGGCCATGTGCCTGACGGATGCGCAGGCCGACTTCATCAGCGAACTGCCGGCGCTGCAGCCCTACCAGGCGGTGGGCATCGGCCCGGGCCTGGGGCAAGAGGCGGGCAGCCTCGCCGTGCTGCGCCAGCTGCTGGAAGCGGCCACTAAGCCCCTGGGCAAAACCGGCCAGCCCCTGCCCCTCGTTATCGACGCCGACGCGCTGAACCTCCTCGGCCGCCACCGCGCGCTGCTGAAGCGGCTGCCCGAAAACACCGTGCTCACCCCCCATCCCAAGGAATTCGAGCGCCTCACCGGCCCGGCCCGCGACGACTACCACCGCCTGGAGCTGCTGCGCGACTTCGCCACCCACCACCGCTGCCTGGTGGTATTGAAAGGTGCTTACACCTGCCTGGCCACGCCCACCGGCGAGTTGCACTTCAACAGCACCGGCAACGCCGGCATGGCCACCGGCGGCAGCGGCGACGTACTCACGGGCCTGCTGCTGGCCCTGCGCGCCCACGCCCAGCTCCCCGCATTTGAAGCGGTGCGGCTGGGCGTGTACGCCCACGGCCGGGCTGGCGATTTGGCCGCCGCGCAAACCGGCCAGGCCGGACTGGTGGCCGGGGATATCGTGCGGCACATTGGCCCGGCGCTGGCGGAGGTGTAGCACCTGGTTTGGTCGTACAACGCTAGATGAATTAATTGCCCTACTTCCCGATGAGGTACAGCACGGCCGGCACCAGCAGCACGCCATCGGCCAGCAGGGCATAGAAATAGTCGGAGCGCCGCTCCTCAGCCAGCAGAATAACGGCGGCCGCCGCCAGGCCCGTGAGCCCCAGCCCCAGCGGCGGTGCGCCGCGCTCGAAGCCCAGCAGCATGGCCCCCGCCAGGAAGCCCAGCGCCACAGCCCGGGCTCCGCCCACGCCCAGCACCACCGGAAACGTGCGGGTGCCGGCCGCCCGGTCGCGGCTCAGGTCGCGGATGTCGAACACGATGGTGATGGCCAGCACCAGGCAAAAACGCTGGCCCAGCAGCTCCAGCGCCTCGGCTAGCGGGCGGTGCTGAGCCAGCGCGGGCAGTCCCACCGTGATGGCCGACCACACGCCCGCAATCAGAAAGCCCTTGAGGAGCGGCACTTCGCGCAGGGCCCGGCGCTGCCCCTGCCAGCGCACCAGCGGCCACGAGTACACCAGCGCCAGCAGCGTGAGGGGCAGCAGCGCCGACAGGTAGCGCCACCAGCCATCGGCCAGAAAAAAGTACCCCGCCACCAGGGCCGCCACGCCGGCCAGCCCCGCCAGCACCCGGCGGTGCCGCTGCTGCCAGGCCTTGCGCCCCGAGCCGGCTGCCGGCTGCCGGTGCTTGAAGGGCAGCACCGCATCGAGGTTGTAGACCATGAGCGTGGCGGCAAACACCAGCGCCACTACCCGGCCGTTCACGCCGCCATCGGCCGCCGGCCAGCGCCGGAACGAGGCTGCCGTTTGGGCGGCCGCCGCGCCGGCCAGCCACACGCTGCTGAATAGCACGGCGTCGAGGACGCGCTGCCACCAGCGGCGGCCGGCCCCGGGGATAGCGACGGAAAGGGAAGAATCCACGCGGCGAAGGTAGAAGGCAGGGGCCGTTGGGGGCCTAAAAAAAGCACCCCGAAATCTTCCTACGGGCCGGCAGAACGAAATCGGGTGAATCGTTCTGCCGGCCCGTAGGAAGATTTCGGGGTGCTCGGAGCTACCGGGAGCGGCGGCCTACACTTTGCGGTCGCCGAAAGTCTCTTCGTAGAGCTTGATGCTGGCATCGATGATGCGGTAGGCATCTTCCTTGCCCAAAAATTGCTCCACTACTACGTGCTTGTTGTGCTCCAGGGCCTTATAGTCCTCGAAGAAGCGCTGCATTTCGAGCAGCGTGTGCGGCGGCAGGTCGCTGATGTCGTTGTAGTGGTTGACGGAAATGTCGTGGGCGGCCACGGCGATGATTTTATCGTCCTCCTCGTCCTGGTCCACCATCTGCATCACACCGATGACTTTGGCCTCCACGAGGCACATGGGCACGATATCGACCGAGCAGAGCACCAGAATATCGAGCGGGTCGTTATCGTCGCAATACGTACGCGGGATGAAGCCGTAGGCTGCCGGATAGTGCACGGCCGAGAACAGCACGCGGTCGAGTTTCAGCAGGCCGCTCTCTTTGTCGAGCTCGTATTTGCCCTTGCTGCCCTTCGGAATTTCGATGATAGACTGAACGACAGTCGGGGTTTCGTCGCCGCGCGACACGTCGTGCCAGGGATTGAAATGGGTATTGGCCATGGGTTGATGCGCCCGGCTCGTGCCGGGCGATTGGTAAAGCAAACGATTGAAGTAAAAGTTAGATTGTCAACTATTAGCGCAGCACCTCAGCCAGCGGCACGCCGCTACAGCCGCTGGGCTCCTGCAGGTGCAGGAAGCGCGCCAGGGTAGCGGCAATGTCCACGACGCGGGCCGGGGCCACCGACTCGCCGTGCTTTACGTGCCAGCCCCAGAAAAGTAGCGGCACGTGGGTGTCGTAGGCCCACGACTCGCCGTGGGTGGTGCCTTTGGCCGGGAAGCTGTAGGCCTCGTACCAGCCGGGCTCCAGCACCACCAGCACGTCGCCGCAGCGCTTGGGGTAGTAGCCGTTTTCGAGGTACATGAGCGTGCCGCTCTCCCAGTGCGACTTTTGAATGTCTTCGGCCGTAAGGGCGCGGCTCACGCCGGGCAGCTGCACCATCGTCTGCACCACCTCTTCGGACAGCTCGTGGAAGTCGATTTTTTTCTGGCTGGCCAGCGTGCGGTTCAGGTACACCTGCTGGTTTTCGTAGCTCAGTACCCAGTTGCCGGGGCCGTGGCGGCGCACGAGGCGGTTCTGGAGCGTGTCGCGCATGATGCTGGCACCCACGGCCCCGGCCGGCAGGTGGTGGGCCTGCAAAAAGGCGGGCGAGTGGGCCGCGCCGTGGTCGGCCGTCAGGAACACCAGGGCCTGGCCTTTGCCCACGGTCTTATCGAGGGTTTCGAACAGCCGGGTCAGCTCCTGGTCGAGGCGCAGGTAGGTGTCCTCCACTTCAATGGAGTTGGGTCCGAACTGGTGGCCCACGTAGTCGGTGCTGCTGTAGCTAAGGGCCAGGAAATCGGTGAAGCCGCGCTGGCCCAGCTGCTCGGCCTGAATGGCGGCCAGGGCCATTTCGGTCGTGATAGTATTGCCGAAGGGCGTGCTCGGCAGCAGGCCCAGGTTGGGGGTGGCAGCGTTGGCGGCGGTAGCGCCGGCCTTGGGCGTGGTGGAGGTGTTTTTGCCGTCGGCGGCCGTCTGGCTGGCGGGACCGGGCAGGTTGTCTTTGCCTGCAATGGCGGCCGGCACGCCGCTGATGGCGGGCAAGTCGTGCGGAAACACGGGGTTTGCTTCGCCCTTGAAAGCGGCTTCCCAGGGCGAGTTATCGGGTGAGCTTTCGGTGTACTCGGCGAGGGGTCGCAGGGTGTTCCAGGGCTGCGAGAGATACCGGGTAGCCAGCCCGCGCTGATTGAATTTCACCACCCAGTCGGGCAGCGTTTTCTGGTAAAACGTACTGCTGATAAAGGAGCCGTTGCCGCCGTCGTACCAGTACGCGGCGTTGGCGGCGTGGCCGGCCGGCAGAATGCTACCCCGGTCCTTGATGCACACGCCAATCACCTTGCTCTGGAAATTGGTGGCCAGCCGCAGCTCGTCGGTGATGGTGGTGGTGAGCATGTGGCGGGGGCTCTGCTGGCCGGCCGCGCCGGTGCCGCCCACGCTTTCCACGGTCTTGTCCTCGGTGACGTAGGTGGCGCGGCCGGTTTCGCGCTCAAACCAGTTGTTGCCCACAATGCCGTTGGCCGAGGGCGTAGCGCCGGTGTAGATGCAGGCGTGGCCCGGGCCGGTATAGGTGGGCACGTAGGTGTAGTGGCAGTCTTCGAAGCTGAAGCCCTCGCCCAGCAGCCGCCGGAAGCCGCCGCTGCCAAACTTGCTCCAGTAGCGGTAGAGGTAGTCGTAGCGCATCTGGTCGACCACAATGCCCACCACCAGCTTGGGCCGGGCCGGGCCGGTAGCCGGAGCCGCTTTAGTGGCGGGAGTTACTTTAGCGGCGCTCCGCTTCGGGGACTGGGCAAACGATGGGCTGGCCACGAGGGCGGCCAAGGCAAGGGGAAATATCTTTTTCAAGCGAAATCAGGTAAGACTACGTCCCGGCAAAGATACCGCCCGCCGGTCTGACCGCCCTAGGCGGTCTGACCGGTTATCGCTGGGCCGGTCGCGCGCCGTCAACAGCCGGCTTTGTTCTCACTTCAACCGGTCGGACCGCCTAGGGCGGTCGGACCGGCCCGATACCGCTTTTTATGCTTCCCGCGCTCATTTTCGATATGGACGGCGTACTCGTCGACAACACCACCGCCCACGCCCGCTCCTTCCAATTGCTGTTTCGCGACCTGGGCCTGACCACTAACGCCCTGCGCCTTCTCAAGCGCCTCAACGGCATGCCCGCGCCCGAGATTCTGACCCACGTTTTCCGCCACCCAGTGCCACTCAAACAGCGCGAGGCCTACGTGGCCCAGCGCGAATTCCTCTACCGAGTGCTGTTCTGGAACAAGCGCCGCGAGGTGGCCGGCCTCACCGCGTTTCTGAAAGCTGCGCGGGCCGCCGGGCACCCCATCGGGCTGGGCACCGGCTCGGGCGAGGAGGCCATTCACTACATCGTCGACCACCTGGGCCTGCGCCCCTACTTCGACGTCATTGTGGGCTCGGACGACGTGAAGCGCGGCAAGCCCCATCCCGATACCTGGCTGGTAACCGCCAAAAAGCTAGGCGTGTCCCCGGCCGACTGCATCGTGTTTGAAGACGGGTTGCTGGGCGAGCAGGCCGCCTACCGCGCCGGCATGCGCTGCATCGGCGTAGCCACCACCCTCAAGGCAAAGGACTTCCAGGCCCCGCTCACCGTCATCAAAGACTTCACCGAGCTTAACCCCGTCCAACTGCCGGCGCTACTGGCCCAGCAGCCCCAGGTGCCCAAGCCGCAGAAGCCGCGCGGGTAGCCAGCGCGGCCCCGGGCGCTTGGGCTGCCTCCGGGTTGCGGCAATGCCCGCGCACCGGAGTAAGTTTGTTGATGCGCAATTTGTACCTTCTTGGGCTGCTGCTGGCGGCCACCGCCGCGCCGGCCCTGGCCCAGGCTCCCGCTCCCGGCCCGCTGGCCCCGCTCACCGTCGACAAAATTATGCGCGACCCAGCGCAGTGGCTGGGCACCTCGCCCTCCAACGTGTACTGGGGCGAGGATGGCCGACACATCTACTTCAGCTGGAACCCGACCAAAGACCGGCGCGACTCGCTGTACCAGGTTGCGCCCACCGGCACCGTTGCGCCGCGCAAGGTGCCCCAGCGCGAGCAACGCACGCTGCCCGCCAGCAGCGGCACCTACGACAACAAGTACACCCGCAAAGTGTACGAGCGCGACGGCGACATCTACCTGCTGGACCTGAAAACGCAGAAGACCCGGCGCGTAACCAATACCGCCGAGCGCGAAACCAACCCCGATTTTGCCCGGCTGGACAAGCTGGTGAGCTACGTGCGCACCCAGAACCTGTACACCTGGGACCCCGCCACCGGCGAAACCACCCAACGCACCGACTTCCGTAAGGGCACTAAGCCCGCCAGCACCACACCAACCGACAAAGCCGAACGCTACCTGCGGGCCCAGCAATTGGCTTTGTTCGACGTGGTGCGCCTGCGCGACCAAGACCGCCAGGCCCGCGAGCGCCAGCAGAAAACCCTGGCCCGGCTGCGCCCCAAGGCCATTTACCTGGGCCTACAAACCGTAGATAACCTGCAATTGAGCCCCGATGGCCGCTATGTGACCTACACGCTGGGGCTGGAAGCCACGGCTACCAAAGTCGCCATAGTTCCCAGCTTTGTCACGGCCTCGGGCTTTACCGAAGATATTTCGAGCCGGCCCAAAGTAGGCGCGCCCCAAACGGCCTATGAGCTGGGCATTTATGATATTGCCCGCGACACCACCTTCGTGCTGGGCTACGCCGAGCTGAAGGGCCTCGACGAGCAGCCGGCCTACCGCAAGGAGTACCAACTGCCCGCCAAAGCACCCCTGCCCGCCGACTCGGCCAAAGCTGCTGCGGCCATCAAAACCAAGAAAAAGACGGCCGAGCTGCGCCGCGTGCAGCCCTTCGGTCCGTACTGGTCGGAAGATGGGCAGCGGGCGTTTCTGGTGATGCGCACCGCCGACAACAAGGACCGTTGGATTGTGGGGCTGGACCCAGCCACCCAGAAAATCAAGCTGCTCGACCGGCAGCACGACGATGCCTGGGTGAACGGCCCGGGCATTGGCTACGGGGCCGGCAACGTGGGCTGGCTGCCCGACAACCGCCGCGTGTGGTTCCAAAGCGAGGAAACCAGCTACAGCCACCTCTACACCGTGGACGCCAGCACTGGTCAGAAACAGGCCCTGACCAGCGGCAAGTTCGAAATTCAGAGCGCCCAACTTAGCCGCGACCGCCAGACGTGGTACCTCATCGCCAACGCCACCCACCCCGGCGAGCAGCACTTCTACCACCTGCCCCTGAACGGCGGCAAGCTCCAGCAGATTACGACCAAGCCCGGCGCGCACGAGGTCACGGTATCGCCCGATGGCCGCACGCTGGCCGTGCGCTACAGCTACACCAACAAGCCCTGGGAGCTGTTTGTGATGGACAACAAGGCCGGCGCAAAGATGCGCCAGCTCACCCACAGCACCACGCCGGAGTTCGAAAGTTACGCGTGGCGCGACCCCGAAATCATTACCATCAAGGCCCGCGACGGGGCCGACGTGTACGCCCGCCTCTACCGCCCGGCCCAGCCCGTGGCCCAGGGCCCGGCCGTGATATTTGTGCACGGGGCCGGCTACCTCCAGAACGCCCACAAGTGGTGGAGCACCTACTTCCGCGAGTACATGTTCCACAACCTATTGGTGGACAAGGGCTACACGGTGCTCGACATCGACTACCGCGGCTCGGCCGGCTACGGGCGCGACGTGCGCACGGGCATCTACCGCTACATGGGCGGCAAGGACCTCACCGACCAGGTGGACGGGGCCAAGCTACTGACCGACAAGTACGGCGTGAGCCCGCAGCGCCTGGGCATCTACGGCGGCTCGTACGGCGGCTTCATCACCCTCATGGCCATGTTCACGCAGCCCGACGTGTTCAAAGCTGGGGCGGCCCTGCGCTCCGTAACGGACTGGGCGCACTACAACCACGGCTACACCGACAACATCCTCAACGAGCCCTACAACGACTCCATCGCCTACGCCCGCTCGTCGCCCATTTACCACGCTGCCGGCCTCAAAGGGGCCTTGCTCATGTGCCACGGCATGGTCGACACCAACGTGCATTTCCAGGACATCGTGCGCCTCTCGCAGCGCCTTATCGAGCTCAAAAAGGAGAACTGGGAGCTGGCCGTGTACCCCGTCGAGGACCACGGCTTCATCGAGCCCTCGTCGTGGACCGATGAATACAAGCGCATCCTCAAGCTCTTCGAAACCAACCTAAAACCAGCTGGGGAGAAGGGTGGGGTTGGGCAATAGGCAACCCATTAATTGAATTGCAATCGGGCATTAAAAAAAGCGCATCCGAAAAGCGGTGCGCTCTTTTTAATGCCCGATTGTTCTACACGACCATATCGGTGGCTAATTAGGGTTTGACGGTGGACGCAGTGGGCAGGCGGGCCAGGTACGATAGCACGTATTGATTGTGAGGGAAAAATTTCAACGTGCGCTGCCCATAGTGGCGGCACAGCTTGACATCGCCCAATTCGGCGAAGCACTCGGTCTGGTATTGAAGAGCTGATTCGTAGATGTCGTTTGTTTTCCAAGCGGCCACCGTGTTGAGAGTGTATAGGAAGCGAGAGAAGTTGTACGCCGCAGACCGCCATTTGGCGTTATCCATTTGAAGAGTTGCCAGCTTATAATATGACTCTCTGAAAGTCAGATAAATCGCACATGTAGCAGCATCTTCGCGGCCGTAGGCATCCAGCAAGACAATCAGTCGTTGGTAGGCAGCATAGCTCTGAGGCTTACCTCCCGGAAGCCGATATAAGGCCCGGGCATACTGGTTGAGCACCTGCGGCGCAACCAGTTGCTGGCTAATAAATGGTTTCAAATGCGCGGCGGCCTCTGCAAACCGGCCCGCATCATAATCCTGTTCCGCTTGTGCTACCGCTGCGGCATGAGGCGGGGGCACCGGGAACTTGGCTTTAGACGGGGTTTTAGGCGGGTGGTCCAGGTCGGCGTCCGTTACCGGCTTTTCATCAGCTACCACATTAAAATAGTGCTTACCAGCAGGGAAGGCACAGTCGCCAGCTGTTTTCCACTGCGCATAACCTGGCTTTGAGAACAGCAGCAGCAGCAACAGCGCGATGGCGGGGCATTGATTTTTGAAGAAAGACATCAAGAAATATGAAGGATTATTTCACTTCCGGCACCACGCCCATGTTGGCGTAGCAGAAGCTCCACACGTCGGCCCACTCGTCAATCTGCAGCTTGGTGCTTTTGCCCGCGCCGTGGCCGGCGTTTACGTCCACCCGGATGAGGGTGGGGTTGGGGCCGGTGTTGGCGGCCTGCAGGGCGGCAGCGAATTTGAAGGAGTGCGCGGGTACCACGCGGTCGTCGTGGTCGGCGGTGGTAATCATCGTGGCGGGGTAGGCGGCGGGCTTCAGGTTGTGCAGGGGCGAGAAACTGCGCAGGTTCTCGAACTGCTTCTGGTCGGCCGAGGTGCCGTATTCGGGGGCCCAGTTCCAGCCGATGGTAAAGGTCTGGTAGCGCAGCATGTCCATCACGCCCACGGCGGGTAGGGCCACTTTGCACAGGTCGGGGCGCTGCGTCATGGTCGCGCCCACCAGCAGGCCGCCGTTCGAGCCGCCCGCGATGGCGAGGTGGTCGTAGTCGGTGTACTTGTTGGTTTTGAGGTACTCGGCGGCGGCAATGAAGTCGTCGAACACGTTCTGCTTGCGGGGCGTCATGCCGGCTTTGTGCCAGGCCTCGCCGTACTCGCCGCCGCCGCGTAGGTTGGGAATGGCCAGCACGCCGCCGTTTTCCAGCCACAGCATGCGCGCCACCGAAAAGGCCGGCGTGAGCGAAATGTTGAACCCGCCATAGGCATACAGGTAGGTCGGGTTCTTGCCGTTCAACTCCACCCCTTTTTTGTGGATGATGAACATGGGAATCTTCGTGCCGTCCTTGCTGGGGTAAAATACCTGCGTCGTCACGTAGTCCTGCGGGTTCACATCCACCTTCGGCGCGCGGAAGACCGTGCTGGTGTTGGTGGCTAGGTCGTACTTGTAAATCGTGGTCGGGTAGGTGAACGAGGTGAAAGCATAGTACACCGATTTGGCATCGCGCCGGCCGCCGAAGCCGCTGGCCGTGCCGATGGCGGGCAACTTCACGTCGTGCTCAAACTTGCCCAGCTCCGAATACACTTTCACCTGCGAGCTGGCATCGTTCAGGTAGTCGGCAATCAGCTTGCCGCCCACTTGGGTCACGCTTTCGAGCTTGTTCTTGCTTTCGGGCAGCACGTCGTGCCAGTTGGCTTCGGCGGGCTTTTTGGGGTCGATGCGGACCACGCGGTAGTTGGGGGCCTTATAGTTGGTGTACACCAGCACCTCGCCTCCCACGTTGCCAATCACGCTATTATTGTCCTCGTAGCTCGTAATCAGCGTGGTCCAGGTGCTGGCCTGCTTGGGGTCGGTCAGGTCGCGCACCCACAGCTGGTTGCCGTCGGCCTTGCCATCGGTTAGGCTTAGCACGAGGAACCGCTCGTCTTCCGTCGCGCCGGCGAAGCGGAAGCCCAGGGCCATTTTGGGGTTCTCATACACCAGCTTGTCGGCGCTCTGCGGCGTATTCAGCTGGTGGAAATACACCTTGTGAAACTCATTTTTGCCCGACAGGCCATTCTGGCCGGCTTTGGGCGCGTCGTAGCGGCCGTAGTAGAAGCCGTTCTTCGTCCACGATGTGCCCGACACCTTCACCCATTCCAGAGTTTCGGGCAGCAGCTTGTTGGTTTTCAGGTCCATAATCTGCACCTTGTGCCAGTCGGAGCCGCCGCTGCTGGTGGCGTAGGCCAGGTAGCGGTGGTCGTTGCTGAACTCGGTGCCGGCCAGAGCGGTGGTGCCATCGGCCGAGAACTTGTTGGGGTCGAGCAGCACCTGCGGCTCACCGGTACTGCGCTGGCGGTACAGCACGGCCTGGTTCTGCAAGCCGTCGTTCTTGCTGAACACCAGCTCCTCCCCCACCTGTTCGGGCACGCCAAACCGCTCGTAGTTCCAGATTTTGGTCAGCCGCTCCCGAATCTTATCCCGGAACGGAATCTGGTCCAGGTAGCCAAACGTCACCTTATTTTCGGCCGTCACCCAGTCCTTGGTTTCGGGCGCGTCGAGGGCTTCGAGCCAACGGTAGGGGTCGGCTACCTTGGTGCCGAAGTAGGTGTCGGTGAAGTCGGTTTTGCGGGTGGCGGGGTATTTCACGGGCGGCAGGGGTTCGGGCAGGGCCAGGCCCGCCTTGCGGCTGGGCTCGGCCGTTTCGGGAATGGTGGTTTCGGTAATGGGCCGGTTGTTCGGCAGGGAATTGCGGTCGGGGGGCGACGTGGCGCGGCAGGCGGTGGCCGTCGCCAGCAGCAGCACAACAGGTAAGGCAGCTTTCATGGGATGGACAAGGGAAGTTGAAACAGATTAACGAACGTCATGCCGAGCGCAGCCGAGGCATCTCGCATATGGCAGTAATTCAATCGTGTGCGGTTTTTGGTTGGTCATGCCCCGCGAGATGCCTCGGCTGCGCTCGGCATGACGTTTTGTTAATCCATCTGCACGTCGTCGGCTACCGCCTTGGTCGCGGGCGCGTCCGGCAAAGGCTCCGGCTCAGCTACCAGGGTTGCAGCCGATGCCCGCGCCTCGGCCACCAGCTCGGGCAGGTTGGCGCGCAGCCAGCGCAGCTCCTCGTCCACGCGCTGGCTCACCAGCCGCTCCACTTCCAGCCGCTGGGCGGGGCTGAGGCGGTCGGGCACCGGCGCAGCATCGGCGGCGGGTGCGCCGGCCAGCACCAGCGCTTCGGCGCGCTTGAGGCGGGCGGTGGAGTCGGCCACGGCGGCGCTGGTTTCGGCGGCGGCGGCCTGGGCGGCGGTGGCGGCCTGCTTGGCTTCCAGCGTTTCGCGGCGCTGCTGGCGGCGCCACTGGCCCAGTGTCACGCGCAGCATCACATACAGCACCAGGCTCAGAATACCCAGAATCAGGGCCAGCGGCGCGGCAAAGCGATTAAGCAGGCTCTCGGGGCCGGCAATGGGGCTGGCGGCGGAGTTCGAGCCGGCAGCGTCGCGCTCGGCGGCGGCTTGCGCTTCGGCGGCTTCGGCGGGGCCGGGCGCGCCGGGCGCGGTGGCGGCCACGGCGGTATCGGCCCGCTCGGGGGCCATCGCGGCCGACACTTCGCCCATCGGCGTGCCCGAGGTGACGTAGTTGGTTAGGGCCGTTTCGAGGGCGGCCACGCGGGCCATGCGGGCGGGGTCGCGGCGGCGGGCGGGCGAGCCTTTCAGCTTGCTTACAATGGCCTTGGCCAGCGCCGCGAGCCGGGCTGGGTTGTCCTTCTTGCCCTGGTAAATAGCGCCCCGGCCCTCAATGGGCTGATACAGCAGGCTATACACCCGCAGGCTATCGGGCCGGATGCTGGCGGCCAGCGCGTCGAGGTTGCCGGCCTCGCAGCGCACGGTGCTTTTCAGGTTGGGCCGGCCGGCGTCGTCGTACACGAAGCGCACGGTGGCGCACCACATCTGCACCTTCGACTCATCAAGCGAGGGCTGGCCGAGGGGCGTTTGGGCCGCAGCCGAACCGGTGAGCAGCAACAGGGCCAGCAGAACGGCCAAAGCGGGGCGGAAAGTCATAAGCAGCGCGATTTTACCGGAAAAGTACGGGTTTGGGCGCTATTTATTATGAGTTGGATGATATGGGTGTACACCCCACCCCCGGCCCCTCTCCCCAGGAGAGGGGAGTCACGGCGGCACCAACTACGGCGTGCACCACTTCGAGGGGACAGGCGCTGCGGTTGCCAAAGCAGCTAGAATGGTGGCCGGGGGTGTAAAATTTATTAACCCAAATGGGTTACGGACCTGCTGTTTATTATTTTGAACGTTTCACTGAACGTCTTTTCGGGGCTTACCGGGATTTGCGCAGCAAAAAGGTACTGCCCACGGTGGTGCCGTAGCTGTTGGTGTAGCCCACCTGGTTGGTGGCGTACACCTCGTATCCCCGGGCCTCGAATTCGTTCACCAACTTGAACAGCTGCCCTTGGTTGTGGACGTCTTTGATTTCTTCCTTGAGCTTACGTTCCTCAAATTTGGTGTTCCCCTCGGTGATGTAGAGGCGGTTCGCGGTTTTTTCAATCAGCACGTACTCGTAGGACTTGCCCTCGGTGGGGGCTTTGGCCGCGAGGATGCCGGCGGTGACAACCAATCCGAGCAGCAGGGCGAGCAGGTGGCGGGAGGGCGTTAGCATGGGGGTTGGGGAAGGGAAAGGGTGGACTTTCGATGGAGGCAGCGAAGTGGGCGGGACAGCAGCGCGACCGCCGGGGACAACAGGCAGAAGGCGGCAGAACAAGGGCCGGCAGGAATAGCAGCGCCCGTTAAAAGTAGTGCCCGCTGCCCACTCAGCCCAAGCCTACCAGCGAGGCGGCACTTTCGCGCCTTTGCCTTTCCGACCATTTAAGTGAACAATAGGGAGGGGTAGGAAAGGTGCTAGCGGGTTGGCGGTTGAGTTCTGCCCGTTCATTCCAGGCCCCAAACTTCTCGCGTTCCACACCCTAGGCCCGCCCCAACCGCCACGCGAGCCGCTATTCTTTCGTCAGTGCCACGAGCTTTTCGCGTAACTCCTTGTCGTCGGGATTTAGCTGCAGACTGGTTTGGTAAGCAGTGATTCCGGCTACCTTATCGCCCTGTCGCAGGCGCAAATCACCTAAGCGGGCAAACACGATGGCCGACCGCGGAAATTGCTCCCGGGCCAAGTTCAGTAGGCCCTCGGCCGCGGCCAGATTGGCCGGGCGGCCGTTGAGCAGGTCGTAGGCCATATACGTCAGCTGGTACTCGTTCAGCTTCATTGCGCGGTAACCGGCTACGGCTTCGGGAATTCGCCCGGCCCGCAGCCACTCGCCGGGCAACCGCTCCTCCGGCTTCAGGCGGGGCATGGGGGCCACGTCTCCCAGCCCCAGCATCCACAAGCCGGTTATCTGGCCGCTCGCGTCCCGCTCAAATTTGCCTTGGAAGGGAAAATCGGTGAAGGCCACCGTGTCGCGGCCCACGGGGTAGGTGAGAATGCCGTTGCCCACGTTAATGGTTTCCACCAAATGGTCGCCTTGCCGCTGTAAGACGAGTACCTCATCGGGCCCCCGCTGGTAGCGGCCGGCATACGCCTCCAGGTCCTGGCGCGGCACGGCGGCCGGACGAATGGGCTCTGGAAGAAAACCGGCCCAGCCGTACACCCGGGCCACCGCCCGGCGCACCTCCTTGCCCAATTCGTCGGCGCCGTTGTTGTTGTTCATCATGACGACGACCCCGTTGCCGCCCGTGACGCTGCCCAGGGCATAGGCCAGAAAGCCGGCGTTCACGCCCGTGTGCTCGAAATAGCGGTTGTTCTCGTCCGTCTTGTCGGCGCGCTGCAACAAGAAGGCCCCCAGCCCCATTTGCTCCCGGTAGGTGCCGGTCGATACGTCCGCCTGGGGCGTGAGCATGGCCCGCGCCGACGCTTGCGTTAACACTCGCCCCTGGCCCCGGTAGGCCTGCTGCACCTCGATGAGCAAGCGGGCCAGGTCCGTCGGCGTGGCGTAGAGCCCCGCCGGTGCTTGTTGCGGGTACACGTAGGGCATGCCCTTGAACCAGCTGTTCTCCGAGTACGCCCACGCAGCCCGGGCGGCCAACGCTGGCGGCAGTGGCTGCGCAAACGTCGTACTCCGCATATTAAGCGGTCGAAACAGCACCGCGTCGGCAAGTGGCGCGAAGGCTTGCCCCGTTGCATCCATCAGGGCCAGCTGCGCGACCAGGTAACCCCCGCCCGAATACTGAAAACCCGTGCCGGGTTCCCGGTTCACGACCACGGGCCGGGTTTCCGCTTGCGGCTGCCCGCTGAGGATGTCGACCACGGAAGGCAGTGGCATGGTGCCCGGCACAAAGCCAAAGTAGGCCGACTGGCTGGTACCGCCTTGGTGCGCGAGCAGCAAGCGCAGGCTCACGGGCCGCTTGCGCGTGAAGTCGTTGTCGGCCAGGTGCCACGATTTGAGGTACGTGCTAATGGGAGCGTCCAGACTCAGCTTGCCTTGCTGCACCAGTGCCAGCGCCGCCGCGGCCGTGGCCAGCTTCGAAATGGAGCCCGCCGAAAACAGCGTGTTCGTCGTGACCAGGGTGCGGGCCGTGGTGTCGGCCCAGCCGTACGCCTTGGCCCATTCGACTTGGTAGTTGCGGATAACGGCGATGCTCAGCCCCGGCACCCGGTGGTGCTTCATCCGTTGCTGCAGATTCCAGCCCGGCAGGCCGTGCACGGGCACATAGGGCAGCAAGCCGTTTTCCACCGACCGGATGCGCGCCGCTACGACAGCGGAGGGGCGCTTGGCCGGCGGTTGCGCCCCGGTGGGCAGCGAACAAAATCCAACCCAGAGGAGCGGCAGAACGGACAAGGAGCGCATCGGTCAAGTTTCATTAGTGATGCTACAAACCTAGCCGCCGGGTGGCGCTGAAGCGTCTCAGTTCGTGATTTGGGACTTCTTTTGGTACTCTTTGGGCGTTATTCCCAGCTTTTCCTTAAAGACCCGGTTGAATGTGGACTTGGAATTGAACCCGGCGTCGAAGGCCAGGGCTAGCAGGGTCAGCCGCTGCGCATCCGCGGTAAGCAGGCGGCGTTTCACTTCGTCCAGCCGGTAGCCGTTCACCACGTCGGAGAAGGATTGACCCAAGCCGGCATTCAGGAGTTGGGACACCGCATTGGGGGCCAAGTCGAGGTGCTGCGCGAGCCGGGCCAGGGTCAAGTCGGGGTCTTTGTAGAGGCTCTCCTGTTCCAACGCGGCGACCACGCGGCGGAGTTGGTCGGCGTCCACGGGCCCGGCCGGCTTTTTGGCGGTGACGTCCACCCTCAGTCCCGCCAAGAGGCGCGTTCCCACGGACCGATTTTTGAGCCAGCCCACCAGGGATACGCCGTACGCCACCACGGGCAGCACCACACCGGTCAGGTAGAATTTGGGTGCACCAGCCGGCAGGTACCAGCGGTTTATCAGCGGGTCCAACGCCGCCAACCCAAAAAACAAGCCCACCACCAGCAGCCCCCGCAACAGCCACGGGGCCGGGTGCGCCTGCTGCCGGACCAGTCGGTAGGCCAACGCCAGGTAAACGCCCATCGACAGCACCGCGCCGTAATGCTCCACGTACCGGGTCCACGGCTTATGCACCGTGAGCCAAAACCTGGTTTTAGTATCAAAGGACTGCGCGCAGACCACCGCATAAAAGAGGGCCTGCCCCATCCCCGGCAGAAAGTGTACCCAGCGCAACGGCCGGGCTCCAAAGCGAACCCGCAGGTACGTCAGCAGCAAGGGCCCAAAGCTCCAGGAGAAGAACAACGGGGTGAAGTACAGCCACCGGTTGCGAAAGTAGATGCCGGACCGCCCCAGGAAATAATCCACGACCTGCAGGGTCAGGCCTACCAGCAACCACCCCAACCACTTATTTGCAGGTTGGCGAACCGAAGTCGCCAGCAAGTAGACGGCAGTGGTCAGCCCCTGCGCAATGCAGAACAGCTGAAAGGCAACGGCTAAGTCTAAACGAACGAGCATGCAGCAGGCGCGGGGGCGAAGCGAAACCAAATTACGCGTTTAGCGGATGCAATTCCCAACCCCATGCCCAGCGAACAGCTACTTTCCCTGATTCCCTCTGCTACGCACGCAAAAATGCCTATCATTTCAATACGCTACAGGTACCGCTTTTGTAAACCGCCCGTTTCATTTCCAGCAGGTGTTTCGGAGGCAAGCGGATGGTCGGTCATAAGGCAAGGGTGCCCACAATACGGAGCGCGTTTCGGCCATCCTACGAGCGGTAGGGGATAGCAAACTGAAAAATGCGCCCGGCGGGCCAGGAGTTGTCAGCCGGCGCTTATTTTTTTGCTCGGAGCTTGCTAAGTTTCTGTCGGGTAGCGGCCGTGTCTTTTAGCTGCAAGGCCTTGGTGTAGGCGGTGGCCGCCAGGGCGGGCTGGCCCTGGGCGCTGTAGTAGTCGCCCAAGCTGTCGTGCACGCTGAAGCTGTCCGGGTAATTACGCGCATTCAGCTGAAACATGGCCAGGGCCTGCGCCGGCTGCTTGCGCTGAAGCAGGTAGTCGGCGAGGTCGTGCACCATCGGCTCGGGCGGCAGCACCGGGTAGCCCATCGCCGCGGAGGCGCGCTTGTAGTGCGCCTCCACAAAGGCGGCGGGGTTGGGCATATAGCCGGGCTCATAAAAATCAACCAGGGCCGCCGGCGAGGGGGCGTAGGCTTGGAACAGGAAGCGGAGCGCATCGTAGGTGGCCGGTAGCGGCACCGAGCTGTGGCTATCGTTCGGATAGTAATGGGCCACGACGCGCAAGCCATTGGTAGGGTGGCGGGCCAGCTCATCGCGCAACGTCAGCTTGGAGCGCATAAAATCAGTGGCTTCGGAAGTGTCTTTTCTTACCCGCACGGTATCGAAGCCCGTCGGCATCGTGTTGGCAATGCCCACGAACAGCGCCCGGCCGGCCAACTGGGGCTGGGCCAGCAGGCCAGGGGCCTCCCGGAGCAGCTTTTGCCCATCCCACCACATACTCGGGTCCAGGGCCACGTAGTTGTCGAATAAGCTGGGGTGGTGCAGCAGCGTATTCATCACCAGCAGGCCGCCGAGCGAGTGGCCGATAAAGGTGCGGTGGGGCGTGGTGGGGTAGTGGGCATCCACGTAAGGAATCAGCTCCTTTTCCAAAAACGCGGTGAAATTTTCGCCGCCTCCCGAGGTTTTCAGCTCGCCAGCCGACATGCCTGCGGCGCCGGACATCTGCGTGGGCGTAAGGTCGCGGGAGCGGTCGGTGTTGGGGATGCCTACCACAATCATCTCGGGGCATACCATATTGCCGTTGACCGTGCTGAGCTGCTGCACCATGCCCATGACGGAGACGAAATGCGCATCGCCATCGAGCAGGTACAGCACCGGGTAGCGCTGCGGCAGATAGGTCGGGTCGTGGGCGCTGGCCGGCACATACACCCAGATTTTGCGCTTTTCTTTTAATATCGCCGAAGTCACGCTATCAACCCGGCCGATTATAACGACGTTATTTTTAATGGTTTGCGCCTGCACCAGCGCACTCCCGGCCAACAGCCACAAAAGCAGAAGTTGTTTCATGAAAAACAGAGAGATAGAAGATGAAACACGAAAGCGGCTGCGCGGGAGTAAGCTACGGTTTCGTGGTCGTGAGCACGCGCCTGCCGTGGGCCAGCACCGCCAGGGTAGGGGTTCTTGTTGCAAAAGGGCGGATTTACACGCTAAGCAAGCAAAAGACTGATTATTAGCAGTCTGACAGAAGGCTTTTTTTGGTGAACCGCTAAACGACACGGCCCGTAAGTTCCGCGCCGGCTTGAGTTAATTTTCCTGCGCGTGCCGAGTTTAAGAAACCCGCTTACCAATCAAAGTTTACGAAACTCCGTTAGGAGATGCGTTTCGTAAACTCACACCATCAAGCAAACTGACATTTCCCAGATGGTTTTTGGTATGCCCAAACGGCTCGGCGATATAGGAGGCCTACTTGTTGAGAAATGTTGGTTCAACCACCATTGTCAGGACAAATGCAGCGAGTACGATGGCAGATTTTAGCCAACGTTTTTTCATTTCCTACGCGCAACCTGCCGTGCATAGAGAAGCCCCAGCCGCTCACGCCGCCGGGGCTTCTGTCATCTCTGGCTTCTAGCTATAATCAATTTCCGTGTTGTCGCCGATATTCAGCGAGTGGTTCATGCCCCGGAACGAAGCGTCGGAACCCACGATGCAGTTGTTCATCACGGCTGCGCGCAACTCCGAGTAGCTGCCAATGATGGAATCGCTTAGAATGCAGTTTTTGATGATAGTTTTGTCGCCGATGGCCACGTTGGGGCCGATGATAGAGTGTGAAATCTGGCAGCCGCGCCCGATGCTGACCGGCGGAATAATGACGGCATCCGGAAACTCGGAGTAGTCGCGGCCATCCAGAAACTCGGGGCGGTTCAGCAGGCGGGCGTTGGCTTCGAGCAGGGTTTCCTTGCGGCCGCAGTCGAACCAGTTGTCCACGGGGCAGGTCGTCATCACTTCGCCTTCCTCAATAAGGTGCATCAGCGCGTCGGTGAGCTGCAGCTCGCCGTGGGTGCGCACGTCCGAGTCGTGCAGCCATTCCAGGGCCTGGGCCAGCTTTTCGGGGTAAGCCAGCTTGTAGAGGCCCACCATGGCGTAGTTCGACTTGGGAATTTTAGGCTTTTCGACCACCTTGCTCACCCGGCCGCCGGTCCCGATTTCGACGATGCCGAAGCGGCTGGGGTCCTTCACTTCCTTCACGGCCAGCACGGTGCCGGGCGTGGCCATCAGGGCGGGCAGGTCCACGTCCACGATGGTATCGCCGAGCAGGATGAGTACGCCGTCGGGCTCGTGCCGAAACTCCTCGCGGGCCAGCCACAAGGCGTGGCCGATGCCCTCGCGGGGTTCCTGCACCACAAAGGTGGCTTGCAGGCCGGGGTAGCTGCGGCGCACGTAGCGCACGATTTTATCACCCAGGTAGCCCACGATAAACACGAATTCGGTGATGCCCGCGGCCGTGAGCCGGTCGATAAGGTGGCCCAGAATGGTGTTGCCGGCCACCGGCACCAGGCTTTTGGGCTGGGTGTGGGTGTGTGGGCGCAGGCGCGAGCCAATGCCGGCCACGGGAATTACGGCTTTCATTTGTAATGCAGCGGAATAAGAGGCGATTCAGGAAGGGCCAGCGGGGCTGCCGGCACCCGGCTCCGCAGCAAGCTACAACTACTGCGGCTAAGCTGCGTACTTTGGCGCACCGGGCTCAACCGTAAGCGGGGCCGCCGGGTTTTAAACCCCGCTGCGTACCGGCTGAGGGGCCCGCTCATCTTTCTCCCCAACCAAACAACTAACCCCTTCCCCTCTTTCAACATGAAACGTTTTCTCCTCTATTTCGCGGGCCTGGCCCTGTTGCTCACTCAGTCGTCGTGCGGCTACAACGGCATGGTGCAGCGCGACCAGGCCGTGAAGGCCCAGGCCGGCAACGTGTCCAGCGCCTACCAGCGCCGCAACGACCTTATTCCGAACCTGGTTTCGACCGTGAAGGGAGCCGCTAAAAACGAGCAGTCCATCCTCACCGGGGTGATGGAGGCCCGCGCCAAAGCCACCAGCGTGCAACTGAACACCAACGACCTCTCGGCCGAAAACATCAAGAAGTATCAGGATGCCCAGAACCAGGTTTCGGCCGGCCTGGGCCGCCTGCTAGCCGTGTCGGAAGCCTACCCCGACATCAAATCCAACTCAAACTTCCAGGAGCTGCAGGCCCAGATTGAGGGCACCGAAAACCGCATCAACGTGGAGCGCAACAAGTACAATGCCGTCACCAACGACTACAATACGTTCACGCGCTCCTTCCCCAACAACCTGTTTGCCGGCATATTCGGCTTTCCTCCCAAGCCTTATTTCGAAACCCTGACCCCGGGGGCAGATAAGGCACCGGCGGTCACTTTTTAGCTTTGATAGCACGTCATGCTGAGCGCAGTCGAAGCATCTTTACCGCACAAGTAATTAATTGCTAATGCAGTAAAGATGCTTCGACTGCGCTCAGCATGACGTGCAATTAACACTTTTTGCTCCCCCACCATCCCACCCATGACTTCTCCCCTTACACCAGCCGAGGATGCGGCGCTAGTGGCCGCCATCCGCGCGGCTGAGGTGCAGACCTCGGGCGAAATCCGGGTGCACCTGGAGGACACCTGCCCTACCCCCGAACCCCTCGACCGCGCCGCCCAGGTTTTCGGCGAGTTGAACATGCACAAGACCGCCGCTCGCAATGGCGTGCTGTTTTACCTGGCCTGGCAAAGCCGGCAGTTTGCCGTGGTGGGCGATTCCGCCATCAATGCCGCCGTGCCCGACGACTTCTGGGAAACCACCAAGGAAGCCGTGCTGGAGCAATTCCGGGGCGAAAAGTACGTGGTGGGCCTCGAGCGCGGCATTCGCATGGTGGGTGAGCAGCTCAAACGCTACTTTCCCTACAACGCCGCCACCGACGAGAATGAGCTCGACGACGCCATTTCTTTCGGCGGCGACAAACCGTCTTCCGACGCATGAAAACGCCCGTGGCTGATGCCGCTAACCTAACGCGGCCCGCCGTGAACCCGCACACGCAGACCGGGCGCGCCCCGCAGTGGTGGCCCCGGCTGCTGCTGCTGCTGGCGCTGCTAGGCAGCCTGGGCACGGCGGCCCAAACGCTGCCCCCGCGCCCCAACCCGCCGCGCCTCGTCAACGACTTGGCCCACCTGATGCAACCGGCCGAAGCCGAGGCCCTAGAGCGTAAGCTGGTGGCCTACGACGACAGCACCTCGTCGCAGCTGGCCGTGGTAACCGTGGCCAACCTCGATGGCGACGACATCGCCGACTACGCCCAAAAGCTGTACGAAGCCTGGGGCATCGGCCGCAAGGGCAAAAACAACGGTATTCTGATTCTGGTGGCTCAGCAGGAGCACCAGGCTCGCATCCAGACCGGCTATGGCCTCGAAGGGGCCGTGCCCGATGCCTTGGCCAAGCGCATCATCAGCAACACGCTGGTACCCGCCTTCCGCCAGAACCAGTACTACGCCGGCCTCGACAAGGGAACCGATGAGCTCATTGCCCTGGCCAAGGGCGAGTACCAGGCCGACCCGGCCGATGCCCGGCCCCAGGGCCGCCGCGACGGTTCAGGCTCGGGCTTTCCGTTCTGGGCCGTTATTATTCTGCTCGTGGTGGTGTTCACCATGCTCCGCAATCGGGGCGGTGGGGGCGGGCGCGGCAATCGGGGCTTCGGCGGCGGCTTCATCCCACCCATCATTTTCGGCGGTGGCGGCTTTGGCGGCGGCGGGTTCGGAGGCGGTGGCGGGGGCTTTGGGGGCTTCGGGGGCGGCAGCAGCGGGGGCGGCGGAGCCAGCGGCAGCTGGTAGAATTTAATGGTCAATGGTTAGGGGTTAATGCTTAATGTTGAATCATTAACCGTTGACCATTAAGCGTTAAGCACTGCTTCCTAACCTTTTGGTAGCTGTCACAGTATGAGGGCTGCCGCGGCAGCTCCGCTACCCGGTTGTTCTTTCATCACCTTACTTTCTTTCACGCCATGAGTACTTCCCGGTTATCCCTGTTTCTGTTTCTGGCCGCGTTGGCCACCACCCTCACCGGTTGCGATGCCATTGGCAGTATCTTCAAGGCGGGTGCCTACACGGGTATTATCGCCGTTTTTATCGTGGTAGCGCTGTTGTTTTTCATCGTGAACAAGATGCGCGGCCCGCGCCCGTAGCTTGCACTTGCGCCAAAAGCAAAAGGCGCGGCTCCCACTGGGGAGCCGCGCCTTTTTTGTGCGCCGATGAGCCGCTTATTTCTTGTTGGGCATGGTGCCGATGATGTGGTCCCAGAGGGTGCTGCTCACACCGAAAGCCACCTCGTCCTGGCGGTAATGGTGCTGGCTGTGGTGCGTCCACCATACTTTCAGGAAGTTCTTGGGCGGCGAGTAAGCGTGAATGGCATAGTGCACGAACAGGTACATGGCGTAGCCAAACGTGAAGCCCGACAGCAGCCCGAATGCATAGGACTGGAACGCGAGCCGGAAAATAAAGAACAGCAGCGACGCCACAAACACCGTGATGATGGGTGGCATAGCCAGCCGGGTCTTGTCCTTGGGGTACTCGTGGTGCACGCCGTGCATGGTGTACTGGAACTTGGCCCGGCCCGCCGTAGTGGCCGGAATGTGGTACACGTAGCGATGCACCACGTACTCGATTAGGGTGAAGGCCAGCAGCCCCAGCACAAACAGCCCCAGCGCCGACACACCCGACATGAAGCCGTGGGTGAGGCCATAATACATGCTGAGAACGCCGGTAGCGGCAAAAATGCTTACCGGCAGGGCAATGTGGGTGTGCGATAAACTCTCCAACACCGGGTTTTTGAACAGCTGCGCCGAGCCTTTGTGCTTGGGCCGCATGGGGGCGGCTTCGGAGGCCGGGGCCGGCGTTGCGAGGGGCTTTTCGGTGGATACTGATTGCATAAGGCTAACGAACAACGTACTAATCTAAGGACAAATTTACGCGGCGGGGGGCAATGTGCCGGGCCGGGCAAAACCGATGCCCGCCAGCTGGGCCACTACCGCCGGCAGCGTGCAGGCCACCGAGCAGCGCACCCGCGCTTGGGTATAAAACCGTTTTCGGGCCAAGAGGGTTTCGCGCAGCCATGCTTCCGCGCCCCCGGCGGCGGCCATCAGGGGCCGTTTGGCTACTTCTGCGGCCGATAAACGGGCGGCCAGCTCCATTACCGGCACATCGAGCCAAAGCGTGGGGCCGGCCTGGTTGAGCAAGGCCATATTGCCATGAAAGCAGGGCGTGCCGCCGCCCGTGGCCAGCACCAGCGGCGGCCCGCCGGCCGCCAGCGCCGCCCGGAGCACTGCCGCTTCAATATCCCGGAATGCCGCTTCGCCATCTTCGGCAAATAGTTCGCGCACGCCGCGCCCGGTGCGGGCCTCAATGGCGTGGTCGAGGTCGAGAAACGGGCGGTTGAAATGGGCGGCCAGCTGGCGGCCCAGCGTGGTTTTACCCGCGCCGGGCAGGCCTACTAGGCTGAGGTGGCCGGAGCCGACGGGCAGCAGGGTTTCGCGGGCTGAAAAAGGTCGTTCTGTATCGTCTGTCATCCTGAGCTTGCGAAGGACCTTACCACGTCCCAGCCGTTTGATTTACTGCAATCTATTCTGACGTGACAAGGTCCTTCGCAAGCTCAAGATGACACAATAGCGACAGCTATTACCCCAGCTTCACGCGCGGGTCGAGCACGGCGTAGAGCACGTCGACCACAATGTTGATGAGCACGAACAGCGCGGCCACGAACAGCGTGGCCCCCATCACCACCGGGAAATCAAGGTTTTCGACGGCCCGCAGCGTCACCGTGCCCAGGCCTTTCCAGTTGAAGATGTATTCGATGAAGAACGCGCCCGCCATCAGCGAAGCCAGCCAGCCCGACACGGCCGTGACGACCGGGTTCAGGGCGTTGCGCAGGGCGTGGTGCAGCACAGTGGCGCGGCGGCTCAGGCCCTTGGCCCGCGCCGTGCGGATGTAGTCCTGGCTCAGCACGTCGAGCATGCTGGAGCGGGTAAGCTGCGTGATAATGGCCAGCGGCCGGATGCCCAGCGCCACGGCCGGCAGCAGCAGGTTGCGCAGCACCAGGTGCCGCGCGCCCGTGAACGGGTCGGTTTCGTAGAGCTGCCCGGTGAGGCTCAGGCCCGTGAAATGGCTCCAGTAGAAGCCGAACGTAACGGCAATCAGGATGGCGGCCACGAACGAGGGCACCGAAATGCCCAGCACCGAAGTACTCACCAGCATCCTATCCAGCCACGACTGGGGCCGCAGCGCGGCCGCCACGCCAAAGGCCACGCCGCCCACGCTGGCAATGAGCATGGCCGCCAGCGCCAGCCACATGGTGCCGGGGAAATAATCGAGCAGAATCCGCAGCACGTCTTTATTGCTCTGAAAGGAGCGACGCAGGTAGGGCGTTTTCAGCACCAGAGCTTTGCTGCCCAGTGGCAGCAGCGCGAAGCCGCCGTAGCGGGCGCGGCCAGCCGAGTCGGCGGGGTGCAGGCCGAGCGGCGAAATATCGTTGAGGTAGCCCACCAGGCGGGCGGGCAGGGGCTGGTCGAGGCCCAGGTCGGCGGTGATGGCGGCCTTGGTGGCCAGGTCGCTGCGCTGGCCGGCCAGCAGCGCGGCGGGGTCGCCGGGCAGCACGTTGAAGAGCAAGAACACCGTGCACGCCACGCCCACCAGCACGAGCAGGCCCTGCGCTAAGCGACGGAGGATGAAGGGAAGCATGGGATTAGGGAAGCGCAAATGTGTAAGAAGAACGTCATGCTTTATCTAGCGTCCGCGTAGCCGAAGCATCTCTACCGCAATAGTAATTGATTTACTTACGCGGTAGAGATGCTTCGGCTATGCTCAGCATGACGGGCTGCTGTCGTTCTTCGATACCCTACTGCAGCTTCTCCTCCACCTTGCCGATGCTCGGGATGTCGTGGTAGTGGTACTTGCCCTTCACCACGCCGTCCTTCAGCAGCACGAAGCCGGGGTTGGAGCGGATGAGGGATTTAAGCACCGTGGCATCGGCGTAGTAAAAGGGCACGGCCAGGTTGGCGGTATGGCGAAACACGTCGAACTCGGCCGGGCTGCTGCTGGTGATAACCAGGGGCGTGATGCCCCGGTGCGAGGTCTTGGCATCATCGAGCAGCTTATTGATGAGGGCATAACGGTCGCGGTCGGCCTTGTCGACGTCCTGAATGATGAGCGCCAGCTTATTGCCGCGTAGCAGCTCGGGGGTGTAGTCGCCCTCGTCGTTCCAAACCTTGAAATCGGTGATTTTAGGGCCATCCTCGGGGTTGAGGGATTCCATGCTCTGGTAAGTCCAGGTCGAGTCGGGATAGGTGGTAAAGTCCTGCGTTTTGCCGTCCTTTTCCATGATGTACTTATAGCGCATCGGGGCGCGGGCCTTCATCAGCTGGCCAATGTTGTTGCCCACCTTGTAGGGCAGAAAGTCGAAATAAGGCAGGTGGCCCAGCGCCCGCATGCCAATGCCCACGGCAATGGCCGTCACAAACGTCATGGTCATCACCCCAAACGTACCCTGCACAAACGAGTGGCGCAGAAACCGCTGGTGCGTAAACACCACTGCCCACAGCACCAGCAGAAACAGGTCTTTAAAGAAAGACGTCCAGGGCTTGAGCTTGATAAAATCGCCGAAGCAGCCGCAATCCGTCACCTTATTGAAGGCCGCCGAATAGAAGGTGAGGAAGGTGAAAAACACCAGCAGCCCCAGCAGCGTCCACAGCGTGATGCGCAGGTGCCAGCGCAGCAGCAGCGCCGCCCCCAGAATTACCTCGGCCGAGCTCATGAGGATGGACAGCGTACGGGCAATATCCTTAAACCACAGGAAAAAGCCCGCCAGACCGGGCAGCGCCGCGGCGAAGACCTCGAAATATTCTTCGAACTTGTAGGCCGTGCCCACCGGGTCGTTCAGCTTGATGAGGCCGGAGAAAATGAACAATGCTCCCAGCAAAAACCAGCACACCCGCGTGAGGGTGCGCAGCGGATGGGAAGCGGGAGCAACAGCGGTAACGGAGCTGGGGATGGACATAGGGAGCAAAGGTAAGCTGCGGCCAAAACGCGCAGATGGGGCGCGGGGTTACCGGCTAACAGGGCTTGAGCACGTTAAGCTTGGAACGCTATGCCGAGCGTAGCCGAAGCATTTCGCGTGCAATAGTAACGCAATCGGTGAACGATAGTGATTAGTGGTGGCCCGCAAGATGCCTCGGCTACGCTCGGCATGACGTTCTTCTCACTTGCTCCCTCACCCCTCGCCTTTCAAAATCAGTGCAAACACCGCGTAGTTGAGCATGTCGCGGTAGCTGCCTTCCACGCTTTCGCTCACCAGGGCCGCGCCGCCAATATCTTCGAGCTGCTTCACGCGGTGCAGCTTCATCAGAATCAGGTCGGTGATGCTGGCCACGCGCATTTGGCGCCAGGCTTCGCCGTAGTCGTGGTTTTTGGCCAGCAGCAGGCGGCGGTTTTCGGCGGCTTCGTGGTCGTAGGCCGTGGCCACGGCGGCGGCGGCCATATCCAGCGGCGTTTCCGGAGGCAGATGCAGCTGCATCAGGGCAATGAGGCAGTAGTTGATGATGGCCACGAACTCCTCGTTCACGTCATCGGCCACGAGCTGCACGCCGGTTTCCTGAATGGTCCGGATGCGGTTGGCTTTGATGAAAATCTGGTCCGTTACCGAAGGCAGGCGCAAAATGCGCCAGGCCGTGCCATAGTCGTGGGTTTTGGCCAGAAACAGGGTGCGGCAGCGGGCCAGCAGCAGGTCGTAGTGTTCGGGAGTAGTCAAGCGGTGCGCGACAACTTAATATTGTCATCTTGAGCGGAGCGAAAGACCTTATCATGTCTGCTCTGCTTAAGTGAATGATTATAAAAACACGCAGCCGTGATAAGATGCTTCGTGCCTCAGCATGACAAAGTAAATCCATGCACTCTCAGTATTCCCCTCCCACCCGCCTGCCCGCCTGCCCCCTCACCCTGCTGAGCCCCCACGGCCGCCTGCTCGACCTGCGCCGGCCGCAGGTGATGGGTATTCTGAATATCACCCCCGACTCGTTCTTCGCCGGCAGCCGGGTCGCGTCGGAGAAAGACTTGCTGGCCCGGGCCGAAACCATGCTCGCCGCCGGCGCGGCCGTGCTCGACCTCGGGGCCTACAGCACCCGCCCCGGGGCCGACGATATTCCCGAGCCGGAAGAAACCCGCCGCCTGCTGCCCGCCATCGCGGCCCTGCGCCGGGAATTCCCGGCTGCCTTTCTCTCCGCCGATACCTTCCGGGCCCGCGTGGCCGAGGCCGCCGTGCAGGCCGGGGCCGACCTGGTGAACGACGTGGGCGGCGGCACCCTCGATGCCAACATGTTTGCCACTGTGGGCCGCCTGCGCGTTCCCTACGTGCTGATGCACCTGCGCGGCACCCCCCAAACCATGGCCCAACTCACCGACTACGAGGGCGATATCGTGCTGGAGCTGCTGCGCTATTTCCGCGACCGACGGGCGGCCCTGCGCGCGGCCGGCGTGGTCGACGTGCTGCTCGACCCCGGCTTCGGCTTTGCCAAAACCGCCGCCCAAAGCCACGAGCTGCTGCGCCGCCTGCCCGAGCTGCACCTGCTGGGCCTGCCGCTGCTGGCCGGCCTCTCGCGCAAGCGCATGGTGTATGGCCCGCTGGGCCTCGGCCCCGAAGCCGCCCTCAACGGCACCACGGCCCTGCACATGGTGGCGCTGCAGGGCGGGGCCCGTTTGTTGCGGGCCCACGACGTGGCCGAAGCCCGGCAAACCATCGATTTATTCGCCAACACCTTTCCGGTAGCCGAATAAAGGCCGTAATTTGAAGGCGGCGTTAGGCATTGGACCTGTCATCCTGAACTTGCGAAGGACCTTATCACTGCTGAGTAAGTTGCAGTAGTGTAATCGGCGCAACTGTGATAAGGTCCTTCGCTACGCTCAGGATGACAGGCGTTTTCCGTATTTTTTCCTCATCTCCCACCGCCATGAACGGCCCTTTTCCCATCAATTTCCTGCATTTCGGCTGGATTGACGCGGCCGACGTGTTGCTGGTGACGGTGCTGCTGTACCAGCTGTATAAACTTTTGCGCGGCTCGGTGGCGCTCAATGTGGCGCTGGGTTTGGTGTCGTTCTATCTGCTCTATCTGGTGGTGAAGGCGACGGGCATGGAGTTGCTCACCAAGATTCTGGGGCAGTTTATGAGCGTGGGCGTGTTGGCCAGCATCATTCTGTTTCAGCAGGAAATCCGACGGTTTTTGCTGAACGTGGGCAAGGCCACCGCCATCGAGCGCATGCGCTCCTGGACCTGGGGCCGCTCTATCGAGGCCACGCCGCTGGCCGTGGGTCCGTTTGTGGAAGCCGCCAAGAGCCTGTCGAACAAGCTCACCGGCGCGCTCATCTGCTTCACCCAAGCCTCCGACCTCACGCCCTTTGCCGAATCGGGCGACCGGCTCAATGCCGAAATCAGCAAGCGCCTGCTGCTGGCCATCTTCAACAAAACCTCGCCCCTGCACGACGGGGCCGTGATTGTGGCCAACGGCCGCCTGCAGGCGGCCCGCTGCATTCTGCCGGTGAGCGAGAACCCCGACGTGCCCGCTTCGCTGGGCCTGCGCCACCGCGCCGCCATCGGCCTGAGCGAAGTGACCGATGCCGTGGTGCTGGTGGTGAGCGAGGAAACCGGGGCCATGAGCCTCGTGCGCCACGGTGAGGTGCACCGCAACCTGCCCACCGCCGAGCTGCGCGCCCTGCTGAACGAGTGGCTGCAAACCGGCGTGCGCAAAGCCGAACCCGCCGATAGCCCGGCGCTGTCGGCTTAGGTTTCGCGGGCCGGCACTGCGGCAGTGCCCGCAGCCCTGACGCGTAGTCGACGAAGCAATACCTGCCTTGGAAAATAGCCCGCTAGTTCACCCGCCCTGAAGCAGTTCTTCAAGACGAGTGAACTGGTTCGTTTGGGCAGATAACGCCACCGGCTACGGCGAAAAACACCTCCCGAAAAAAGGTTGCCGGGCCTCGCCGAAAAAGAATTGAGCAGGCGTAGCACGCTGGCAACCATGCGCTACCGCAGCGGCTGGCTACTGTTTGCTGCAGGGCGTTGGCTGGGCGCGGAGGGCCACCGGACTAGTCGGCAGGCTTTTCAACGTAGTTACGTCTGAATTTATAAATCTTTTAATATTATAAAGTTTTTTACTTGACTATTGCTAATTATTCCAAATAAAATAAATAGTTTTGCACGATTGTTAAATTTCAAGATTCAATTGATACTTTGATTTTAACACGTCTTCTCATTCTTAACTATTTACAAACCCTTTTTCATGCAAAAACCTTTTTACTCATCTACTTTGCAGACTACCACTTCGCGTCGGGCCGTGGCCGGACTGCGGCTGTTGCTGCTCACCTGCCTGCTGGGCCTGGGGTCGCTGTCGTCGACCTGGGCTTCTCACTTTCGCTACGGCGACATTTCGTGGCGGGTGGTGCAATCCGATGTTTCCGGCCGCACCATTGAATTCAAAGTGAATGCCGGCTGGCGGCTGAGCGCTGCTAATTCCATCTACCTCAACTTTGGCGACGGTAGCGGAGCCGATGCCAACGTTGTTTACACCAACATCAACAATGCCTACGATTACGGCACCGGCACGGTGCAGCATCGGTACAACGGCAACGGCAACTTCACTGCCTACTACTCGGGGGGCAACAAAATCGGCGACCTGCAGAACAACGCCAATGGCAGCTGGTACGTGAGCTCGGTCGTGAACGTGGGGGCGGGCAACAGCTCCCCCGTATCCACGGTGCCCGCGGTAGTCAATATGCCCATCGGGCTGGCCAATGCGCGTTTCATCGTGCCGGCAGCCGACCCCGACGGCCGGGCGCTTTCGTTCCGGCTGGCCGCCGGCACCGGCGACTGGTACGGGGTACAGCCCAGTGGCCTGAGCATTAATGCGCAAACCGGCGAAATCACGTTCAACACGGTGGGCAAATCGGCGGGGTTGCTCTACAATGCGGGCGTCATCATCTCGAACGGCCGCACCGAAGTGCTGGTCGATTTCATCATCCAGACGGTGCAGCAGTCAAACCCACCCCAGTTCGACTACGCCGTGACGCCTGCCAACCAGCAGGTGATAAACGTGTCGCCGGGCCAGCCCGTGAACTTTAGCGTGAAGGCCACCTGCGTCGACGCGGGCAGCACCGTGCGCCTGAGCGCCGTGGGCATTCCTGCGGGCGCAGTGGTGAGCCCCGCGTTTGGCGTGTATGCCAACCCCGTGCAGCACTCGTTTTCGTGGACGCCGGCAGCCAATCAGTTCGGCACGTTCGTGGTCAATTTTGTGGCTGAAAGCAACGTGGGCGCGCAAACATCCACGTCCGTCTCCATCCTCGTGAGCCTGAAGCCCCGCTTTGACGTGCCGCCCACGCCGCCCACCGGCGTTGCGCAGGTGTTTGCCCCCGGCCAGCTCATCTCGCAGACCATTCAGGCCTCCAACGGGGACCCTACCGACCTGGTGCGCATCATCGGAGCCCAAGAGAAAATCGCCGGTGGTGCCCTGGTAGCCCTGCCCGCCGGTGCCGGCTTGTCGCCGCTGCCCACCATGGCCGCCAACCCCACCAGCGGCACGTTTACCTGGACACCGGCCGCCAGCAGCTGGGGCGAGCACACCGTGATGTTCACCGCTGCCGAAAGCCGCAACGAGCAGGCCACCCACGAGGTGAGCTACCTCATCAACACCGTGCCCGCGTTCACCTCTGCCCCTGTTACCCGGGCCGATGTGGGCCAGCCCTACACGTACAACGTGACCGTGAACGACCCGGACCTGACCTACGGCGACGCCGTAAACTTCGTGCCGACCTTCCCGCTGCCCGCCTGGCTGACGCTGACCAGCAGCCCCGCCACCGGCACGGCCGTGCTTTCGGGCACGCCGCCCGCTTCGGCCGCCGGCACGCTTACCGTGTACCTGCAGGCCGAAGACATTAACCACCACGCCTACGCCACCACGCCGGAGCAGGTGTTCACCATTACCATCAACAACTGCACGGTGCAGGCCGTGGCCCAGAACGTGACCGTGCTGCTGGATGCCAGCGGCGCGGCTACTGTAACGGCAGCCCAGGTCGACAACGGCTCGACGGCTTCGTGCGGCGTGGCCTCGGTGCAGGTGTCGCCCTCGGCTTTCACCTGCGCTAACCAGGGTACCAACCCCGTGACCCTGACCGTGACCGATGCCAACGGCAACGTGAGCACGGCCTCGGCCAACGTAACGGTCGTGGACAACATCCTGCCCACGATTTCGGCCCCGGCTCCCGTAGTTGCTTCGACGGATGCCGGCCAGTGCAGGGCCACGGGCGTGGCCCTAGGCAATGCCACCGCCGCTGACAACTGCAGCGCCACGGTAACCAACGACGCCCCGGCCACTTTCGCCAAAGGCACCACCACCGTGACCTGGACGGCGACCGATGCCGCCGGCAACGTAGCCACCGCCACCCAGACCGTGACGGTGAACGACACCGAGAAGCCTGTACTGACGGTGCCGGCCAACCTCGTGGCCAATGCGCCGGCCACTCAGTGCGGGGCAGTAGTCAACTTCACCCCCACCGCTACCGATAACTGCGCCGGCGCTACGGTAATGGCCAGCCCGGCTTCGGGCAGCACCTTCCCCGTGGGCACCAGCACCGTGACCGTAACGGCCACCGACGCCAGCGGCAACACCAGCACCGGCAGCTTCACGGTAACTGTGAAGGACGTGACCGCCCCGGCCGTCACCGTACGCACGGTGACCGTGACGCTGGTGAACGGGGCCGCCTCGGTATCCGCCGCCGACGTGAACAACGGCAGCAGCGATGCCTGCGGCATTGCCAGCTACAGCCTGAACCGTTCGGCTTTTGACTGCAACAACATTGGCAACAACGCGGTGGTACTGACGGTAACCGACATTCACGGCAATGTGGCCAGCGCCCCGGCTACCGTAACGGTGGTGGGCAGCATTCCAACGCCAACCATTTCGGTTACGCCCACCAGCAACGTGTACACGGGCGGCGTGGCCACCAACCTGTACCTGGGCTACGGCTCGCAGAGCGCTACGCTAACCGCCAAGGGCGGCGTGAGCTACGCCTGGAGCCCCGCCAGTGGCCTGAGCAGCACCACGGTCGCCAACCCCGTATTCACGGCCACCACGGCCGGCACTTTCACCTACACCGTGACGGCAACCAGCCAGTACGGCTGCACCGCCACCAAAACGGTGACGCTTCGCGTAGTTGATGCCCGCTGCGACAAGAACAAGGTGGTGGTGTGCCACAACGGCCACGAAATCTGCATCTCGCCCAACGCGGTGCCGGCTCACCTCGGCGGCCACCCCGACGACCAGCTCGGTGCCTGCGGCACGGCCAGCCGCCCGGCGGCTCCTGCTCCTGCTCCTGCTCCTACGGCCGAGCTGGCTACCGAGCTGGTGTTCGAAGCCTACCCCAACCCTTTCGGGGCCAGCACCACGGTGCACTTCCGCCCCACGGTGTCGGCAGCAGCCCAGATTCGGGTGTTTGACGCGGTGGGCCGCGTAGTGGGCACGCTCTTCTCGGGCACCACCGAGGCGGGCCACGACTACGCCCTCACGCTCGACGGCACGAAGCTGGCTACCGGCCTCTACCTGTGCCGCTACGAAAGCCAGGGCCAGGTTCACACCCAACGCCTGTCGGTGGTGAAGTAAGCGACCGCTGCCCTTGGGGCAGGTTCACGAAAAAGCCCCTTGCCAGTAAATGGCAAGGGGCTTTTTCGTTGGGATTTCGGGGCAGCTAGCCTTTCAGCACGCCCAGCGCGTGGCCTACTTTGGTGAAGGCGGCAATGGCTTTGTCCAGGTGCGCGCGGGTATGGGCCGCGCTCAGCTGCACCCGGATGCGGGCTTTGCCCTGCGGCACCACGGGGTAGTAGAAACCCACCACGTAAATGCCCTCGGCCAGCATTTTGGCGGCGAATTCCTGGGCCAGCTTAGCATCATACAGCATCACGGGTACGATGGGGTGCTCGCCAGCGGGGATGTCGAAGCCGGCGGCGGTCATCTGCTCGCGGAAGTATTTGGTGTTTTCCTCGAGCTGGTCGCGCAGCTCGGTGCTTTCCGTCAGGAGCTCCAGCACGCGCAGCGAGGCCCCCACGATAGCGGGCGCGAGCGTGTTCGAGAATAGGTACGGGCGGCTGCGCTGGCGCAGCATGTCGATAATTTCCTTGCGGCCCGAGGTGAAGCCCCCCATGGCCCCGCCCAGCGCCTTGCCCAGCGTGCCGGTGATGATGTCGACGCGGCCCATTACGCCGCGCATTTCGTGGGTGCCGCGGCCAGTTTTGCCCAGAAAGCCACTGCTGTGGCACTCGTCCACCATCACCAGGGCCTGGTATTTATCGGCGAGGTCGCAGATTTTGTCGAGCTGCGCGATGGTGCCGTCCATTGAGAACGAGCCGTCGGTGACGATGATGCGGTGGCGCGTACCCTTGGCCTGGGCATCCTGCAGCTGCTTTTCGAGGTCGGCCATGTCGTTGTGGGCGTAGCGGTAGCGCTGGGCCTTGCACAGGCGCACGCCATCGATGATGCTGGCGTGGTTCAGGGAGTCGGAAATGATGGCGTCCTGCTCATTAAAGAGCGGCTCGAAAACCCCGCCGTTGGCGTCGAAAGCGGCCGCGTAGAGAATGGTGTCCTCCGTGCCCAGAAACTCGGCCAGCTTGGCTTCCAGCTCCTTGTGAATGTCCTGGGTGCCGCAGATGAAGCGCACCGACGACATGCCGAAACCGTGCGAATCGATGGCTTCCTTGGCGGCCTTGATGACCTCGGGGTGCGAGCTCAGGCCTAGGTAGTTGTTGGCGCAAAAGTTCAGCACTTCGCCGGCTTCCTCAGTTTCAATCTCGGCCCCCTGGGGCGAGGTGATGACGCGTTCCTTTTTGAAAAGGCCGGCGTCTTTTATTTCCTGAAGCTGCTGGGTGAGGTCGGGCTGGAGCGTAGTGTACATAGGGTGCGGGGTGGATTGAATGGAGAGCCCAAAGATACCGGGTCGCGCCGGCCGGTGCCGCGGTGGGCCCCTTCGCCCATCAACAACCGCCCCGCTGGCTTGTTGCCGCAACCTTCCGTCGGCAACCCCGTTAGGCTAATTAGATTAGTTTGTTTTTCCCAATAAAATTAGTGATATGAAAATTTCAGTTGACCAGGGCCAGGACAAAGGCTTCCTGCCCGACGGCCGCCACACGGTCGAAATCACCGCCATTGAAGAAGGTGTGAGCGAACACCAGAACGTGCCGTTCTTCGCGGCCCGCATGGAAAGTGAGGCTGGGTTTGTGTCGCAACGCTTCTACAATTCCGAAGCTGGCCACCCCATCATTCTGCAGCTTTATTCGGCCGTGGGCATCAAGCCCGAAGCAGGCAAAGACCTCGACACGAAGCAGCTCGTAGGCAAGCACTTATCGGTGGAAGTAAGCGACCATTCCTACGCCGACCCGGCCACGGGCAACGAGCGTAGCGTGCGCCAGGCCACCGGGTTCCGAACCGCCTAAGCAGGCCATCATATTTCAAAAAGCCGCTGCTCGACCAAGGTTGGGCAGCGGCTTTTTTATGCCGGCTCGGTCGGGTTATTTGCGGGCGGGCTGCCGCGCCAGAAATGCCTGCGCGCCCTGCCGGCCGCTGTCCATCAGCTGCTTTTTCTGGGCATCCGAAATGCGCTTGATTTTGGGGCTGAAATTTAGAAAATCGATGCTGATGGTACGCTGCCAGTCGTTGGGCTGCACGGGGTTGAGGTTTTCGAGGGCCACGGTGTAGAGCGCGCCCATGTAGGTGTTGAAATCGGTGATGTCGTAGGGGGCGAGCTGCTGGCGGCCGGCGGTTGCGCCATCGAGCGGAATCTGCTCGGCGCGGTCGAGGCGCAGGCCCAGCGTTTCGGGGTTGAAGACGTGGCCGTGGGCATCGGGCGCGGCAGGTGCGCCGGCGGGCAGGTAACGCGGGTAGTCGAACAAATCGACGGGGTAATTGGCCAGCAGGCCGCCATCGACGAGCACCTGCACGGGCTGGCCGGGGGCGGGCGTGCCGGTTATCACCCGGTTGTCGGCATCGAGCAGCACAGCCCGGAAATAGAGCGGAATGCTCATGCTGATGCGCACGGCATCGGCTACGCGCATGGTGGGGTTGGTTTCGTGGCTGAACACCTGCACTCGCTGCCGGGTGAGGTTGGTGCCCGTGGTGTAGAGGTCGCGGAAGCGCGTGGGTTCTTGAAGGGCCAGCGCGTGCAGCTCGCCCAAGGTCAGGTGGGCGTTGCGGGTTTTGCGGGCCACCAGCTCGCCGAGGTAGGTGCTGAACTCGTCGCCCCGGTACCAGCCGTACTCCTTCACCAGCCGGTGGGTGCCGCCGAAAAAGATGAATCGGCCGTCATTCAGCCGCTGCACGGGCGTGGCGTTCACCACGTCGATTATTTCCTGGGCCGAGTAGCCCACCGCCAGCAGCGCCGCCTGAATGGCCCCGGCCGAGGTGCCGCCCACCCGCGTGAGGCCGGCCAGCACGCCGCGCTGCTCCAGCTCGAGCAGCGCCCCACCGTAAGCAATGCCCCGGATGCCGCCGCCTTCCATCACCAGGTTGCGGTAGGGCGGCGGGGTGGCCGGCTGGGCGCGGGCCGCAAAACTCACTGGCACCCCGATTCCGACCCACAATAGCAGCGCGCGTATTTTCATGCCGCCGAAGATACCGCCGGGCTGGAGCCGGGCCGCCGGATGCTATTCGTCGTGCGCGCGGCCCTGAACAAAATCGTGCAGCCGCTGGGCCAAATCTTCGGCCGGGTGGGCAACGAGGCCGGGAATATCCTTGAACGGCGAAAAGCCAACAATTTTTTCCAGGGCCCGGGCATCGGCCGGGGCGTAGGCCATGCGCCAGTCGGGGAAGGCCCGCCCGGCGATGGGACCGTAGGCCAGGGTGCGCACGGCGAAGTGGCGTGGGTCGGCCTGAATGCGGGCGTAGAGCTGGCTCAGGGCGGGCTCGGGGCCTTCGAGCACCTGCATAAATTCGCCGTTGGCATACAGCAGCAGGCCCCCGAGGCGGGTGCGCTCGTTGTGCAGGCGAGCTTTGCGCAGCAGGGGCGGCAGGGTTACTTCGTGCATCGCGCGCGAAGCCCGGCTGCGGTAAATGAGGGAGTAGAGCATGGTAAAATAGAGCATCGGCGGGCCGCCAATGGTGCAACTAAGGCGCCCCAACACCGTTGGGAGGCAAAGGGTGCCCGCGACGGCCAAGGTCCCGGTATCTTTGTGCCCGTCCCACCACTCACTCATTTCTAATTTTCGCATGGCCCCCACTTCCGGCGACCCTGAAACTTCTGTATTACCCGGCTCGGTGCTGGTGATTGGTGCCTGCGGCCAGCTTGGGCTGGAGCTGGTAGCCGCCCTGCGCCAGCGCTACGAGCCCCACCTGGTAGTGGCCGCCGACGTGCGCCCGCCCAAAAACCCGGATTTGCTGGCCGGCGGCCCCTTCGAGCTACTCGACGTGCTCGACCGCTCGCGCCTCGACAAGCTCATCCGCCAGTATCGTCCCAAGCAGATTTACCACCTCGCCGCGCTGCTTTCGGCCACCGCCGAGAAAAACCCACTTTTCGGCTGGCAGCTGAACATGGACGGCCTGCTGATTGTGCTCGAAGCGGCCGTAGCCCACGGCGTGGCCCAGGTGTACTGGCCCAGCAGCATTGCCGTGTTCGGGCCCGATACCCCGCGCGATAACACGCCGCAGGTCAGCATCATGAACCCCAACACGGTGTACGGCATCAGCAAGCTGGCCGGCGAGCAATGGTGCGAATGGTACCACCGCAAGCACGGCCTCGACGTGCGCAGCCTGCGCTACCCCGGCCTCATCGGCTACAAGAGCCTGCCCGGCGGCGGCACCACCGACTACGCCGTGGACATCTACCACCGGGCCGTGGCCGGCGAAGACTACGAGTGCTTCCTCGCAGAAGACACGTATTTGCCCATGATGTACATGCCCGACGCCCTCAAGGCCACGCTGGACCTCATGCACGCCCCGGCCGAGCAAATCAAGGTGCGCACCTCGTATAATCTGGGGGCTATGAGCTTCTCGCCGGCCGAAATCACGGCCAGCATCCAGCAGCACGAGCCCGGCTTTGCAGTCACCTATAAGCCCGACGGCCGCCAGCAGATTGCCAATTCCTGGCCCGCCAGCATCGACGACACCAAGGCCCGGCAGGATTGGGGCTGGCAGCCCGATTTTGATTTGGACAAGATGACTGCCGACATGCTGCTGCACCTGAAGGAGATGAAGCAGGCCTAGCTGAACAGTTTGCTTATAAAAAAGCCTCCCGGCACAACCGGGAGGCTTTTTTATGCGTGCACAATTAGCATAAGCCGGCTACAGCCGCACCCCAATACCAAGCTGCAGCTCGCTGATGCGGTACTCGTTGCGCACGACGGAAGGGCTGCTGTCGTTGCGCCGGGCAATAGTCTCCACGTCGGGGATGGTGGTGTTGTAGGGCATGATGGAGGCGCGGGCCGACAGCAGCACCCTGCCTATGGCGTAGGCCAGCTCGCCCTAGGCATAGGAGTAGCTGAAGCCGTTTTTCGACACGTTCAGCATCTGGCCCAGCGACACGCCGGGGCGCAGCTCGCCGGCCCGGCCCAGGCCAATGGCCGCGTGCAGGCCGGCATCGACCCGCACCCGGGCGAGCAGCCGCACCACCCGCTCGCCGGAGGAGTACGACCGGTAGCCCGGCACCGTAGCGCGCCACGACGTGCTGAAGTCGAGCTGCTGCATGTCGAGGCCCGTGGAAGCCCCGAACAGCAGGTGCCGCGTAATCGGCCGGAAGGCTTTTACATCGGCAAAGGCCGACACGGTATTATCAACCGTGAACTCGGGAGAATAGGGGTCGAGCGCGCCGCCCAGGCGGGGGTCGAGCACCGTGGTGCTGTGCTGCACGTTGCGGAAAATGCTGGCCTTGGGGCCAGCTTCGAAATAGAGCTCCCACTTGGGGGCGGCTTCGGTGGCCGGGGCCGGGGTGGTTTGGGCAAAAGCGGCGGGAGCCAGCGCCAGCGCCGTACCGGTCAGCAGGCTTTTTTGGGCGAAATAATTGGCGAAACGCATGGGTCAGCAATAAAAGAGGATGATGGAAGTGCCCGTCCGAGGCACGGGCCGCTGCGGGCAGCGGCCCGGCCGGGGCAGAAAAAGGGCTGGAGGGAAGTGGAAAGTGGAAGGTTAGAATTGAAAGCGGCTAGAACGCCACGCCCACCGCGATGCCCGTGCGCAGGCCGAAGCCGCTGAACCCGCCCAGGTCGGCCTGGTCGATGGCCTGGGTATCGCCGATGGCGAAGTGGGCCACGTTGCGACTGTAGGAGGGCCCGAGGAAGGTATCGAGCGTGACGCAGCCGCCGTAGCGCCACTGGTGGCCCACTACCAGGCCCGCGCCCAGCGTTTGCAGGGTCACGGTGCCGGTGTAGGGGATATCGGTTTCATCGGTGACGGCCATGCTGAGGGCCATTTTCTGGTAGCGTAGAAATGGGGCTGCGTAGAAGCCGTTCAGGGCCTGCTCGCTACCGGAGAAGTAGCGCCGAAACTCGGGCGTGAAGGCGAAGCCGCGGAGCGTGGTGTTGCCGTCGGGGCTCCAGTAGGTTGCCAGCGCGCCTAGCTGCAGGCTGCTTTTGGCCCCGAGCTGCTGCTCGTAGAAGAAGGACCCCGTTTTCACGAACGGGCTAAGCAGGTTCACTTTGAAGGCACGGGTTTGGGCGGCGGCGGGGCGGGCGGCCAGCAGCACGGCAGCGGCGGCAAAAACGGAAGCGGCGAGCGTTTTCATGAGAACCGGGGCGGATAAGGGAGGTGAAAAAATGATGCTGATTGGCACTGACTTTCGGACCGTTGCGATGAGGCAAAGTTGGCAGTGGCCCACCCCACCGGACTTCATTGAAAAGCAGTAATTCCGGCTACCGGAAAACCAGTAGTTTTGGCCGCCGCCCCGGTTTTTCGCCGATTCCTGCCCAATTTTGAAGCCTATGGCAGCATGGTGCTCCTCTGTTTCTGTGCAACCGGCGGGGCGCGGGCTCCGGCCGGGGCCGGCGCGGCGGTGGCGGCTGGCGCTCGTCGGGCTGTTGCTGGCGAATCCCCTGGCCGCGCAGGTGCCACCCTCCCCACCCGACAGCCTGCTGCGCGCCCTGCAAACCGCTGCTACCGACACCACCCGCGCCAAAACCGCCCTGCGCCTTTCGGCCGCGCTGGCTGCTACCGACACCGCCCAGGCCCGCCGCTACGCCCGCCAAGCCTTGGCCCTGAGCCAGGCCAACGGCTACGGCTACGGCCAGGCCCACAGCTGGCTGCAGCTGAGCGCACTGGCCATCATTCGCAACGACAATGCCCGGGCCGCGCGCTACGGCACCTTGGCTCAGGCCGCTGCCATGCCCCTCTACCGCCAGCGACCGGCCCCGCGCCTGGCCCGGCTGCTGGCTGCTATTGCCAACAACCGGGGCACCGTGGCCGACCGCCAGGGCCAGTACGCCGCCGCCGTGCGCAGCTACCTGCAGGCAGCTACTTACCTGGCCGCGCTACCCGAGGCTGGCCGCACCCTACTCACCGTGTACGCCAACCTCGGCAACTGCCTGCTGACGGCCAACCAGCCCGCCCAGGCGGCCCACTACTGGCGGCTGGCCGCCGCCCTGGCCCTCCGCACCGGCCCCGTGCCCGAGCTGCTGCCGGTGTACCTGCAGCTGGCCCGCCTGCACCTGCAGCTGGCGCACCCCGATAGCGCCGAACGGGTGCTCCGCGCCGCGCGCCCGCTGCTGGCAGCCGGCCAGCTCTACGCCGATGAGTATTACGGCACGCTGGGCCAGTACTACCGCAGCATTCGGCAGCCCACGGCGGCCCGGCAGGCGTTCGGGCGGGCCGTGGCGTATGCCCAACGGAAAGGGGCGGCCGGCTACGAAGCCAAGCTCCTGTTCGAGCTGGGCCAGCTGGCACGGCAGGCCGGCGACCTGCCCGCGGCCCGCGCCAGCCTGGAGCGCAGCCTGGCCCTCACCGAGCAGCTCGGCGACTCGCGCCAGCTCATTGACAACCTCGAAGGGCTGGCCCGGCTGGCCGAGCAGGCCGGCCAGTGGCCCGAGGCCCTGCGCTACTACCGCCGCGGCCACGAGTTGCGCGACTCGCTGGCCGGCACCGCCGTGCGGGCCCAGGTGGCCCAGCTCGAAACCCGCTACCGCACCCGGCAACAGGCTGGGCAGCTGCGCGCCCTGCGCCAGACCCAGGCCGCCGAGCAGCTGGTGCTGCGCCAGCAGCGCCGCCTCAACGCGGTGTACCTGGTGCTGCTGCTGACGCTGATAGCGGCCGGCGGGCTGGCTGCGGCGCTGCTGCGCTACCGCCAACGGCAGGCCGCCCGGCAGCGCGAGCAGGAGAAGGCCCTGCTCACGGCCCAGGCCGTGTTGCAGGGCCAGGAAGAGGAGCGCCGCCGCCTGGCCCGCGACCTGCACGATGGCCTCGGCGGCATGCTTTCCACGGTGAAGCACTACCTGGCGGCGGCCCGCAGCCGCGCCGCCTTGCCCGAAGAGGCCACTACCCTGGTCACCCAATCCATCGAGCACCTCGACAGCTCTATTGGCGAGCTCCGGCGCGTTGCCCGCAACCTCATGCCCGAAGCGCTGCTGGCCTTTGGGCTGGCCCAGGCCCTGCAGGACTTGTGCGCTACCACGCAGCAGGCCGGCGACTTGCGCGTGCAACTGCACCTCCACGGCCTGGAAACCCGCCTGCCCCAAACCCTGGAAGTGGAGCTTTACCGCCTGGTACAGGAGCTGCTGAACAACGTGCTGAAGCACGCCCAAGCGCAGGAGGTGCTAGTGCAGCTGATGCGCCACGGCCCCGAGCTGCACCTGGTGGTGGAGGACGACGGCCGCGGCTTCGACCCTACCGTGGCTGGTACCGGCGTGGGCATGCGCAGCGTGCAGGCCCGCGCCCGCTACCTCGGCGGCACGCTGGAAGTGCAGTCGGCCCCCGGCCAGGGCACATCCATCGGCCTGGAATTGCGCGTGCCGGTGGAAGGCGGATAATGAGAGGTGGTGCAGGTAGTCGTCAAACCAGCCGGTCATGCCGAGCGCAGCCGAGGCATGACAGCCTTCCGGCTACGCCTAATTTCGAACTAACAGGTAACCCACCCCAGGCTCCTGTCCGCTGCCCGCGCCGCATCTTTGCGCCCATCCATTTCCCTTTCTTTTCTGCTATGAATCCGACCCGCGTGCTGCTCGTTGATGACCACCCCATGGTACTGGCCGGGCTACGGGCGCTGCTCGCGCCGCTACCCGGGCTGGAGGTAGTGGCCACGGCCGCCACTGCTACCGAAGCCTACGCTGCCGTAGCCACCCACCGCCCCGATGTGGTGCTGCTCGACATCAACCTGCCCGACCAGAGTGGCCTCGACGTGTGCCGCCGGCTGGCCGACGACTACCCCGGCCTGAAAATCCTGGCCCTCACCACCCTCAACGAGCGAAGCTACGTGACGCGCATGATGGCCCAGGGCGCAGCCGGCTACGTGCTCAAAAACGCCTCGCCCGACGAGCTGGCCGAAGCCATTGCCCGCGTGCGGGCCGGCAAAAAATACTTCAGCGAGGAAGTGCAGGAGCTGCTGCTGCAGCCCGAGCCGGCCGTGGCGGCGGTGCCCCCGCTCACGCGCCGCGAAAAGGAAATCCTGGGCCTCATCGCCCAGGGGCTCACCAGCCAGGACATGGCCGACCGGCTGTTTCTGAGTGTGCTCACCGTTGAAACCCACCGCCGCAACCTGCTGGCCAAGTTTGAAGTCAACAACACGGCCGCGCTTATCCGGCTGGCGGCGCAGCACCAGCTGCTGTAGGCCAGCTAGTGGTGGGCACGCTGGTTGTATTGCCGAATAATGCTTTCCAGCTCCTCGTAGCGGTAGCCAAGCTGGCTGGTGGCTACCCGGCGGGCCAGTTCGGGGTCGTCGTGCAGGAAACCAGCAACCTGATTGGCAAAATTAGTTGGCGCTACCAGCACTGGCGGCCCCGCCGCCCGCCGCAAATACCAGCTGGCGGGCGCGGGCCCCAGCTGAGGTAGGGTGGCCCCGGCGGGCGAGCTCATCACCGGGTTGGGGCCCAGGGCGGTGAGAATAAGCGTGGCCGAGGCCTGCACCAAAAACAGCTCGACGGCCCCGGCCTCCCGGCGCTGGGCCAGGCTGCCATCGTCGTGCTTGCCGCTGCGCAGCACCTCCCAGTACTGGCCGGCCACCCGTAGCCACTGCACGTTGGGGGCTGCCACCGACTTGGGCCGGGCGGCCTTGCCGGTGGCGCTGCCGGGGGCCTGCGAGTAGTACATCACCACGCCTTCGAGGCCGCGGGTGGTGGCGGTGGGCAGGTAGGCCCGCACCACCTGGCCGTTGCGCAGCAGCATGGTGCCCCAGGCAAAAGGCAGTTCGGCGAAGCCCCTGAACTGGCGCGTGGTGTCCGGCGGGGCCGTTTGGGTGGGGGCGGCGGGCCCGGCCCACAAGGCCGCGTAAAGCGTGAGGATAGAAAGCATTGGCCGGCTTTGGGCAGGAAAGCGGCCCCGCTAAAAGCTGACCTAAACTAGCGCCGAATCAACTCCCATCGGCCAAAGCAACTACCCAATGCACCGTACAAAGCAAAAAATACTGGTTTTCCGGTAGTCGCCGCACTCGGCCGGCGGCCGGCAACGACTAGCCTTTGTGCTGCCGCTGCTGCGGGGTTTCGGCCGGGTTGGCTCCGGCGGCACGGTTGCCGCCGGTGTGGCGGGGCACGTTGAATAGCACCGAGGTAGCCCACGGCACGACAAACGCGGCCACCGTGAGCACGGTAATCATCACATCAGTCGTTTCGCTCTCGAGCGCCTCGCTGACGGGGTGGCCGGGCAGGAAGTGTACGAGCAGCGAGAGCACCAGCTTCAGGCCCAGCAGGCCGATAACGCCGAACGCGGCCGTTTCCAGAAATGGGTACTTGCCCATCAGCAGCACGAAGCCCTGCGCCACCAGCCGCATGGCCAGAATGCCGATGAATACGCCCACGCATATCAGAATCAGGTTATCGGTGAAGGCGACGACGGCAAACACGTTATCGATGGAAAAAGCCAGGTCCATGAGCTCAATCAGGGCCACGGTAGCCCAAAATTTGCCGAACAAGCCCAGCGTGTTGCGGTAAATCCAGCTTTTTTCCTTTTCAATCTTCTCCTCGTCGTGCGCCGGGCCAGCCTTGAAATGGTCGTACACCAAATACAGCAGGTAGAGCCCGCCCAGCGGCTTCAAAAACCAGAACCGGATGAGAAAAGAAGCGAACAGAATGCACAGCCCCCGGAAAATGTAGGCTCCGATGATGCCATAGCGCAGGGCCTTGTGGCGTTGCTCCTTGGGCAGGTCGCCCACCATGGTGGCGAGCACGGCGGCGTTGTCCACCGAGAGCAGGCTTTCGATGATGACCAGGTTGCCCACGATGGCCGCCGAGGCCAACGGATTATGCAGAATTTGCTCGATGTATTGATTCACGCGGGTAAAGCTAGGGTAGCGGGATAACGAAGCCGGGCGGGGAAAGATGCCATTGGCAGGCCGTAGGGCGGGCCTCAAAGCCTGCGGGGCAGCAGCCAAAGAACGTCATGCGGCGCGCGGGGAAGCATCGTTACCGCCGCAGCGAATCAATTACTGCTCCGGTAGCGATACCTCTCCGCGCGCCGCACGGCGTTCTTTCCCATCCAGCAGCCCCGCCAGCTCTTCCAGAATGACCGCCCAGTTCTCCAGATACAGCATGTGGCCCTGGGCGGGCAGCAGGTGCACCGGCGCACCACCCAGCCGCCGGGCCAGGTACGGGATGTTGCCGGGAGCCCACACGCCATCGGCCTGGCCGTGCCAGAGGCGCACGGGCGCGCGCACGTCCTCGATGCGGAAGCCGGGCGGACGGCACCACGCCTGCGCATCGTCGTACACGCCCCGGCCGGCGTGGGCAAAACCCGGCACCGCCGCATCGCGCAGCAGCGCGCTAAAACGGGCCGTGACGCGGGCCTCGGCCGAGCGCATCAGGCGGATAAACCAGCCGATGGTGCGGTCGGGGTGGCGGGCCCACTGCCGGCTGAGCCAGAGAAAAGTCGTGCGGTTCAGCCACGGAAAGCCCAGCTGGCCCCACCGCAGCAGCTTCCACACCCACGACAGGTGGCGATAAACGGCCCGCTCGCCCAGCGGCAGGCAGGTGCTGAGCAGCTGCACCGCCGCTACCCGCGCCGGGTGCCGCGCCGCCAGCGCCAGCGCGTGCACCCCGCCCACCGACCAGCCCAGCACGCCCACCGGCCCCGGTATTTCGAGCGCGTCGAGCATGGCCACCACGTCATCGGCGAACGAGGGAAAGGTGAGCGCGCGGAAAACGCTTGACTGGCCTACGCCGGGCCGGTCGGGGGCGAGAATATGGAGCCGCAGCCGGGCCAGCAGCGCCGCATCATCGGGCAGCTCGAGGCCGGAGGAGCCGAACCCGTGGTGGAATACCACCGGCCGGTGCGCCGGGTCGCCGTAGCGGGTAAGGCCCAGGGTACGGCCGTCGGGCAGGCGGACGGTGAGCGGTGTGGGGCTGGCGGAAGCGGGCGGGGGCATGGCCGAAAGTACGGCCGGGGCGGCGGGTGGTTGGGCGGCAACCCTGCCAAGGGGTTTGTAGTTGAATAAGGGCAGCCATTCCGGCCCTCCACCCGCTCCTTATGATAGTCAACTACACCGCCGCCGGCTGGGAAATCATCTACCAGCAGGCCCATGCCCTGCTGGCCACCCAGCTCGCCTACGCCTGGCTCCCCACCCTGCCGCCCGACCGCTGGGTGGGCCTGCTGGCCGCCATCACGCAGCACGACGACGAGCAGGCCGCCTGGCGCGGGCGCGGCGGCCACTACGGCCTCACGGCCGCCGGGGCCCCGGCCAACTTCACGCAAAAAGAGTTTTCGCTGGAGCAGGCCACCGGGGTGCTGGCCGCCGCCCGCTTCCAGGGGCGCTGGCGCAGCCTGCTCACCAGCCTGCACCTGAGCTGCCTGTACGAGGGGCTGCGGGGCCAGAAAAAGGAACTTGACGGCTTTCTGGATGAACTGCGCACCCGGCAGCAGCAGTGGCGGCGCGAGCTCAAGCTCTCAAAAAAGGAGGCCGACCAAGCCTACACCCTGCTGCACTGGTGCGATAGGCTCTCGCTCATTCTCTGCCGCCACGAAATCCCGGAAATGGCCCGCGCCGTGGAAATCCATCGCGGGCCCGATGGCACGATGTACACCCTGGCCCAGCCCGAGGCCGACGGGCCGGTTGTGGTGAGCCCCTGGCCGTTTCAGGCGGCCGAAATAGAGGTGAGCGTGGAGGCCAGTGTACTCACGCAATTGCAGTTCGCAGACGATGCCGCGCTGGCCGAAGCGCTACGCACCGCGCCGATTGAAACGCGGCGCTGGGTGCTGCGGCGGGGATAGTTTTTATAAAAAAAACACGTCATGCCGAGCGCTACGCTCGGCATGACGTGTTGCTTTATTGCGGCCCCTCCTACTCCTTCGGCTTCGCAACCGGCACTTTACTCATCATCACGCCCTCGGGCAGAGTTTGGGCCTGAAAGACGTTGTCGAGGCGGGCGGGCTTGGCGGCGTCGCTGCGGTCGGCGGCGAGCAGCAGCTGGCCGTGGCGGGCGTAGTCGGCCCAGCGGCGGCGGAAAGCGGGCTGGGCATCGTCGGCCTTGGCGAAGTAGGCCCATTCATCGACGAGGCCGGTGGCGCGGTTCACCAAAATTTCGTAGCGGTTCTGAGGTGTTACGCCCACGTTTTTGAAGGTCATCTGGAGCAGGTCGGCTGGCGCGCCGGCCAGGGTTTTGCCCTCGCCCTTGTAGGTCAGCGTCACGCCCGAGTCCTTCAGCTTAAAGGGCATGAGCAGCCAGTACATGTTGTTTATCCAGATGGGCGTAAGGTTATTGAGCACCTTCTGGCCGGTCGGGGTGGCCGACACGTCCTGGCCCTTACTGAATACCTGGCCGCGCTTGGTGTTCAGGTTGTAGTTGGCCACCAGCGTGTCTTTTTCCCAGTGGAAATCGCCGGTGTACTTGTCCCACACCTGGTACTGGCCGCCAAAGAAGCTCCAGCCGAAGTAGCGGGCATTTTGCCAGGCCTCATAGCCGCCCATCTCCCGCATGGCGCGGTCGGCGATGGCCACGGCTTTGGCATCGGAGCCGGCCGCGTCGAAGCCCTCGGCGGCCGGGTACGAGGCCGACCCCTTTTTCATTTTCTGGGCCCGGGCCGGCGCGGTCAGCAGGGCGCACAGCCCCATCATCAACAGCAACGGGCGGGCAACTCGAACAAGCTTAAACATAAGATACAGGGGAATATGCGGGTTGCGGGGATACGGTAAACCAGCCGTCAGGTTTGGCCGGGCTGCAAGGTAAGCCCGGCCCGGCACAGGCGGGCGCAGCCAACGCGAGCCCGTGCCGTGCGTATTACAATAAGACTGCCACTATTTCGGCACTCCCTTTACCGCACTACATGCCTACTACTTATAAGTTTTCCGACATTCTCGCCGTCATGAAGTCATCGGCGGGTGAGTTCAACAATAACAACTCGTTCCGGCACGCGGCGGCGCTGTCGTACTACACCATTTTTTCATTGCCTCCACTGCTGCTCATTGTCATCACCGTGGCCAGCTCGGTGTATGGCGGCGAGGCTATTTCGGGGCAGGTATACGGCCAGCTGAAGGGCCTCGTGGGCCCCGATTCGGCCAAGTTCCTGCAGGACAGCATTGCCAAGTTCACGCTGCAGCAGCGCGGGCCGGTGGCCACCACCATTGGCGTTGCCACGCTCCTGTTTGCCGCCACCACTTTTTTCGTTACCCTCCAGGAAAGCATCAACGACATCTGGAATCTGAAGGTAAAAACCAACGGCATCGGCATTGGCGCGTTTATCAAGCAGCGCTTTCTCTCGTTCGGGCTGATTCTGAGCGTGGCCCTGCTGCTGCTCATCTCCTTTGTCATTAGCGCCGTGCTCAGCGCCTTCACCGGCTGGCTGCAGCAGCTGCTGCCCGAGATAGGCATCATTGCCATCAAGGTAGTCGATTTCGTACTGTCGCTGGGTGTTACCACGCTGTTATTTGCGCTGATTTATCGCTTTCTGCCCGATGCCATTATCCGCTGGCGCGATGTGTTGGTGGGGGCTTTCATCACGTCCCTGCTTTTCGTGATTGGCAAGTTTCTCATCGCCTTCTACATTGCCAAGTCCGACCCGGGCTCGGCCTTCGGGGCGGCGGGCTCGGCCATTGTGCTGCTGCTGTGGGTCAACTACTCGTCGCTCATCATCTTCTTCGGGGCCGAGTTCACCCAGGAGTTTGCCGATGCCTTCGGCCAGAAGGTACACCCCAAGGCCCACGCCGTGCGCGTGCGCGTGGAGGAAGTCGCCCCCGGCGAGTCGGACGAGGAACAGGCCACCGGCCGGCCCCACGCCACGGGCAGCTGGCGCAAGTAGCCGGGCAGCAGAGCCGGCCCCGCTGTTGCATCTTTGGGCCACACTTTCCCCGATTAATGTTCATCCGCTTACGCTCCGCACCCGCCCGGCTGGGCCGCCTCGCGTTGCTGGGGGCCGCCCTGGCCGCCGCGCCGGCCCGCGCGCAGCTGGCCCCGGCCCCGGCCGACACCACGGCAAAGAACCAAGCCCGCCCCGACGCCGGCAACGGCAGCCGCCTGTTTGTGGGGCCCACGGCCCGCAACCTGCGCCGGGGCGAAGGCACCGTGCAAAACATCGCCGTATTTGCCCTCACCGCCGACTACGGCCTCAGCGACAATTTTTCGGTGGGCGTGCTGGGTACGTTCGCCCCCGGGTTCGGCGAATACAACCTGGTGGGCATTACGCCGAATTTTAGCGTGCCGGTGGGCCAGCGGCTGCACGTGGGCGTGGGTGCGTTTGGCCTCTACGTGGCGGGCACGGCCGTGGGCCTCACCTACGCCAACGCCACCCTGGGCACCGCCGACCATCAGCTCACGGCCGGCGTGGGCTTCGGCTTCAGCGGCAGCGGGGGCTTTGGCAGCACGCCGCTGCTCATGCTGGGCGGGGCCACGCGCCTGGGCCGCCGCCTCTTTCTGGTCGATGAAACTTACCTGCTGCACACCAGCAGCGGGCGGCGCATCACGGCGCTGGCGGGCGTGGTGGGCGGGCGGGCCGTGTGGCCGCGCCTGAGCGCCAGCCTGGGCCTGGCCTACCTGGCCTACGACTACCGCGAGCAATCGAGCAGCAGCACCATCAGCAACCGCAACGGGGCCGTCGGGCCCTACGCCGACGTCACGTTCCGCTTCGGCCGGGCGAAGTAGCCCCGGTTCAGGACGGCACAAAAAAGCCCCTGCTACTCAGCAGAGGCCTTTTTTTGTGCAATATAGCTCGGAAAGTGGAAAAGGAAGAAGGCTTAATTGAACACAAACCCGTTCGGTCCCACCTTCACGGTGAAAGAGTCGATGGGCGTACCGCTGGCCTGGTAGCGCACGAAGCGGCCGTTGCTGCTGAAGCTGGGCGCAATGGCCCCGTAAATGGTGTTGTCGCGCGGGTCGATGGCGAAGCCCGAGAAGTCGCGCCGCAAAAACGGCGTGGTGGGCCGGCTCGTGGCGCTGGTGCTCATCTGGTACTCGGCCCCGCCGAAGCTGTAGTACAGCTGGTCTTTGGCCGGGCTGATGCGCAGCTGGCCAGGGCTGGCCGTACCGGGGAAGGCCAGCTTAAGCTGAGTGGTCGGGCTGGCCGGGTTGAAGCGCACCAGCGTACCGTTCGAGACGCGGGTAAGCGTGAAGGGCGGCACCGACAGGTAGGTGACGAAACCCGAGCACAGCACCCACACATTGCCATCCTTATCGGCCACCATGCTGCCGGGGCCGTCGGCCACCGTGATGGTGCTGGCGAGCATGCCCGTGGCCTCGTCAATCACCGAAATGGTGTTGTCCAGGCTATTAGGCACGTATATTTTGCCGCCCAGGGCCAGCAGCTGCTCGGGGTTGCGGCCCACCGTTACGCGGCTGCTCACGGTGTTGGTGCTCAGGTCCAGAATGCTGAGCACGCCGGGCAGGTAGTTGGTAAAGGGCCCACGCCATTCCGTGACGTAGCCGCGCGTGGCCGAAGTCGAGGTGAAGTAGCGGGGCTGTTCGAGCCCGGCAATGGTGCCGGCCGTTTTGAAGTCGGGCAGGTTCACCACCTCAATTTTGTTGGAAGCGTTGACCACAATGTACCCCTTGCTGCCCTGCACGCCCATGCTCTGCACCACATCGCCGAGCTTGGCCCCGTTGTTGGCGCTGCCGAAGGCGTCCACGGTCAGGGTTTTGGCCGTGCGGTCGAACACGCTCACCGCGCCGTCGCCGGCCCCAAACTGGCCTTCACTCAGCACGTACACGGCGGTAGTAGCTGGTACCGACGGGGTAATTATTTCCTTTTGGGGGTCGCAGGCCGCGAGCAGCACCAAGGCCGCCAGGCCCAGAGGAGTCAGGTTTTTCATAACAAAAGAGGGTGAAAACAGCGCCGGCTGCAGCCGGCAGTTGGGGTGTTAGGTGGAAAATCGAAATCAGAAATCGACCCGCAGGCTGCCGCTCACGCTGCGGGGCGGGGCCGGCCGGCCGGGGTGGCTCTCGTAGGCCTGGCCCAGCAGGTTATGAGCCTGGGCCAGCAGCAGCAGCCGGGTGCCGGCCGGGCCGGGCAGCGTGCGCCCCAGCGTGGCCCCCAGCAGCACGGTGCCGGGCAGGTAGGTATCGGCCGAGGCATTGGTGTAGCGGTAGCTGCTGAATGCCAGCGTGCTGCTAGCCAGCCAACCACGCCAGCGGTGGTCGGTACTGAAGCTGGCCTGGTGCCGGGGCACGAAAGCCAGCTGCACGCCCACGGGGTCGGGGTCGTCGGGCGTGCCCTGAGTTTTGCGGGTATCGGTGAGGTGGTAGGCCAGCTGCGCGCTGCCCACGTAGCGCCCCCGGCGCACCCGCAGCGCCGTGCTGATTTCCAGCCCCTGGCTGCGCACGCGGCGCAGGTTGCGCGGGCTCCAGATGCCGGTGCGGGTGCTGGGCAGCCACTGCACCCAGTCGTCTACGTCCTGCCGGAAGGCGGTGAGCTCGGTTTCGAGCATAGCCCCTGCCGGCATGTTCAGCCGGTGGCGCAGGCCGGCTTCGTAGCCAAAGCCCGACTCGGGCCGCAGGTCGGGGTTGCCGCCCGGCCGCCAGTACCGCTCATTCAGCGTGGGGGCGCGGTAGCTGCGGGCCGCGCTGGCGCGGAAAGTGAGTAATTGAATGGCTGAGTGAGTAGGGAGCCGGGGAACGAGCTGATTCCTCGCTGCCGAAAACGCTGCCGAATCGGACGGGGTGGCCGCTGCTACGGCAGACAGCAGGTCCCACTCCACGCCCACGGTGGGCGTGAGGGGGGCCAGGCCGGCGGGCAATGCCGCCTGCCGCAGGTTGGCCGACAGGCGCAAGGCCGGGCGCGGGTCGTAGCGCAGCAGGGCAAAAGCGGCGGCCCGGTTTTCGGTTACCGGAATCGCGCCATAGCCATCCACCACGGCCGCGAAATGCTGGGCCTCGGCCCCCAGGCGCAGGCTGCCGCGCGCGCCCAGGGCGGCAGTGTGCTCGGCCTGGGCCTGGGTAGTGCGGGCGCGCGAGTTGCTGGCCGCGCCGCCGTCGCGGTAGTTCAGCACGTCTTCGAACCAGGCGGCGCGGCCGCTCCACTGGCCGCGGGCGGCTACGTGGCGGTAGCCCACCGTCAGGCGACGGCTCTGGTCGCGCTCGCGGGCCTGGCCACCCACGATGCCGGTACCAAACTGAATTTCGCGGTTGGTATCCGTCAGCCAGGCAGCGGCGGTGAGCTCGCCGGCCCGGCCCACGCGCCAGGCCAGGTCGGGGCTGAAGCTCCACTGGTGGCGCAAGGCGGCGTTTTGCAGGTTGTAGCGCACGGGGCCCCGCGCCTCTTGCACCACGTAGGAGTAGTTGTTCTGGGCCTCGCGGTAGCTGGCCGCCACCCGTACGGCTACTGCCGCCGAGGCCACCCGGGCTTCGAGGTTGCCCCCAACCATCCCGGAGCTACCGGCATCGAGCTGCACGCTGCCGCGCTGCCCCACGCGCCAGTCGGGCGCGGCATCGAGCAGGATGGCCCCGCCCACGGCCCCGCTGCCGTAGAGCGCCGCCGCCGGCCCGGGCTGAATGCTGACGCGGGTGTTGGCCCCCACCGGCAGCAGGGCAAAATCGGTCTGGCCCAGGGTGGGCAGCATGATGTTCAGCCCGTTCCAGAGCACGGCCGTGTGCTGGGCCGAGGTGCCGCGCAGGGCAATGGTGGCCAGCTGGCCGGGGCCGTAGTATTTGAGAGCCAGCGGGGTGCGGGCCTGCAGCACTTCGGCCAGGCTGCTGCCCCGGTACTGGGCCAGCACCGCCGAATCGAGCACGGTGCGGGTGCTGCCCACGGCAAACCGCTCGGGGCCCACGGCGCGCACGCGCACCTCGCCCAGGCGGTGCGCCCGCCGGCTCAGGCGGGCCGAGTCGGTGGGCGCGGAGCGACCGGCGGGGCGGGCCGGGGCCTGCGCCCACGCGCCGCCCGCGGCGGGCAGGGCCAGCAGCACACCGGCCAAGGCCCGGCGGAAAAAGAAGTCAAGATGCAACCGAATCAAATTCTCAGTGAAGAAAATTCGATTCAAAATCTGCCTTCCAACCCCTTCAAAAAGAAGAAGCCGGCTGCCAGACTGAGGCCGAAAAACAGGGGGTAAGGTGGCCACCCGGGGGCAACCGCTGCTCTCTTTCTCCATTCGTCCTCCGCGAATGCTGAACCTGTGAATGTCCGGGCAGGTCTCCTGGCTTGCTTCGCCGAGCGGGCCGCCTTCCCAGCTTTCGGTTGCTAATCAACCGGTAACCAGTGGCTTGTGTGGCCCGCCCCGATATGAAGCGTACAGTTGCGGGGACAGCTCCGGCGTTGAACCGGATTCCCTTTTCAGCCGCGCCCCGCGATGGGGGTTTGGCACCTTGACGGGGCAAAGGTACGATGGTTAATGATAAATGGTTAGTAGGCCCCCCCTCACTAACAGTTTACCATTAACCATCAAATAACTCAGCGCCGGAAGCTCAGGCCGAAGAAATATTCGTGGTCCACGGAATTGGTAATGGGTTGGTGGGTCCCGAGGTCGAATTGAACGTTGTCGCTCACCGCCAGCTGCAGGCCGGTATTTATGGAACTGCCCCATTGCGACTGCCGCACATCTTTGTACCCCACCAACTCCGCGAATACCTGGAGGCGTTTCACCACTTCGTAGGAGGTGGTGAAGGTGGGCGTGAGCTGCAGGTAGCGGCTCCGGGTTTCGCGGTCCCAGTACACCTGGGTAGCCACCTGCCCGCCAATGTTCCAGGGTTTGGTGATTTGGAACACGACGGGCAGCACCGCGCCGTATTCCACGGCCCCGTCGCCGCGTGGGCCGCCGGTGGGCAGCGTGGCGTAGCCAATCAGGCCCAGGGCCCAGCGGCTGTTATCATCGCCCACCAGGGTGTGCTTCAGGCGCAGGGTGAGGTCGCCGACGCCCCGGTACACGGCATTCTGGCTGGGGTCGGCATCGTCGTAGTTGCGGGTGTCGGTATAGGAATCGAGGCCAACCTGCAGGTCGGTGCGGTTGCTGAGGCCGATTTTGCCCAGCGCATGGTTGATGTACCAGTCGCGGCCGTGGGTGGTGCCATCGCGGCGCGTGAGCAGGCGCACGACATCGGTTTCGTACTGAAAATGGCCGGCGTCGACGGAGTACGGGCTTTCGGTGATGCCGGGGCGGTCGGGCACCATGGGCCGCATGTATTTGCGCGGCGTCGGATGAAACAGGTCGTACTGCTCCTTATCGACTTTAATGGTGTCGTTTTTCACGCCCGTCTGGGCAGTGGCCGCCAGTACCGGCAGGAGTAGCAGCAGGCAGGCCGTACCGAATCGAAACATCATACTCAATAGTAACAAAGCCCCGCATACGCAGACGGCCAGCCCGCGGCCAAACGGTCGTGCCAATCAAGCCCGAGCTGCCGCCAGCGGTCCCAGCTGGCTTACCCGCTAAAATGGCACCACCACCTTCACCGCCACGTTGCGGCCGGGGTTGTAGATGCCCGCGCGGCCGGTGGGCGAGGCGGCGTAATACTCGAAGTATTTCAGCCGGTTGAGGTGGGCCTGGTAGGCGGTATCGAACACGTTGTCGACCTGCAGCACCAACTGTGCCACCGGCCGGCCAGCCCGGCTGGCGAACGTGGTGCCCGCGCCCAGCCCCAACAGCGCGTAGCCGGCGGTGGCAGTTTCGCTGTTGTCGAGGGCCAGGAAGCGGTTTTGGCGGCCGCTGCCGTCGAGGCTGGCGCGGAAGTAGGTGGCCGTGAGGCGGAGGCCTTCGCGGGCGGGCAGGGTGGCGCGCAGCTCGGTGCGGCCCCGCAGCGGCGGAATCAGGGGCAGGTAGCGGGCGGCGGGGCCGTCGCGCTGGAGCCGGGCGGCATCGGCGTTTTCGCCGTTTACGAAGGCGATGCTGCTGGTGCTGGCCAGCCAGGGCAGGGCGGCAGGGCGCAGGCTCAGGCTGGCTTCGAGGCCGTAGAGGCGGGCGGCGGCCTGCTGAAACTGGTAGGTGGTGTTGCCCGGCACGATGACCACCGGCTGGCCGGCCGCGCTCAACAGGCGGGCCTGGTAGATGAAATTCTGCACGTAGTTGTGGAAGATTTCCACGCTTACATCAAGTGTGGGCTGGTGCCAGAGCACGCCCACGTCCTGCTGCCAGCTGAACTCGGGCCGAAACTCGCGGTTGCCCAGGTACACGATGTGCGCGCCGGGGTCGAGGCCGTTCGAGCCGATTTCGGGGATGTTGGGGGCGCGGTAGCCGCGGGCCAGGTTAGCGCGCAGCGTGAGCCGCTCGGTAGCCAGAAAGCTGCCGCCCACGCTGGCCGACACGCCCCGATACTGCTGCCGAAACGCCGGAAACTGGAGCTGCGCTCCCGCTGCGCCGGCCCGGCTTTCGGCACCGAAACCGGTGGCGGGGTTGGGCGCGACGTAGAAATCCGACCAAGTTATCAACCGCGTGTCGTAGCGCAGGCCGCCGCTCAGCTCCAGCTTGCCCAGCGGCTTTTTCAGGAGCAGGAAGCTGCCGGCATCGAGCAGGTCGTAATTGGGAATGGGGAAATCGGTGGCCTGCTGGTGGCGGTTGAGCTGGCCCATGCCGTTGCTGCCAACGCTGATTTGCAGGCCCTGCCACTCGGGCAGGTGGTAGCGCACATCGTAGCTGTAGGTGGTGAGCTGCAGGGCCAGCCCGGCCTGGCTGGGCACGGTGGGGTGGTTGAATTCCTCGCGGTTGTTTTGCTGCGCGCCCAGCAGCAGGTGCAGCTCGCCGCCGCCCAGGTGCACCTGCGTTTTGGTGAACACCCGGTAGTGCCGGATGCGCTGGTGCAGCGGACTGATGGCGTAGGATTCCAACTCCGCCTCCCCTACTAAAGGCCGGTTTTTAATATCATCCCTTCCACTCTCAAACACCTGCCGGGTGAAGCGGCGGCTGAGCGAGTCGCGGCTGCCGTCCGGAATTTCCTGGCGGTTGTCGTACAGCGTGAGGTAGGCGTGGGTGCTGCCCCAGGCCTTATTCAGGCCCACCATTCCGGTCAAGGTCAGCTCGCGGAAGCCGGTGTTGTACACCGCGCCATCCACGCTATTGCGGTAGTCGCGCGCCAACCGGTGGCTGGCCCGGAAGCTGGTCTGCAAGCCGTGGTTCTGATAGTTCAGCCCCAGCGAGTTGCCCACCAAGCCGTTGTTCGACTGGTACTCGCTCAGCACCTCGCCGCGCAGGCGGCCGTCGGGGCCGTCGGGCAGGGCGGGCAGCAGGTTCACTACCCCGGCCACGGCGTCGGAGCCGTAGAGCAGGCTGGCGGGGCCCTTCACTACTTCCACCCGCTCGATGTCGTAGCCATCCACTTCCACCCCGTGCTCGTCGCCCCACTGCTGGCCTTCCTGCCGCAGCCCGTTGTACAGCGTCAGCACGCGGTTGTAGCCCAGCCCCCGAATGAAGGGTTTCGACACGTTGGGGCCGGTGGTAACGGCGCTCAGGCCCGGAATGCCGCGCACGGCCGCATCAATGACGTTGGTGTTGGCATTGAGGGTGATTTCGCGGCGGCTGAGGGTAGCGATGGGCACGGGGCTGCGGCGCAACTCGGTGGCCCGGCTCACGCCCGTTACCACCACTTCGCCCAGGCCGGCGGCGGCCGTTTCCAGCCCGAAATCAATGGTCAGCAGCTGAGTGGCCACCGTCACGCGCCGCTCGGCCGGCGCGAAGCCCACGGCGCTGGCCCGCAGCCGCTGCACGCCGGTCGGCACGCCGCGCAGCTCGAAGCGGCCGGTGGCATCAGCCGTAGCGCCCACGGTGGTGCCCACCACGCCCACGCTGGCAAACGGCACCGGCTGGCGCTGCTGGTCGCGCACGGTGCCGGTTATTTCGGCGGCCTGCGCCAGGGCCAGCCGGGGCAGCCAGCACAGCAGGATGAGTAGGAGGGTTTTCATGGACATTTTAGCAGTTGGCGAAGGGCAACAGGGAGCCGGCCCGCTAAAAAGCAGGTGCACAGCGTGCGCCATTTGGGGTGTGGGGGCGGGGCTTGCCCCCGCCCGTCGTTGGGTCGAATCGTTGCAATAGTGCGAACGTCCGGGCGGGGCAAGCCCCGCCCGGACCGCTACTTAGCCGAAAAACGTCTGCCAGAGCAGAAAAAGGTTGAGCACAATGATGATGCCCGACACCACCCAAGCCAGCACCTGCACCGCCGGGCGGTTCACAAACACGCCCATTTTGGCGCGGCTGCTGGTGAACAGCACCAGCGGCACCACCGCGAAGCTGAGCTGCAGCGACAGAATAACCTGACTGAAAACCAGCAGCTGGCCGGTGCCCTTTTCGCCGTACCAAATGGCCACAATCAGGGCGGGTACCACGGCGATGAGGCGGGTGATGAGCCGGCGCAGCCAGGGCTTCAGCTTGAGGTCGAGGAAGCCTTCCATCACAATCTGGCCGGCGAGGGTGCCGGTCAGGGTCGAGTTCTGGCCCGAGGCCAGCAGAGCCACGGCGAAGAGCACGCTGGCCGCGCCCGCGCCCAGCACCGGCGTGAGCAGCTTGTGGGCGTCGGCAATGTCGGCCACCCCTTCGTGGCCCTTGCCGTGGAAGGCGGCAGCGGCCGTGACGAGAATAGCCGCGTTCACGAAAAATGCCAGAAACAGCGCCAGCGTCGAGTCGATGGTGGCGAACTTGATGGCCGAGCGTTTGCCGGGCTCGTCCTGCGGAAAGGCTCGCGTTTGCACGATGCTGGAGTGCAGGTAGAGGTTGTGGGGCATCACGGTGGCCCCCAGAATGCCAATGGCCACGTAGAGCATCAGCGGGTTGGTCACGATTTCGGGGCGCGGCACCAGGCCCTTGCTCAGCGCCAGCCAGTCGGGGTGCGAGGCGATGATTTCATACAGGAAGCACCCGAAAATGAGTACGATAAGCCCAGCCACCAGGCTTTCGATAATGCGAAAGCCCTTGTTCTGAAAAAACAGCACCACCAGCACATCGAGCGTGGTGAGCACCACGCCCCAAGCCAGCGGCAGCCCAAACAGTAGGTTGAGGGCAATGGCCGAGCCAATGACTTCGGCCAGGTCGCAGGCGGCAATGGCGATTTCGCACAGCACCCACAGCGCCAGGCTCACGGGGCGCGAGTAGTGGTCGCGGCAGGCCTGGGCCAGGTCGCGGCCGGTCACGATGCCGAGTTTGGCCGCCAGATGCTGCAGCAGCATGGCAAACAGGTTGGAAATCAGCACGACGCTGAGCAGGGTGTAGCCGTAGCGCGCGCCGCCGGCCAGGTCGGTGGCCCAGTTGCCGGGGTCCATGTAGCCCACGGCCACCAGTAAGCCCGGCCCCCAATATGCCATCAGCTTGCGCCAGAATGGGGCATCGGCGGGCGGCACCTTGATGCTGGCGTACACCTCGCTGAGCGAGTTGCCCCGCCGGGGGTGGCGCCAGCCGGTTTCGGCCGGAGGAGTGGTTTCAGTTAGTAATGAGGGAGGCACGGGCAAATTGGAATAGCTAAAGGTAGTGATTTTTAGACGAACCTAAAAATAATTTTTGACTGGCTTAAATACCGCTCTGAGGCCAAAAGGTTGCGCCCGTTCGCCACAGATTATCAAGGACCCGGCTTCGAGTGACTGCCGGGCCGCCCCACCGCGGCTTTGGGCCCGGCGCGCGGCGCGGCATTCGTGGCCGACCTTTGCAGCCGCAATCGCCGCTTCATGACGCCCACAAAAATTAAAAACCGCCTCGGCCTGCTCTCCCTCGTGGTCAGTATCGGCCTGGTGGCCATCAAGTTCTACGCCTACCACCTCACCCGGTCGCAGGCCGTGCTCACCGACGCGCTGGAGAGCATCATCAACGTATTCACCAGCGGCTTTGCCCTCTACAGCCTGTACTTGGCCAGCCTGCCCAAGGACGAAAACCACCCCTACGGCCACGGCAAAATTGAGAACCTGTCGCTGGGCTTCGAGGGCGGCCTGATTTTCATGGCCGGGGCCTTTATTCTCTACAGCGCCTCGCGCCACCTGCTGCACCCCGAGCCCGTGGCCAAGCCCGACTGGGGTGTGCTGCTGCTGGCCAGCACCGCCGTGGTGAACCTGGCCGTGGGCCTGCTGCTGGTGCGCAACGGCCAGCGGCTGAAATCGGTGGCGCTGGTGGGCGACGGCCAGCATCTGTACATCGATGCCATCACGTCCATCGTGTCGTCGGGGGCGCTGCTGCTGGTGCAGGCTACCGGCATCATGCAGTTCGACAGCGGCGCGGCGCTGCTGCTGGGCGGCTTCATTCTGGTGAACGGGGGCCGGATGCTGCGCCGGGCCGTGTCGGGCCTGATGGACGAAACCGACACCGCCGTGGTGGCCGAAGTGATTGCCGAGCTGCAGGCCCAACGCCGCCCGTCGTGGATTGACGTGCACAACCTGCGCGTGCAGCGCTACGGGGCCAACCTGCACATCGACTGCCACATGCAGATGCCTTACTACTTCACGCTGGAGCAAATACACACGCAGCTGCACGACATCGAGGAGCTGATTCGGGCCCGCTTCGCCGTCGAAGTCGAGATGTTCGTGCACGCCGACCCCTGCACCCCCGCCGCCTGCTCGCTCTGCCTGATGCCCGCGTGCCCCGTACGCCAGCACCCGCTGCTGCACGAAGTACCCTGGACGGTGCACAACGCCATCAAAGACGAGCGCCACCACCTGGGCTAGCGGCAAGCGCCGGCCGGTGGCCAATGCCTGCTTTCGCAGCCAAGATTCTGATAGCCAATTATTCCACTACCAGCCGGCGGGTGCCACGTCCGGTTGGGCCAATGGCTTCTACGCAGTAGATACCAGCGGGCAGGCCGTTGAGGTCGAGCTCGGCAAGCAACCCAACCGGGAGCACGCTCCGCACCGGCCGGCCCAGCAGGTCGAGCAGGCGCACCTGCTGGGCGGGAGCAGCCAGGCGCACGGTGGCCTGCCGCCGGGCCGGGTTCGGAAACACGCTCAAGGCCAGGTCGGCCGCCGGGCGGGTAGCCGTGGCCACGAAAGCACGGTTTTCGAGCACGAGAATCCGGTCGTCGGTGGCGGCGGGGCTGCCGCGGCCGTCGCGGTTGCTGGTGCCCACGTACACCCGCCCCTGCGGCGACACGCAGATGGCCCGCAATCGACCAAACCCGGTAAGAAAGTCGGTACGCGCCGGGATGGCGAGGCCCGCCGCGTCGAGGGTGAGCTGGGTGAGCTTGCTGCCCTTGAGCACGGCCAGCAGCAGGCTGCCGCGCCAGCCCGGAATGGCCGGGTGGTCGTAGTAGGTGAGGCCGGCCGGCGCGATGGTGGGCGTCCAGGTGGTGAGGGGCTCGCGCACGTTGTTGGCCGCGCAGAAGGCCACTTCGGCGGGCAGGTCGCAGTAGCCTTCCACGGTGGGCCAGCCGTAGTTGCGGCCGGCTTCAATGCGGTTGATTTCGTCGTCGTTGTTGGGGCCGTGCTCCGAGCTGTAGACGCGGCCGTTGGGCAGCTGCACCAGGCCCTGGGGGTTGCGGTGGCCGAAGGTGTACACGAGGCTACCGGGCGTGGGGTTGTTGGCCGGCACGGTACCGTCGAGATTGAGCCGCAGGATTTTGCCATTGAGCGAAGCGCGGTTCTGGGCCTGGGGCTGCTGCTGGGCATCGCCGGTGCTCATCAGCAGGGTGCCATCGGCCAGCACCAGCAGGCGCGAGCCGCTGTGGGTGGTAGTGGCCACAATGTTGCCCAGCAGCACCTGCGGGCTGGCGAGCGCGCCGTTGGCGTAGGTGTAGCGCACCAGCTTTTCCTTCAGCACCCCCTGGTCGGTATAGTTGTACACTACAAACACCCAATAAGTGGCCAGCGGCGGCGCGGTGGGCGGTACCACCACGGCCATGCCCAGCAGGCCGCTTTCGTTATTCTCGGTCACGTCGGCGATGGTGAGCAGCGGCAGCACCTGCCCGGTGGCCGGGTTCACGCGGCTGATGCGCCCGCCGCGCTCGGTCATCCAGATGAAATTATCGGGACCCCAGGTCAACTCCCAAATAGTGTTCAGGTTAGTGGCCAACGCCGAGGCCGTAACCGTGGTGGGGCCCACCGGGAAAGTCGTGAGGGCCGGAGCTTGGGCGATGGCCACCTGGGGCAGCACGGCAACCAGGGCCAGCAGGGCATTGCGTAGAAATTTCATGGCAAACGGGCTAAAATTTAGAGCGATTACGCCTACGTTTTCAACAAGATAGCAAACGAAACCCACCCGCCCGCGCCTAGTGGGGACTACGCCCATTCCCGACCGGCAGCCGTAGCTTGCCGTCGCATTCCCCGTTGCCTTATGTCCGACTTCTTTACCGCCGCCCACCCTTCGGGCTACACCCTCAGCACCGACCCTGCCCGGCTCGACATCCCGGCCGTGCACCGCTGGCTGAGCGAGGACTCGTACTGGGCGAAGCACATTACGCGCGCCACCGTGGAGCGGGCCATTGCCAACTCGCTGTGTTTCGGCATCTATGCCCCCGACGGGCAGCAGGCCGCCTTCTGCCGGGTGGTAACCGACCGGGCCACCTTCGCCTGGCTCTGCGACGTGTTCGTGCTGCCCGCCCACCGCGGCCATGGCCTCTCGAAGTGGCTGGTGAAGCAAATGCTGACCCACCCCGACCTGCAAAACCTGCGCCGCCACCTGCTGGCCACTTTCGACGCGCATACGCTCTACCAACGCTTCGGCTACGAGCCCCTCGACCGCCCCGACCGCTGGCTGGAGATGAAGTTGGCAAACCCGTATGGATAGTCGAATACTTGGTGTGGGTTAGTTATTCCACTGTTTACGTGAACGCCTTTCCGGGTTACAGCATGGTGTATTCGCTCCCCAGCCGGGGCTGCGGGCGCGGTGCGTACGACAATGGCAATTGCTAGGCTTATGACAGCGCGGCCAGCCATCGTTGCACGAAGGCCGCATCTTCGCGCCAAGTAGATTGGCCGAGCAGGGCATGGCTGCGGCCGGGCAGCTCCTGGTAGTCAGTCACGGAGCCGGCGTGCTGGTAGCGCCGGTGGTTGGCACGGTTGAGGGCGGCGGGCATGATGCGGTCGGCCCCGCCGGCCAGAAACAGCAGCGGCGCGTGCGGCCGGCGAAAGTCGATGCGAGCATCCAAGCTGAGGGCGCCGCGAATGGTCTTTTTCGATTCGGGCGCGGCCAACTCGTCGTAGTACTTCTGCTGGTCGGCTAGGGGCAGGCCGTTGGCAATGGCGTACTGCCACTGCGCGAAGGTGGGCAGAAACGTCGTTTTCAGGGAAGAAAAAAGGCCCAGCATGGGCAGGACAGACCGGACGAGCGACCAGTTGGCCACGACCACGCCCAGGGGCGGCGCTGACTCGATGGCCACGCCGGCTGCCACGGCATCCTGTTGGAGCAGCAGTTGCACGATGAGCCCGCCGAAGGAGTGCCCGATGACAATGGGCTTGACGGGAAGCTGCGCGATGAAATCGGTGTACACCTGCACCACATCGGCCAAGCCATTTTGGGCGATGGGCGAGTGCGGGTGTTGGCGACGGAGTTCTGCGGCCGGGGCCTCCTTGTGGGGCCAGGCGGGGGCGTAGCAGGTGTAGCCCTCCGCCTCAAAGAATGACTTCCAGTTATCCCAACTCGCCGACGTGACGACAGCACCCGTAATAAAAACGATAGTGGAACAAATAGGGGTTGAACTCATAGAATAAACATAACGCTCAAATCTTTGAACGGGCCCCGTTTACCCTACTACCATTTTCCTGACCGCAAGTTGTGCCAGGCTGACCAACGGTGGGCACGGTCATCCGCCTGGGTGCTGGCCTATTTTTCTTCCATATCTTCGCCTGCCGGAAGGACGCACCTTTCTGCTTTTGCCGCCCCGCACCATGCCCCTGCTCCAATTCTACGCCCAGTTGTTGTTCCAAGCGGCCGCGCTGCTTGCGGCGGGGCTCACGCTGGCCTGCCTTGCGGTCCTCGTGGTGCTGGGTGGCGCCATGCCGGGCGTGGAAATGAGCGAGCAGGTGGCCCGCGCGGCTGCAGCGTTGCACCGTAAGGCCGGCCGGCTGCTGGCTTCGGCCCGGCCCTGCAACGCCCCGGAGCCCACCGTTTCCGGGTCCGGCGACGCCGGGTAAGCCCCGGGGATTACCTCCCTCGAACAGCCGCTGCACCGGCCGGGTCGTAGCGACCTGTTGATAGTTATTTATTTTTAGAAAACCACCAAAAAAGGGCACTGAGGCTCGTTTATCCCCAGAAAAGGACTTGTTCGCCCCCCCGTTGAGGTCAGCGCGAAGGTAGCAGTAGCGCGACCAGTCGGCTGGCATATTCCTCGTAATTCTGTACAGCGCACGTTTACCTTGCCACCCTTTGGCTGAACGGAAGTTCGGCGAGTTTTACTAGGTTCACTACCTTGAAGCTTTTCCATCCCTACTGACGCAGCATGCAAACGGAAAAAGGCGACTTGGTACAGAAGGCAAAAGTCGGCGAATTCGATGTCATCGTACACGGCTGCAACTGTTTTTGCACGATGGGCGCCGGCATCGCCAAAACCGTCAAGCAGGTTTTCCCCGCTGCCTATGAAGCGGATGCCGCCACTGTTGTCGGCGATAAAATCAAGCTGGGACAATACACCGTGGCCACCGTCGAAGCCGGGGGCAAGCCCTTGGCCATTGTCAACGCCTACACCCAATACCAGTGGAAGGGACCGGGTCGCAAAGCCGACTACGCGGCGCTGCGTCAGGTTTTTCGGCGCGTAAAGCAGGAATACGCGGGCCAACGCATCGGTTATCCCGCCATTGGGGCAGGGTTGGCTGGGGGAGAGTGGTCAGTGATTGCGGCTATTATAGAGGAAGAGTTAGCGGGCGAGGACCACGTTTTTGTGGAATGGCAGAAGTGAAAAGTCTTTTATTCCGACCGTTTTGCTAAACGTCCGAAGTCAAGAATTTCAATGGTATTCGGCCGGTTAGCAAGACAACAGCGCCGTGCGGCCAAGCACTACTTTCACCTGCATGAACAAACATTGGTTTCTCTTCGCGTGCGGCTGGGGGGTGCTGGCGGCGTGCAAGTTCCGGGGCGTGCCCCCCACGGCCGCGTTGGAAGGCCGCTGGAAGCTGCGGGGCATCACCGATTCCACCTTTACGCGGGAAGGGCATTTGCGCGCCCGGAAGGAATTGCCCGTGACACCGAATAGCTACACGCACCTGGTCATCACCCCGCACCACATCGTCTACCACAAGCGCGGCGACCGTTTCTTCAACTCCGCACAGCCCTACACCCGCCAAGGCGACACCCTGCGCATCGTGACGGCCGCCGACGCCACGCCCGCCGACGGCCCGCTGCTGGTGACCGTTGCGCTCCTCGATGCCCACTGGTTGGTAGTGCGGCTGGTGCAGCCTCATCCGCCGGGTTGGCGGTACGATTACTCGACGTACACCTCTTACTACACCAGGTAAGTCAAAGAGAAAGCTCCTAACTTTAAACACTGCGCGTTCAAGCCAGTACCGTTTTTGTAAACCCTTTTTTTGCCAGTTGGACGCTGTACTTTGCTAGCCATGACAATCTTGAACACAAGCAAATGGCTGTTAAAGAAAGTGCATAGGGCCTTCTTCTTATTGTTTCTTTCGTTTTATGCGCTGGTTAAGCCTTTGGATAAAAGAGGAAATGGAGCGGTGGTCGCCATTGCTTTTTTAAGCACCGCCTTGGCCCTGTACTCAACCCTTTTGTGCAACGTAACGCTAGCGCATATTGCTTTGAAAACAGGCACACTGCTCACGCATGACATCGCGTTGTATTATGCGCTCTACACGTCTGCGGCCATTGGATTTGCTGCGTTTTATTATGCGTACCTCACTAAAATTGTTTCCACATCAGTCCTGCCAACGGTGAAGTTCGGAAGGTGGATGACCGCATTCCTGACGCTGTTCTCTCTGGTTTTCTATTTCACTTCCTTTTTCGTGATTATTGTTTATTAATTGCTTCGCTGTCAAACGCTCCTTTCCGTGAACCACTCGCAGTTCCTCGGTACCAAGTGCCAGTGAGCCACTGCAACACGCGGCGAGTTTAATAAACCCGTCTACGAATCAACGTTTACGAAATGCCCAAAGGGGATGAGTTTCGTAAACCAGGGTTACGCTGAAAAACGCGCTTTTCTGCCCCTACAAATCCAGCGTGGGCTCTCACTTCGCCGGGCTCGTCCATTTGCTCTCTTCCACCCGAAACCGCCACGGCAGCCCGGCCGCTTCGGCCCCCGCGTAGGCCAGCCCCACCCGGGCACTGGCTACCACCTCGGTTTCGGCCACGATTTCGCCGTGGTCCTCGAACCAAATTTCCGGCCCCGTCACCAGCGCGCCACTGAGCGTCGGCGTGATGCCCAGCGCCTGCGAGAGCACGCCCGGGCCGGCCGTGAGGTTGCGGCCAGGCTTTTCCAAACCGCGCCGCCGCATCATCTCCGCCACGCCCACCAGCGGCTCGATGGCCCGGATGAGCACCGTATCGGGATGGTCGGCATCGTGACAGGCGATGTTGAAAAGGGCGTGGCGGCTATACACGGTGTAGATGTAGGCGTGGCCGCCGGGCACATACAGGCCCTGCGCTTGGTGGCCCTTGCGCTGCAAATGCATGGTCATCGACTGGTCGCCTTCGTGTCGGTAGGCCTCGGTTTCGACAATGCGGCCGGCGGTGACTACGCCGTCGATGCGCGTGTAGAGGTGCTTACCCAGCAGCTCGCGGGCAATGGTCAGCACGTCGGGGCGCTGGAAGAAGGCGGTGGGCAGCTTAGCGGGCATGGGCAAAAAGAATGGAGCGTGAACGCGGCGAGTCCGCGCGGGGCGGCCTCGGCATCCACATACGTATCCTGCCCCGCCGCCGCCGCCCCGCTACGGCCGCAACCGGTAGTGCAGCCCCAGGCTTAGTAGCCAGTGCTGCGGCTGCCAGGGCAGCGTGACGGCAGGTTGCCCGTTCACGCGCAGGTCCACGTCGGCGTTGGGCAGGTTGAGGGTGGCCGAGCTGCGCGCGAGGAAAAATCCGCTTTCCTCGTCGAGCTGCAGCTGGGCGCGGGTACGCAGCGGCAGCAGGTAGCTCACATCGGCCACCAGCTCCAGCTGGTGCGTCAGTTCCAGGCCCAGGCCGAGGGTGGGCAGCACGGCTTCGGTGAGGGTTTGGAGGCGGGCACTGAGGCGGTCGGCCCCGAGGTGGGTGCCGGCCACGCGCAGGCTGGCATCGGGGTTGTTGAATGTGCCCACGGGGCGGGCCACCGACTGGCGGACATACGCCAGGCCGGCGCAGCCGTAGAGCGGGCGGTGGCCCGGCCGCAGGTTGCGCTGGTAGCGCAGGCCATACTGCCAGCCTTTCCCTTCAAACTGCCCATACAGCTGGGTTGATGCCACGCGCAACGTTAGCGCTTTCGTGAGGGCAAACTGATAGTCGAAACTGGTAGTCAGCGCCGCCCCCGGGCCCGCCACGCTGGCCGCGCCCCGCAGCGCGAAGCCGGAACCCGCCGGCGCGTAGCCCACGGCCAGCTCGCCGCCCGCCCCGGCCAGCGGAAACGGACCCACCGCCGCCCCGGAAATCAAGCGACTCACGAAGCGCACCAGCCCCGACTCCCGGGCCGGAGGCGAATTGGCCGGGCCATTTGCGCTGGTATCCGCGCCGGGCCGGGGTGCCCGGAAGAGCGAGTCGGCCCGCTGCTGGCGGGGCTGGTCGAGCAGGGCCTGGCGCAGGGCGGCCGACGGCAGCAGCGTCGTTTGCCCGGCCCAGAAAACCGAATCGTAAGCCACCGTGGTGCGCAGAAAAACGTCGCGTTCCTGGGCCCGGTCCACGTAGCCGGGGCGCACCAGGCCGGCGGTATCGATGGCCGTAGCCAGAAACTCGCCGAAGTAGTTCAGCGGCGGGCCAATGGGCAGTTGGGCACGGGTTTGCCACCACACGGTTTTCAGGTGCCAGCGGCCGGCGTAGGGCTGGTAGGCCACGCGCAGCCGGCGGGCGCTGGCCCCGTGCCCGCTTCGGCGCAATCCGGCAGCGGTGTAGTGCCACTCGGCCCCCAAAAAGACATAGCTGGCCTGGTCGATGTAGAGCCGGCCTTCGCAGTCGGCCCGGCGGTTATTGGCTCGCGGCCCGAAGTCCACCACGTACACGGGCTGGCCGGCGTAGCTGCTGCCGGGGGCCAGCCGGTAGGCATAGTCGCGGAAGTGTTTCGGGCTGATGAACTGGGCCCGCCGGTGCACAAAATCGCCAAACTGCGCAATGAATGGCCCACCCGCCCAGTCGATGCGCACGGTCTGCCCGGCGGGCCGCAAATCGACCTTGCGGGCCTGCCGAATCTGCACGTCGCCATCGTCGGCCGGCTGGCGGTAATCGGGCTTATACACGGTCAGCAGCCCCTCCACCAAATAGCGCGGCCGGCCGATACTGTCCTGGTCCGACTCGCGGTAGAAGCCCGTGAGCTGAGTGGCCCGCGCCGGGTAGTTGCGCGGAATGCGCGCCACTGCCTCGCGCACAATGCCTTCGACCGAGCCCATTACCTGCACCTCGCCCAGCGCGGCCGGATTTATTCGCAGCTCAATCAGCAGCTCCGGCCCGGGCAGCGGCGGCAGCGGCTGGCCGTAGCTGCGGTAGCCCAGCAGCGCCACCGTGAGCCGGGCGCTCTGGTAAGTGGGCGGCACGCTTAGCACGAACCGTCCAGCGTCGTTGGTGCTGGTGCCGAGGCGGTTGTCGGCCACGCCCACCTGCGCGTTCGGGATGGGCTGGTGGGTCTCGGCATCGAGCACACGGCCCCGCAGCACGGTATTTTGCGCCTTGGCCGGGAGAACGCCCAGCAGCATTAAAAGCCAGAAACCACGCAGCACAGCAGTCCTCATTTCAGATTGGGTTCGGTGCCTGCGGTACGCAAAACTGCCCCGTTTAGGCTGTTTGCATACGGGGCTGACCAAATACAAAACAGAAAAGACAGCACAGTGACTATTACAACCTTGATATTACGTGTTGCCGACGACCATTTGCAAGGTGCAGAACCCCTTAGCACCTAATTCAAGTCGTCATCTTCTAAATGAAGCTGTTCAGGAAGTCGCCCCAAACAACCAGCCCGTCATGCCGTGCTTTTGACTTCCCAGACAGCTTCAATAAGTAACTGGCAAGCGCAGTCGCCAACTATCGTTTACAATCAAATCGCCCGTTGGGATGAGTCTCAATTGCATTCGTTGCTTGCGCCTAGCCGAGCCCACTTACCTGCGCACCGTTCAGAGCGATTTCCAGGTTTGTGCACAGTTTTCATAAACGGCAGAAAGACGCAAAATATTGCGTCTCCTCGTGGAACGGCTCGCCGTAGCGCCGGGCGATTTCGCTCAACGACGAGATGTGCTATTTTGCGTCTCGTCGTTGTGTACACTGTATTGGAAACCGCTCTAAGCAAACTTTAGCATGGCTTTTTCACGGATTGTGCCTATACGACGTTTCCTGCACTGCGTAACCGTGAAAGCTACGGCCGGACCTACCCGGCAAGGCCCTGTATTGTCTAAAGTCCTGATTGGCTAAGCCTACTACCCAGCCGGTGCGCCCTCTGGGCTGGCCAGTTGAGCTGAATTCCCAACCGCGCCGCCTTGCATCCGCGGCAACTCCTGCGGGCCGGGACAGCGCGGGCAACGGCTGGGGTGCCGGCGGCCAAGGCCCGGCGGCTTACGCCGCCATCTCCCCCTTTCGTGTCATAGCGCCGCGCGGCAAAGGCCGCTACTTTTGCTCCATGCAAACTCGGCTCCCCCTGGCCATCATCGAAGACCAGACCCCCATCCGGGAAATGCTGCACCAGTACTTGGGTGCCCAGCCCGAATTTGAGTGCGTGCTAGTTGCCGTTTCAATGGAGGACTTTTTCCAGCAGCTACCCGCCCTGGGCACGCTGCCGGCGCTGGTACTCTCCGACATTGGCCTTCCCGGCCGCTCGGGCATCGAAGGGCTGCCGCTCATTCTGGCGCGGCTGCCGGAGGCGCAGGTACTCATGCTGAGCGTATTCACCGATGCGCCCCGCGTGTTCGAAGCCATTTGCGCCGGGGCCGTGGGCTATTTGGTGAAAAACACGCCGCTGCCGCTTATCAAAGCCAACCTGCTGGAAGTAGCCGTCGGCGGCTCGCCCATGTCGCCGGCCGTGGCGCGGCACGTGCTGCAGGCATTTCGGCGGCAGCCGCCGGTGGCGGTAGCAGCTACGGCCTCGGCCCGCCTCACGGCCCGCGAGCAGGAAGTGGTGACGGCCGTGGAGGAGGGACTGAGCTACAAGCTTATTGCCGACACCTTCGGCATCAGCCACGAAACGGTGAAAAACCACCTGCGGGCGGTGTACCGCAAGCTGCACATCAACTCGAAGGGGGAACTGCTGGCGATGGCCCTGAAGCGGCGCGGGTAGGCACCGGCCCACCCACCACCGGCGCCGCTGCCGGGCCAGGCACAGAGCAGCCACCCAAACGAGGACAGGCCGCGCGTTCCGTCGCGGAAGGGGGATGAAATGCCTCCCCTGGCTCTCCGGCGCGAAAGCCGTGTCATATTTGCAGCCAACTTCCAACGCCCGCCCCGCATGCTATGTAAGCTAATGAGAATTTCGCGCTGGCTGGTGGGCGGCTGGCTACTGATGGCCGGGCCGGTGGCGCAAGCCCAGCAGCTGGAGCAGCAGCCCGACCGCGTGTTGAGCACGGTGGGCATCCGCGACGTGAGCAGCGACCCGACGGGCTTTGCCTGGGTGGCCGCCCGGCCGTGCCTGTTTCGCTACGACGGCCGGCAGCTGGTGCCCCTCGGGCAGTTGATACGGAAAGGGCCGCACCCGAGCGGCGAGGCCAGCCGGGTCGCCGTCGACTCGACCGGCACGGTGTGGATAGGCATGTATAGCGGGCTGTATGCGTTTGTGCCCGCCACCGGCGAGCTGCGCCAGGTGCCGCTGCCCCCGCGTGGCGGCCAATTCAGCGCCCTGCTGGTCTACCGGGGGGCGCTGTGGATTGGCCGGGGGATAGACCCGTGCCAGCTGTTCCGGCTGTCGTTGCGGCATCCCCGGCAGCCCCCGCAGCTGGTGTGGCAGCACCCGCACGAGCTGATACGAGGCATCGAGCCCGACTCGGCCGGGCGGCTGCTGGTGGCTACTGAGCAGCATCGCTGGCTGCTGCTGCCCAGTGGCCGCGTACAGCCCGTGGCCGGCAACAGCCACCGCTACCGGGTGCAGCAGGCCGATGGGCAGCGCTACACGCAATGGGCCGACCACCCGCTTCGTCTTCCTCATGGCTCTTACTACTTGACCGACAGCACCCTGCTGGAGCATCGGCCACCGCAGCCGCCGCGGGTGCTGGCCCGCTGGCTCCGCAACATCTCCTCGGCCGCCGTACCGCGCCTGAACGTGCTGGAGCTGGACAGCACCTGGTACTGGCTGGGCACCGGCGAGGTACTGGCCCTGTCCATCCGGCGGCAGCGGCGGACGCCAGCGCTGCAACACTACCCGGTGCCCCTGGCCCCCGAGTGGAATGGGTTGCTGTGCTTCAACCGTGACCGGACGGGGCTGTGGGCCTTTGCCGAAGGCATGCCGGGCGTGTTTAGTTTGCGGCCCCGGCGGGCCCCCGTTCAGGCGCTGCCCGTGGCCGGGGGGCCGCGCCTCAGCACCCGCGCCATCAACCGGCTGGCCGATGGGCGGCTAGTGGTGGGCAGCTACTCGGGCACGTTTGCGCAGGCGGCCGACAGCCCGGTAGCCCCCTTGCGCCCCTGGCCGGGCCTGGCGCTGGGACCCGTGTGGTTCTGCAGCCTGCGCCTGCCCGATGCGCGCCTGGTGGTAGGGTTTGAAAACGTGGGCATCGGGCTGCTGACGGGGGGGCAGTTTCAGAAAATCGACTGGGCCGGGCCTCACCCCGAACCCACGGGCCGCACCACCTTCTGCCTGCTGCGCGACCGGGCGGGGCGGGTGTGGGCGGGCGGGCAAGAGGGCCTGTTTCAGCTCGACCTGGCCCACCGCACGCGCCGCCGCTACCGCGAACGCGACCCCACCTGGCCGCTGCATCACTGCGAGATTGAGGCCCTGAGCGAAGGTGCAGACGGCGCGCTGTGGCTGGCCACCAACCGGGGGCTGTACTGCCTGCAGCCCGCCACCGGCACCCTGCGCCACTACGGCCCCGACGAGCCGGCACCCTACCACCTGCCCACCAACCTGTTGCGTTGCGTGCTGCCCACCCACCCCGACAGCGTGTGGGTGGGCACCCTCGATGCCGGCCTGCTGCTGCTGCACCCCCGGCGGGGCGTGCAGCAGCAGCTCACCCTGGGCCGCGGGCTGCCCAGCGAGGCGGTAGCCTTCGTGCTGGCCCCCCGGCCGGGCCGGGTGCTGTGGGTGGGCACCCACAACGGTCTGGTGCGCTACGAGCCCCGCACCGGCCGGCGCAGCGACCTGACCACCGCCGAAGGCTTGGCCACCAACGAGCTGAACCGTCAGTCAGGCTGGTACGACTCGGTGCGGCAGCGCCTGTACGTGGGCGGGGTGGGCGGGCTGAGCGTGCTCGCGCCCCAGGACCTGGCCACCGCCCAGTACCGGCCCCGGCTGCTGCTCACCAGCCTCACCCAGCACCACGCCCAGCCCGACACCATTCGCACCGATTACCTGGCCGGCACCCTGCCCCAGGGGCTGGAGCTAGCCCCCGGCGACGCCTTCGCCGACCTGGCCTTGAGCCTGAGCGACGACGTGGGACCCGAGCCAGGCCGCTTCGCATACCGCTTGCTGGGCACCGGGCCCGCGCCCTGGCAGGAGCTGGGCACCGGCAACCGCCTGCGCCTGCAAGGATTGGAGCCGGGCGATTACATGCTCGAAATCCGGGGCGAAACCGCGTTGGGCACCTCCACCCGCAACGGGCTGCGCGTACCGGTGCGGGCGCGCACCTACTGGTGGCGCCGCCCCGGCGTGTGGGCCGCCCTCACGGGCCTGCTGGTGGCGGCGGCGGTTGGCGGGGTGTACTGGTGGCAGCGGCGCCGCGGCCAGCGGCGGGAGCGACACTGGCAGGCCGAACACGCCCTGCGCCAACGCATTGCCGCCGACCTGCACGACGACGTGGGCAACTTGCTCACCCAAATCAGCATGCACAGCGACCTGCTGCGCGAAACGCCGCACAGCCCGGCCCAGACCCGGGACCGGCTCGACGCCCTGGCCATCGCCTCGCGCCAAGCCGCCCAGCAGATGAGCGACGTGGTGTGGAGCCTCGATGCCGGCCCGTTGCGCCTGGGCCAGCTGCTAGACCGCATGCGCGACCACGCCCAGGAGGTGCTGCCCCCCGCCGGCCTCGACGTGCGCTTCCGCGTGCCCGCCGACTTGCCCGACCCTACCCTGGCTCCGGCGCTGCTCCATAACTTTTACCTCATCTACAAGGAGGCCTTGCACAACGTGGTGAAGCACGCCCACGCCACTACGGTCACGGTGCAGCTGGCGGCGGCGGCGGCCGGCCTCACCCTTACCGTGGCCGATGATGGCCGCGGCCACGACGGTAGCCCCCGCCCCGGCGGCCGCGGCTTGGCCAACATGCAGGCCCGCGCCCGGACGGTGGGCGGCACCGTGCGCTACGAGCCGTTGGCGAGGGGCTTCGCGGTGGTGGTGACGGTGCCGTTGGACGGGTAGCAGTTCTGCATCCGCCGCCTCAGCGCCGCGCGCCTGCCCCACGCCGCAGCCCTAAGTTGTTCTCCCTTACTCACGTTCAGCCCGGCCCAAGTGGCGTGGCACGCCGGGTTGTTGCGCATCGGTAGCATCCTCGTTAGCCCCTGCCTGTCGAGCGGGGGCACCGCATGTTGGACGGTGTTGCCGGGGCTTCATGGCTGCATTATTTCCCAGTAATGGGGTGCCGCGTGCTGCCGCAGAATACCGCTTTTTCAGGTGTTGCGTTCAGTTTGCGTCCGGCCACCCCAAGGGGCGACCGGATTTTTTTAGGTGGCCGGGTGCTGACTTCCCGGCAAAGTACCACGTCGTCCTGCGTTTTCGCATGACACTAACGTGTCATACCGCGGGATTGCCCTGGCCGGTAACTTTGCATAGTTATCAGATGAAATTGCATTTGCCGGTCGCTGCTTCGAAGGAAGGAGCGGAATGTTCTTAATCTCCCGTTTTTCTTAAGCGCATGCGTACATGTTTCTCTTCGGACAGTACCCGTCCTGCCACCGTGTCGGCAACCACTCCAGCCCGCCTTCCCCGCTCGGCACGTCATCAGCTCTGGCATCTGAATACCCCCCTGCTAAGGGCGCTGCTGCTGTTGAGCGACTGGCCGCAACGGACCTCCCTCGGCACCGGCGGAGATTCCCCCCTTATCGGGCGGTCGGCCTAGGCTGTACGGACAACTACCGAAGCCAGAACAAGGCTGAAATGAAATGCAGCAGTCCCAGAAAGCTGCTGGCTAGTTTGTCGTAGCGAATGGCCAGGTGGTGGGACTGCCTGAGCCGGCTAAAGAACCGTTCGACTTTAGTGCGGTCGCGGTGCAAATCCCGGTCAATACGGCGTTGGGGGCGGTTTTTACTTGCTGAGAATGACGACTCTGGTGCCGAGGGCTGCCCGGAGCCCGTATCATAGCCGTTGTCTGCCAGTACGTTTTCCGAGCCAACAGGCGCAACGCATTACCCAAAGCATCGACCGGGGCGTGAAGTCTGATAGTAAGCCTGCGGCGGCGGCGGTTGAGGGCCGCACGTTCTGTCGATTTATTCCCTGCGGCTCTCGTACCAGTCCCCGCCTTTTGCAACGTACTTTTCCCCGGGCCGCGTAGCAGTCTTGATGTCCCGCGTCTTGAGGAGTATAATTTGAGGACTGTATGCTTGCACCACCGCGGTAACCGTGCCCTGCGGGCCGACCTCTAAGCTCGTCACATTCAAACGCATGAATTGCTGCACCAAGGAATTGTCCGTGGATGCAAGCTGTGAATACGGGTTTCCCTGCGAGGCGAATTTGAGGAAGTGGCTGCGCTGGAGCGCGTAGTTATAGGAATACAGGGCAAACCCGGTGGCAGGCGGTTTGTAAATAAAGACCCTGGCCTCCCCTGCGCGCCGGTCGATACTCCGGACGAACAAGTAGGTGCGAGCGAAGGCCGAAAAATCGTCGCCGCCGTGCTGACGAAGAAAGGCCGTGGCCGGGGGTTGCTCGCGGCAGGCCCCCAGGGCCAGGAGCACCAGCGGGAGCATTCGGGCGAAAGGATTCGTCATGCGCAAGGGCAGATAAAGAATGAAGCGACCAAGCGCACCCAGCCCAGCATGACTCACGGCTCACCAAAGCCAGGAAAAAGCAGGCATAATCAAACGGTTAGGCAGCCATGTCTGCTGCAATAATCACCTTACCCCGCTCGTGGAGGCTGGCTTTACAAATAAGCAAGTCGTGCGTTGTCAACTTGCTTGCGCCTGCAGCCGCCGGGGCATTAGCCAAGCACCCGGCACTGCGCCTGCAGGGTAACGCGCAGGCGATTGAAAAACTGCGTCCGCTCCTTCTCGCCGGTTCCGCTGATAAGAGTTGATTTCTTCATCAGGTTGGCGAGGTTAGCAAACATGAAGTCGTTGAATCCTTTATCGCGGGTGCCCACGAAGTAGAGCACGCTGTGGTTGAGAAAGGTGATGCGCTCCGCGCCCAGGTCCGCGGCAAACGTATTGTCGCCCAGCATCAATTCGTTGACAAACAGCCGGTAGCTGGGGCCATTGGGCACGGGCAGCTGCCCCAGGGTCGATTTGGTGCCTGATTCGGCCTGCGCCTCCATAAAGTCGATGAGCTCCCCCACCTTGGCATACAGCAGGCCTACGTCGCCATCGTTGGCAAAGGCTCCGGATTCGTGGTAGAAATTGATTTGGCGCAGGGTGCTGTTCAGGCTCTCCACGTTCCAGATTTCGGTGGTGGGCACGCGGTTGTACAGCGCGACGATGCGCTGGCTGGCCACGTGCAGGTGGCGATACCGGGGGTCGCCGAGCTGGAATTTCACCCCTCGCAGGGCGTCGTCGTGCAGGATGGATTTCATCCAGAAGAAGAATTTGAATTCGGCGAGCTCGGGTATCTGGAAGTGATAAAAGAGGGGAATGTCTTTGATAACAAAGTAGATGTGCGACGCCGGAAACTGGTTCACCAGCAGCAGCTGCCGCTCCACGTCCTGCAGCCACCGCTCCAGGGGGTGTTCCTGGTGCAGCTCCTGCCGCCCGGTGAACAGAATGGCCTCGGTTTGCGGAAATAGAAACTGGTCGAGCGACACCCGAAAATGCGTTCCGATTTTTTCCACTTCGGGCAAATCAAGCGGCTTTTCGCCCCGAATGCGCCGGTAGGCACTGTCGGTGCTTAGGCCCAGCACGTCGGCCACTTCCTCTACCAGCGACTGGTGGGGCAGTAGCTGAGATTTGACGTGTTGAAAAAGTCGGACCTGCGCCGTAGGGTGTTCCATAAAAAGCGGAAGTAGCAGAAATTACTAAACCTGGTCAAAAAGGTAGTAAAAAATGCTCCTAATTCAATAGCGGTACGCGGATGTAGTAGCCCGCGCGGTGGGGCTGGCAACAGCTGCGGCACCCGGCGCATGGCGTGCGGAAATAAAGCAGGGGGGTATGAAAGACCAATTAGGGGCTGACGCAGCGGGCTGGTAGCTTTCCAATGTGGTGCACCCGTCTTGCGCAGCTGTGCAGAAAAAGCATTTTATGGCCTCTGCGTGGCATTTCTTCACCTTCTTCATTTTTCAGCTATGTCCAGCACTTACCGTTTTGCTGCGTTCTGCCGCAGCGCGAGAACAATGATTGGGCTCGGCCTGCTGCTGCTCGGGCTCACAGGCCCGGCCGTGCGGGGCCAGTCCCTAACCTGGCAGGCGGTAGTGGCCGCAGGCCAGACCAGCAGCAGCAATTCGGCAGTCGGGGCCATGGCCACCGATGCCAGCGGCAACGTGTACGTGGCCGGTTACTTTTTCGGAAATCTGAGTCTGGGAGCCACCACCCTGGTCAATGTCAGCCAAATAACTTCCGACGTGTTCGTGGCCAAGTGGAGCCCGGCCACCAGCAGCTTCGTGTGGGCCCTGCGCGCCGGCGGCCAGGGCAACGACTACGGCAATGGCCTGGCCGTGAACGGCAGCAGCGTGTACCTGTCGGGCTCGTTCGACAGCCCCACCATGAGCTTTGGCTCCGTGGTGCTCACCAACACCGGGGCCTACGATGCCTACGTGGTCAAGCTCACCGATGCGGGCCCCACCGCGAGCTTCGTCTGGGCGCAGCGGGCCGATGCCGAGCGCGCCGATGCGCTGGCCGTGAGCGGGGCCAACGTGTACGTAGCGGGCGGATTCCTGGGGGCCACCGCCCAATTTGGGCCCCTGACTCTGGCCAACGCTGACCCCAGCGGCAGCACCGCCGACCTGTACATTGCCAAACTGACGGATGCAGGCCCCACGGGCAGTTTTGTCTGGGCCCAACGGGCCGGTGGCCTGGACTACGAAAGCGCCAGCGCCCTGGCCGTGAATGGGGCCAACGTGTACCTGGCCGGGTTCTTTGCGAGTTCGACCATGGCCCTTGGCGCTATCACCCTTACCAATGCCAGCCAGCCGGCGGGCGGCTTCAATTCCGATGCGTTCGTGGCCAAGTTCGTAGATGCGGGCGCGTCGGCCAGCGTTGCCTGGGCGCAGCGAGCGGGCGGCCTGGGTTCCGAGGGTGCCAGCGCCCTAGCTGTGAATGGCTCCAACGTGTACGTAGCGGGAAGCTTTTCGAGCCCAACCCTGGTCCTTGGCTCCGCGACCCTGACTAATGCCAACCCCGGCCCCGGTACCGGCCCAGCCTTAACCGACGCGTTCGTGGCGAAACTGACCGACGCGGGCACGAGCAGCAGCTTCATCTGGGCTCAACGCGCCGGGGGCACCGACAGCGACGAAATCAGTGCCCTGGCCGTGCGCGGGACGAGCGTGTACGCGGCAGGCACTTTCCGCAGTACCGCAGCCGCTTTTGGCACGACCACGCTCGTGGGCAGCAGCAGCGGCGAGGTATTCGTGGCAGAACTGGCAGATGCGGGGAGCACCGGTCAATTCATGGGGGCGCAGCAAGGAGGCGGCCCGGGCACCGACCAGGCCAACGTGCTGGCCCTAAGCGCGACCGCCGTGTACGTGGGAGGCACCGTTTCCCCACCGGCCACTTTCGGCAACGTCCGTCTTACCAGCCCCGTGGGCAGTGGCGTCGCCTTCTTGGCGTCGCTGACTGGGCCGGCTTTGGCCAGCCAGTCAGCCATTCAACTGGCTGGGGTGCGAGTGGTGCCAAACCCAGCCCACGGCCTGGCCACCGTGCAGTTGCCGGGCACGCCTTCGGCTACGCGGGCCACACTTACGCTCTCCGATGTCGTGGGCCGGGTTGTGTACACGCAGGTCTGCGCCCTTCCCGCCGGTGGCTTGGTTCAGGAACTCAACCTCGCCCTACTGGCCCCGGGCCTGTACTACCTGCGCGTGCAAGCAGGTGCTGCTTCCGCCGGCAGCCGGCTGCTCGTCGAATGAGTTTTCTCCTCTCTACCCGCTTTGGGTAGTCACCCCTCTGCCTGAGGCAATGGCCAACGCACGCTCCCGAATAGAAAAACCAGCCCCTCGATGCTACACCCTTCTGCACAATTGCTTTTGTACGCCAGCTGCTACCTGCTGTTTTTGGGGCTGCTGTGGGTGTGTAAATCCCAGCGAGCCCATCGGTTGTTCGATGAAGATGGCCTGGTGGCCACGCCCTGGCTGCTCATGGCCCTGCACGTGGGGGGCATTATCCTGTTTGGCATCATACCGGCGGTATTGCCGCATCAGCCTGCGTTCGCGGCCAGGAGTGGCCCTGCGGAAACAATGCTGCCCACCACCATCACCGTGCTGCTGACGGTGTTTATCAGCCTGTTTGCTCCGCGCCTGGCCGAGAAGAAGTACCGGGCGCTACCCCGCGCCGAAGCATCGGCGAGCCTCGGCAGTGCCTACATCAGCACCTACTTTTTGGTGCGCGTGGTCTTTATCTGCGCTTACGAAAGCTGGTTTCGGGGCGGCCTGCTGCAGGATAGTACCGCGCACTTTGGCGCGCCGGCCGCGGTGCTGCTCAACGTGGCGCTTTACGCCGCCCTGCACCTCGTCAACGGCAAAGCCGAGACGCTGGGCTGCCTGCCCTTTGGCGCGCTGCTCTGCGGCCTGTGCCTGTGGCAAGGGGCCGTCTGGCCGGCCATAGCGCTGCATCTGGCCCTCACGCTGCCCTACGAATTCTGGTACTGGCGCAACATCCCCCACTTCATTCCCCTGCGACATGAAAATCTTGGTAACGGGAGCGTCCGGCTACATCGGTAGTAAGCTCGCCCTTCGGCTCGCCGGCCAAGGGCAGCAAGTGCACGCCCTGGTTCGCAGTGCAGCGGGCCACGCCGCCTTGCAGCACCCCAACATCCGGGTATTCACGGGCGATGTGCTGCAGCCCGAGGGCTTGCGGGCGGCCATGGAAGGCTGCGCCCAAGTGTACCACACGGCCGCCAAAACCGGGGCCTGGGCCCCCAACCCGGCGGTTTTTTACGAGGTCAACGTGGCGGGCACCCGCCAGGTGCTGGCCACCGCCCGGCAATGCGGCGTGACGCGCACCGTGCTCACCAGCACCTGTGGGGCCATTGGCCCGGCCCGGCGTGCGCCCATGACGGAAAACGACCACCACCCCACGGGCCTGGAGATTGATTACGACCGCTCCAAAAAAATGGGAGAAGACCTGGCCCTGCAGTGCGCCCGCGACGGCATGGACCTCGTGGTGGTGAGCCCGGCCAAAGTGTACGGCCCGGGCAGCTCGTCGCACGCCCTCACGGCCAATGCCATTATTCAGGCGTTTCTGGCCAAAGGCATTGCTTTTATTCCTTCTCCCGGCACGTTTGAAGTCTGCTTTGCCTACATCGACGACGTGGTGACGGGCCACTTGCAGGCCATGGCAAGCGGCAGTAGCGGCGAGAAATACATCCTGGGCGGCATCAACGTGTCCTATCGCGACTTTTTTATCCGCCTGCGCCTGCTGGCCGGCCGCCAGGGCCACATTGTGTCCCTGCCCAAGCCCCTGCTCACGGTCCTGGCCCACGCGCAGGTCCTCAACCATCGCCTCACCGGCGGGTCGGTGCGCTTCACGCCGAGGTCCGTCGGCTACCTGTTCCGCAACTACACCTTCAGCAGCGACAAAGCCGTGCGCGACCTGGGCTACCGCATTACTCCCCTCGACGAGGCCCTCACTGCAACCATTCACTTTTTAACGCCCCCCGCTCATGGCTAGCCCGCAGTACACCTTGATTACCGGCGCCAGCGCGGGCTTCGGGAAAGCGCTGGCCACGGAATGCGCCCGCCGGCAGCTCAACCTCATTCTGGTGGCGCTGCCCGGCGAGGACTTGCCGCGCTTCGCCGAGTCGCTGCGCACGCAGTACGGCGTGTCGGTTTGCAGCATCGAACAGGACCTGTGCCGGGAGGCCGGCTGCAGCGAAGTGTTCGGCCAGGTGCAGGCGGCGGGGCTGGAGGTGAACATGCTGGTAAACAACGCCGGCATTGGCAGTACCGCCCTGTTCGGGGAGAAAAGCACGGCGCTGTACGAGCAGCAGATAAAGCTAAACGTGCTGGCCACCACCCGCATGACGCACCTGTTTCTCGACACGCTGAAACGCAACCGGCCGTCCTATGTCCTGAACGTGGGCAGCCTGGCCTGCTTCTACGCCCTGCCGCACAAGCAGGTGTACGGGGCCACCAAATCCTTCGTGTACTACTTCTCCCGCAGCTTGTGCAAGGAGCTGAAACCCGACGGCGTGCACGTGAGCGTGCTGTGCCCGGGCGGCCTGCTCACCAACCGCGAAGTCACCGCCCTCATTCAGGCCGGCAACTACCTGTCGCGCCGGTCCAGCATGACGCCCGAGCAGGCCGCGCCCGTGGCCCTGGATGGCCTGCTGGCGCGAGAAAAGGTCATCGTTCCGGGCCGGCTCAACCGGTGCTTTCTGGTCCTGAACGCCCTGCTGCCGGAGTTTATCAAAGCCATTATTATGAACGGCACCATGAACCGCTTAGCCGCCGGGCACCGCCCGGCGCGCTACGTGGCCGAGGCCCGGGCCGGCGCAAACCGGGCACCCCTCGCCACCTGCTGAATTTCGCTTCCTCACGAGTGCAAACAACCACCTCATGTTCACGTTCGACATCGCTGCGGCCGGCTTTCTGTTCGCCGCCTTCTTTGTAGAGTTCGCCCTGATTCTGCGTCACCAGCCGGCCCCGGAATTGGTACGGGATATCAAGGCCAACTTCCTGATTGGCGTGTGCCTGGTCGGGGTGGGCGTGCTGATGAAGGGAGTGGAATTCAGCGTGTTTTCGGTGGTGTACGGCGTGGCGTTTTTCAAGCCGGCGTTGTCGTGGTGGCTGTGGGTGATTGGGTTTTTCAGCTGCGATTTCGTGCATTATTTCTACCACTGGGTGGGGCACCGAACCCGGCTGTTCTGGGCGGCCCACGTCACCCACCACTCTTCGGAATACCTCAATTTATCGACCGGCTGGCGCACCAATTTTTTTCATCTTTTTTATCGATTCCTGTTCTGGGCGCCGCTGTGTTTGCTGGGCATTCCGCCGGCCATTGTCTTGTTTTTTGAATCCATTACCGCCATTCAGAATTTCATCGTGCACACCGAAAAAGTGGGAAAGCTCGGCGTGCTCGACTGGCTTTTCAATACCCCGTCCAACCACCGGGTGCACCACGGCACCAACCCGGAATACATCGATAAAAACCTGGGCGGCATCCTGATGCTCTACGACCACCTGCTGGGCACCTACGCCCCGGAAAAAGCCCCGCCGGTTTACGGCATCACGCACAACATCGACACGCACAATCCCTACACCATCATCACCCACGAATACCGCCGCCTGCTGCAGGAATTCCCAAAGATGAACGGCATCAAGGCCAAGCTCCAGTACCTGTTGGCGCCGCCTCAATAACCAGAAAGGGTTGACCAGTCCGGTTCGGCTAAATAGCATCGTCATGAAACAGCTGTATTCTCTCGCAAGGCTGCCTCAGTGTGCGGTCAGTCTTTTATTCTTGACAGGGTTCCTGCTCGGCAAACCGGCCGCCGGCCAGGCCCCAAGCTTCGCCCACGCCCTGACCGTGGCCGCCGGCGCCACGGCCAACAGTGGGGGCAGCACCAGCCTGGAAATTGCGACCGATGCGGCCGGCAACAGCTACCTCACCGGCTGGTTTAGCGGCACGGTGCTGTTCGGCACGTATTCCATCACCAGCATTGGCGGCCACGACCTGTTCGTAGCCAAATACGACCCGACGGGGGCCTGCCTGTGGGTAGCCCGGGCCGGCGGGCCCGGCGACGACTACGGCAGCGGCATCGGCATCGACGGCAGTAGCAGCGCATACGTGGTGGGCAGCTACACGGGCTCGGCGGCTTTTGGCGCTACCACGCTGGCGGGTACGGGCGGTATCGAGGTGGTGGTGGCCAAACTGACTCCCGCCGGGGCCTGGCAGTGGGCCCAGCCGGCCGGCGGCGCGGGCGACGACTACGGGCAGGGCATCGCCGTGGACGCGAGCGGCAATGCATATGCGGCGGCGGCCTTCTTCAGCCGCACGGTCCAGGTGGGAACGACCACGCTCACGAACACGGCCGTCGTCAATTCCTTTGTGGCCAAGTATGCGCCGACGGGCGCGCTGCAGTGGGTGAAGCAGGCCGGGGGCTCGGCCACGGTGTATGCCAATGCCGTGGCCGTGGACCGCAGCGGCGCGCCCTATGTATTCGGCGATTTTTCGGGCAGCACCCTGCTGGGCAGTACCGCGCTGGTCAGTGCCGGGGAGCAGGACGTCTTCGTCGCCAAGCTCGACCCGGCCAGCGGGGCCTACCTCTGGGCCACGCGGGCCGGCGGCAGCGGCAACGAACAGGCCCCGGCCGGCACCGCCATCGTGGCCGATAGCAGCGGCAGTGCCTACATCACGGGCCGCTTCACTAGCCGGGACGCCGCTTTCGGCAACCTGCAGCTGCAAGCCACGGGCAGCACGGACTTGTTTATCGCCCGGCTGGCCCCCGCCGGCACCTTCCAGTGGGCCGTGCAAGCCGGCGGGCCGGCCGCCGATGACGAGGGCGAAGGCCTGGCGCTTGATGGCCGGGGCTTCGTGCTGGCCACGGGCCGCTTCGGCGCGACGGCGGCCTTTGGTTCCACCACCCTGGTCAGCGCGGGCAGCTCCGATGTGTACCTCGGCAAGCTAAACGCCGGCAGTGGTGCCTGGGTGGGCGCGGCCCGAGCCGGCGGGCCCCAGGCCGACGCGGGCTACGGCGTCAGCCGCGATGCGGCCGGCCGCCCGTATACCACCGGCTTTTACAGCGGCGGCAGCGCCTCCTTTGGTCCCGTAGCGCTCAGCACCATTAGCCCCGCGCAGCCCGCCAGCTTTCTGGCCCTGGACCGGGTTGTGCCGCCTTCGCTGGCCATCGCCGGCGATTCGCTGGTGTGCAACGGGGGGCAAGTCACGCTCACGGCCGTGACTACCGGCGCGGTGGCAGGCTACCGCTGGAGCACGGGGGCGACTACGGCGGCCATCGTCGTCACGCAGCCCGGCACCTACACCCTGCAAGTCACTTTTGCCGGTGGGGCCGTGCTGGCGGCCAACTACCGCGTGCGGGGCCTGACGCCGCCGGTGGTTACCATCGCGGGCGGGCCGGGGCTATGCCCGGGCGGGGCGACCACGCTGCTGGCGGCGGCTCCCGGGGCCCGGTCGTTACGTTGGAGTACGGGCGCAACGACAGCTGGCATTACCGTTACGCAGCCCGGCACGTACACCGTCACCGCCTCGTACGGCGTCGGGTGCACCGCTACCGCCTCCATCACAGTCGTGGGCAATTCAGTGGCTGTCAGTGGCCGCTTCCAGCTTTGTCCTGGCCAAAGCACTACACTCACTGCCGCCGCCACCGGTACTGCCGTGGCCAGCTACCGCTGGAACACGGGCGCTACCACGCCAACGCTGACCGTGGCGCAAGCGGGCACGTACACCGCCACCGTTGCTTTTGCCGACGGCTGCCTCCTCACGGCCTCCCACCGCGTGGGCCCACCCACAGCTACGGTCGCCTCCGTGACTGGCGACACCATTATGTGCCCCGGTTCGTCGCTGCAGCTCACCGCCATGAACCCCGATGCGCTCACCTACCGCTGGAATACGGGTGCCACAACGCCCGTGATTACCGTGGCAGCACCCGGCACCTACGCCGTGCTCCTCACCTACGCCGGCGGCTGCACCAGCCGCGATTCCCTGGCCGTGCTGCCGGCCCCGGCCGTGCCCGCTTTCACCCTGGGACCGGACACAACGCTGTGTTTCGAAATGCCCCTGCTGCTGCGGGCCCCGGCCCTGGCTGGCTCCGGCGTGTCGTTTCGCTGGTCCGACGGCTCCACCGCTCCCACGCTGCGGGTGCAGGCGGCGGGGCTCTACTCTCTGCAGCTCACCACTCACTGCGAGGCACGCACCGTTTCCCGCCGCGTGGACTACGCCTCGTGCCTGTTCATTCCCAACGTGATAACGCCAAACGGTGACGGGCGCAACGACCAATTCGTTATCAAAGGACTTACGCGGGGGGCCTGGGCGCTGGCCCTTTATAACCGCTGGGGCCGCGAGGTATACGCCACCGCTGCTTACGGCCACGACTGGGGTGCTGAGGCTCCCGCGGGCGTGTATTATTACCTGCTCTGGCAGGGCCCTGTCCGTTACAGGGGCACCCTGGAGGTGTTCCGCTGAGGCCGGCCAAAAAGTTTGCTAAAAGGGTCCCAGCAGCAAAAGGTGTTTAGTAGCTATTGCTGAACTTACCGCCGTGACCGGAGATTAAAGCTAAAAAATACCGGCACGCTTCGTCTTCAGTGGTAAAGGTGCGCACGTAGTATTTCTTCCCGCGTTCGCTGTAATACACTTCCCACCCGTCTACGGTCCGGTCAAGCGTCACCGTATCGTCGAGCAGTCCTCCAGCCAAGTACCAGCCGCGGCGACCATCAGCCACGAGTCTTTTCTCTAAGGCAGCTATATCCATCTGATTGATAACTATCTACGGAAACGAGGGAGCCGTCAACGCTACTTTCTCCACACCACTGAGAACCACCATCTGCGATTTTTACATCCCATAATGGAGCATTCTGAAATGATACTGGTTTTTGAAACCATTAAATTCAGTAAAAAAATAAACCGCCAATTCACGTGCAGCAAAATGGCTGTTTTCACAAGTCAGCACGAAGGGGAAGAAGACCAGCTGTTGGCCGGTCTACTTCCCCTTCGTAGCTTATGGACTTACGCCCGCTCAGCAGGGTGCCCAGGTAGTAGGACGGCTGGTTGCGGCCAGCGGGCGGCGGGGCTTGGTGCCACTATTGCCAGCCCCGTAGCGGGCCGCTACTCGCTACCGGCCGCCGAGCTTGTGCCCGTGGGCATCAGGTATTTCTGGTACCAGGCCAGGTAGCGGGCGTAGCGGTCCTTCACGTAGCTGGGGGTGCTGAAGCCGTGGAACTGCCCGGGATAAATAACCAGTTGGGTGGGCACGCTCAGGCTTTTGAGGGCCTGGTACATCTGCTCGGTGTTGAGCAGGGGCACGTTGAAGTCCTTTTCGCCGCACATAAACAGGGTGGGCGTCTTGATGCGGTCGGCGTGAAAGAAGGGGTACGACACGCGCATGTACACGTCGGGGTTTTTCCAGGGCGTGCCCAGCTCGGTTTCGTAGTCGCGGATGTACTGGTCGGTGCCGTAGCCAGCCAGCACGTTGGCGATGCCGGCCCCACTCACGGCGGCCTTGAAGCGCTGGTCGCGGGCAATCACCTGGTCGGTCATGATGCCCCCGTAGCTCCAGCCGCCCACGCCCAGCCGCTCGGGGTCGGCCACGCCCTGGGCCACGGCGTAGTCTACCACGGCCAGCACGTCTTCGGTGTCCTTGTTGCCCCAGTCGGCATAAATGGCCTTGCTGTATTCCAGGCCCCGGCCCGAGCTGCCGCGGGGGTTGGCCGCCACCACGGCAAAGCCGTTGGCGGCAAAGTACTGCCACTCAAACGAAAAACCGTAGCCAAACTGCGCCACCGGCCCGCCGTGAATGCGCAGCAGCGTGGGGTACTTGCGGCCGGCCTGGTAGCCCACGGGCTTCACCAAAAAGCCGCTCACCGGCGTGCCGTCCTTGCTTTTGGCCTGGATGGCCTCCACCGCACTCAATGAAATGCCTTTGAGCCAGGTGTCGTTTTGCTTGGACAGGGGCTTGGGAGCGCCTTTTTTGTCCAGCCCAAACACCTCGGCGGGTGCCTGGGGCAGGCTGCTGAGCACCACTACCTGCCCGTTGCGGGCCAGGGCGAAGTCGTTTACCTCCCGAGCGCCTCCCAACACCATCTCCAGCTTGCCGCCCGCTGCTGGCACCCGGGCCAGCGAGGTGGCGCGGTCGTCCTCCAGCAGAAAATACAGGCTTTTGCCGTCGGGGGCCCACTGGGGCTTGGTGGTGTTGCGGTCGCGGCCGGCGGTGAGGGCGCGGACGGCCCCGCTGCCCACTTCCACCACCATCAGCTGGTGCAGGGCGTACACGAGCTGCTCGCGGGGGCCGCCCTGCACAAAGGCGATGCGCCGCCCGTCGGGGCTCCACGCGGGGCGGCTGCCGTAGCCCGGCGCGCACTCGGGCACGTCGGTGGTGAGCAGCGGCCGGGCCGTAGCCCCAGCCTTCGCATCCATGAGGTACAGGTCGAAGTTGTCGTGGCGGTCGGGGTCGGGCCCGCGCTTGCTGGAAAACACCAGCTGCTGGCCGTTGGGGCTCCAGGCGGGCAGGTACTCGTCGTAGGGGCCGGGGGTTAGCTTCGTGAGTTTGCGCGAGGCCACGTCGAAGACGTAGAGGTGCTGCCGCTGCTTGTTCAGGTACCCGTCGATGTCCTGCTTGAACTGGAAGCGGTCGAGGACGATGGGCGGCGCGGTTTTCTTTTTGGCTTTCTGGGCGGCCGTGAGCGAGTCGGGGTCGGCATCGCGGATGATGAGGGCCAGGCGCTGGCCGTCGGGCGACCACACGTAGTCGGACACGCTGCCCTTGAGCTTGGTCACCTTTTCGGCTTCGCCGCCGGCCCGGTTCAGCAGCCAGAGCTGGGCGTCACCGCCGTCCTCCTCGCCGCGGCTCGACACAAAGCTCAAAAACTTGCCGTCGGGGCTGAAGCGGGGCTTGGCCTCACTGGCCGGGGCGGTGGTCACGCGCAGGTTTTGGGTGCCGTCGGTGCGGGCCATCCACACGTCGGCGTCGCGCTTGTCGGTGGCCGAATCGGCGCGCGTCACGGTGTAGGCCACCCAGGCCCCGTCGGGCGACAGCTGGGGGTCGGCCACGTCGCGCATCCGCGACAGGTCGCTGAGCTGGAGGGGCCGTTGGACGGTTTGCGCCTGCAAAATCGTCGGGGGCAGCACCAGGGCGGCCCACAAGGGAAGAACTTTTTTCATAACACCACGCGGAGAAAAGATGCCCGCGCCAAGCGGGTTGGGTTGGTGTACGAAGCTACGCCCGGCTTGGTAGTTGTCCCCCAGCCTTCATGAGTAAGCTGGCTTATTTCGCTTAGCAAACCGGTCCTGCCGTAAACGCATTCTACTGACCAAAAAGAGCGTGGCATAAACCCAGTAACTCCGTTTGCAGAGGATAATGGGTACTGATTATTGCCGGTACTCGTTTAAAATGGCTTGCCTTAGCCGTTGGTTAAAGCGGCCTCGGTGCCTGATTAAAGCCAATGCCACCGAATCCTGCGTGGCGACGTCCGTCAGCCCAATTTCCACGGTAGAGATGCCCCGCTTGCTGCGCAGGACGCCAATCGGCCCGCGGTGCGTAAACTGGGTAACGTAGTACAGCCCCTCGCCTCGCTGGTTCGTCACGACGGGGCGGTAGTAAAACCGTTTGAGCAGGGCCAAATCCGGTTCACTCACGCGCCCGGCCCGGTGCAGGGCGTGGGCGAGCAGCTGTTGCTGGACTGGCCCGATGGCCCAGGTGAGCACCTTCCGGGAACTGGCCTCACGTTCATGCAAGACCACTTGTGCCTTGCAGCCCCCTACCAGGAGCAGCAGGCCGAGAGAAAGGTTGAGCGGTAGGCGTAACACAGAGGAGATGGGAGTAGGTAGCCGCGTAAGTTCAGCAATAGGGCCCGACAAATGAAATAGGCGGTATCTTGGCCTTGCTCCTATTGGGGTGCTACTTGCCATTTCTCTCGAAGGGAAGCGCCTCGGGGCGGTTCGAGAATCTTTGCTTTTCCATTTCTATGTTTCGAAAACGCATACGCGGGGTGCGTCGGCACTTCCACCGCCACCAACGGGACGCCGCGATTCCCGTCGCCCTGGACGCGGAACGTTTGGCGCGCTACGGAGTGGACTACGCGTCGCTCGGCATTGCGCCGTGGTTCACCCACCAGCGGCCCCCACGGGCCTTTCGCCGCGTGTGGGTCACGCGCCTAGTCGCCGATTTTCACCGCTGGCGGGCCGAGCTGGCCCGCGACTATCCAGCGTTTTACCTGGCCGTTTGGCTCTTTGAGCCCCACTTTGGCCACTCCCAATTGGTGGCCGCCCTGGCCGACCGCCACGCCCACTACGACGGCCTCTTTGGCGAAGCGGGCTCGTTTCGGTCGCTCCCAGCCCGGCGCTTGCCCCCGGAATACCAGGATGTGCCCGGCATCGCGGACTTGACCTGGAACCGGCACGCGGACATCGCGGCCTACTCGCCCGACGATTTTGCCGCCCAGGACGCGCAGACCAAGCAGAAGCCCCACTGGGACGCGACCACGGTGGACGGCGAGGCTTACGTCGCCGTCCAAATCGGTTGGGTGTGGGTCGGTCGGGCTACGACGGAATCTCTCTTGCTACCGGTCGGCGAGTGAACGAGCGCATTCCCTGAAACGGGCCAAACAGAATATAAAGCGTTAAGCAGCTTCCCCGCTGCTACCAGAAGGCCCCTTTGAACCCGCCAGACTGGCTCAGACCAGCGCCGCGGCCACCTAAGCCAAAAACCTGCACAGGCTAATCAGAAAGTCCTGCCTCCCACACCATGAAAATACTCCTGAGTTGCCTGTTGTTTTTCAATGCATTATGTTTCCTGCTTTTTGCCTTGGATAAGCGGAAAGCCCAACAGGGCCAGCGGCGCATTGCCGAAAAAATGCTGCACCTCGCCACGCTGCCGGGCGCAGCGCTAGGCGCATGGGTGGCTATTTTGCTGCTGCACCACAAAAATCGCAAAGCCGCTTTCTGGGGCATTACCCTGGGGCTGACGCTGCTGCAAGGGGCCGTGGTCTATTTCGCGTTGCCCTATTTTCGGGCGCAGCTTTAGCCGCGCAAAACGGCGGCCTGCGAGCTGTTTCGGCGCTTGGTTGCGCCAGCCAATTGGCCACGCCCAATACTTCCGTGCCGACGGCAATAAGAACAACTTATCGGTCCGTTCAAAATAAGCAGAGCGCCAGTTCTAATGAGGCGAAAAGCACGGCCACCAATAGAAAAGCAAACAGCAACACGAAGTTGCCAGATAACCGCCCGCTGCCGTACAATACGGCCAAGAGGCCCAGCATCGTGCCGTTCGTCAACAGCACTTCCCGGCAGGAAAAGAAATAGGAGGCCGTTTCATCGAAAGTGGTGTGGGGGTTTGAGCAAACGGTGGGTCCGTGAACGGGCTCCGTTTGATGAAAAGCGCCATTTAGTCTTTCTCGATACCTAACTGGTCTCAATAGTGGACGTCAAAGCGACCTTGTGTTAATTCATTGGTCACGTAGGGCGCCCACGTTTGACGCAATTGTCCTTCAAACGTGCCGGCAATGATATGGTGGACGGTGTCCACCTGCGTTAACACAATGCGGCTGGTCGCGGCCGTGCTCAGTGCCAGCCGGTGGGTGGGTTCTGTCGTCATGTTATCCTGCAGGGCGAATCCGGTGGGCACCGGGCGGACCATGCCCGTGAACTCGGGCGAGCACCGGTAGCTTCCGGGTCCCCGGATGGAGTCAAGTTGCAGCAGGAAGTTTTCCGCGTGCTGCGCCGTGGTGAGTCGGGTGGTCACGAGCAATCGAGGCAGTCCCCCGGGCCCGCGGTCAAAACGGGCTGAAAGCATGTTGTCTTGGCAGGGGCCTGAAAAGACGCACGTTTGCCCGTAGGTGGTCCAAACACGTCCGTTAATTTGGAAGCCCAGCGTATTAGCGCCAACGGTGGTAGCAGGAGGCAGCTGCAGCGCTGGCTCTGGCGTTTTGGAACGGCTACACCCACCCAATAGGAAGCAGACGCTCAAAAAAGCTGTTAGAGCAGAAATCAGTTTCATATAATCGGAAGTAGTGCAAAGGGATGAGCAATGCGATACCGGTAGGGTTGCATTGTAGTAACAAGTCCGTTTTCTTAGAAGCTATTGTACACGCAAACGGTAGGCCCCTAAATTCCTATTGTTCAGTTGAATGTGCGATAATCAAGCTCACGGTCTTGTTTGCTGGCTCGAGAAAGGCATTGGTTCCATCGGGTTGGGGGGCAACGCGTCGTCCGGCAAGCTTCTGGCCAACGGGGTGGCCGACAAATAAAATGACTGCACGGTTTTTTCGTGGCCGTTAACCGTCATTTCCCGGACATAACTGCGGGACACGTGCGCGTTTTCGTCGACGAAGCTCGGGATTTCTACCAGCGCGCCTTGGCAGTTGTACAACAGCTTCACCCGGTAAGCGCCCGGGGCAAAGGAGAGGGGCACGCCGCATCTCGTTAAATCCCCGGCGAGTTCGTACCGGTCGGTTGCCGCGGTTCGCTCTGCCCGACTTTCCCCGGGCAGCTCATAAATAAGGTTCACCCACCCCACGTAATGGCACGGAAAGACAATGGTTTTCTCCCGCGTGGCAGAGCCCGCGCAGGAAGGCAGCCATGCCCCAAACAAAAGCAGCAGAACACGACGCATAGCGGCACCCAAGGTACATCGACAATGGTGTGCCGTTCAGCCAAACGGTAATTCAAACAGCCACCGTCTTCTAGACAGCGTCTGCCAAGGGCCCATTATCGACCCTTGTTTGCACCTCAACCACTTATCGAACGAGCAATTGAAAATGTGATAAGCGGCCGCTGTCCAAAACGAGATGTCGCGTTGAGTGATTTTCTGGAAACAAGCAAAAATCAACTCCCTGCGCTATCCGTTCAGGAATGCTGCTTTATCCGGCTACTCGGCTTTGCTTGCCGTGCTATAATTTCCGTTTTCTGACAGGACCCAAACAACGCCGGTTTTGGCAGTAGGTCGCCGTTACGCTTTCGGCACCAGCTTGCCCGCCAGGTACTCGGCAATCTGCACGGCGTTGGTGGCAGCACCTTTGCGTAGGTTGTCGGCTACCACCCACATATTTAGCGTTTTGGGCTGGGTGTCATCGCGGCGCAGGCGACCTACCAGCACGGCGTCCTTGCCGTGGCTGTCTTTGGGCATAGGGTATTTGTTGGTCGAGGGGTCGTCGACCAGTTCCACGCCGGGCGTGTTGGCCACAATCTCACGCACGTCGGCCAGGTCAAATTCCTCGGCAAACTCCACGTTGAGGGACTCCGAATGCCCGCCCATCACCGGAATGCGCACGCAAGTGGCCGTGACGCGAATGCTATCGTCGCCCATAATTTTCTTGGTCTCATTCACCATTTTCAGCTCCTCCTTGGTGTAGCCGTTGGGCTCGAACACGTCGATGTGCGGCAGCACGTTCAGGTCGATGGGGTGCGGGTAGGCGGGGTTGCTGGCCGGGTGGCCGGCGCGCTCTTCCAGCAGCTGGTCCACGGCTTTTTTGCCGGTGCCGGTCACGCTCTGGTAGGTGCTCACCACAATGCGGCGCACGCGGTAGCGCTTATGCAAGTCGTTCAGTGCCACCACCATTTGAATGGTAGAGCAGTTGGGATTGGCGATAATCTTATCATCCGGGCCGATGGTGTCGGCGTTCAGCTCGGGCACTATCAGCTTCTTGGTAGGGTCCATGCGCCAGGCCGAGGAGTTGTCGATAACCACGGTGCCCACGGCGGCGAAACGCGGCGCGTGCTCCTTGCTCACAGAACCGCCGGCCGAGAAAATGGCGAAGTCGGGCCGGGCCGCGATGGCGTCGTCCATGCTCACCACCGGGTATTTTTTGCCCTGATACTCCACCTCCTGGCCCACCGATTTGGCCGAAGCCACGGGCAGCAGCTCGGTGAGGGGAAACCGACGCTCGGCCAGCACTTTCAACATCTCGGTGCCCACCAGTCCGGTGGCACCCACAACAGCAATTTTCATGGAAAAAGCAGAAAATTAAACAGCTACGCCCCTGCGTACGCATTCGCAAATGTCGCCAAAAATGGGTTACTTTAGACGCTTGAGCTGTTTGGGAAACCTCCGGAACGTCATGCTGAGCGCAGCCGAAGCATGACCGTCTGAAATCCTGACTTGACGCCCAATCACCTTCCACGCTGCAAAGTCTTTCGCTTGAAACACCTATACCTGCTCCTCCTGCTATTGCTGCCCGCCCTGGCCCAGGCCCAGGTCGTCGATGCGTTTACCGATGGCAACTTCACCGCCAACCCCGCCTGGACCGGCGACGCGGCCGGCTTTCAGGTGGTGGGGCAGCAGTTGCAAAGCAATGGCCCGGCCGTAACCGGCACCCAAATCGCCCTCAGCACGCCCAGCCAGGCCAACATCGGCACGGTGTGGGAGTTCTGGGCCAACCTGAAGCTGGCCACCAGCTCGGGCAACCTCGCCGACGTGTGGCTACTGGCCACCCAGCCCGACCTCAAAAACCCGAGCAATACCGGCTACTTCGTGCGCCTCGGCGGCACCGACGACGAAGTGAGCCTCTTTCGCAAAGACTCGACCCGGGCCGCCGTCCTCGTTATCGACGGCCTGAACGGCACCCTGGCCAGCACCACCAACAACCTGGTGCGCGTGCGCGTGACGCGCACCACCGCCAACCGCTGGACCCTGGAGCGCGACCTCACCGGCGGCCGCACCTTCGTGGCCGAAGCCGCCCAGCCCATCGATGCCACCTACCAGCGCAGCGTAGCCTTTGGCGTATCGCTGCTCTACTCGTCGGCCAACAACCGCAGCTTTTTCTTCGATGACTTCGCCGTAACCGATGCCACCGCGCCGCTGCTGGTGCGGGCCGTGCCCGTCGATTCCCGGCAGGTCGATGTACTTTTTAATGAGCCGGTGAGTGCGGCCAGCGCCGGCATACCCGCCAGCTACCGCCTGCAAAGCGGCACGGTGCCCATCGCGGCGCAGGTTTCGGCCGGCAACCCTGCCAGCGTACGCCTCACCTTCGGGGCCGATTTCGCGCCTCAGAGCGTGGTCGAAGCCCGCAACATTGCCGACCTCTATGGCAACGTGGCGGCCGGCCCGCTCACGGCCCCCTTCACAGCGCTACCCGCGGCCCCGGCGGTGGGCGAGCTGATTATCAGCGAGATTTTTGCCGATGAAACGCCGCAGGTAGGTCTGCCGCTGTCGGAATACATTGAGATTTATAACCGCAGCGCCACCAAAACCCTGAGCCTGCGCGGTGTACGCCTGGGCAAGGGCGGCAGTACTACCGTAGCCGTTTTTGCGGATACCGCCAAGCTGCTGCCCGGCCAGTACGCGGTGGTGTGCGGCAGCACGCGCGTCCTGCAATTCGCCAGCTACGGCAAGGTGTACGGCCCCACCAACTTCCCTTCGCTTAGCAATAGCGGCGACCAGCTGGTGCTGCGCGGCCGCGACGGCCGCACGCTGTTCGAGGTCAGCTACTCCGATTCCTGGTACCGCGACCCCAAAAAGAAGGACGGCGGCTGGAGCCTCGAAATAATTGATGCCAACAGCTACTGCGGCGGGGCCGAAAACTGGACCGCCAGCACCGACCCCACCGGAGGCACGCCCGGCCGCGCCAACTCGGTGCGCGCCGCCAACGCCGACGTGCTGCCCCCCGCCCTGCTCCGCGCCGTGGCCCTGAGCGCCACTACCGTCCGCGCCTACTTCTCCGAGAAGCTCGACAGTACCACGGCCGCCGCTGCCAGCCGTTATACCTTGTCGCCGGCCCTGGCCGTGGTGCGCGCCGCCCCGGTGGGGCCCGATTTTCGCCAGGTCGACCTCACGCTGGGGGTGGCCCTAGGGGCCAGCCGGCCCACCACCCTGGCCGTGCAAACCGCCACCGACTGCGCCGGCAACGCCAGCGGCCCGTTGCAGTCGGCCACTTTTGCCCTGCCCGAAGCGGCGGTGAGCGGCGACGTGGTGTTCAACGAAATCCTGTTCAACCCCCGGGTGGGCGCGGTGCGCTTCGTCGAGCTCATCAACCGCAGCCCGAAGTTTATCAACTTGCAGGGCTGGCAGTTGGGCAACCTCAAGCCCGACGGCAGCGTGGACAACACCCTACTGGCCAGCGGGCCGCTGGTGCTGGCCCCCGGCCAGCTGCTGGCCTTCAGCAGCAGCACGCCCATCATCACATCGCAGTACCCCAGCAGCAACGACGCCGCTAACCTGGTGCAGCTCAGTAGCCTGCCTACCTTCCCCGATATCGGCACGGCCGTGCTCGCCGACAGCCGGGGCTTCGAAATTGACCGGCTGGTGTACAGCAAAAGCCTGCATCTGAGCCTGCTAAGCACCCAGGAAGGCGTGTCGCTGGAACGTATCCGCACCAACGGGGCCAGCAATGGCAGCAACTTTCACTCGGCGGCCGGCGCGGTGGGCTACGCCACGCCCGGCCGCCCCAACTCGCAGGCCCAGGACGAACTAGGCGGCGACCAGGAGCTGGCCGTCACGCCCGAAGTCTTCACCCCCGACGACGACGGCCAGCAGGATTTTGCCACCCTCAACTACCACCTCGACAACACCGGCTACGCCGCCACCATTACCGTGTACGACGCCCTGGGCCGCCTCACGCGCCACCTCGTGCGCAACGAAACCCTGCCCACCACCGGCTTCGTGCAGTGGGACGGGGTTGACGACCGGGGCCACAAGGCCGCCGTGGGCTACTACATTTTGCTGGTCGAGCTGTTTCGCCCCAGCGGCGGCGAGCGGCGCGAATACAAGAAGACCGTGGTGCTGGGCGCGCGATTTTGACGCTTTCGGCTTAATAGAGGAATGAGTGATGAGGGCCCAGCGGTGACTGCCTCGTTAAACCCTGGCCGCTTGCTCGCGTCTGAAAAGGCATGAACAGCAACCAGCAACTGCAACACCTCTACTGGCGCGCCGGCTTCGGGCCGCGCCCGCAGGACGTGGCCGCCGGCCTGAGCCCGCGCAAGGCCCTGCGCCAGCTGCTCCACGATTCGGCCGGCTACGAGCCCCTCGTGGGCCCAGCCCTGAACTACACCGACCCGCAGGGCGCGGTAATGGCCGAGCCGGCTACCATGAAAAACAACCCCGTACCCAACGGCCTGGTGACTACACCCGACCAGCCCGGTGCCCCGGTGATGCCCATGCGGCCCCGGGCGGCCTTTAAAGCCGGCGGGGCGGCCGGGGTACCGCGCCTGCGCCGCGCCGAGCTTACGCCCGAGCAGCGCAAGATGCAGAACCGGGGCCTGCGCGATGCCTTCAACAACATGAGCACGGCCTGGATGGACCGCATGGCCAGCTCGCCGGCCCAGCTGCGCGAGAAGATGACCTTGTTCTGGCACGGGCACTTTGCCTGCCGCGTGCGCCAGCCCGGCCCCGCCCTGAGCCTGCACAACACCACCCGGCAATACGCCCTGGGCAAATTTCCCGACCTGTTGCTGGCCGTGAGCCAGGAACCGGCCATGCTGCAGTTCCTCAACAATCAGCAGAACCGTAAGGAGCACCCCAACGAGAATTTCGCCCGCGAGGTGATGGAGCTCTTCACCCTTGGGCGCGGCAATTACTCCGAAACCGACGTGAAAGAGGCCGCCCGTGCCTTCACCGGCTGGGGCTACGACGGGCAGGGCGGCTTTCGGTTCCGCGAGCGCGACCACGATGCGGGCCCGAAGACGTTTCTGGGCCGCACCGGCAATTTTCGGGGCGAAGACGTGCTGAAGATTATGCTGGAGCAGCCCGCTGCCGCCACATTTCTGACCACGAAAATCTACCGTTTCTTCGTGAATGAGGTGCCCAACCCGGCCCACATCGAGCCGCTGGCTAAAGCCTTCCGCCAGAGCGGCTACGACGTGGCCGACCTGTTGGAGCGCCTGTTTTCGGCCGACTGGTTTTACGAGCCGGCCAACGTGGGCACCCACATCAAAAGCCCCGTGGAGCTGCTGGCCGGCCTGCGCCGCACCCTGAACCTGAAAATCGACAACACCCAGCCGCTGCTCGGCTACCAGCGCGCGCTGGGCCAGACCCTTTTTCAGCCGCCCAACGTGGCCGGCTGGCCCGGCGGCCGCAACTGGATTGACTCGTCGTCGCTGCTGCTGCGGCTGCAATTGGCGGCTATCCTGTTCAGAAACGCCGAGTTCGCCGTGGCCCTGAAGCAGGACGAAAACGACCTCGACCCCAACCAAACCAAGGCCCAGCGCACCGTGCGGCCCGGTGCCGGGGCCCACCTGCCATTGGCCCCGCTGCAACAACTGCTGGGGGCCACGCCCACCGCCCAGCAGCCCACGCGGCTCAGCGAGTTCCTGCTGCAAGCCCCCATCCGGCCCGAGAACCTGCAGCTGGTGCAGCAGGCCGCCGCCCAAAAAGAGCCGGCGGAAGCCCTCCGCACCACGCTGGTGAGCCTGCTGAGCCTGCCCGAATACCAGCTGGCGTAGCTGAACGACAGGAAAGTAAAGGCCATCATGCCGAGCGCAGCCGAGGCATGACGGCCTTTGCTTTCTCCATTATCTATTTCCTTCCCCCTATTCCCTTCCAATAATATGCCTACCTCCCGCCGCGATTTCCTGCGCACCTCCGCCCTGGCCAGCACGCTGCTGCTGGTACCTAAGTTTCTGCACGCCCTCGACCGGGGGCCCGGGCTGGCCGGCCTGCGCGATGCCGTGGGTGCCCGCCGCCTTATTGTGGTGCAGCTGGGCGGCGGCAACGACGGCCTGAATACCGTCATCCCCTACCGCAACGACCTGTACTACAAGGCCCGGCCCACGCTGGGCATCAAGGAAACCGAAGGGATTCTGGCGCTGGATAAAGACCTGGGCCTGCACCCCGCCCTGCGGGGGCTGAAGGGCCTCTACGACCAGGGCCAGCTGGCCGTACTGAACGCCGTGGGCTACCCCAACCCCGACCGCTCGCACTTCCGCTCGATGGATATCTGGCAGTCGGGCGCGGGCTCCGACCGGGTGGTGAGCACCGGCTGGCTGGGTCGTTACCTCGACTCGAGCTGCGCCGACTGCCAGCGGCCCTACAACGCCCTCGAAATCGACGACACCCTGAGCCTGGCCTTGAAAGGCCGCCAACGCAAGGGCCTGGCCCTGAAAACGCCCGATAAATTTCATCAGCTCACCCAGAACCGCTTACTCAGTAAGGTGAGCAAGGAAGCTGATTCGGGCCATCACGAGCAGGTCGACTACCTCTACAAGACGCTGGCCGAAACGGCTTCCTCGGCCGACTACCTCTACGACAAGTCGAAAATCTACCAGTCGACGGTGACCTACCCCAATTCTGACTTCGGCAAAAACCTGAAAACCACTGCCGAGCTCATCAATTCCGGCGTGGAGTCGCGGGTATTCTACCTGGCCTTAAGCGGCTTCGATACCCACGTGCGCCAGCACGAGCAGCAGCAGCGCCTCTTCACCGACCTCGGCGACGGCCTCGCCGCCCTAGCCGACGACCTGCGCCAGCACGACCAGTGGAATAACACACTGGTGCTGGTGTTCTCCGAGTTTGGCCGGCGCGTGAGCCAAAACGCCAGCAACGGCACCGACCACGGCACGGCCAACAACGTGTTCCTGGCCGGCGGCGCGCTCGCCAAAAAAGGCGTTATCAACGCCGCACCCGACCTCGCCAACCTCGACCAGGGCGACCTGCGCTACCAGGTCGACTTCCGCAGCATCTACGCCAGCGTGCTCAAAGACTGGCTCGGGGCCGATGACCTGGCCATTCTGGGTACCGGTTTCGAGCGGATGCCAGGGCTGGTGTAATAGGTGGGCACGGGGCAACCGTGCAACTGCTCCGACTGTTAAATCCGTTGCAGGCTCTTGTAAAAATTTTCCTGGTACGACTTGCCGATGGGTACAAAGTGGCCCCCGTGCAGGTTGGCCGTGTTGTCTTCGATGGACTCGATGTGCTGCGTATTCAGCAGGTAGCTGCGGTGCACCCGCACGAAGTTGGTGTACGGAGCCAGCCGGCTTTCGAGGGCTTTGAGTGTGGTGTACACAATGTACTTATGCTTGTCGGTCACAATGTTAACGTAGTCCGACAGCGCTTCTACGTACAGCACCTCATCAAAATTGATGCGCACCATGCGGCTGTTCACCTTCACGAAAAGGTCGCTGCGAACGGGCACTTCGGCGGCGGCCGGTGCGGCCGGCGCGTTGCTGGAGACGCGGCTGCCTACCCGCTCGACGGCTTGGGTGAAGCGGGCAAACTCGAAGGGCTTCACCAGGTAGTCGGTGACGCGCAGGGCGAAGGCATCGACGGCAAAATCCTGCCGGGCCGTGGTGATGATGACTTCCGGCGGGTTGGGCAGCACGCGCAGCAGGTCGAGCCCACTGAGGTGGGGCATCTCAATATCGAGAAACAGCACGTCGACGCGGTTGCCTTCGCGGAAAAAGGTGAGCCCGGCCAAGCCATCGGCCAGCGAAGCGACCAATTTCAGGCCGGGGCTCAATTCCACGTAATGCTCCAGGGTGAGGCGATTTATCTCGTCGTCGTCGATGATGGCGCAGGTAAGCATAAGCAGAGCAAGGTGGGATTGGAAACCGACCAGTAAGGGCGGGCAAATGTTTCGTTCGTCGGTCTAAAGTAGCCGTTCGGATGGCAAGTTAGACCACCGGCCGATGAAGTAAATTTATTCTTGATAAAACAATGTGGCAATTTTGATATAGATTTGTGGCATGCCAAGTATCGTCCGGTTGCTATTGCTTCGTGCCCAACGTTCTACCCTGCTCAGCCATTGGGTTGCGGTGGGCCTGGTAGGCCTGCTGCTGGCCTGCCCCACCCTTCCGGCCCAGGCCCAGCGCTGGGCCGCCCACCCCACGGCCGCCAAGGCCGAAGCACAAAACGAAACCGCGGCTCCCAGCCTCTCTTGCCACGTGCACGATGTGCAGCGCATCACCGGCTATCTTGCTGATGCATTGCGCCTAAGCACCGCCCAGCAAATGGCGTTGCAGCACTGCACCGTGGCTGAGCGTGCAGCCCTGCTGCTCGCAACTTCCGATAAAGACGCGCTGGATGCGCAGGCGCGCTACCTGGCTACCGTGCGCCGGGTGCTGGCTTCGAGCCAGCTGCGCGCCTACGTGCTGCTGCGCCAGCAGCTCGAAGGCACCCTGCTACCCCTCGACGGCCTCGGTCTAGCGGCCCGCTAGCGCCGCGCCGGCCCCCGCGGCCACGGCTCCCGGGCTGGTTCGCTTTCCGCTTCTCTCTCTGAGTACAGCCCCGCCTTTTGGCGCGGCCGGCCATTCTGCAAACAAGAAAATCTCTTCCTTTTGCACCATTCCTCCCCTGCCTGCCACGTGGGCCCGCTACGCCAGCCGCCGCCGTTTTGGGCGGGGGGGCCGGGCTTAGCCCCCGGGCTGCTGGGCCAGCTCCTGCCGCACCAGGGCTTGCACGGCGGGCTGCTCATAATCGGCCTCCGCCTGAATGTGGGCCATGAGGCGGACCATAATCGCATCCTGACGCTGGCCGGCGGCCCAGGCCTCGGCGTAGGGCGTGTCGGAGAAGGTAACCTGCGCGTACAGCGGCACCCAGCGCCCGGGATACTGAGTCGCGATTTTAGCTTCTATTTTCTTTTGCAGCAGGAAGCGCGGGTCGGCCACGCGGTCGCGCATCTCCACGAAGTTGTAGATGGCCAGGTCGGCCATGGCATCGTTGTTGGGCTTGCGCTGCGCCTGAAATTCGGCGAAGATGGTGGCCCAGGCGGCATCGCCGTGCTGGTCGAGCAGCTGGTTGAGCACGGTGCAGTCTTCAAAGCCGGCATTCATGCCCTGGCCGTAGAAGGGCACAATGGCGTGCGCCGCGTCGCCGAGCAGCAGCACGTTATCAGCGTATTTCCACGGGAAGCAGCGCACCGTTACCAGCGAGCCCGTGGGATGCGCGAAAAACTCCTCCGTCAGCGCGGGCATCAGGGGGGTAGCATCCGGAAAAACGCGGGTAAAAAACGCGGTTACCTCGGCCGGGGTTTGCAGGGCGGCGAAGCTCTCGGGGCCTTCGAAGGGAAAGAACAAGGTGCAGTTGAACGAGCCGTCGAGGTTGGGCAGGGCAATCATCAGGTACTGGCCCCGGGGCCAGATGTGCAGCGCGTTTTTTTCGAGCTGCCACGCGCCGCCGGCCCCCGCGGCAATGGTCAGCTCCTTGTAGCCGTAGTCGAGAAAATTCTGCGAATAGTCGAACCGGTCGGTGCGCTGCAAAGCGGCCCGCACGGCCGAAAAGGCACCGTCGCTGGCGAACAGCCGGCTATAGGGTGCCGTGTGCTCTTCATCGGTTTCAGTGTCGCGCAGGCGTATTTCCTGCGCTCTCAAATCAATACCCAGGCATTGCTGGCCAAAACGCAGCCGAACGCCCGGCTGGGCCTCGGCCAGGTCGAGCAGGCGGCGATTGAGCTGACCTCGGTTCACGGAGTAGATGGCCTGGCCCTCGCGCCCATAGGGCTGGCGGGTAAGGTTGCCGTGAACATCGTGCATTACCCGGCCACTCATCGGGATGCCCACCTGGCGGATGTCGTCGGCTACGCCTACGCCAGCCAGGGCCTTCCAGCCCCGGTCCGAAAGAGCCAGGTTGATGGAGCGGCCCTCCCGCACATCGGCACGGCGGGGGTCGGGCCGGCGCTCGAGCACCTGCACGACGTGGCCCCGGCGGGCGAGGTACAGCGAAAGCAGCGAGCCCACCAGGCCCGCCCCCATAATGGTGACGGAATCGGTAGCGGCAGGTGGAGATACGGAAGACATAGCAGACAACAACAAAGGCTAGCAGATGGCGAAGCTACTACGTCTGGGAAGGTTGGCGGGTGGCCGGGCGCAAAAACTCGAACGGTTATCAAGGCATTTGGGCGAGCATGTTGCCCGGTTGAACGCAATTCTACTAATCGAGGCAACGCGGAGCGGACCTTTGACGAATTAGAACTAAACCCGTTTTTGCTATGACACATTCACGAATTGAGCAGCCATTAGTTGGCCGGCGGCATTGGCGGCAAGAGGCGGCTAGCCGATGGCACATCCTACGGGCGGGCGTAGCTGCACACAAAGCTTCGTTGGTGGCCGCGCGGGCCAGCGAACGGCAAGTAGCAAACCCGGTTTCGTCTAAATCAGCCTATCGGGTATTGGTTACATTGCGAATTGGAGATTTCGTAGTAGGCCACGAAGGTGACCCACAACTGCTGGGCCATCCAGGAATCCGCTATTAGGCGGTGAAAAAGGAATTTAATCGGTTAAAACGGGCAGTAAAAACGTTGACCTTATTATAAAATATTTACAAACCAGCAGATAAAAATAAGAAATAATGGGTAATTTTGCAAATTGCCTTCACCCAATTATTTCATATGCAACGTATTTTTCTCTCTTTAATTATATTTCTGTGTGCTACTGCCATCGGTTGGGCACAGGGAATGCAAACCGTGGGCGGCACCGTTCAAACGGAAGCGGGCACACCCCTGCCGGGAGCCACGGTTTTTTTCAAAGGCACCTACACGGGCAGCAGCACGAACGAGGAAGGCCAGTTTGCGGTGAAAGGGGATTTTTCGAAGGGCATTCAGACGCTCTCGGTTTCTTTCATTGGCTACGAAACCCAGGAACTGCCCCTCAGCGGCCCCGACAATGCATTGGTCGTGACGTTGCGCCCAAGCGCCGTGCTCGACCAAGTAGTGGTTGCCGCCTCCCGCGTGGAGGAGAACATTGGCCAGGTGCCGGTAACGATTGAAAAGCTCGACCAGCGCCAGGTAGAGCAGATTACCACGCCCGACCTGGTAGCCGGCCTGGCCCGCTTCAAGGGCATCGACATCAGCAGCTCCAGCCTGCTGGTAAGTAGTTTTAGTACGCGTGGCTTCAACTCCTCGCGCTCGGAACGCATTATTCAGCTGGCCGACTATATGGACACGCAGCTGCCCAGCCTGAGCAGCAACTTCGGCAACCTGCTGGGCATGCCCGTGCTCGACGTGGCCAGCGTAGAAGTCGTGCACGGCCCGGCGTCGGCGCTTTACGGGGCCAACGCCTTCAACGGCGTGCTGCTCACCAACTCGAAAGACCCCTTCCGCGACCCCGGCCTGACGGTGCGCCTGCGCGGCGGCAATCGCCGCCTGCTCGATGGCCAGCTGCGCTACGCCGTGAAAATCGGCGACCGCGTGGCGTTCAAGATTTCGGGTGGTGCCATCCGGGCCAACGATTTTGTGGCCAACAACCTGGATGCCACTGCTGCCCAGGTAGAGCCCAACAACAATCCCGTGGGCTCGGGCCTGGGCTACGATGCCGTGAACCGGTACGGCGACGTGGGCAACACCTTCCCGGCCAACCCGACGACCCCCGGCTACGCCGGCCCGGCTCTGGCCAACAAAACGGTTTTCCTGCCGGGCTACACCGAGCGCCAGCTCGTGGCCGGCGACAGCACCACGCACTCCTACAAAATTGCGCCCAGCCTGTCGGTGCTGCTTTCCAACCGCGTGAAGGCTACCGTCGACTATCGCTACACCAACACGACCAGCACGTACCAGAGCGCCAGCCGCTACCGTTTTGTGAACAGCGGCGCGCACCAGGCCCGCCTGCAGCTGGAAGGCAACAACTGGTTTGTGCGCGGCTTCACGACCCACGATTTCTCGGGCGGCCGCGACCCGCAAACCGATGGCTCGTATAACCTGGGCTTCCTGGGCGCATTCTTGCAAACCCAGCAGGCCGTGGGGGCCACTGGCACGCCGGTAGTGGATGCCAACGGCCGGCCCGTGAGCTATGCCCAACGCTACTTTGGCACCTACGCCGGCCGCTACAACGCGGCCGTGGCCAGCGGCCAGAGCCCCGACGCGGCGGCCCTGACGGCCCGCGCCTTCGCCGATGCCAATGCCCCGCTGCTGGTACCCGGCACGCCCGCGTTCGACGCGGCCCGCAATAAAATCATTCACGACCCGACGCCGGGCCAGGGGGCGCGCCTCATCATTCGCTCCATTCTGAACGAGGGCAGCGGCCAGTACACCTTCAAAAACGATTTTGCCGACCTGACCGTGGGCGCGGCTTACCGCCAGTTTTTGCTGGGCTCGGATGGCAGCCTATTCGAAGACACCAAGGATGGCGACCGCATCAAAAACTACGAGTACGGCGCTTATGCGCAGGCCAGCAAGACGCTGCTCGACGACCACCTGAAGCTGGCCGTCGCCGGCCGCGTCGACAACTTCAAGAACTTCGGCACGGCCTTTTCGCCGCGCGCTTCGGCCGTGTACTCGCTCGGCGCCGATAAGCTCCAGAACTTCCGCGTGAGCTACAGCCGCGCCTTCCGCGCGCCGACCCAGAACGACCAGTACATCAAGCTCGACGTGGGCCGCGCCATTCTGCTGGGCAACGTGGGCAACGGCTTCCAGGGCTACACCGTGAACGTGCTGAAGGGTGGAGCGGGCAACTCGCCGGCCGATGCCAACAACATTTACAGCACCGACAAGCTGCGCCTCGAAGAAGTGAACAGCCTGGAGGGAGGCTACCGCGCCCAAATCGCCAAGAAGCTATACATCGACGTGGACTACTTCTACAACGTGTACAACAACTTCATCGCCACCCAGAACTTTGTGGGCCACCTCGACCGTACGCCCCTCACCAACCCGGCCGAGCTGGCGACTACCAACGCTCCCGGCAGCAATGTGCGCGTGATTCAGATTGCGGCCAACGTGAACCAGCGCGTGCAGAGCCAGGGCGCGGGCCTCACGCTGAGCTACACCTTCGCCCCGGCCCTGACGCTAAGTGGCAACTACAGCTACAACGACCTCATCACGAAGGACTTCAAGGCGGGTACGCAATCGTTCTTCAACACGCCCAAGCACAAGTTCAACCTCGGTCTCGACGGCCAGACCCTGGAGCGCACGCTGAGCTACAACGTGAACTACCGCTGGGCCGACAGCTTCCTCTACGAGTCGACCTTTGCCACCGGCACTGTGGCCACGGCCCAGACCGTGGATGCGCAGGTGGGCTACCTCATCAAACCCCTGCACCTCACGGCCCAAGCCGGCGTCACAAACCTGTTCGACGCCCGGAACTTCCAGGTGTACGGGGCACCGAGCTACGGCCGCCTCGGCTACTTCGGCCTGCTGTTCGATATTAAATAAGCCGCCGGTTTTCAATTACGAAAAAGCCCCGTCCAGTTGTTGGACGGGGCTTTTTTGTGGACCAAGCTGAACAATAAAGCGCAGTATATCAGCTTTATTGCTACTGCATCCCCGAAAAATGGTACGTTCCTTGAAAGAAGCACGCTGCCGCCGGGCCGTCCGGGGTTGGGTTGTTGGCGATTCCCACCGCCGCCTTTCCTGCCTGCTCATGCCTGTCAGTGTTGCTCTTCGTCGTTCCAAGCCTTCAATGGTGGTTGCGACAGCCGATATTTTTCCGCAGCCGCAAACGCCGGCCGTCATCGCTCCACAACCATTGGCTGAAGCCTTTGCCATGCGGCCCGTGCTGCGAGTGGGCGACTACGAAGTGGGCGAAACCTTTTGCCCGCGCTTGTGCGGGCATCCCGGCATCCGGTACTAGCGCGGCGCGGCCGGCCCCACCCACCGAAACGTGAGGTTGAGGCGCGGGCCCACGGGCCGGGCCGTTTTGGGCAGCGCGTGCTGCCAGTACTGTTGCGTAGTGCCGCGCATCAGCAGCAGGCTACCGGGGGGCAAATCGAGGCTGAGCGGCGCATGACTTAATCCCGGGCGGGGGCGCAGCCGGAAGCGCCGCACCGCGCCCAGGCTCAGCGAGGCGATGGCGGGCGCGGGGCCGAGCTCGGGCTCATCGTCGGCGTGCCAGCCCATGCTGTCGCGGCCATCGCGGTACAGGTTCAGCAGCACGCTGTTGTAGCGGGTACTGGTGGCGGCTTCGAGGCGCTGGCGCAGTTGGGCGAGCGCCGGCAGCCAGGGGCGCGGCTCCCAGGCCAGGCCCGAGTAGGAGTAGCGAGCCTCCGGGTCGCCGTACCAGGCCGTGAGGCGCGGCTGCGGAAACGCCTGACCAAACAGGCGAATAGTGCGCTGCTCCCAGGCGGCGGCATCGGTGAGGTGGGCCAGTAGCGCCGGGGCTTCGGCGGCGGGCAGGAAGGCGGGGGCAAACAACAGGTCGGCCCCGGGCAGCGGCAGGGATTGAAGCAGCATCGGGAACAGCAGCGGCAGGGTATCAGGGCACAAAGAAGCCGACGGCGGTAGTCGCTAGCGGGCCGGCGTATTCTGTTGGGCCGGGGCCGCTTTGCCCGGCTGCTTCAGGAGCGCGGGCGAAAGCTTTTGCGCGCCCCACACCAGCAGCAGGCACACGGCCAGCGGCACCAGGGCACTGCGATTCCGATACACGGTAGTGCCCACGTAGCGGGGCCAGAACCATTGCAGGTACACCATGGTAGCCAGCAGGTTAAGCCCGAGCAGCCCCCACACGTACACCGAGCTGCCCTGGCTGGCAGCCAGCGCGAGCAGCCCCATGCCCGCGCCCATGTAGGCCAGAATAAAGAGCACCAGCCCCAGCAGAGCCTTTTTCTGTCCTACCCGAAACAAATTGATGCCCAGCAGGATGCCCCCAATCGGCACCGACATGATGGAAAACAGAATGATGGTCAGCGGTGAATACAGGGCCGGGGCATCGGCCGGAATCTCAGCGGGCTCGCCCGGGTTGCGAGCGGGGGCCGGCCGCTCAGCAATTGCTTTGGCAGCGGCCGCCTCGTCGGCCACGCGCTGGGCGGCGGCCCCGGCTTCGAGGGTGGGGCGCAGGGCGGCTTCTTCGGCAGCGGGCTGGCCGCGGCGGCGCAGCTCGTCGAGGGCGGCGAGCACGGCCGCCTCCCGGTACTGGACATGGCCGGTCACGTACTCGCGCAGGGCCGCATCGGTCTTCAGCAGCATCTTGGCGGCGTAATCTTCCATTGGGTAAGTCAGTTGTCAGTGAACAGGTAGCAGTGAACAGTTGGCGGGAGTAAACAGTGGCAGCAAAGGCGCGGCTTGTTATTCACTCCCGCCAACTATTCACCAAAAAATTGCCGCAGGGCTGCGCCCACGCGGTCGACATCGGCGAACGAATTATAGAGTGGTACGGGGGCGAGGCGGATGACGTTGGGCTCGCGCCAGTCGCCGATGATGCCCTGGGCAACCAGGAAATCGAACAGCTCGCGGCCGCGCTCGTGCACCAGCAGCGAAAGCTGGCAGCCGCGCTGGGCCGGGTCGGCGGGCGTAATAATTTCGAGCTTCGAGGCCGGCAGGTTCAGGGCCCGAATGTGGCTTTCGAGGCGGGCCGTAAGCTGCTCGCTCTTGCGGCGCAGGGCCGCGATGCCCCCGGCCCGCTCCACGATGGCCAGGCTGGCAGCGTGAATGGCCATCGGAAAAATCTGCCCGCAGGAGAGCTGCCAGCCGGCCGCGCCGGGCATGGGCTGGAAACCCTTTTTCATCTGGAACCGTGCGGCGGCATCGTGGCCCCACCAGCCGGCGAGGCGCACGAGGTCGGGCTGCTCGGCAAACCGCTCGTGGATGAACACGCCTGACGTGCCGCCCGGCCCCGAGTTGAGGTACTTGTAGGTGCACCAGCAGGCAAAGTCCACGTCCCAGTCGTGCAGGTGCAGCTCGATGTTACCGGCGGCGTGGGCCAGGTCGAAGCCGACCATGGCCCCCACGGCGTGCCCGGCGCGGGTGATGGCCGCCATGTCGAAGGCCTGCCCGGTGTAGTAGTTCACACCGCCGATGATGATGGTGGCCAGCGAGTCGCCGAGCTCGACAATTTTGGCTTCGATGTCTTCGGTGCGCAGGGTGTGCTCGCCGGGGCGGGGCATCAGCTCCACAATCACGTCGTCGGGGTTGAGGCCGTGCAGGCGGGCCTGGCTTTCGAGGGCGTACTGGTCGGAGGGGAACGCGCCGCCTTCCATCAGCACCTTGTAGCGGGTGGCAGTGGGGCGGTAGAACGTGACGAGCAGCAGGTGCAGATTCACGGTCAGGGTATTCATCACCACTACTTCGAGCGGGCGCGCGCCCACCAGGCGGGCGGTGGCATCGGTCAGCGTTTCGTGGTAGTGCAGCCAGGGCGAGGGGCCGAGGAAGTGGCCTTCCACGCCGCGCGCTTCCCAGGAGGCAAACTCGCGTTCGACGGCGGCGCGGGCGGTTTTGGGCAGCAAGCCCAAGGAGTTGCCGCACAAATAAGTACCGGGCTGCCCATCGGGGCCGGACGGCAAATGAAATTCCTGGCGGAAGGCGGCCAGCGGGTCGGTGGCGTCGAGGATGGCGGCGGTGTCGTTCATATTGGAGTACAAAGGTCGGGGCAAAGCAAGCGCGGTGCTAACAAAAGGTTTTGGCCTAAACCCGAAACCGGACGGCTTCCAGCCCCAGCCAGTCCAGGGCGTTCTGGCCCAGCATGCGGGCTTTCAGGTCGGCCGAAAACGGCATGGATTTGATGAGTTGGCCGGGCTCCAGCTCGCCCAGCGGGAAAGGGTAGTCGGAGCCGAGCGTGATTTTTTCGGGCCCCAGGGTCTTCACCAAGTAATCGAGCATCAGCGGGTCGTGCACCAGCGAGTCGACCCAGAACCGACCCAGGTACTGGCGCGGGTTGTGCGGGTTGTCGATGGCGCAAAGGTCGGGCCGCACCTGCCAGCCATGCTCGATGCGGCCGATGGTGCTGGCAAACGAGCCCCCGCCGTGGGCCACGGCCACGCGCAGGTTGGGCAGCCGCTCGAGCACGCCGCCAAATATCAGCGAGCACAGGGCTAGAGTGCTTTCGGCGGGCATGCCCACCAGCCAGGGCAGCCAGTATTTGGGCATTTTCTGCTGGGCCATCATGTCCCAGGGGTGCACGAACACGCAGGCCCCAAGCTGCTCGGCGGCGGCAAACACCTCGAAAAGCTCGGGCGCGTCGAGGTTCCAGTCGTTCACGTGCGAGCCAATCTGCACGCCGGCCAGGCCCATTTTCGTACAGCGCTCCAACTCCCGGATGGCCAGCTTGGGAGCCTGCATGGGCAGGGTGCCCAGGCCCACGTAGCGGGTGGGGTAGCGGTGCACCACGTCGGCAATGTGGTCGTTGAGCAGTTGGCTGAGGTCAAGGCAATCCAGCGGCTGGGCCCAGTAGCTGAACATCACGGGCACGGTGCTCAGCACCTGCACCTGCACCCCAAACTGGTCGTACTCGCGCAGACGCACGGCGGGGTCCCAGCAATTGTCCTGCACCTCGCGGAAGAACTTATCGTCCTGCATCATGCGGGCGCAGCAGGGCTTGTGGTGTTCGAGCCGGATGAAACCCCCATAGCCGTAGCGGGCGGCCAAATCGGGCCACCGCTCGGGCAGAATGTGGGTGTGAATGTCGATGGAAAGCAAACGGGCGAGGCGGGTGGGTTTTTAGGGTAGGAGGGTGTGGGGATATGAGGGCGAGAGTCGTCGGTCATCCTGAGCGCAGCGAAGGACCTTATCACGCCAGGCCAACTTGAATTTTATGCGGTGCAGACGTGATAAGTTCCTTCGCTGTGCTCAGGATGACCGGTATTAGACCACCGGCGCTGGCGCTTCCATGTACGTGCCGCACACCTGGCAGGTCCGCTTGGCATCATCCTGCCAAAAGGCATTCATAATCGGCGGTAGCTGGCTCACGATGTCGGTAATCTCGGCGAACTCCTCGTAGAGCTTGTTCCCGCAGTTTTCGCAGTACCACTGGAAGCCATCGATTTCGCCGGCCGTGCGGTAGCGTTCGATAACCAGGCCGATGGTGCCGGCCGGGCGGCGCGGCGAGTGCGGCACATTGGGTGGCAGCAGGAACAGCTCGCCCGGGCCGATGGTGATGTCGACGGGTTGGCCATCCTCCATGATTTTGACGGTCATCGTGCCCTCGATTTGCCAGAACAGCTCCTCGCCGGCATCGACGTGGTAGTCTTTGCGGGCGTTGGGGCCACCCACCACCATCACAATAAAGTCTTGGTTATCTTTGAAAACCTGCTGGTTGCCTACGGGGGGCTTCAGCAGATGGCGGTGCTCATCAATCCACTGCTGAATGTTGAAAGGGCGCGTTATCATGGGCGGGAGAGGGGTTAGTTCCGGGGCTAATTTACGGCCCGGCGGGGAGTCGGATGCCTATCCAGCCGGCTTATCTTTGCCGCTGCCGGCGGCTGGCAGCGGCTTCAATACAAGCTACGGCTTTCCTCCCTTATGAAAAACTGGCTGCGTGCGGCGCTGCTGTCCGGATTCTACGGGCTGTGGTTTCTTGTTTTTACCTGGCCGCTGGGGACACGCTTGACCACGGCGTTTCTGGCCGACCCGGCCGGCGATGCCAACCAGTTTGTGTGGAACGTCTGGCACTTCGACCAGGCCATCGTGTGGGGCCGCAACCCGTTCGTTACCAACTGGCTGTTCTACCCGCAGGGCACCAGCCTGCTGATGCATACCTACACGCCCGTGCTCGGCCTGCTGGGCCTGGTAGTGGGCAACCCGATACTGGCCGTGAACCTGGGCCTTCTGCTGAGCGCGACGGCCTCGGGCGCGGGGGCTTACCTGCTGGCCCGGCGCTGGGTGCGCAGCCCGGTACTGGCGCTGCTGGCGGGCTTCGTGTTCGCGTATTCGCCCTACAAGCTGCAACGGCTCTCGCAGCACGTCAACCTGGAGCTCACGGCCACGGTGCCGTTCTACGTGCTGGCTTTTTTGCGGGCATTTGAGTTCACGGCGGGGCGGTGGCTGCCCCGGGTGCGCAGCTGGGGCGCGGTGGCTGCCTGCGCCGGGCTGGGGGTGCTCACCCTGCTGAGCGACTACTACGTGCTATTCGGGCTGCTGTATTTCTCGCTGGCCTACGCGGCGTGGTTTGGGCTGCGGCTCGGCCGCATCCGGTGGCGGGCGGGGCGCACCTGGGCGGGGCTGGTGGGCCTGCTGGCCGTCAGCCACGTGCTGGTGCGGCTGTTGCGCATGTCGGGCCTCCCGGAAAAAAGCATCTGGTGGGGCGGCGATTTGGTGTCGTTTCTGATGCCGCCGGCCAGTAGCCGGTGGGTGTACTGGGACTGGGCCGCCCGGCTGCTGCACAACCCCAAGGTGTTCAACGCCCCGGGCTCGATTGAGAATACCGTGTTCATCGGCTACGCGCTGCCGCTGCTGGCCCTGCTGCTGGGCATATTGCGCTGGTGGCACCGCCGCCCGGCCTCGGCCCGCTTTGCCGACCCCGGCGGGCGGCCGCTGGCCTGGGTGCTGGTCGTTTTTCTCCTCTTCACCATCCCGTCGGTGCGGGTGCTGGGCCACGAGCGGCTGAACCTGCCCACGGCGGCGCTGCACTTTATTCCGTTTCTGAACAACCTGCGCTGCCCCACCCGCTGGATAATGATGGTGGGCCTGCTGCTGCCCATCGTCTCGTTCAGCGCCCTCGAAGCTGCCTGGGCCGGCCGCCTGAAACCGGCCACCCAGTTGGGGTTTAGCCTGCTGCTCTTCGCCGTGGTGCTGGTTGAGTTCTGGCCGCGCCCGTTCCCGCTGCAAAGCATCAGTGCGGTGCCGCGCGCCTACCGGCAGGTGGCGCAGCTGCCCGGCACCTCGCTCATCACCATTCCACTGGGCATTGTCGACGGTACCCGACAGGTGGGGCGGTTCAATCCGGTGCAGCTCTTTTACCAAACCCAGCACCACCAGAAGTTGCCTACCGGCTACATCTCGCGGGTAAGCCCCGCGCAGTTCGCCTCCCTCGATGCTGAGCCCGTGCTCCACGCCCTGCTGCTGGCCCAGACGCGGCCCGATTCGGTGGTGGCGGCTCCCGGCCCTACTCCTGCCGAGGTCCGGGACTTTCTGGCACGCTACCGGCCGGCGGCCTTCGTAGTGGAGCCCGCTTATCGCAACCAGCCCGTGCACCAGCGCCTGCGGCAGCTGCTGCTCCTGGTGCCCGGATATTACTACGAACAGCCCGTGGACAGCCTCGTGCTGTTCGCCCCGCCCGGGCGCTAACTTTTCGGCAGGTTTTGCCCCTATTCCTTTTCCCCTATTCCCACTTTCCCATGAGCGACCTCCTCCCCTACCGCGCCCTCGTCGGCGGCAGCACGCAAGGCATTGGCCGGGCCGTGGCCCAGCTGCTGGCCGAGCGGGGCTGCGGCCTCACCCTACTGGCCCGCCACGAAGACCGCCTGCGCGAAACCGTAGCCGCCCTGCCCACGCCCACCGGCCAGGTGCACGACTACCTGGTGGCCGATTTCGACGACCCCAGCCACCTCGCCGAAGTGGTGCAGGGTTACCTGGCCACGCACCCGGCCGGCTTTCACATTCTGGTGAACAACACCGGCGGGCCGGCCGGTGGGCCGCTACTCGACGCGCCGGTGGAGGCGCTGCGGCTGGCCTTCAATCAGCATGTTATCTGCAACCAGCTGCTGGCGCAGGCCGTGGTACCGGCCATGCGGGCGGCGGGCTTCGGGCGCATCATCAACATCGTCAGCACATCGGTGAAGGTGCCGCTGCCGGGCCTGGGCGTGAGCAACACTATTCGGGGCGCGGTGGCCAGCTGGGCCAAAACCCTGGCCAACGAGCTGGGCCCTCACGGCATCACGGTGAACAACGTGCTGCCCGGGGCCACCCTCACGCAGCGCCACCACACGCTCATCGAAAAGAAGGTAGCCCAGACCGGGCAGTCGGCCGAATCCATCGAGGCCGATATGCTGAAGACTATTCCGGCCCGGCGCTTCGGGCTAGCCGAGGAGGTTGCCGCCGCCGTCGCCTTCCTGGCTTCGCCGGCCGCCGGCTACATTAACGGCACCAGCGTGCCGGTCGACGGCGGCCGCACGGGCGCGCTTTAGGCAGTTATCAGTGAACAGTTAACGGTGAGCAGTTCATGGCTAACTGTTCACTGATAACCGATAACTACTCACTGACTGCTAGCTTTACGGCTTCTTCGCCCTGCACAATCCTCTTTCCAGTGGTCAAATTCGATACCCTTTCCATCGTCATTCCGGTTTATAACGAAGCCCGCACCATCCACCAGATTCTGGATTTGCTGCGGGAGCTGGAGCTGGTGAACGGCATCGGCAAGGAAATTATCCTCGTCAACGACTGCTCGACCGATGCCTCGGCCGATACCATCCGGGCCTACGCCGCGCGCTACCCCGAAATGGGCCTGCGCCTGCTCGAGCATGCCGTGAACCAGGGCAAGGGCGCGGCATTGCACACGGGCATCCGCGAGGCCACCGGCGACTACGTCATCATTCAGGATGCTGACCTGGAATACGACCCCGAGGAGTATAACTGCCTTATCAAGCCCATTATCAAGGGCTTCGCCGATGTGGTATTCGGCTCGCGCTTCATCGGCGGCAACCCGCACCGCATCCTGTTCTTCTGGCACAGCCTCGGCAACCAGATGCTCACGTTCCTGAGCAACATGATGACCGACCTGAACCTGACCGACATGGAAACCTGCTACAAGCTGTTCCGGCGCGACATTATTCAGGGCCTGAAGCTGGAGGAAAACCGCTTCGGCTTCGAGCCCGAGGTAACGGCCAAAGTGGCCCGCGTGAAGGATATCCGCATCTACGAAGTGGGCATCAGCTACTACGGCCGCACCTACGCCGAGGGTAAGAAGATTGGCTGGCGCGACGGCTTCCGGGCCATCTACTGCATCATTAAGTACGGGCTGCTGGGGCAGTAGCCGGGCGGCGCGGCCCGGCTACTGGTTCGGGTTCGGCCACTCCAGGTCGAAGAAGTAGTATGTGTACTGCTTCCAGGTTTCGTTGTAGCTGTTCACGATACCCAGGTAATACTGCCAGCCCTGGGCCAGGTTGAGCAGCACCAGCAGCAGCACCAGCACCGCCAGCGGCCAGGCAAAGCCGGGCCACCACCGCGCCCAGAAGCTGGCCAGCGCCAGGCTCAGCAGCGGATACAGGCTGATGAGCGGCCGGGCACTAAAACCGCCGCCGTACACCCAGTCCCACCAGCTGAAGGTGACATACACCATCACCGGCACCAGCACCAGCAGCGGCGGCAGGGCGGCGGGCACGGCACGGCGCGTCCAGGCAATGCCCAGCAGCGCCAGCCCCATCAGCGGCGTCCAGAACAGCCAGCCCTTGCGCACGCTAAACAAGCCGTCGAGCAGGTGCGGATGCCGGAAATCGAACTTCTCGCCCGGGTAAAAATCGAGCACCCAGCTGCCGCCCACCACGCGCCAAAACAGAAACTGCAGGCCGGCAATGGCCGCCACCAGCGCCACCATGCTCAGCAGCTGCGGCCACCGGGCCAGCCACTCGGCCAGCCGCTGGCGCACGGCGGCTCCGTTCGTGAGGCCCCACAGCAGCGGCACGGCCGCCAGCATCAGCTCCGAAGGCCGCACCAGCAATTGCAGCCCGAAGCCCGCCGCCAGGGCCAGCGCCGTGCTCCAGCGCCCCTGCTCGTACCAGGCGCGGGTGTTGCGCAGCAGCAGCACGTTCAGCAGAAACAGCGTGGCGTGCGACATCGTCGCCTCGTGCGTGGCATAGGTGAACAAGTTGGTGCCCAAGCCAATGCACAGCAGCGTGAGCGCCGTAATATAGTCGGGGAAATAGCGCCGTAGCTCGCGCCCCAGCAGCCAGAGGCCCAGCAGCGCATACAGCATGCAGCCCAGCGGCAGCAGCACCTGGTAGGGCAGCGAGTAGCCATCGGCTGGCGGGCCGCCGGGCACCGAGGCGTAGGCGTGGGCCAGCGCAAACCACGGCGCGTAGGCCACGGCCATGCCCAGCGGGTACTTGAACACGGTGCGGTCGTTGGGCAGGTGCACCATGCCGTAGTCGGCGGCGAGGTCGGGCCGGTACTGCGCGCGAATGGCCTGTTGGTAAGTGCCATCGCCCAGGTCGTGGGTGATGAAGGCACCCGGCAGGTAGGCGTAGTAGCCCACGGTGTCGGAAATCAGCACGTCATCCTTCTTCCAGCGGGCACCCCGGCCAATGGCCGCCACAAAAATGAAGGCAATGCACAGCCACACGTAGCCCGTGTGGGTAGCGGGCCACCAGCGCTTTGCGCGCAATTTTGTTTCCATCAGCAGGCCCGACCGGGGCAGGATAACGCCGCCCCCCGCCGCTGGGCAGCCAGCGCGGGAGGCGCGTAGCGGAAATTAATCTATCAGCGAAACGCGCAGGTCGTCGATGTACGCGGGCGTGGTGGCCCCGTCGCGCCACAAGAAGATGCGCAGCTGCTGGGTGCTGGTCGCGGTTTCGGGCAGGGTAATGTCCTTCGTGATTTTGACCCACTTGCGAGCTTCCTTCACCTGCTCGCCGTATTTGATGCCGTCGCCGAACGTCTCTTTGCCGGCGGCCGGGTCGAACACCTGCAGGCCCAGCCGGGCAGTCGATTTATCGTCGGTCATGTAGGCCCAGGCCGACAGCCGGATTTTGTGGGGCTTGCGGGCCGTGGCCTGGCCCAGGGGCAGGTTGTAGCCCATGCCGAACTCGTGGCCGGCATCCACTTTCACGGAGTAGCGGCCGGAATGGGCTTTCTCGCGGGTGACGGTAGTGGGGTCAGGCAACCAGCCCACCACGGCTTCGAAGTCGCTGAAGGCAATGAGGTTAGCGTCGTCTTCGGTCGACGAGCCGCCGCAGCTGGCGAGGAAACAGAGCCCGGCAATGGCCGCGACTGAAAGCGTGTAGAAACGAGCTGACATAAGGAAACGAGTGATTAAGAAAGGGTAAAACTAGCAGAAAAACGGCAGCTGCCCAGCCGCCAGGTGCTTACCACGCATATTTGGACTGCAGGGCTTCGGCCTGAATATCATCGAGGTAGCAGGGCGAGCCGTTCTCGTTCAGCACGAATACTTTCAGCACATCATCGGGCTGGGCATCGGCGGCCAGGGGCACGTCGAGCCACACGGCCGTCCAGCGGCCGGGCACGCTGAGGGCGTTTTGCAGGCGGGTATTTTCCCACTGCACCGTTTCGCCGTGGCGCTCCCGCACCACCACCAGCTTGTGGCCCCAGGCCCCGTATTCGGAGTTCACCAGCACGCTGCCGCGCACCCACTGCCCGGCGGCCAGGCCGGCATCGCGCAGGCGCACCTGCACGGCGGGGCTGTAGGCGCGGCCCTGCACGGCGTGGTACGACTGGCGGCTGCGGTAACCGGCCGCGTTGGTGATGCCGGTGGAGTCGGCGGCGGGCTGGTCGTCGAAGCTCAGCTTGCCCAGCGGGCAGAAGGCATAGTCTTTCACCTTACCAGGCAAGCGGTTTTTCGAGTCGAACAGGTTCAACTCGTCCTGCGTGGGATGCACGTTGCCGAGCAGCGCCCCGAAGTAGCGGCGGTTCATGTTCTCGCCGTCCAGAATGCCGTTGAGGTACTGCCATTCGAGCACCAGGTTCTGGTCGATACACAGCACGCTGCCCAGCAGGGCCGCGCCGCACAGCGCCGGCCGGGCCGGCCGCTGCTGGCCCAGCCAGGCCAGCAAATAGGCCAGCGGCAGGGCCAGCGCCGCGTACGACTGCACCAGCGCCCGCTGCCCCAACGTGCCGCCGTACCACCAGATATCCCAGGCCGACACCACCCAGAGGTTGACCAGAAAGTAGGCCAGCACGGGCACGGCTACGGCCCGGTTGCGCCGCCACAGCACGGCCAGCCCCAGCAGGGGCAGCACCATGAGGGGCGTGTACATCAGCCAGCCTTTTTTGAAGCTGAACAGCACCTGCCACGTGTGCGGCTTCAGGAAGCTAAAGCCCTGCTTTTCGTAGCTATACACGAAGAAATGGCCCGCGGCCCACTTCCAGTACAGCAGCTGCGGCAGCACGGCCAGCAGCCCGCCGCCCACCAGCAGGGCCACGTCGAGGGGCCGCGCGCGCAGCAGCCGCAGCTTGGCGTGCAGGGCCGCCGGCGAGGTCACGCCCCAAAGCAGGGGCAGCAGCACGGCCACCATGTCGGAGGGCCGCACCATTACCAGCAGGCCCAGCGTGAGGCCGATGCCGGCCGCCAGCCCGCGGCGCGGCTGCTCGTGCCAGCGCACCGTGAGCCACAGCAGCAGGGCGTAGAGCGTGAAACCCACGTTGTGCGCCATGGCCCCATCAATGGCGGCGTAGTGCAGGTAGTTGCTGCCAATCACCAGCAGCGCCAGCGTGAGGGCCGTTACCACATCCGACACGTAGCGCAGCAGCACGTGCCGCAGCAGGCCCAGCCCCAGCAGCGAATACACGAGGCTGCCCACGGCAATGGCCACCTGGTAGGGCACCGAAAAGCCGTCGCGGGCGTAGTTCCAGTGGCCGGCGGCCCAGTGCCCCAGCCCGAAAAACGGCGCGTTCAGAATAGCCAGCCCAATGGGGTACTTCATGACCATGGCCCCGGCCGGGCCGCCCGGCACCGGAAACGCCTGGTAGTACGAGCCCGTGGGGTTGTATTCCTGCAAAATGCGCGGCATGAACGCCAGATGCGACAAGTCGTGGTAGATGAAATGCGCGGGCAGGTAGAGGTAGTATCCCAGGGCATCCCAGGTCAGAATAGCCGTGACGTTGTGGGTATCGAAGTTGGGCACCCACAGCCGCAGCTGCAATAGCAGCAGAAACAGGGCGAAAATGGTAGCCAGCGAAAACGGAGCACGAAGCTTCATAGCAGGGGAATAAACCGGGGTTGGGACGGGGCCGATAACGGTTCAGAATCAGGAATCAGATAACACTTTGCTCGCCGGGCGCGGGGGTAGCCGCCGGCCGGCACCACAACTGCCAGGCCCGGCGCACCCCGTCGGGGCCGTGCTCGGCCACCACCAGCAGCGCGGCGAAAGGCAGCAGCCACGCCACGCGCCCCTGCAGGCGGTCGAGCACGTTGGCCAGCGCCCCGGTCACAAAGGCATTGGCGACCAGGCCCAGGCCCAGTACCAGCAACAGCAGCAGCAGCGGGGTGTAGCGGGCCGCCGCCACCGCCGAGCGCCTGGCACCACCTATCAGGCCCGCTGCCACCAGCAAGGAAAGCAGCACGGCCCCGTAAAAGCGCGCATTCAGGTCTTCGAAATGCAGGCTGCCCCGGTTTTGCAGCGATGACATGTAGGCCTTGAGCTCGTAGGATGCGAACTCCTGCACCTTCCAGTAGGGGTTGGTGTTTTCGCGGAAGGGAACTAGGCCGTCGCCGTGGCCCAAGTGCGTCAGCTGGCGCAGGGTGGAGCGCAGGCCTTCCTGAATAAGGTAAGGATAATAGCGCGGGGTGGTCAGAATATGGCCAACAATGGTGCGGTATTCATCCAGGTTGTCTTCCAAGCCGCCGGTCTGGTAGTAGGGGCTTTTTTCATCCCACAGAAAGGTGATGGCATCGTTGGGCAGCTTGTCGCGGAAAGCACACAGTTTGAGCGGCTGGGCGGTATCGCAGTTGCGGTCGAGGTACTTGTCGACGATGCCGGCTTCCACCAGCCGGCCTACCAGAAACACGGGTGTGGCCCGCGACAGGACGAAGCCGCCGCCAAAGGCCGCGTGAATGGCCGGCAGCAACACCCAGCAAGCCAGCACGGTAGCCGTGGTGAGCCCCCACTGCCGCCGGCTGGCCAGCTGCCGCCGAAACAGCCCCTGCCACCAGGCCACCAGGCCAAAACCCAGCACTACCAGTGTGAAAGCGAGCAGGTTGGAGTTGTGCATGAGCGTAGCGAGTGCCGCCGTTGCCAACAGGCCCACCCGCTCGCCCACCGGGCGCACGGGCCCCAGCAGCAGCAGCGCCAGCGCCAGCAGCCCGATGGCCGAAAAAATATCGGGCATGAGCTGGCAGCAGTAGTACGACGCGCCCGTAGCCCAGAGAGTGAGCCCTACCAGCACCAGCCGGCCCGACCGGTGCCGCACGCGCGGCGCGAACTCGGCCACGCAACGCAGCAGCACCCAAGCCAGCAGCAGCGCCTGCGCCAGCACCACCAGCCAGAGGGAAAACTTCAGGCCCGTGGCCCGAATGAACAAGCCATACACGATGGGCCGGTCGTTGGGCACCTCGAAGTGAATAGCCGAGTTGATGTAGCTGCCGCTATCGGAAGTAACCAGCGGGAAGCCGTTGTAGAGGCCGGCGCTGAGCAGCAGTAGCGTGGCCAGCAGCAGCGTGAGCAGCGGAACCAGGCGAGGGCTTACGGAAGCAGGCATAGGCGAGAGCAAAAATGGGAAGCGAAGAAGTGAATGAACCAGGTCGGATAGCGGCGGCCATGTTACTGCGGGCGGCCCCAGAGCGGAATGGCCCCGGGCGAGTGCGTCAGGTAATCGGGCGGGGCCTGGTCGTGGTGGGCCGGAAAGTACGCTACCCGCCAGCCCTGCGCCAGCAGCCGGTTAAGGTCGGCCTCGGCCGGCCACCAGCCATACACAGGGTGGCTTGAGTAGAACTGGGCCTGGAGTTCGTCGCTTCCCTGGGCATTGAAAATGAGGTAGCCCGGCGGCACTTCCGCATCGAGATGGCGGTAGAGGCTGGCATTGGCCAGGCGCACGGCCCGCTCCAGCGGCGCGCCCGATACCACCCCAATGGATTCGGCGAAGTGGTAGCGCACGATGGTCCACGGGCGGGCATCGGCGGCCAGCACCAGGGCCACTACCAGCGCCACGCCCCCGGCCCCGCGCCGCCCACCGGCCGCCCGGAGGCCGCGCAGGACATCGGCCAGCGGCACGGCGGCCAGCAGCAGCAGCAGCGCGCTCACCACGTAGGTATAGGAGTACATGCGGGTAGCGGCGACCGTGAAAAAGGCATATACCAAGGCTACCATCGCCAGCATGGGTACCAGCCGCCCGAGCTGGCCACGCCGCCACACCAGCCCCAGGCCCAGCGCCATCAAAGTCAGCAGGAGGCCATAGTGCGTGGGCAACATACCGAAGTGGTAGTACCAGGGGTAGTCGTGGCCTTCGAGCGGCTCCAGAAAGTGGCGGGTATTGTAGGCTCGTTCGTAGGCGCTTTCCAGCGGAAAGCGCCACGCCGCGTACAGCTGCCAGGGCAGCGCCACGGCTACCGCCACAGCCACCGACGCGGCCAGCCGGCCATACTCGGCCCAGCGGCGCGGAGCAGCTTGCAAAATGGCCACACCCCAGCCAGCGTACACCACCAGGCCCACCAGCCACTTGCACAGCACCGCCGCCCCGGCAAACACGCCCACCAGCACTAGCCAGCGCCACGGCCGGGCACTGGCGCGGTATTCATAATAGGCCCAGATACTAGCCGTCACATAGGCCGCAAAGGCCACGTCGTTGTGGTCCATGCCAATTACTCCGCTGGTTTGCTCCAGCTGGTAAAACGCGCATGCCGCCAGCAGCGCGGCCACGTAGCCGGTATCCGCATCGAGCAGGAGCCGGCCCAGGCGATACACCGGATACAGCACCAGGCTGCCCAGCAGCGCGCTGGGCAGGCGCATGGCCACCTCATTCACTCCCAGCAGCTTCATACTCAGCGCCATCTGCCACATAAACAGGGGCTGCTTGTGCAGCCAGATGTGGTTGCAGCACCAGGCCTTGTAGTCGTAAGGCAACAGGTCGGCGTGCAGCATGGGAGCCAGTGGGTGTAGCAGCATGTTGCTGGCCACCACGGCATGAAACCGCTCATCCCAGTCGTGCAAAAAGGGGTCGAGGCTGGCCATCAGAAGGCGCAGCAGCAGCGCAGCGGCCATCAACAGGCCCACAGCCCAGGTCAAGCGCTGCCGGTACCACGCCCCAATGCTGGCCGCCAGCAGCAGCGCCCCCCCCATCAACAGCCCCATTTGTACTCCTTGGCTTAGCATAGTATGTTGGTCGAAAGCTGCCGCACTACCAGCCGGCCCGCAGCTGAAACACCGAATGCACCCGCCGGCCATCGGCGCGTATCTGGAACACCTCGAAGGGGTAGTCGTAACTATCGGGGTGCCAGCGGTAGCTGGTCAGGAAGTAGTCGGCGCTATCGGGCTGGTCCACGAACATTAGCCGGTCGCGCTGCTCGGGGGGCAGCAGCAGGCGGTTGAAATCGGCCGGGCTGGGCTGGGGCGCGAAGAACTTGATTTTCGGCCGGTCGTCGTGGCTGGCGATGTATTCCAAATCCTGCCGGTAGCCCAGGCCCCAATAATCCATCTCGAACCGCTCGCCCACGTTGGGGCCCGCTAGCAGATTGAAGTACACGTTTTGCAAGGGGTGGTCGCGCACCATCTGCGCGGCCGTTACCAGCAGGCACAGGCCGGTGCCCACGTACCAGGCCCGGGGCCACCCCGCCCAGCGGGGCCGCCAGCCGCTGGCCGCCACCCAGCCGCGCATGCCCACCAGCAAAAAAGCCGGGTAGATGAAGTAGAGCTGCCGCCACCCGTCGTACAGCACCGAGTGGAACACGATAACGGCCAGCAGCGGCCCAATAAATAGGCCCAGAAACATGACATCCTGCAAGCCCCGCTCATTGGCCCACAAGCGCCAGCGGTATCGCACCAGCTGCCGCCCCATCAGCCCCACGCCCAGCAGGCCGGCGGCCAGGTAAAGCACGGGTGTGGTAATACCCGGCCACACCAGCGGGTAGTGCCAAGGCAAATCGGTGGCGGCCACCATGTTGCCGAAATACAGCACCACCCCGCCCCAGCGGAAGGTTTTCATGTGTTCGAAAGCCTCCACAAAATTGTCCAGCGGCGCGGCCCACAGGTAGGGCCACAGTGCTACTATCAGCCCCCACATCAGCGCCAGGTACAGGCCCGTCACGGCCAGCAGCTGCCGCCACGGTATTTCGCCCCGCAGCCCACGCCAGCCCAGCAGGCCCAGCGTCATCAGCGGCACCAATATGCCCATGATGCGCACATCGATGGCCACCGCGCAGGCCAGGGCGTGCCACGCGGCCCGGCGCCAGGTGGGCCGCAGCAGCAGCCGCACGCCCGTGTTGGTGGCCACGGCAAACAGGGCCATGAACACGGCATCCTTATCGTTGTAGAATGACTCGGCAAACAGGCGCGGCGAAAGCACCAGCCACAACGCCGCCAGCAGGCCCAGTCGCCAGTCGTCGAAGCGGCGGCGGGCGAGCTGGAACACGGCAATCAGGCCCCCGAAACACACCAGAAAGGTGCACAGGTGGCGAAACCGGAATTTGTCGCCGCCATCTTCGATGCCCAGCAGGCGTTCGGCCAGGCACACCGGGGTTTCAAAAGCCACGCCGTAGTCGCGGTCGTAGAACTCGGCCAGCGGGGTGCTGTACTTGTCAAAATCGTGGTCGGCGGCAATCCAGTCCGGGGCCACCATCTGGCCCACGTGCTTGAGGCTAATCATGCCGATGTCGCGCTGCTGGTTTTCGTCAATCGACAAACCATAATCGCGTAGCAGTAACAGGCCCAGCAGCAGCACAGCTCCGAAAAAGGCCGGCACCAGCCACCGCTGCAAGGGAGAAGAACGCGAAAAATCAGGCATGGGATACGGGTACCGCAGGAAAAACACAAATCACGAATAGCTTCCGGCAGCCCTAGGCAGGGCGCCCCGGCGGAAGGGCCGCACTGGCCCCATTGCCCGGGGCGGCCACCTCACGGGTGCGGCGCAGGGCGGCATCGTAGTGTCCGCGCCGGGCCCGGCGGCGCAGCTGGCGCAGCTCGCGAAAGCCGTCGAGGCCGCTGAGGAAGCCTACTTTGCTACCAGCGGCGTCGTTCCAGCGCACGGGCTGCTCCAGCAGGCGCAGGCCGGCTTTGTGCGCCAGGTACAGCAATTCCACGTCGAAGCCGAAGCGGTCGAGCACCGCGCCCTCCACGATGGGCCGGCAGGCGGCCATGCGAAAGGCCTTGAAGCCGCACTGGGTATCGGCGTAGGGCAGACCGGTGGCCCACTGCATAATCTGGTTGAAGACGCGGCCGCTGTACTCGCGCAGCCAGGGCTGGTGCACGCCAATGAGGCTGCGGTCGAGGGCCCGCGAGCCGAATACGACGTCGTACTGGCCCGCCAGAATGGGGTCGACCACCTTATGCAGCTCCTCGATGGGCGTCGAGAGGTCGGCGTCGGAAAACAGGGCCACGGTGCCGGTAGCAGCCAGCAGGCCCTGGCGCACCGCGTAGCCCTTGCCCCGGTTGGCGGGGTAGCTGATGAGGCGGGTGGGAATGGTGTCGGGGTGGGTGGCAAAATAGCCCTCCACTACCCGCCCCGTGTCATCCGTCGAGCCGTCGCTGACCACGATGAGCTCGCTGCTGAACGGCTGCGCGTGCAGGTACGTCAGCACCTGCTCGATGGTGCTTCCCACCCGCGTGGCTTCGTTGTAGGCCGGAATGATGACGGAGAGAACGGGCAAGCTGAGTGGAAATAAGCGGCACCAAATGGCGCGGGAAGGGACAATGCGGTGCTACAAAGCTAGCTATTGCGGCCGCCTTTTCCCGCCTGCGGGTTTTTGCGCAGCTTGGCGGCGTTTGGGGCCGCCCGGGCCGGGGCCTGAATCGTTACTTTGAGGTTCCGTCTCTCCCGCTCCCGCCCATGCTCCGCATTCAGAACTACCTCAACGGCCAGCTGGTGCCGCCCCGCGCCGGCCGCTACCTCGACAACATTGAGCCCGCCACCGGCCAGGTGTATGGCCAACTGCCCGACTCCGGCCCCGAAGACGTGGCCGCCGCCGTGGCCGCCGCCGAAGCCGCCCTGCCCGCCTGGCGTGCCCTCCCGGCCGAAGACCGGGGCCGCCTACTCGTCAAAATCGCCGACCTGATTGATGCCAACCTGGAGCGCCTGGCCCGCGCCGAAAGCCAGGACAACGGCAAGCCCCTGGCCCTGGCCCGCGTGATGGACATCCCCCGCGCCGCCAGCAACTTCCACTTTTTCGGCACCGCCGCCGGCCACTTTGCCACCGAGGCGCACGTGCAGGAAGGCGTGGCCGTGAACTACACCGTGCGCCACCCCGTGGGCGTAGTGGGCTGCATCTCGCCCTGGAACCTGCCGCTTTACCTCTTCACCTGGAAAATTGCGCCCGCCCTGGCCGTGGGCTGCTGCGTGGTGGCCAAGCCCTCCGAAATAACGCCCGCCACGGCCTTTTTGCTGAGCAAGCTGTGCATCGAGGCTGGCCTGCCAGCGGGCGTGCTCAACATCGTGCACGGCACCGGGCCGGGCTGCGGGCAGGCCATCGTGGAGCACCCGGGCATCAAGGCTATCAGCTTCACGGGGGGTACGGCTACCGGGCGGCACCTGGCCGCCACGGCCGCGCCGCTGTTCAAAAAGCTCAGCCTGGAACTGGGCGGCAAGAACCCCAACCTCGTTTTCGCCGACTGCGACCTGGCCGCCGCCGTGGCCACCAGCATCCGCAGCAGCTTCGCCAACCAGGGCCAGATTTGCCTGTGCGGCTCGCGCATTTTCATCGAGCGCCCCATTTACGAGGCCTTCAAAGCCGAGTTTCTGGCGCAGCTGAAGGACCAGAAAATCGGCGACCCGCTCGATGCCAACACCAAACAGGGCGCGCTGGTGAGCGAAGCGCATTTACAGAAAGTACTGGCCTACATCGAGCTAGCCCACGCTGAAGGCGGCACGCTGCTGGCCGGCGGCCACCGCGCCACCGTGCCCGGCCGCTGCGCCGGCGGCTACTTCCTGGAACCTACGGTATTCGAAAACCTGCCCTTCGATTGCCGCGTGAACCAGGAGGAAATATTCGGCCCCGTGGTCACCCTCACGCCGTTCGACACCGATGAAGAGGCACTGATGATGGCCAACAGCACCGACTACGGCCTGTCGGCCACCATTTGGACGCGCGATTTGCAGCGCGCCCACCGCGTGGCCCACCAATTGCACTGCGGCATCGTGTGGGTGAATACCTGGCTGCACCGCGACCTGCGCACCCCTTTCGGCGGCATGAAGAACTCCGGCGTGGGTCGCGAGGGCGGGCTGGAAGCGCTGCGGTTTTTCACCGAGGCCCAGAATGTGTGCGTGAAGCTTTAAAACGTTACTCCCGTGTACACCTCTACCAGCGGTACCTGGCAGCCGATGCTGCTCAGGTCCAGCATGGCGCTCAGGTCGCGGGTTTCGGTGAATATCCAGCGGCCCAGCTCATCCAGCGTGTACAGTTCGGCGTGCACTGCTTCGGAACTGAGCATCAGGTACTGACGCAGGCTCTCAATCTGGCGGTAGAGCGTGAATTTATCGTAATGGTCGCGCTCGGCGGTGGAAGTCGACGTTACTTCCACGATGAGCTGGGGGTTGGTAAGTGAGCTGGGGGTTGCCTCATTGTTAAAAACGGGTCCGCAAGCAGCTACTGTATCGGGATATAGATAGCCACTGCGGTTTTTGGTTTGCACCCGCTGGTCTCCCATGTAGCCTTTACAGCCGCGCTGGCGCAGCACCGGGCCAATAACTTGGTTGAGGTTGTAGTTGATTTCGTTGTGCTCCGGCGTGGCTCCAGCCATCGCCAACACCCGGCCGTTCGTGAATTCATGCTTGGCCTCAGCGGCCGTTTCCAGCCGCAGGTAGTCGTCGGCCGAAACCGGAACGAATTCCTCGGGTAATTTGAAAGCAGGCAGGCCCATAACAAAGTCGGTTTCGGTGGATTACCCAAAAGTACGACCCCAACCCCGCTCGCTGCCTTACCTTTGCGGGCCGAAACACCCCCGCTGCCCGCATGTCAAACGCCACCCCCGATTACTACGCCCACCCCACGGCCATCCTCGACGAAGGCTGCCAGGTGGGCCGGGGCAGCCGCATCTGGCACTTCTGCCACATCTCGGCGGGGGCCGATTTGGGCGAGGACTGCAACCTGGGCCAGAACGTGTTCGTGGCCGATGGCGTGACCCTGGGCCGCAACGTGAAGGTGCAGAACAACGTGAGCCTCTACGGCGGCGTTATTTGCGAAGACGACGTGTTTCTGGGCCCCTCCGTGGTGTTCACCAACGTGAAGAACCCGCGCAGCGCCATTCCGCGGAAGGGCCCCGGGCAGTACCTCACTACTTATCTGGAGCAGGGCGTCACCATCGGGGCCAATGCCACCATTGTGTGCGGGGTGCGGCTGGGCCGCTACGCCTTCGTGGGGGCGGGCAGCGTGGTCACGCACGACGTTCCGGCGTATGCGCTCGTATACGGTACGCCCGCCCGCCCGCAAGGCTGGATGAGCGCCGCCGGCCATCGCCTCGAATTCGATGCGCAGGGCCGGGCCGTTTGTCCTGAAACCGGCGAAAAATACGACCTCAGCCCCGACGGCACCACGGTGCGGCCGGCCGCCTCTAAAACTTCCCGGCTGCCGAAAACCAGCAGCTAGCAACCGAACAAATCAGCAACCGATAACTACTTCCCGTGTACGACCAACTATTGCGCAAAGAGGCCACGCTGGCCGTCATCGGCCTCGGCTACGTGGGCCTGCCCATTGCCCTCGAATTCGCCAAGCAGCTGAAGGTGATTGGCTTCGATATCAACGCGGGCCGCGTGGCCCAAATGAAGCAGGGCATCGACCCCAGCGGCGAGCTGGAGGCGAAGGATTTTGAGGGCTGCGACATCACCTTCACCAACTCGCTCGAGGTGCTGCGGCAGGCGCAGTTCTTCATTGTGGCCGTGCCCACGCCCATCGACGAGCATGCCCAGCCCGACCTCAAACCCCTGCTCGGCGCGTCGGGCTCGGTGGGCAAGGTGCTGAAGAAAGGCGACTACGTGGTGTTCGAAAGCACCGTGTACCCCGGCTGCACCGAGGAAGACTGCATTCCGGTGATGGAGCGCCACTCGGGCCTGAAATTCCCGACCGATTTCAAGGTGGGCTACTCGCCCGAGCGCATCAACCCCGGCGACAAGGAGCACACCCTGCGCCGCATCGTGAAGGTGGTGAGCGGCAACGACGAGGAAGCCCTCGATACCGTGGCCAAAGTGTACGAGCTGGTGGTGGATGCCGGCGTGCACCGCGCCAGCAGCATTCGGGTGGCCGAAGCCGCCAAAATCATCGAAAACACCCAGCGCGACGTGAATATCGCGCTGATGAACGAGCTGTCGATGATTTTCGACCGCATGAACATCAACACCTACGAGGTGCTTGAAGCCGCCGGCACCAAGTGGAACTTCCTTAAATTCAGCCCCGGTCTGGTGGGTGGTCACTGCATCGGCGTGGACCCGTACTACCTGACCTACAAGGCCAAAGAGCTGGGCTACGACGCCAAAGTTATTTTGAGCGGCCGCACCACCAACGACAACATGGGAGCCTACATCGCCCGCAAAACGGTGCAGATGATGATTAAAAAGGGCAAGGACGTGGCCAAAAGCCGCGTGCTGGTGATGGGTGCCACCTTCAAGGAGAACGTGGAGGACATCCGCAACTCGAAGGTGGCCGACGTGATTCAGGAGCTAAAGAACTTCTCGGTGAACGTCGACATCATTGACCCGCATGCCAGCTCCGACGAGCTGCACCACGAGTACGGCTTCCGCCTCACCAAGCCCGACGACGTGCGCACCGACTACGATGCCGTGATTGTGGCCGTGAGCCACTCGCCCTACGCCGAGAAGAACGAGGCCTACTTTCAGTCCATAACTGCCGAAAACCCAGTGCTAGTCGACATCAAAGGCCTGTACCGCGGCAAAATGAAGGATATCCAGTACTGGAGCCTGTAAATTCAAGGAACGATAAGGAACGTCATGCTGAGCGGAGCCGAAGCATCTCTACCGCGATAGTATATGATTACTGCTGCACGCGAGATGCTTCGGCTCCGCTCAGCATGACACAAGCCTCGATGACTCATGACAGATAAACGCGCTAAGATTCTCGTTACCGGCGGGGCCGGCTACATCGGTTCCCACGCGGTGGTTGAGCTGTTTCAGGCCGGCTACCAGCCCGTTATTATCGACAATTTCAGCAACTCGCGGGAGTCGGCGTTGGCGGGCATTGAGTCGATTCTGGGCACGACCGTACCGATTTACCGCATCGACTGCGGCGGCGCGGCCGCGCTGCGCCAGGTTTTTGAGGCGGAGCAGGACATCCGGGGCGTGATTCACTTTGCGGCCTTCAAGGCGGTGGGCGAGTCGGTGGCGAAGCCGCTCGCCTACTTCCAGAACAACGTGGGTTCGCTGCTCACGCTGCTGGAAGTAATGAAGGAGTTCGGCGTGGAAAACCTGGTGTTCTCGTCGTCGTGCACCGTGTACGGCATTCCCGACGCGCTGCCCGTAACGGAGGCCACGCCCACCAAGCCGGCCTCGTCGCCCTACGGCCGCACCAAGCAGATGTGCGAAGACATTGTGCACGACGTGGCGGCCGCATCCGACAACCAGATTCGTACTATCCTGCTGCGCTACTTCAACCCGATTGGGGCGCATGCTTCGGCCAAAATCGGCGAGCTGCCGCTGGGCGTACCCAACAACCTCGTGCCGTTTATCACGCAGACGGCGGCCGGCATCCGCGAGAAGCTCGTTATCAACGGCAGCGACTACGACACGCCCGATGGCACCAACGTGCGCGACTACATTCACGTTGTGGACCTGGCCAAGGCCCACATCGTGGCCGTGCAGCGCCTGCTCGACCATAAAGCCGCCGAAACCGTAGAAACCTTCAACGTGGGCACCGGCCATGGCAACTCGGTGCTGGAAGTGGTGCAAACTTTTGAAAAAGTAAGTGGCCAGAAGCTGAACTACAGCATCGGCCCGCGCCGCCCCGGCGACGTGCCCGCCATCTATGCCGACGCGACTAAGGCCGCGCAGGTGCTGGGCTTTAAAACCGAAACTTCCCTGGCCGACTCGCTCGCCAGCTCGTGGAAGTGGCAGCAAACGCTGAAAAACTAATTGTCATGCTGACGAAGGAAGCATCTTATCACGGCTGCTTTCGTCAGGTTCCCTAACCCCTGTAATGCGGACGTGATAAGGTCCTTCACTGCGTTCAGGATGACAGAAAATACCATGAAAATCCTCATCACCGGCGGGGCCGGCTTTATCGGCTCCCACGTTGTTCGGCTGTTCGTTACGAAGTACCCCGAACACCAAATTCTCAACCTGGATGCCCTGACCTACGCTGGCAACCTGGAAAACCTACGCGACATTGAAAAGGCCCCGAACTACCAGTTTATAAAGGGTGACATTGCCGACCAGTCCTTCATCGACCAGCTGTTTGCCAACCAGGAGCCCGACGCGGTAATTCACCTCGCGGCTGAAAGCCACGTTGACCGCAGTATTACCGACCCGATGGCGTTCGTAAAAACCAACGTCATTGGCACCGTGAATCTGCTGAACGCCGCCCGCAACCTGTGGCAGCCCGGCGGCTACGACGGCCACGTGTTTTACCACGTGAGCACCGACGAGGTATACGGCTCGCTGGACTTCGGGCCCGAGATGTTCACGGAGGAAACTTCCTATGACCCGCGCTCGCCCTACTCGGCGTCGAAGGCCAGCTCCGACCACTTCGTGCGCGCCTGGCACCACACCTACGGCCTGCCCATCAAGCTCAGCAACTGCTCGAACAACTACGGCCCCAACCACTTCCCCGAGAAGCTGATTCCGCTGGCCATTCACCGCCTGCGCACCGGCCAGCCGGTACCCGTGTACGGCAAAGGCGAGAACGTGCGCGACTGGCTGTTCGTGAAAGACCACGCCACGGCCATCGACGCGGTATTCCACCACGGCAAAAACGGCGACACCTACAACATCGGCGGCGTGAACGAGTGGCAGAACCTGAAACTCATCGAGCTACTCTGCGACGTGGTGGACGAGAAAACCGGCCAGGCGCAGGGCACCTCACGCAAGCTCATCAAGTTCGTGACCGACCGCGCCGGCCACGACATGCGCTACGCCATCGACTCGAGCAAAATCATGAACGAGCTGGGCTGGAAGCCCTCCGTGACTTTCGAGCAGGGCCTGGCTCAAACCGTGGACTGGTATCTCGAAAACGAGGACTGGCTGAACAGCGTAACCAGCGGCGCGTACCAGGACTACAACCAGCAGCAGTACGCGGGACGTTAAGCGACAACTCAGCACGTCATGCTGAGCTTGTCGAAGCATCTCTACTGCTCTACTATTCGATTACTTTGGCAGCGAAGCGGTAGAGATGCTTCGACTTCGCTCAGCATGACGTGCTGACTAACTCATTAATTAAACGAAGTGTACGAAAACCCCTTCCACGAGCAGCCGCTCGATAACCTGACTTTTCTCGTGACCGGCGGCGCGGGCTTCATCGGCTCCAACATCGTGGAGTATCTGCTGAAGTACGGCGTGAAAAAAGTGCGGACCCTGGACAATTATTCCAATGGCTTCCGCAAGAATCTGGCGCTTTTTGCCGATGATTCCCGCCTCGAAATCATGGACGGCGATATCCGCGATGCGGCGGTTTGTGCCGCCGCCTGCGCGGGCGTCGACGTGGTGCTGCACGAGGCCGCGCTCGGCTCGGTGCCGCGCTCCATTAAGGACCCGGTATTGACGAACGACGTGAACGTGGGCGGCTTCGTGCAGATGCTGACCGCCGCCAAGGATGCGGGCGTGAAGCGCTTTGTGTACGCGGCTTCGTCGTCGACTTACGGCGACCACCCCGGCCTGCCCAAGGTGGAGGACCGCATTGGTAAGCCGCTCTCGCCCTATGCCGTGACCAAGTACGCCAACGAGCTGTACGCCGACGTATTTGCCCGCACCTACGGCATGGAAATCGTGGGCCTGCGCTATTTCAACATCTTCGGCCCGCGCCAGGACCCGGGCGGAGCGTATGCGGCTGTAATTCCGCTGTTCATCGACGCCATTCTGCGCAACGAGCCACCCACGCTGAACGGCGACGGCGGACAGACCCGCGACTTCACCTTCGTGGAGAACTGCGTGGAAGCCAACATCCGCGCCGCCCTCGTCACGAACCCCGAGGCCCTGGGCCAAGTGTACAACATTGCGGTGGGCGACCGCACTTCGCTGGTGCAGATGTACGACATCCTGCGCGAGGAAGCCGGCTCGGACCTTGCCCCCCAGTTCGGCCCCGACCGGGCGGGCGACATCCGCGACTCGCTGGCCGACATCTCGAAGGCTAATCGCCTGTTGGGTTACCAGCCGCAGGTGCGCATTCGCGAAGGCTTGAAGCAGACGCTGGCGTGGTTCAAAGCCAACCAGGATTTCATTCAGGAGCGCAACTAGCGGCGGCTGGCTTGAGACGTAAAAGGCCCCGTGGAGAATCTCCACGGGGCCTTTTCCTTTTATATTGGCTTGCTGGTTAATCCACGAACAACACCTGCGTCATCGTCTGGCCCACGGCTTTCAGCGTCTTGCGGTCGATGATGCTCATGTTGTCGGAAGTGGCGTGGTGGTAGGGCGGGAAGTAGGCGGTACCGTAGCGCGGGTGGTCGTAGATGTCGACCGTGGGAATACCGGCGTTGTTGGTGTACACGTGGTCGTCGGTGATGCCGCCGGTGTCTTCGTAGCGGAAGTAGTCGGAGTAGCCCAGCTGGGTGCCCACGCGCCAGATTTTGTCGAGCGCAAAAAGCGCCTTGGTGCGCGAGGTTTCCTCGCGGGTGAAGCTGCCGCCCTGGGCCCCCACCATGTCGAGCAGCACGCCGTACTCGGCCTTGTAGTTGGCAGGCAGCAGGTGGGTGCTCCAATACTGCGACCCCAGGCACCACGAGTCGGTGGTGCCGCCGTCGAGCTGGTTCTTGATATCGGCCTGGGTGGAGTCGTCGTGGCCCCAGTCTTCGGCATCGAAGAAGATGAAGTCGACGCCCACGTTGGGGGCCTGGGCCTCGGGCAGCTGGCTCAGGATGCGGGCCATTTCGAGGGCCACGGCCACGGCGCTGGCCCCGTCGGACGCGCCGTCCATGGGCTTGTTTTTCTTTTTGGGGTCGGGGTCGGCATCGGCGAAGGGGCGCGTGTCCCAATGCCCAAAGATGGCCACCCGGCGCACTGCCTGCGGCTGATACTGCGCAATGATATTACGAGCGTGGATGTTGGTGCCGTCGAACGTCATCGCCTCGAACGGCTGCTCCATCACCTTCAGCTTGTAGCTTTTGAGCTTAGCGACAATCCAGTTGCCGGCGGCCACGTGCGCCTTCGAGTTGGGCACACGCGGCCCGAACGCCACCTGCTTGGCCGTGAAAGCATAGGCCGAGTCGGCGTTGAACACCGGCGCTTTGGGCAGCGCGGGCGCGGCGGCCGGGACACTGCTTTCGGCCGTTTCGGTGGACTTTTTATCGGGGCAGCCGGTGAGCAGCACGAGGCCGGCCAGGGCGGCGAGAGGAAGGCGGAAGGAGCGGAAGTTCATATCTTTTCTGTCATCCTGAGCTTGCGAAGGACCTTATCGTGCCAGGGTGGTTTTGCTTGGTAACTCAACTGATGCCAGCGTGGTAAGGTCCTTCGCTACGCTCAGGATGACAGGCGGCTTTAACCGGTTTACTCCTCGCTGTAGGCCCACTCCACGCCGGCCTTGGTGTCTTTTATCACGATGCCCTGGGTTTTGAGGGCACCGCGAATCTGGTCGACTTTGTCGTAGGCTTTGTCGGCTTTGGCTTCGGAATAGAAGCCGAGGGTGAGCTCGAGCAGTTGCTCGACGTTGGCGCGGGGCTCGTCGCGCAGGCCCAACACGTCCTGCACCAGGGTGCGGTAGGTGGCGGCGGCTTGCGCGAAGGCGGTGGGGCCCACCTCGGCCAGCGCGGCCGGGTTGGCCGCCAGCGTGTTGAAGCGCTTGAGCAGGTCGAACAATGCCGCCAGGGCGCGGGGCGTGTTCAGGTCGTCGTCGAGGAACTCGGCGGGCTTGGCGGCCAGCGCCAGCAATTGCGTTGCTTCGGTGGTTGGTTCTTGGTTGTCGGTTGCCAGGCTGTTTTCGCCCGCGTCAACAACTGACGACGAATCACTAACAACTAGCTTATCGAGCAACCGCAGGCCGTTCATCAGCTTGCGATAGCCTTTGCGGGCGGCTTGCAGGGCGTCGTCGCTCACGTCCACGGGCGAGCGGTAGTGGGCCTGCAGCAGAAAGAAGCGCACCACCATGGGCGAGTAGCCCGAAACCAGCGGCCCGGTGGGGCCGAGAAACATATCGCCGAGCAGCACGAAGTTGCCCAGGCTCTTGCTCATCTTGGTGCCGTTCACGGTTATCATGTTGTTGTGCATCCAGATGCGGGCCTCGTCGGTGTGCGAGTGGCTGCCCTGGCTCTGCGCGATTTCGCACTCGTGGTGCGGGAACATGAGGTCGAGGCCGCCGCCGTGGATGTCGCTGAGCTCGCCGAGGTACTTGCGGCTCATGGCCGAGCACTCGAGGTGCCAGCCGGGAAAGCCATCGCTCCAGGGCGAGGGCCAGCGCATGATGTGCTCGGGCGAGGCCTTTTTCCATAGGGCAAAATCCAGGGGGCTGCGCTTCTCACTCTGGCCTTCGAGGTTGGCGCGGGTGCCGGCCAGCTGGTCCTCGATGCTGCGGTTCGAGAGCTTGCCGTAGCGCTGGCCTTCCTCGTTGTATTTGGGCACGTCGAAATAAACGGAGCCGTTGACTTCATAAGCCAGGCCGTTGCCGATAATTTCCTCGATTACCTGAATCTGCTCGATGATGTGGCCGCTGGCCTGGGGCTCGATGTCGGGCGGCAGGCAGCCCAGGCCCAGCATGTGCTGGCGGTAGCGGTTGGTGAAGTGCTGGGCCACCTGCATGGGCTCGATGCGGGCAGCGCGGGCGGCCTTTTCCATCTTGTCCTCGCCGGTGTCGGCGTCGCTTTCGAGATGGCCCACGTCGGTGATGTTGCGCACGTAGCGCACCTGGTAGCCCAGGTGGCGCAGGTAGCGCGTCAGCACATCGAACACCACCGGGCCGCGGGCGTTGCCCAGGTGGGCCTCGCTGTACACGGTGGGGCCGCACAGGTACACGCCCACCTGGGGCGGGTGCACGGGTTGGAATTCTTCTTTCTGGCGGGAGAGGGTGTTATAAAGCTGAAGCGACATGGGAATTCAGTTAACAGTTATCAGTGAGCAGTTAACATCTTGGAGATTGTGGCGAAGCAGGATGAACAGCACTGATAACTGCTCACTGATACCTGTTAACTGAATTTAGGCACGGCCACTTGACCGCAGGATTGAGTAGAGAATACGACAAAGCTGTTGGCAATCGTCGTGCAAAGACAGAAACAATTTTTCCTCCAGATACCCCGAAGCCTGAAGCAGCCGCAGCCAATAGCTGGTTTCGCGGGCTTCTTTGTAGGCAATGGAAATCTTGCTGGTAAAGTCGGCCGTCGAAATTCCGCCGTTTGCCTCCTCCGCGTTGGCTCCGATTGAGGTAGCACTACGAACCAGTTGATTGGAAACGACAAACTCGCGTTCAACAGTTTGCAGGTGCCGGCAGCATTTCATCATCCGCACAGCGAAGGCAAACGATTTTTGAAGCAAGGGTCCCGCTTCGTACTTCGGCGTATCCATAGCCAAAACTACTCGGTCAGCAGCGAACAGTCATCAGTAAGCAAACCCGCTTCCGAATAACTGCTGACTGTTCACTGTTCACTGTTCACTGTTAACTGATAGAGCCCTTCGAGCGGGTAATGGTCGCTCCACTTTATTTCCTGATGCACCCGGCAGCCCAGCACCTGCCACTGGGGCGAGGCAAACTGCTGGTCGATGCGCAGGCCGGGCAGCTGGCCGTGGTAGGTGGCCCCGATACCCAGCCCGACAGTGGCCCAGGCGTTCTGCAGATGGTCGGCCAGCTGGTCGTAGGTATAGGAATAGGGCAGGTCGTTGAAGTCGCCGGCCAGCAGCACGGGGTAGGGCGAGCGCAGTACCCGGGCCAGTACGGTATCGACCTGGGTGCCCCGGGCCACGGCCCCGTTGCGAAAGCGCCGCAGCAGATTGGGCGCTTTCTGGCGCAGGCCGGCGCGGCTTTCGGTGGCCGTCACGATGTCGCCTTCGGCCATGCTCATGCTTTGGTAGTGCACGTTGAACACCCGGATGGTGTCGGGCCGGTGGCCGGGCGTGGCCGGGCGGGCCAGGTCGGCCCACATGGCGTGGTTCTGGGTGAGCTTGCCGAACGGGATGGTGCCGCGCCGCACGATGGGAAACCGCGAGAAAATAGCCATCCCGAATTCGGCCCCGATGCGGTTGGTGAGGCTGGTCGACACGAACGAGTGCCGCCCGCTGGCCCGGCCCAGGGCCTCGTCGCTGCGAAATACTTTTCCGTTTTCGGGCGAGCCGCCGGGCTCGTTGTAAAACTCCTGGAGGCAGAGCACGTCGGCCGGGCTGGTGGCCAACCAGCGAATAAAGTTTTTCGACGAGGCGTTGTCGGGGTCGCGCAGCTGCGCATACACGTTGAAGATGCGCACGTTGGCCGAGAGCAGCGACACCGCTCCCGCATTACCGGCCCCGAGCAGGAAATCAGTCCGCCCCTGACGCGTCATCACTGCCTGGTTGAAATCTGCCGCTTCGCCCGTCAGGTGCAGCGCCAGCCCCCGCTGCACGTGCGGCCAGGTGAGCCCAAGCGTCAGAATAGGCAGCAGCGCCACCCGCCAGTTGCGCCGCAACCAGTACAGGGTCAGCAGGGCCGTGCACAGCAGCGCGACCGGCGTGGTGAGGGCCCCGAACAGTGCCGGCCAGAAAGCCCGCGCCGGAATTTGCTCGCAGGCAATGGCCAGCAGCAGCCAGGCCAGGGTGAGGAGGGTAAGCTTGAAGGCAAAAGAACGGCGCACGGCACAAACGAGGGGGTGCGGCAAAGGTAGGGCGAGCCCGGCGGCCATACCTTCGCACGGTCCCTCGCACGAATTTTGCGCGACCCGCGTTGGGCCTGCGCCCCGGGCCCCGGGCCGGGGCATTCCTTTCCGTTTCGCGCTCACTTTCCGCTTTTTATGATGCTACCTTTTCGCTTTACCGGCCGGGCCTGGAGCCTGGCCTTGGGGTTGCTGCTACCGCTGGCCGCCCGGGCTACCTCACCCATACCAGAAGCCGCCAGCCTGGAGTTCGTCCGCAACCAGGGGCAGTGGGATGAGCGCGTGCGCTACGCGGCGGCGTTGCCCAGCGGCCGCCTGTTTGTGCAGCCCGGCGGCCTGACGTACGCCTTCTACGACCCCGCGTTTCTGAACCAGCACCACCACTCGGGCCCCGCCGCCCCAACGGCCCCGGTCAGTGCCAACATCGCGGCCCACGCCTACTCGGTGCTCTTCGAGAAAGCCAGCCCCCGGGCCCGCCTCTCGGCCACCGAGCCCACGGCCGGCGAGCGTAACTACTTCGTGGGCAGCGATGCCCACCGCTGGGCTAGCCACGTGCGCGGCTACCGCCAGCTGCGCTACACCGCCCTGTGGCCGGGCATCGACCTGACCTTGTATGAAAACCACACCCAGCGCCTGGAGTACGACGTGCTGCTGGCCCCACGCGCCAACCCGGCCCGCGTGGCCCTGCGCTACGACGGGGCCACCGCCCTGGCGCTGGATGCGGCCGGCAACCTGGTCATCAAGACCAGCGTGAGCACTACCACTGAGCTGGCTCCGCAGGCCTGGCAGTTTGATGCTGCCGGACAGCGCCAGGCCGTGGCCTGCCGCTACGTGCTGGCCGGCCACACCGTGCGCTTTGCCCTGGGCAGGTACGACCATTCCCGCGCCCTCACCATCGACCCGACGGTGCAGTTTTCGACCCTGACCGGCTCGCAGGCCGATAACTGGGGCTTCACGGCGACGTACGACAACGCGGGCAACATGTATTCGGGTGGCGTGGCGTTCGATATCGGCTACCCGACCACGGTGGGCGCGTTCCAGACCAACTTCGCCGGGTTGGCCGACATTGCCCTTATCAAGTACAACACCAGCGTGAGCGGCCCGGCAGCCCGGGTGTGGGCCACCTACCTAGGCGGCAGCAACACCGAGTTTCCGCACAGCCTGGTGGTGAACGGGCAGAACGAGCTGGTGCTGCTGGGCAGCACGTCGAGCCGCGACTACCCCACCACGGCCGGCGTGGTGCAAACCGGCTTTCGGGGCGGGCCGGCGGTGGCACCATTTGGGTCCACGAACCCGCTTTACTACATGCCCAACGGCTCCGACCTGATGCTGACGCGCCTGCGGGCCGACGGCGGGGCGCTGCTGGCCAGCACCTACCTGGGCGGCACCAGCAACGACGGCGTGATAAACGCCGGCACGAGCGTGACGCCGAATTACGGCGATGTTTTCCGCAGCGACGTGCTGCTGGATGGGGAAGGCAACGTGTACGTGGCGGCCTCGACCAACTCGGCCAACTTCCCGGGGCTGGCCGGCGGCTTCGGCCCGGCTTACCAGGGCGGCGCTTCGGATGCCGTGGTGTGCAAGCTATCGGCCGATTTGCGCACGGTGTTGTGGGCGGGCCTGCTGGGCGGCAGTGGGCAGGATGCGGCGTTTTCCATTCAGCGCGACGCGCAGGGCCGGGTATTTGTGTGCGGCGGCACTAATTCGGCCAATTTTCCGGCCTCGGCCGGCACCTACCACGCCACCGCCCTGGGCGGGCTGGCCGATGGCTTTGTGGCCCGCATCAGCCCCGATGGGCGCACGGTGGAGCGCGCGACTTACCTGGGCACCAACAGCCTCGACCTGGCCCAGCTGCTGCAGCTCGATGCGGCGGGCAACCCCTACGTGTTCGGCCAGAGCCTGGGTGCCTACCCCAACACGCTGGGCCTGGCCGGTACGGCCGGCGGCCCGCAGTTTATTCAGAAGCTCGACGCCGACCTGACCACCAGCCAGTTCAGCATCACCTTCGGCAACCGTAACGGCGGCGGGCCCAACCTGGTGCCCACGGCCTTTCTGGTCGACGACTGCGAGCGGGTGTACATCAGCGGCTGGGGCGGGGCCGACAACGCCGGCTACCTCAGCGGCAACACCTTCGGCTTACCCGTCACGCCCGGGGCCGTGCAGGCCCTCACCGACGGCTCAGACTTCTACCTAGCCGAGTTCGCCCCTGGTCTGACGCGGCTGGAGTACGCCACGTTTTTTGGCGAATTCGGCGGCGTGGGCGAGCACGTGGACGGCGGCACCTCACGCTTCGATAAACGGGGCGTGGTGTACCAGGCGGTATGTGCCAGCTGCCGGGGCACGCAGGGTTTTCCGCTGCCGCCGGGGGCGGGCACCTACACCATCCGCAACGGCAGCTCGAGCTGCAACAACGCGGCCTTTAAAATGAACTTTGAAATATTGCAGGCCGACCCCGGCCCGCGCCGCTTCGTGTGCCTGAATAATGGCCCCCTGGCTTTGGGCGGCACCCCGGCCGGCGGCACCTGGAGCGGCCCCGGCGTGCAGCCGGCCCCCGGCGGGGGCTTCCGCTTCGTGCCCACGGCGGTGGGGCCGGGGCAGTACGTCATCAGCTACGCGGTGGCCACCACGGGCATTTGCATAAGCACCCGCACGGTGCGCTACGTGGTGGCCCCGCCGGTAGTGCCCACCCTGGCCGCCGTGCCCGACCTGTGCACCACGCAGCCCTCGGTGGCGCTGGTGGCCACGCCGGCAGGCGGCACCTTCAGCGGGCCGGGCGTGAGCAACGGGCGCTTCGACCCGGCTGCGGCCGGCGCGGGCCTGCACACGCTCACCTACGCGGTAGTCGACTCGCTGGGCTGCGGCCTTATTACCCGGCAGGTGCAGGTAACGCGCCCGCCCACGGTGGTCGCTGGCCGCGACACCACGCTGTGCGCCGACCTGCGGCGGCCTTTCCAGCTGCTGGGGGCCAGCCCGGCCGGCGGCATCTGGAGCGGCCCTGGCGTAACGGCCGGCGGTTTCTTCAGCCCGCCCAACACCAACAACCGGGGCGGGGTGTTCATCCTCACCTACACCGTGCGCGACGGGCCCTGCCAGGCCGCGGCCACCCGCACGGTGGTGCTGGCCCCCGTATCGACCCAGAACGTGGGCCTGAACCTGCCCGTGTGCGCTACCCACCCCGAATACGTGGGCCTGGCCCCGTTCGAGGCAACGCTCACGCCGGTGCTGCTGGCCCCCAACGCCACGTACGAGTGGGATTTTGGCGATGGCAGCCCCCTGAGCACCGAGGCTACACCCACCCACCGCTACGCGCAGCCGGGCGTGTACCGCATCCGCCTCATGGCGCGCTACGGCAACTGCCAGGTGCTCACCGGCTTCGCGCCGATTGAGGTGGGCGAGGTGAAGGTTCCCAACATCATCACGCCCAACCGCGACTCGCTCAACGACACGTTTAAGCCGCGCTTCAGCTGCCAGCCCACTTCGCTGGAAGTGTATTCGCGCTGGGGCCAGCGGGTGTATCAGTCCGACGACTACCACAACGACTGGGACGCCCGCAACCTGCCCGATGGCATCTATTACTTCCTGCTCCGCGCCGCCGACGGCCGCTGCCAGAAAAGCTGGCTCGAAGTGCGGCGGTAGGATAGTTTGTCAATCGATAAGTCCGGTCATGCTGAGCTTGCCGAAGCATCTCTACCGCGTAAGTAATGAATTACTATTGCGGTAGAGATGCTTCGGCAAGCTCAGCATGACGTTCCAGCGGATTTCTCAACAACTTCACTACTACATCCGCATCTGCCCATGAAGCCACTGCTACTCGCTGCCGTTGCTGCTGCCTTGCTCGCCGGTCCTGCCCGCGCGCAAATGCCCACCCCGCCGCCACCGGCCGGGGCCACCCTGGAATTCGTGGCCAACCGGGGCCAGTGGGCCGCGCCCGTGCGCTACGCCGCCGAGCTGCCCAGCGGCCGGCTCTTCATCGAAGCCGACGGCCTGACCCTGGCCCTGCTGGCTGATGGCGGCCCAGGCCAGCACAACCACCGGGGCGCGGCCAGCCCCCAGCCCACGGCCGAGGCTGAGGCCCTGCGCGGCCACGCGCTACGCCTGCGCTTTGCTGGGGCCGGGCCGGCCACCATCGCCCCCGAAACCCGCACCGCCGAGCACCGTAGCTACTTCCTGGGCACCGACCCCGCCCACTGGGCCGCCGACGTGCCCGCCTACCGCGCCCTGCGCTACGACGGCCTGTGGCCCGGCATCAGCGCCCGCCTCTACGAGAGCAAGGAGCAGCAGCTGGAGTACGATTTCGTGCTGGCTCCCGGGGCCGATGCCGCCGCCATCGGCCTGCGCCACGAAGGGGCCGATGCCCTGGCGCTGGACGAGGCCGGCAACCTGGTGGTGCAAACCAGCGTGGGCACCGTGGTGGAGCACCCGCCCCAGGCCTGGCAAACCAATGCCGCCGGCCGCCGCCGGGCCGTGCCCTGCCGCTACGTGCTGGCGGGCAGCACCGTGCACTTTGCCCTGGGCCCGTACGACCACGGCCGCACCCTCACCATCGACCCGGTGGTGGTGTTTGCCAGCTACACCGGCTCGGCGGCCAACAACTGGGGCTTCACGGCCACCTACGACCCGGCGGGCAACCTCTACTCGGGCGGCATTGCCTTCGAAGTGGGCTACCCGACCACGCCGGGCGCGTTTCAAACCTCGTTTAAAGCCTTGGTCGACATTGCCATTATTAAGTTCGACACACACGTGAGCGGGCCGGCGGCGCGGGTGTGGGCCACCTACCTGGGCGGTAGCAGCGCCGACTTTCCGGCCAGCCTGGTGGTGAACAGCCGGGGCGAGCTGCTGGTGCTGGGCACTTCGGGCTCGGCCGACTACCCGGTGACGGCCAACGCGGCGCAGTTCCGGTTTGCCGGCGGCAAGGCCACCGACCCCTTCGGCTACGGCCCGCCCTACGACTCGCCCAACGGCTCCGACCTGGTGATTACCCGCCTCAACGCCACGGGCACGGCCCTGGTGGGCTCGACCTACCTGGGCGGCACCGGCAACGAGGGCCTGCTGCCGCTGGCTCCGACGACTTCGGCCGGCGGCACTACCCTCCAGCTGGCGCACAACTACGGCGACCCGTTCCGGGGCGATATTTTCGTGGACGCGGCCGACAACGTGTACGTGGCCTCGAACACGACTTCGGCCGACTTCCCGGTGGCCGCAGGCCTGGGCGGGACGTACCGCGGGGGCACTTCCGACGGCGTGGTGGTGAAGCTCGCGCCCGGCCTCGACGCGGTGCGCTGGGCCAGCTACCTGGGCGGCAGCGGGGCCGATGCCGCCTACTCGCTGCAAGTGGAGCCGACCAGCGGCGACGTGTACGTGGCCGGCGGCACGCTCAGCGCCAATTTCCCGACCACTACCGGCGCTTACCAGCCCACCCGGCCCGGCAACGTGGATGGCTTCGTGGCGCGCATTGCGGCCGGCGGCACCCGCCTGCTGCGGGCCACCTTCGTGGGCACGGCGGCCTACGACCAGGCCTATTTCCTGCAGCTCGGCACCGATGGCGGGGTGTACCTGCTGGGCCAGACGCGGGGCGCGTTTCCGGTGTCGGCGGGCCTCTACACCACACCCGGCGGTACGCAGTTTATTCAGAAGCTCGATGCTAATCTCGGGCAGGTGCAGCTCTCGACGGTGTTTGGCAGCCGCCTGCCGGCTAATGCGGGCCTCGTCAACCTCGACCCCACGGCCTTCCTCGTCGACCGCTGCGACCGGGTGTTCGTGTGCGGCTGGGGCGGCATGGTGAATGGCCGGGCCGACCCCACTTCCGGGGCCATGTGGCCTTACCTCGACGGCAACGGGACTACCGACGGCCTGCCCGTGACCAGCAACGCCGCCCAGGCCACCACCGACGGCTCAGACTTTTACGTGGCCCAGTTCGCGGCCGGCCTCGCCCGCCTCGACTACGCCACGTACTACGGCGACACCACGCCTAACAGCGAAGGCGAGCACGTGGACGGCGGCACGTCGCGCTTCGACCCGCGCGGCGTGGTGTACGAGGCGGTATGCTCGTGCTTTTCGAGCACCGGCTTTCCCATTCCGCCCGGGGCCAACACCTACTCGGTGGTGAACGGCAGCAGCACGCCGGGCTTCGCGGCCAACTGCAATAACGCGGCTTTCGTGCTCGATTTTCGCCCCGAAGTAGCCGACGCGGGAGCCGACCAGAACGTATGCGCCAACGCCGGCCCCCAGCCGCTGACCGGTAATCCTACCGGGGGCATCTGGACCGGGCCGGGCGTGAGCGGCAGCCTGGCCACGGGCTACGTCTTCACGCCCTCGGCGGCGCTGGTGGGCGCGCAAACCCTAACCTACACGGTGCCCAGCACGGGCTTGTGCACCACCATGGGCACGCGCCGCATCACGGTGGTAGCGCCGCCGCCGGTGGTTTTCACGCCGCTGCTGCAAAACCTGTACTGCACTGGTGCCCCCAACCCGGTCCCCGTCCGGCTGACGGCCACGCCCGCTGGCGGCACGTTCAGCGGGCCGGGCGTGAGCGGCAGCGCGGCGACCGGCTATTTCTTTACGCCCAGCTTGCCAACGGGCACCTACCAGCTGGCTTATGCGGTGACGGTGGGGGTGTGCACGGTGCAAACCAGCCAGACCGTGATGATTGCGCCGCTGCCCACCCCTACCGTGGCCAGCGATACCACCATTTGCTCCGGCAGCCCGGCGTTCGCGTTGCGCGGCAGCCCGGCGGGGGGCATCTTCAGCGGGCCGGGCGTGAGCGGCAGCGCGGCGGCGGGCTTCACGTTTGCCGCACCAGCCGGGCAGGCGGGGCCGTTCACGGTGAGCTACCGCTACACGAGCGCGGCGGGCTGCACCAGCCTGGCCGTGACCCGCCGCATTGCGGTGGCGGCCGTGCCGGTACTGGCCCCGACCCAGGTGCCGATGCCGTGCCCCGAAACGCAGCTCGCGCCCCTCACGGTGCAGTTCTCGTTGGGCGGCAATTCCGTCGGCTTCGTACTGAGCTGGGATTTTGGCGACGGCACGCAGTCGGCCGAAGTGAACCCGGTGCACTCCTACGCCACGCCCGGCACCTACCAGCCCCGGCTGCGGGTGCGCTATTTCCAGGCCCGCTGCGAAACGGCCGTGCAGCTGGCCCCTGTTACGGTGCTGGAGCGCAAAATCCCCAACATCATCACCCCCAACGGCGACGCGAAAAACCAGACGTTCCGGCTCGGGCCCGACTGCGCCGCGCACCTGCAGGTGTACTCGCGCTGGGGCCAGCTCGTGTTCGACAGCCCCGCCTACCACGACGACTGGAGCGCCCCCGGCCAGCCCGATGGCGTATACTATTACCTCCTCGCCTACCCCGACGGCCACCGCGTGAAGGGCTGGGTGGAGGTGCGACGTTAGAAGGAAGGCTCTTTTCCTCCGCTAGCGCCGGCGCGCCAGCGTCGCCAGCAGCCAGCGCACATCGGGCACGCCGGGCAGCAGGTCGGCCCAGGTGGCCCCGATAGCGCGGCGGTAGTAGCCGAACAGGTACAGCGTGGCGGCGGTGTAGGCCAGCGTCATGCTTAGGGCCGCCCCCACGATGCCCAGGCGCGGCACCAGCAGCAGGCAGCCGGGCACCGTGAGGGCTAGGCCCAGCAGCGTGGCGCGGTTGTTCACGCCGTAGCGGCCCACCCCAGCGAAATAGGTGCTGGCCTGCATGCCGGCCCCGTTCAGCAGAATGCCCGGAGCCAGGGCCAGAATCACGCCGTGCGCCGCCCCGAACTCGGGCCCGAAGAACGCAGCCAGCCACCCGGCCGGCACGGCGGCCAGCGCCAGCACCGCGCCCGCCGTGGCCAGCAGCGTGAGGCGGCTGCCGCGCAGCGCGGCGTGGGTTTGCCCGCGCTTGTCGGCCGCGTTCACCAGCGCCACGTACTGAATAAGGGCCGTACTGCGCGGAACCAGCCAAATAGCCTCGGCCAGGGCCACGCCCACCGAGAGCACGCCCAGCGCCGCCGGCCCCGCCAACGCCGCCACCGCGTAGTAGCTGAAGCGGTAGTTGGCAAAGGCCAGCAGGTTGCTCAGGTGCGCGCCCCGGCTGTGGCGGGCCAGCTCGCGCGCGCTGGCGCGGCCCCGGCGCGGGCTGGCCGCCCAGGCATCGGGCAGCCGCAGCAACAGTGCCGTGCTGATGCCCCACGGCAGCCCGTAGGCCAGGTAGTTGGCGTAGTAGTAGGCCTCGATGCGCAGCCAGTGCGCACCCGCGTAGGCCAGCGCCAGGGCCAGGGCCAGCAGCGCCGCCTGAACGGTGGTGAGCAGGTTGTAGGTTTGCTCGCGCTGCCGCCCCAGCAGCAGCATTATGTTGATGGAGAGCAGCACCTGAATTAACGCCACGGCTGCCAGGTGCAGCCCGTAGGCTGGCCCCACCGGCCGCAGCAAGGTGATAATGGCCGCCCCGCCCAGGCTCACGGCCGTGCCCCAGGCGTAGGCGGGCCGCAGCAGCAGCCACACGTTGCGGCGCGGCACCAGGTATATCAGCGACGAGCCGCCCACCAGCCCGGCCAGCAGCGCCAGCCCCGACACATCCGTCAGAAACAGGCTGACCTGCCCGCGCCCCGCCGCCCCCAGGTAGCGCGCCGTGAGCCACACCACCGCAAAGCCCAGCCCCGCCGTGAGGACCCGCGCCGTGAAGTGCCGAAGAATACGCTGAAGCATGAAGGGGGAAATTTGGGAGCGCAAGAACGGCACGCTGGTGTCGTCCGCCACGTGCCGCCCGCCATGCAGAGCATTCTCCCAAACCTAGCGAGCCAACACCGCCCGGTATAGCGCCCCAAAAGCCGCGCCCACCGCCGCCGGGGCGCACCGCGCCGCCGCATCGGCCCGCAGCCGGACCGGGTCGAAAACCACCGCTTTCGCCACTATCCGCGTCAGAGCCGATTCGAGCGCGGCCTCGTCATCGGGCGCTACCAGCAGGCCAAAAGTGTTTTCGGGCTCGAACAGCTCGGGTACGCCGCCGGTGCGGGTGGCCACCACCGGGCAGCCGCTGGCCCGCGCCTCCAGCAGCACGCAGCCAAAGGTTTCGGCCCGGCTGAAGGATACCAGCGCCGTGGCCCGGGCCATTTCGGCGGCCACCGCCACGTGCAGCAGCTTGCCCAGAAAGGCCACCGTGCCATCGGCCAGCAAGCCCAGCTCGGCAGCGTAGGCACGCAGCTTTGGTTCGTCGGGGCCGTAGCCGGCGATGCGCAGGCGCAGGCCGGGCCAGGCGGCCCGCAGCCGCGCCACCACCCGCAGCACGCCCGAAATATTCTTCACGCCGTCATGGAATGCCGAGACATGCAGCAGGGTGAATGGAGGAATGGGGGAATGGGGGAATGAGGGAATGGGTCGAAACAACTCGGTATCGACCACGTTGGCAATGACCACCGAACGGGCGTTCACGAAGCCCAGTACCGCCATGGCCCGCCGCAACCCATCTGACACGGTGTGCAACGCCGCTGCCCGCCGCACCACCGCCCGCGTGAGCACCCGCCGCAGCGCGGAAATACCCGCCGCCCGCTCGGGCAGGTACAGCGTCCAGTGCTCGGTGATGATGAACGGGATGCCGCGCGATACCCGCAGCGCCCAAGCAAACAAGCCCGTGCGCAGCAGCACGTGCACATGCACCAAATCGGGTTGCTGGCCGCTCCAGTGCCGCCGCAGCCGCCGGTAGCCGCGCCCCAGGCACCAGAAATACAGCAGCAGCTTCAGCGGCTTATCCAGTAGCGGCAGGCCGGTGGGCGCGGCGCGGTAGTAGTAGCGCAGCGTGGGTATTGGGCCAGTGAAGTCCTCTTCCGCATCAATGAGCCCCGGCAGCGGGCCCCGCGCCACGGTGGCAAACAGCAACGCGCCGTCCGCGCCGCCGTGGGCCGCGATGGCCGCTACGTGCCGAGCTACGAAGTCGCCATCCTGGTCGTCGTAGCGGTGCGGGTACCACTTGGGCAGGTGCAAAACGCGGGGCCTTCTTGACAAGGGCATCAGAATAATTGGCTCGGACAACGGCCCGCAAGGTACGGCCGCCAGCCGACGGCAGGCTCCAACGGGCTGCCCGGAAGTACTGACGGTTCGGTCGGCCCGCTGGTGGGCAAATTCCGGCGAGGTTGACTTGTCCGTGCCCTAGCGGGTAGCGGATGGCTGCACTACCAGCTCGGCGCTGCCGCTCAGCGGCAGGCCCCGGGTACTCAGGCCCTCGCCCGTTATCCGGAAGCGGCCCACGGCATCCGACGTATAGAAGGAGAGCTGGGCCTGCCCGGTAGCATCGGTTTGCACCATCGGGGCCCAGTAGAGGGTCGTGAAACGCGGGTCGGACGGAGCCGTGGACGCGGTGGCCGTTTCGTAGCGCGGCGCATAAAACTCGCGGGCCCGGTAGTAGCCCGGCACCTGCAGCGAGAGCACGCCGGTACGGGCCGCCGCAAACACGTCTTTCGGGTTAGTTGCGTACACCAAGCCCGTTTTGCGCGAATGTATTGCGACCACGCCGCCAGCGCCCTGGCTGCCGAACATGCCGGCCGCATTTTGCGTCAGCACGTCAATGGACTGGGTGTCGCTGATTGGAAATTCCGCGAATTCACTGGCCGTTACAATGTTGCCATCAATCAGATACAGCGCATCTTTTAGCTTGAAGCCCCCGGTAGATTGTTCCTGTATGGAGGCGATGTTGCGAATGTTGACGTGCTCGCCCGACACCGTAACGCCCGCCAGGCGTCCCTGCAGATAACTGGCTACCGTCTGGTTATTGCCGTTTTTAGCCAGCTCGCCCACTTGCAGCACCTTGGCGTTGCCCAGCGAATAAGGCCGCGCAACTCCATCATCGGCCTTGGTCCGGGTGCCGCGCACTTTCACATTGCCCAGCATAATGGTCGAGTGCGCGAGGCTTTTTTCGGCGGCGTGCTGCTGCTGGCTGGCGCGTACGTACGCGGCCAGTGCCGAGGGACCGGCCGGGCTCAGGAGCAGCGCATCGGGCAGCAGGGCCCCAACGGGCGGCGGGGCCAGCACCCGAATCAGCAGTTCCCGCTCGCCCTTCAGGGGTTGCGCCCGCACCATCACCTGGGTTGTGTCCAGGCCGTCGAGGCCCCGAAACTGGAAGCGCCCGCTGGCATTAGTCTGCATTTCGGCCTGGCGGGTGGGGTTGGATTGCAGGTAGGCCACGGTGCGCACGGCCGGCTGCCGGGCCGTTGTCATCACCTGCCCGCTCACGGTCAGGGCCTGTTCCGGCAGAAAATCCGGTCTTGCCAGTGGGCTGGCCAGCAAGGCCTTCCACACAAAGCGCCGCCAGCCCTGCGTAAGCAGCAAATCGTTGAGGGCCTGACGGATTTCCGGGGTTTGCGGCTCGCGGAAATAGTAACCGGGCGCTTCCACCGGCCCGGCCAGGTCGGAGCTCAGCAGCAGGTGCGATGCAATGGTGGGGCCATCGGCGGGAGCTGCCCCGGCAGCCACGGCCACCGAAAACTGCCCGGCTACCGGCTGGCCGGCGGCATCGGTGGCCGTCAGGCGCAGTTGCACGGCCTCGCGCGGGGCGTACGTTGTCTTGTTGGGGGTGAGGGTCAGCCGGACGCCGGGCGGGTTGGGCACAAACACCAGCCGTTCGCACTCCGCCGTGCCCTGCTCATCGAACAAGGTGAGGTGCGCGAGCCCCGGCTGGAACTTCGCCTTAGCTAGCCGCACGGCCACGGGCGTGACCCCCACGCCGGGCACCGAAACTGCAAAGCTCACCTGCCCGCGCACCTGAGCCAGCAGCATAGCTGGCCCCGCCGGGGCCGCTCCTGGCGCGGGGTGCCGCCGAATAGTGACCAGGAAATCGGTATCCGTCTCGCTCACGCGCAGCGCGTAGCCGGTGGGCTGGCTGGCGGGCAGAGGGTATTCGGCCCGTGCGCCGCCGGGCCCGCCCACCACCGCCCGGTAGTGCTGGCCGGCGGCGGGGGCCAGCCGGAAAGTGCCCATGCCCAAATGGCGGCTCTGGAAGCGGGCCACTTCACGGCCCTGCGCATCGAGCACCACGCCCTGCACGGCCACCCCGTGCCCCAGCCCGTCGACGGCGCGGAAGCCCACTTCGCTCTCTAGCTCGTCAACCAGGCTACCGCCCTCGGGGAAGAATTGCAGGTCGGTTTTAGCCGTTGGGGCCGGGCCGGCCGGAAGCTCGCCCTGCGCATCAAGCACGGCCAGGGGCCGGCTAAAGAAAAAATCGGGGCCGGCGTTGCGCATCCAGTTGGTGTAGGCACGGAGCTGGTAGGTGCCGGCGGCCAGCGTATCGGGCAGGGCCAGGTCGCCGGGGGCCACGCCGGCCAGCAGGTGCAACGTGCGCCGCGCCACGATGCGACGCTGGGGCGACACCAGCTCCACGTACAGGATTTTGCTCAGCGTGTCGGGCCGGTGCGAGTCGGCTTCGGCCAGGTAGGCTTTAAACCAGACGGTTTCGCCGCTGGCGTAGTAGGGCCGGTCGAGGTGCAGGTAGGCCTTTTCGGGCAGGGTAGTGGCGTAAAAGCCCAGCAGGCTTTTGATGATGCGGCGGAAGGGACTTTCCTCCGGAGGCACTCGAAAAGCAGCAAGCGTGAGCAGGCCGGCTATAAGGGCCAGCCCGCCCAGTAGGCGGTTCACTTTGGGAAAGGACATTTTGCAGGGAGTAGAATGGACGCTTAAAGATAGAGGCCTTCACCAATTTTGGCTGGATTAAGACCTGAACGGGGCTAACGTTGTATAATTGTTTCCTTTCCACTTTTCCGCCGGCCTCATGCTCCGTTCCTTTTTTGCCCCCGTCCTGCTGCTGGCCGCCCTGCTGCTGCATCTGCCGGCCCAGAGCCAAATCCGGCTCGATGGGCAGGTGCGCGACGCACGCACGCAACAGCCCCTGGCTTTCGCCACCGTGTTTCTGGCCAACACCACGTACGGCACCACCACCGACTCGACCGGCCATTTCGCGCTGGCCGGCCTGCCGGCGGGGCAATACGAGCTCATGGTGTCCTACGTTGGCTACGACCTCTACAAGAGTCTGTTCGACCTGCGGCAGTCGGTTACGCTCACGCCCGGCCTCCAGCCCGCCGCCCAGCTGGCTGAAGTAGTGGTTCGGCCGGCCCAAAACCGGCCGGCCGACTACCGGCAGTTTCTGCGGGAGTTCCTTGGGGCCAGCGCCCTATCGCAGCAGTGCCGCATCGAAAACCCCGCCGAGGTAGTGGTAGTGGTCGACCAGCGTCGCCAGGAGCTGGTGGCCGTGGCTCCCCGGCATTTGTCAGTTATCAACCAGGCCCTGGGCTACCGCATCACCTATCACCACTTCGATTTTCGGGTCGACTACACCAGCCGACGTATCACGTTTGTGGCCGCACCGATGTTCGAAGCGTTGAAAAGCACCAATGCCGGGCAGCAGCAGCGCTGGGAGGCCAACCGGCGCAAAGCCTACGCCGGCTCGCTGCCGCACTTCCTGCGCAGTGTGCGCGAAGACCGGCTCGCGCAGGAAGGATTTCGGGTGCAAACCATGGTCAGCGCACCCAACTCGGCGCCCATCCAACAGCGGATAAAGCAAGCCGGCGATTCGCTGGCGGCCGTTCTTACGCCCGCCCCCGGCATCGTGGCCCTCGTTTATCAGCCGGCCCTAAGCGCCGCGCAAATCAGCCAGACCGGGGCTGAAGCTGGCCAGGTGAGGCTCCAGAGTCATTTCGACCTGCGCGTTACCTATCAGGGCGAGCACCCCGATGCCCAGTACGCGGCCCTCGTATTGGAAGCCCGCCGCAGCGAGCTGCTGAACGTGGCCAAAAGCCAGTGGCAGGCGAACAAAGCTGAAATTACCCCGGGCCGGAACCAGCTTTACGAGCCCGTGCTGGAAGTATCGGAGCTGCACCTGCTGGGGCCGGCCGCCCTCATTCAGCCCAACGGCTACCTGACCAACCCGCTGAGCGTAAAAGTGGACGGCTACTGGGCTTTTGAAAAGGTCGGTGAAGCCCTGCCTTTCGACTACGTTCCCGCCCTGACGCGCTAAAGCCAACGGCACCGCTACCGGCGCTGCCAGCGCTACCCCAAAACAAAGCCGACCCTGAAAATCAGGGCCGGCTTTGTTTTGGCTTTCGCAGTTAGCCGGGATTAGCCACTAACCGTTAATCATTACCCGTTAGAACGAGTAGCGCAGGCCCAATTGGCCCTGCCAGCGCGAGGCCAGCTGGTCGATGGAGTAGGTAGCAGGCGTGCCGTAGGTGAAGGCCGGACGGTTGAACGTAGCGGCGCTGTAGCTGCTGGCAATGTTGCCCGCCGCATCGGCGAAGGCCACCTGCGTAAGGCCGGTACCCAGCGTCGAGTTGAAGGTGTTCGGCACGAAGTACTGACGGCCCCAGCTCTTGTTCAGCAGGTTGCCCACGTTGATGAGGTCGAGCGAAATCTGTAGGGTGTGGCCGCCCGAAGTCGTGACGCCAGCGGCGTTGGGCTCGATGCTGCCGAGCTTGGCTTCCACCATGAAGCGAACGTCGGCCTGGTTGTTCCAGGGCGTGCGGCCGGCGTTGCGCTCGGCATACTGGCCGCGGCGGGTGCTCAGGTACGAGTCGTTGCCCACAAACTGGCTGAAGGCGTTGTACTGCGCGCCGCTGGCATCGGTTACGAAGCCGCTGGGGTTGGCAGTGGTTTTAGGCACGGCCGTTACGAAGGTGATGTCGCTCGGGCCATTGGGAATGTAGGCCAGCTGCACGTTTGCCTGGCCATTGCTCAGGAAGTTGTTGTTGTACACCCAGGTGTAGGGCGAGCCGCTGGCGTAGGTCAGCACCGAGGTGAAGTAGCCGGTGAAGCGCTGGGCGAAGGTTTTGTGCAGGTTGATGGAGGCCACTACGCGGTGGCGCAGGTCGAAGTTGGAGAAGGCCAGGGCGGGGTTGTTCACGTTCAGGGCCGGGTTCAATTCCCAGTTGCTCTGGGGCGAGTTCCGGATGCCGTTGCTGATGTCGTAGCTGCGGCCGTAGGTATAGGCCACCGAGGCATCAATCAGGTTATTAAGCGTCTGGCCCACCGAACCGGTCAGCTGGTAGCGGTAGCCTTTCTGGGTGTTGGTCAGGAAGAAAGCGTTCGAGAAACCGCTGTTCACCTTGGAGCTGCCGCCGGCGGGGGCCGAGTAGCGCGGGCTTTCCGTGGGGCCCTGGCCCAGGTACGTCACGTTGTCGGTGAGGTTGATGTTCTCAAACTTCACGTCCTGCAAGGTCTTGGTGTAGAGGCCCTCCACCGAAAAGCGGGTGCCGGTTTTCAGCTTGTAGTCGAGGGCCAGCGACGAGCGCCACACCTGCGGCATCTTAAAGTCGTTGTCAATCAGGTTCACCTCGGTGGTACCGGACTTCAGGTTGTTGGGGTTGTAGGCGGCGGTGGGCAGCTGGCTGTAAATCTTGTTGGGGTCCGCGTTCAGGGTGTACACCGTGCCCGCGCCGCCGTTGGTACCCCGGATGTTGTTCACGTCCACCGAGTTGAAGTTCACCGCGTTGTTGTAGTAGGCGTAGCCGAACCAGGCAAACGGCACCCGGCCCGTGAACACGCCCGTACCGCCGCGCAGCACCACCGAGCCATCGCCCTTCACGTCGTAGTTGAAGCCCAGGCGCGGCGAAATCTGTACCTGCCCCAGGTAGCTGTTGTTGAGGTCTTTCCAGGCCGTGTGCGAGTACGTCTGGTTCAGGGTGTTGGCGTCGTTCTGCGGGTTATTCACCAGGCCGGTGTTCAGGGCGGGCTTGTTGGGCAGCGAGGAAATGTCGAAGCGAATGCCAGGCGTGATTTTCAGCTTGTCGGTCACGTTCCACTCGTCCTGCAGGTAGGCGCTGAAGAAGTTGATGTTGAACGCCGCCGACGGGTTGTTGTAGTTGTAGGCGTAGGAGTTGTCGCCCCGGGTGCCGTTGTTGTAAGTGCCGCGAATCCGGTTGGGCTTGTCGGCGATGAAGTCGGCCACGTTGTTGTATTCGATGCGGCCGTTCCAGGAGTTGATAAAGCCGTAGTCGATGTGGTACAGCTCGTTGTGCGTGCCCAGCGTGAGGGCGTGCGCGCCCTTGTAGAAGGTGAAGTTGTCGGTGATTTCGAACGTCTTCTGGCGGGTGTTGAAGATGCTGGCTTCACGGTCCGAGCCCAGCAGAATCTGGTTCGAGCCCACAAAGTTCTTGGCGGCGTCGGTGCCCACGTTGTTAATCTGCACGGCCGGAAACAGCGTGCTCTGGCCGCCGAGCAGGTCGCGGTAGTCGTGGATGTTGGTGTAGCCCAGAATCAGGTTGTTGGCAAACTGGCTGCTGAAGTTGCTCTTCACCTCCAGCACCGTCGAGTTCTGAATGTTGTTCTGGTTGTAGTCCTGCGAGCCAAACTTGAACAGACTGCCCGAGCGCTCCAGGTTGGTGGCCGTCGAGTTGATAAAATTGTGGCGTAGCGCGATGCTGGTCTTGTCGTTCACGTTCCAGTCGAGGCGGGCAAATACCTTGTTCGAGTTCGCGTGGATGTTGTAGTCGCCGTACTCGCCCACGTTGTAGCCGTAGGAATTCTGCAGCTTGTTGGTAATCTGCTGGGCCAGGTCCACCGACACTGGCGAGCCGGCCGTGCCAGCGCCATAGAATTGGGGCTCCTGGCGGCGGGCAATTTCGGCGTTGGTAAAGAAGAACAGCTTGTTCTTGATAATCGGACCACCCACCCGGAAGCCGGTCTGGTAGTCGTGGTAGGCCGTCCCGATTTTGCTGCGCGTCTCATCAATGCTGCGGCCGGTCACGTTCTGGTTGCGGCCGTAGCCATACACCGAGCCGTGGAAGTCGTTGGTGCCGGAGCGCGTCACGGCGTTAATCGAGCCGCCGGTGAAGTTGCCCAGCTTCACATCAAACGGGGCCACCGATGCCTGGATTTCCTGAATGGCATCGAGCGAAATGGGGTTGGCGCGGGCCGAGCCGCCGGGCAGGCCGCTGGTGCCGCTCTGGCCACCCAGCGAGGGCGAGAAGCCAATGGCGTCGTTGTTCACGGCCCCATCCAGGGTAATGTTGTTGTAGCGAAAGCTGGAGCCGGCAAACGAGTTGCCCGAGTTGCGCGGGTCGAGGCGCGTGAAGTCCTGAATGCTGCGCGAAATGGTGGGCAGCTGCTGCAGCGCTTCGCGGCCCACGGTGGTGCCGGCCCCGGTTTTGGTGGCCTGGGTGTTGCCCACCACCACTACTTCGTTCAGCTGCTGGGCCTCGGTGGCCAGCACAAAGTTCAGCTTGGTGGTGTTGCCCAGGGTCAGGAATACGTTGTCCACGGTCTGGGTTTTGAAGCCCACGTAGGTCACGGTTACCTCGTAGGGCCCGCCGGGGGCCAGGTTCGGAATCGTGAAGCGGCCATCGGGCTCGGTGCCGGTGCCGCGCTTGGTGCCGGTGGGCACGTTGGTGGCTACCACCGTCACGCCAATCAGCTCTTCCCCCTTGTCGGAGGTCACCTTGCCGGTCAGGGCCGAAGTCGTCACCTGCGCCTGGGCCCACGGCGACCACGCCAGCAGACTCAGCAAGAGAAGAATACGAGTAAAACGAGTAGGAACGAGCATAAAAGCGAGGGGGTTGATTGCGGGTGCAAAGTTCTGGGCCCCTAACGGCGGCCGGTCCTCCGGGGCCGTTGCCGAATTGTTGTATTTCGCGCCGGCTTATAACATTTCCGTAACATAGGCCCACTACGTGCCGTCAGGCTCCTTTCCCTCGGCTCATCAGCCCCCCAATCAGCATTAACATTTTATGAACGTCTGGTGAAGCATGAGCCCGGTCCTTACATTTGAACCGTTGCCCGCCGGCAACTTCGCCCCTGCGCTACCGTCGTCTGGGGCCGGCTGCCGGCCCTGGCCACTGCCTTTCCGCCCACGGCAGCGTCGTGCGGCTTTTCGCCCCCCCCCCCCGACCCCGGCCGGTATGACCATACGTTTGATGGAGGCCCGCCACTGGCCCCAGGTACGCGCTATTCACGAGGCCGGCATAGCTACCGGCAATGCCCGCTTTGCTACCCAGGTAACCCGGGGCCAAAGCTGGAACAAAGCCCACCTGCCCCATAGCCGCTTAGTGGCTCAGCACGCCGGCGGCGGCCTCCTGGGCTGGGCTGCACTGGCACCGTCCTCCAACGGGGGCAACCCGGCGGGCGTGGCCGAAATCCACCTTTACGTGGCCCCCGCGGCCCAGGGCCTGGGCGTGGGCCGGGCGCTGCTGGCCGGGCTGGTGGCCGCCTCCGAGGCCCACGGCATCTGGACGCTGCAGGCCACCATTTTCCCCGAGAACCAAGCCATGCAGCGCCTGTGCCGGGGAGGCGGCTTCCGGGTAGTGGGCCGGCACGCGCGCATCGGGCAGGTGCACGGCCTTTGGCGCGACACGCTGGTGCTGGAGCGCCGCAGCTCCGTGGTGGGCACCTTCAACAACAGCCTGCTGCCCGTATCGCAGCCGCGGCCGGCTGGCCCGCCTCACAGCGCCCGAAACCCGATGGGCAGCGTCACGCTCACCCACACGGGCCGGCCCTGAATCCGGCCGGGCGTCCACCAGGGCATGATGCGCACCAGCCGCAGGGCTTCCTCGTCGAGGCCGTAGCCGAGGCCACGCACCACATGCGGGTCGTGCAAGTGGCCCTCGGGGTCGACCACAAAGGCTACGTGCACCTTACCCGATACGCTGCGGTCGAGGGCCGCCGCCGGGTAGTTGATTTTCCGACCCAGAAACGTGAGCATGGCCGTGGTACCGCCCGGGAAGGCGGGCATCTCATCGGCGGCAAAGTACACCGTGGGCGCGGCCGAGGCCAGGGCCGGAGGAGCCGGCGCATGGTCGCCATCCGCTCGGCCAACTGGTAAAATGGAGGCCGTTTGCGCGGCGGTCGGGCCGGCCAGCATTACCAGCCCACCAACAAAAGCGTAAAAGTGAAGCATCATGCGGAAAGGGTAAAAAGCGCCTACACAAAGCTAAACCCTTGCCGATGCCAGCCGATGCGGGCGGCATTACGCTTGCATGAGCCCTGGATTACCATCTGTCTCGGGTTGGCATCCTGTCCGGATTTTATGTTCTTCGGCCCGGCGCGCCGCCCGCCCCAACGCAAAAGAGCCGGCCCCGGGGGGTCGGCTCTGTACTTGTGCAATGAGCGCAATTAGCAAAATCAACGGGGGACCCATGCTAACCGGCGCGGGCAGCCGCTACTACTGCGCCACCACGAAGCGCACCGATTGGGTGGTCTCCCCGGTCGATACCGTGGCCACGTACAGGCCAGCCTTCAGGCCAGCGGGCAGCGCAATAATTTGCGGGCCGGCGGCCAGCTTCTGGCCAACGGCTACCGTAGCTACCAGGCGGCCGGTGGCATCGAGCACGCGCACCGTAGCGGTGGTGGCACGGGCAACCGTGAAGGAGAGTTTGGCTGCGCCCGCGGTGGGGTTGGGGTACACGCCTAGCTCCAGCGACTTATCGGCGGCTTCCTTGGTGGCCAGCGTGGCCCCGGCGCGGTTGTAGCAGGTAATCTGGGGGTCGAAGTTGGTCCAGCCCGCCGTCCAGTCGGCACCGGGGGTACCGGCCGGGGCGAAGGCCCCACGGTAGGTGGTCGGCGTGAAGAAGGTGCCCACCAGCTTGGCATCGGTGAAGGCTGCGCCGGTGGCCAGGGGCGAAGTAGTCTGCGGCACAAAGGTCGGAGCCGTCAGGTTGAAATTATTGGCGTTCAGGTTCAGGGACGCCACCGTGGACGTGGTGTCGTTGTTAGCCCCCAGAAACTGCTTCACGTTGTAGGTGCTGCCGTTTACGCGGGTGGCCACTTTACCGGCGCCGAAGCCGGCGAACACGTTGTTTTTCAGCACCAGCGAGCCATTGGCGGCATTCACGGCGCTGTTGGTGGCCGAGAAGGGCGTGGTGCCCTCGTCGAGCAGCAGGCCCACCGGGTAGCCGGCCACCACCGAGTTGAACACGCTCAGGGCCGTGTTGCGGCGCAGGTGCATGCCGCGCTTGTAGTTGGTGTTGAGCGTGCCGGTAGTAGGAGCAATGAAGTTGCTCATGTTCGAGAAGATGGCCGAGGTCTGGGGCGAGTTGTTCGTACCCTGGGCGTCGTTGTCGCTCTCGAAGCCGTTGGAGCCGGAAGCGTCGGCCACGTTGGGGTCGCGCAGGGCCACGCCAAACTGCACCTTGCCGTGGAAGCCGTTGTCGGTGTCCCACTCATCGTCGATACCCCGGAAGGCAATGAGGTACTTGGCATTCACCGAGCCGCCGAACCACTCGTACGAGTCGTCGCCGGAATACGACACCTGAATGTGGTCGATGGTGGTGCCGGCCCCTACGCCGCCCAGCGTCAGGCCGTTGATTTCGTTGTCGGTGGTGAAAGCCACGCCGGGAAACTCGATGCGCACATACTGCAGCGTACCCGAGTTGTCGTTGTCGTCGGTGCCGCCGAAGAAGGCATCCGGCGTCAGGCCGCCCTCAATTTTGGGCAGGGGCTGCGTCGCCGTGCCGGGAATGTTCTGGGTGGCGCGGCCCAGCAGAATCAATCCACCCCAGTCGCCACGGGCCCGCGAGCCGGCCGGCTGGTTCGAGGTAAACACGATGGGCAGCGCCGCCGTGCCGCGGGCCTCGATGCGGGCCCCCTGCTTGATGGTGAGCGTGCCCTTCGAAGCCTGGTCACCCTTGATAATGGTGCCGGGCTGGATGGTGAGCGTCGCGCCGCTCTCCACAAACACAAAGCCTTGCAGCAGATAGATGTTGTTGCTGGTCCAGGTAGTGTTCGTGGTGATGCTACCCGACACCACAATGGGGGCCGGAGCCGTTGGGCAAGCCGTTTGGGCCTGGGCCAGCGGCGCGGCAGCCGCCACCGCCGCCAGGGCCATAAAAGAGGAGAGTACGAGCTTTTTCATAGTTTACGGGGTTGAAAAGTCAGGGATTGAAGGAATGGTGAATACCACTGCAAAGGTCCGGGCAGCCCCGGCTTGGGTGGTCCCCCCGGGGGTTACCATTGGGTTAGAGCCACGTTATTTTATCGTGTTGCCGCCCTGGCCCGTCTAAAACTTGTAGGTGAGGCCGGCCGTGGAATACTGGCCCCGGCGGAAACGTCCGAAGGCCCCGGTATCGGCACTGCTGATGCTGCCGCTGCGGTCCGAATCGTAGTACAGGCGGGTGTACTGGTTCAGCAGGTCCTGAATGCCCAGGCGCAGGTCGAGGTGCGGGCCAAAGCCTTTGGTCAGGGCCAGGTCGATAACGTGGCGCGGCATTTCGAAGATGGAGTAGTTCTGGCTGTTGCTGCTGGCGAACTGAATGCGCGGCCCAATCACGTTGTACTGGGCCGATACCTGCCAGCGGCGGTCATCATCCTGGTAAAAAACCCCGGTATTCACTACGTAGGGCGACTGGCCCTGCAGCGACCGGTTGTTGTCGACCGAGGTACCGCCCCCGTCCACCAGCGTCACGCGGCTCTTGATGGCCGAGGCGTTCAGCACGAAGGAGATGTGCTGCAGGAAAGCGTTTTCGGTCAGGCCCACCAGGCCTTTGCGGGCTTCCACTTCCACCCCCACGTCGTAGGCCCGGTCGGCGTTGCGGTAGCCCAGCTCCAGGGTCGAGCCGGTGGTCAGGTTGGTTACTTGCTCGATGGCATCGGTAAAGCGCTTGTAGAATACGCCCACCGACAGCAGCTCCGACTTCGACGGGTAGAACTCGTAGCGCAGGTCGGCGTTGTAGATTTTGGCCGTGCGCAGCTTGGGGTTGCCCACAATGTTGGCGTTGCTACTAAAGTCGTAGTAAGAATACTCCGCGATTTCGCGAAACTCGGGCCGGTTCACCGTTTGGCTGCCGGCCAGGCGCAGCAGGCTGCGGTCGTTGAAGTTGTAGGTCGCATTCAGCGAGGGCAGGAAGAAGTAGCGCTTCTCTTCGTAGGCATCCAGGCGCGAGCTACCCGAGCGCAAAAACTTGCGGTTGTACTCCATGCGCACACCGCCCGAAACGTTGAATTTGTCCGAAACCGGGGCCACGGCGCTCAGGTAGCCCGCCGCCAGGGTATTGTCGGCGCGGTAGCTGTCCTCGTCGCTGGTGCCTTCCTTCAGCAGGAAGCCGGTTTTGGGGTCCAGGTTCTGGGGCTGAAATATCTGCTCGATGGGCAGCTTCAGCAGGTCCTGGCGGAAGTTGTCGTTCGTCGAGGGCACGTAGGAGAAGTAGCGGCTCACGTAGTTCCGCTCCTTGTATTCGGTGTAGAAGCCCGCGCGCAGCTTGTACTGGTTGGCGCGGGTCGAGTCGCGGCCGGTCAGGCGCTTCTCAAGCTGCCCGCTGGCCATGTAGGTATTTTCATTCAGCTTCGAGAAGTAGGTCGAGTTATCCTGCTGCGAGCCCACCTGGCTCACCTCTACCTGGAAAGGGTCGGCCGCCTGGCCCGTGCTGGGCACGTCGCGGCCGGTGCGGTAGCGGCGGTAGTCGGGCTCGTTGCGGAATACGTAGTTGTAGCCGGTGTTCCAGGTGAGGGTGGTGCTGTTGGCGGCCCCCAGGTCGTGGGTACCCCCCAGCTGCCCCGAGTAGATGGTGCGACTCTGGTAGTGCAGGGCGTAGTTGTCGCGCTCGCGGCCGTTGCCACCCTGGGCATAGTCGATACCCGTCCGGTGCACCACTTCGTCGGTGCCGTACTGGTTCAGGAAGTTGCGGAAGTCGATGCGGTTGTGGTCGTTCAGGCGGGCCTGCCAGTTATGAATCACCCCCAGGCGGCTGGCCGTTACCGCCCGCAAGTCGTTGTAGTTGTAGATGTAAGAGCCACTGCCGGTTTCCAGGCGCTGGCGCAGCACATCGTACTGCTCGTGGCTGTTGGAGTAGGAGGCCGACGTCACGTTGCTGAGGTACAGACTACCAATTTCGAACTTGCGGGTTAGGCCCAGCGAAGCCCGCAAGTCGGGCCGGGCCGTACTCAGCAGCGGCTTCCACTCGTTGCGCAACTCGCTGGCGGCCGGCTGTAGCTGGTCGCGCGAGAGCGCATTGCGGCTGTCGAAGGGCTGGTCGCCAATCACGCCGGGCACTTTCCGCAGGCCGTTGTCAAAGCCCAGAAAGTCGGTCCCGCTCTGGCGGCTCTGCTGGTAGCCATCCTTAAACGTGGTACCCGAGCGGCCCCAGCCCGATACCGTGAAGCTGGTCGTGTTTTCGAGCACCGAGCTCTTGGTATACACTTTCACTACGCCGCCGCCGAACTCGCCGGGCAGCTCGGGTGCGCCCGATTTGAAAATCAGAATCCGGTCGATGACTGACGAAGGCAAAATGTCAAACGAAAACGAGCGGGTATCCACCTCGGCGCTCGGCGTGAGGGCATCGTTCAGCAGCACCGTGTTGTAGCGCTCGGCCAGGCCGCGAATCACAATAAAGTTGTTGTTCTGCACCGTCACGCCCGGAATGCGCTTCACTACCTCGGCGGCATCGCGGTCCAGGGTTTTCACAATCTGGTCGTTGCTCATGCCGCTCACCACCACCTCGCTCTTTTTCAGGTCCTGAATCAGGGCCACTTCGGTGCCGGTCTGCTTCACGCCGGTCACCGTTACCTCGGTCAGGCTGGTGGCGCTTTCCTCCATCGTGCCATTCAGCGTGGTGGTTTCGCCGCTTTTGATGACAATGCCCGGAAAGGTGAGCGGCTTGTAGCCCACGTACGTCATCGTGATGCTGTACGTGCCCGCATCCAGGGGCAGGCTGTAGGTACCGTCCACGTTCACGGGTGCGGCCATGGTACTGCCCGTTACCAACACTGTCGCGCCGATAATGGCTTCGCTGGACTTTTTATCGGTTACTTTTCCCACCAGCGTCCCCTGCTGCCCAAAGGCTAACACATTGGCCCACAAAAGCAAAAAACCCAGGAAAGAATAGCGCATAGACAAGGTGTTGGTTTGGTGAAGCAAAATTACCGGGCGGGTATTATGACAAAATCGCCTGCGCATTGTCGTATTGTTACGCTCCTCAACCCGGGTTTCGGCACTACCTGAAAGCCCCTACTTTTGCGGCCTTTTTGGCGGGGCGGCCCCCGGTGCCGGCGGCAGGCAGCCCGCGCGTGCGACCTTTGCGCTACCTCATCCGAACTCATTCCCTCCCCCATGCTGCTTTCCATGACCGGCTTCGGCCAGGCCCACCGCGAAACCGATACCTACGCCGCCACCGTCGAGCTCCGCTCCGTCAATTCCAAAACCATGGACCTGACGCTGCGCCTGCCGCGCTTCCTGATGCCCCACGAGCTCGAAATCCGCAACACCGTTACCAAAGCACTGTTGCGCGGCAAAGTCAACCTCAACCTCGAATTTGCCCGCCCCGCCGCCACCCGCGCCGCCGCCAGCCTCAACCGCGAAGCCCTGCTCGCCGCCTACCACGAGCTGCAGGCCGTGGCCCAGGGCCTGGGCCTGGTCGCCACCGAGGCCACCTTGCTGGCGGCCCTGCGCCTGCCCGGCGTCATCCCCAGCGCCACCGAGCTGCGCGAGGCCGAACCCGCCGCCGAAGAAATTACCTGGCCCGAGCTGCAGCCCCTGCTCACCGAGGCCCTGGCTGCCATGCAACAGTTCCGCCACGACGAAGGCCAGACCCTGACCACCGAAATTCTGGGCTACATCGCCACCATCCGCCAGCAGCTGGCCCACGTCGAGCAGCACGACCCGGCCCGTATCGAGCACGTGCGCCAGCGCCTGGCCGGCCATCTCGCCGAGCTCACCAGCCACGAGCAGTTCAACGCCACCCGCTTCGAGCAGGAGGTGTTATACTATATAGAGAAGCTCGATATTGCCGAGGAGAAAGTGCGTCTGGCGGCTCACCTGGCGTACTTCGAGCAGGCAATCCACCAGCCCGACGAGGCCGTAGGTAAGAAACTGGGCTTCCTGGCCCAGGAAATAGGCCGCGAAATCAACACCATCGGCTCTAAGGCCAACGATGCTACCGTGCAGCATCTGGTGGTAGGTATGAAGGAAGAATTGGAAAAGATTAAAGAGCAGCTCAACAATATTTTATAACCGCCTGCTTCCCGTTAGGGAAAGTAGGCACCATTCGCCGTGAAATTCCCGCCGTTCATCGAAAATCCAGGCAGTAAAATTGCATTAAAACAATAAATCTGATTGCGAAACAATTTTTATTTCAAACCCATCACCTCCGAATTCATATTATGGCACGTTTTTGATTAGTTATCCAACCTACCGATTATTAAGCCATTATTACTCCGTAATCGGATGGTAACTTGGCCAGGGAAAAATAATTCGCAATATTTGTAACCAGAAAGTTGGATTATTGAATATTGTATCTAACTTGGCTACCCGAAAACAGCTTTTACTACCCCACTTCTTATCCCCATTAGTATGAAATCTACACTACTACTTTGCATTTTGGGCCTCTTTCTGACGGCTGCCCGGCCGTTGTCCGAGATTGAGCTGGTGAAGAAGCGCGTACTCAGCGAGCGGGTTGAAATTCTGATTCCCAAGGGTTTCGAAGTAATGACCGAGCAGCAGATGGACTTCGCCTATGCCAAGGCGCAGAGCCGCCCCAGCGTTATCTTCACCAACAACAACCTCATCAGCCTGGCCTTCAATTACAGCGACAACGACGCCGACCAGGACATGGTGGACGTGTACGCGGCTTCATTTGGCAAGACTTACCACAAGCAGTACAAAGAAGCCACCTGGTTCGGCGACGGTGTGAAAAACATTAACAACCGCAAGGTTGGCTACCTCGAATTCATGAAGCCCGAAATGGGCCACGAAGTATACACGCTGGTGTTTTTCACCGATGTAGAAGGCAAGCTGATGATTTGCACCTTTAACTGCGCCGACCGCCAGAAGCCCGAGTGGGAGCCCATCGCTAAGCAAATCATGCTCTCGCTGAAAGCCAAAGGCTAAGCCACAGAAGCAACTCTACACAGGAAAGCGGTAGTTGAACTTCGGTTCGGCTACCGCTTTTTTATGTGTATTTACTCGTACGGCTATGCCTCTCCCCTATCGCTGGGCCGGGGCCGCGCCCAGCTCGTTCAGGAAATCGCGCACCAGCCCGTAGGCCCCATTGAAGCCGACCAACGACAGGGCTTTGGGCCGGTCGTTCACGTCGTGGTAGGCGGCGCTGCCGCCGCGCGTATAGAGGAAGAAGGCGGGCACCCCGGCCTCAGAAAACGGGAAATGGTCGGAGTTGGCGGCGCGGCCGCGTGCCCCCAAGGCGGACAGGTAATGGTGCGCGTCGTTGAGGGCGGTGAGGCGATGGTAAGCGCTTTCGAATACGCGGCCATTGACGACGGTAGCCCCTTTTTCGCCGGTACCGAGCAGGTCCAGGTTCATCAGAAACTTGATGCGCCGGAGCGGCACGAGTGGGTGCTTCACAAAGTATTCGGAGCCGACCAGGCCGGCCTCTTCGGCCCCGAAAAGCAGGAAGACGACGGAATAGGCGGGGCGGTTTTCGGGCCGGGCATAGTGGGCGGCCAGCTCCAGCAGCAGGGCCACGCCGCTGGCGTTGTCGTTGGCCCCGGGGAAGTACACGTGCGGGCCCATCATGCCCAGGTGGTCGTAGTGAGCTGATACGACCAGGAACGAATCGGGGCGCACGGTGCCGCGCACCACGGCGGCCAAGTTCTGCGTTTGGTAGCGGCGCAAAAGCAGGGCCCCTACGCGCACGGTAGCCCACACGGTGCGGCCCTTGGGAGTATCGGTGGCAGTATCCCCGAAAATGGCTTTATCGAGCCACAGCGGCACTTTGCTGGCCAGCACCTCCACGCGGGGCTGGGGGGCCTGCTCGGCGGCCAGCGAGGCCGTGAGCTTGGGCACCACGGTAATCCAGGCGGCGGCGTTATTGAGACGCTCGCGCAGGGCCGGAAACTGGGCGAGGCGAGCCGCATCGGCGGCGCGCAGCAGCAGCACGCGCTGCGGCCAGGCGGTGCGCAGGTAGCGGGCCCGCACGGTGGGTTGGGTGAACACCAGCGTATCGAGCAGGAGCAGGCGGGCTTTCACGTTGCCGGCGGCCGAGTTGGGGGCCGCGATGCAGGCCGTGCCGGCGGGCCAGCCCCACCCCTGCCCCCCACCCTCGGCCCGGATGGAAGCCGCCACGCCCCCCGGGAAGGTATTCACATCCAGGGCAAATGGTTGGGTGTAGCTGGGAGCCAGCGGTTCGAGTTTCAGGTCCTCAAAGCGCTGGCGGAGATAGGCGGCGGCCAGGTGCTCGCCTTGCAGCACGTAGCCCCGGCCGTGCATTTTAGACGAAGCCAGCGTTTTGATGGTGCGCTTCGCCCGCATTTGGTTCTGGGCCTGCGCCGGGGCGGGCAATAGCGCCGCGGCGGCCAGCAGCAGGGCCGCAACGGACGCAACCGGTGGGTAGCGGCGAGCAATGCGGGCGGCCCAAACCGGGGCCAGCCCCACGGCCAGCGCCGCGCCCAGGCCGTCGCTCAGCAGGTCCGACCATTCGCCGTGGCGGCCGAGGCGCATGGTCATCTGCAGCATTTCGATGAGGGCCCCAAACAGCAGGCTGCCCACGAGCACTACCGCGCCGACGTGGGCCGCCAGCCAGGGCCAACGACGCTGGCGGCGCATCGAAAACCCGCTCAGGCCGGCCAGCACGAAGAACACGCCCGCGTGGGCGGCCGTGTCGAACGACAACAGCTCCCACACGGGCGTGCGCGGCATTTCATCGGAAGGGGTGAGCGTGAGCACCAGCACCAGAGCGGCCCATAGCAGCGGCAAGGCCGCGTAGGGGCGCGGGGCGGGCGCGGGCGGCGGCAACTTGGGCGGGGTCGGCGAAAGCATAAACATCGCGGCGCACAAGCCAAAGCCGTGCTACAATTTACGCGCCCACCAGCTCGCCATAGGTTTCGGCCGTGAGAAGGTCGGCGAGCTCCTCGGGGTTGGCGATGGCGATTTTTACCATCCAGCCGTCGCCGTAGGGGTCGGAGTTTACGGTTTCGGGGGCGTCGGCCAGCTTTTGGTTCACTTCGAGCACGGTGCCGGTGATGGGGCTGAACAGGTCGGAAACAGTTTTCACGGCTTCTACCGTGCCGAATACGTCGTGCCGGGCCACCTCCTTATCGAGGGTATCGATATCGACGTACACAATGTCGCCCAGCTCTTTCTGCGCGTGGTCGGTGATGCCCACGTAGGCGACGTCGCCTTCAACGCGAATCCATTCGTGGTCTTTGGTGTAGTGCAGGGTGGCGGGCAGGTTCATAAAGAGTTAAGCGTTAGGAGTTGGGGGTTAAGAGTTGGCGTGGTGGCCATCGGCTCAGACTCAAAAGTAAGAACCAAATAACGGGACACGGCCAAAATACCTGGCTAACGTTTGACCTTCCAACTCTTAACGCTTAACTTATAACTCTTAACTCCTACTGCGTGAGGCTGTAGCGCAGCTGCATGCCGCCTTCGGAAGCCGTGTTGCGGAAGGCATTGCTGATGCGCGGCGTGGTCACGGTCTGGCTGTAGTAGAGCTGCAGGTTGAGGCGGGTATTGAGCAGGTAGTCGATGGTGGGGCGCAGCTGGAAGGTTTTGTTGCCGTTGGTAATCTGCCCCAGGGCATTGCCTTCGAAAGGGGCCGCGCCCTGGGTATTGCCGGCCTCGACGATGTTGATGATGCTACGCTGAATGGTGATGTTGTCGCGGATGCTGAGGTCGAGGCGGGCGGTGAGGTTGTTTTTGAGCACCCGCTGCTCGCCGCCGACGCGGAAGGGCAGCTTCAGGCTGTTGGTGGCGTAGCCGAAGCCCACCACGATTTCGTTGGTGTAGAGCTCGGTCACCTGGGCGTTGGTCACGTTCAGCACCACGGTGCGGTCGGTGCGGTATTCGAGGCGGCCGGTGGCCCGGCTAATCGTCTGGAAATTGACCCCGATGAGCGGGGCCAGCCGCTCGGCAATGCTTACCTGGCCCACCACGTAATACGGGATGAACTGGCGGTTGCTAGCGCTAATCTGGTCAGGGAAATTGGGCTCGACCGGGTAGGTCGTAGCCGTATTGTAGCTGCCGATGCTGTAGGTAGAAGCGTAGGCGTGGTTGAGCGTGAACGACGAGAAGTAGCGCTTAATGAGGGGCAGGTCGGCAAAGCCATTGTAGTCGACGCGCCAGTTGGGCAGCGGCAGCATGCTGAAGGGGTTGAACTTCTTGGCCGTGTAGCCGTCGGAGGAGCGGCCATGATAGGCATCGGTAAAACTCTGAATCAGGACATCCTGCGAGTTAAAGGTATAGCCAGGCGTAGCAGCCGTACTGTTTGGGTTGGCGGCAACGAGCTTGTCGCGCACGATGGCGCGGTTCTTCACGAATTGGTTGAATGCTTTCGACATTTCACCATTGGCCCCAAGGTCGCCAAACAGCGTCTGGATGGTGACGGTAGAGGTCTGGAACGAGCCGCTGCCCAGCAGCGGGTGTTGGGCTAAAATATGGCGGCCCTGCGTGTCAAACTTCGGCTGCAAAGTTACCGAGTCGAGCAGGTTGCGGTAGTACACCTGCTGGTTGCGGGCCAGCTGCCGGCGCGCATCCACCTGAATGTTGAAGCCGCGAATGGGTTCCAGGGCGGTGCGCAGGGTCAGGTTTTCGGTGAGCAGGTTGCTCAGGGCCGTGTTCAGGTACTCGCTGCTTTGGGTGTACCAACCGCGGCTGTCGGCAATATCATACAGCTGGTTCAGGTCGTACTGCCGGCCCACGATGAAGGGCAGGCCCGGGGCCGTGAAGCCCCTATCGAAGCCGAAGAGGGCGGTTTTGGGCAGGTAGCCGGGCAGCAGCGTACCGTTGGCCCGCACGTAGGTGAAGTTGATGGAGCGGGCCGTCATCAGCCCGCGCAGCACGGCTTTCACGAAGCGGTATTTCTCGCGGGTCGTATCGGCGGCGGCGGGCTTGCGGTTGCGGCTTTCGAGGTCGTCGGGGCGGGCAGGATTCAACAGGTCGACGGCGACGCTGCGCGGCCGGCCGGTGGGCGGCGGGGCGTTGTTGATGATGTTGAGAAACTTCACCTTGTTGTAAAGCTTCACCAGGTCAATCTTGCCGTTGGCGCTTAATTCGGCGTTGTTCTGCACGGTATTACCTAGGTTCACGTCCACGGTAGCTTGGTCGTGCTCGGGGTCGCCGTTGGGCACCGGGTTCACAGGCACGTTCATCAGGGTCGACGAGGCCTGCCAGTTGTAGGTAGCCGCGTAGCGGGCATCGGCGCTCAGCCAGTCGGTGAGCGGGAATTTATCGAGCGGCAGGCGGTAAGTCAACGCCGCCACCTGGTTGAAGTTGACGGTGCGGCCGCCGCGCAGCAGGTTGCGCTGCAAATCGTTGCGGTTGTCGATGGCTTCCTGGCTCACGCCGATGGTACGTCCCCGGCCTTCGTCGACCACGCCCCGGTTATTGGCGGTGTAGTCGAAAATCAGGCTCTTGGTCAGGTCCCACTTCAGGTCGTAGATGCGGCTGATGTAGAACGATTTCTGGATAATCGGCGCGATGCCGGACGTGCTGGGCAGCTCGCCGGGGTTCAGCACCCGCTGCAGGAACCGCTCGTTGTAGCGCCGGTCGATGTCGGTGCGGAACGAGAAGCGCGAGGGCAGCGGCGTGAAGTTAATCTGCTGGAAAATCTTCAGGTAGGGATTGTCGAGGGCCTTGATTTTGGCGAACGGCTCGTAGTTCTTGGGCGTGGTCTGGTACACGTAGGCCACGGCGGCGGTGTACGACTTGGTGTAGTCGCGGTCGGTGCGAATGTCGGAGTGCAGGCGGTCGGTGAGCGAGAAGCTCAGGGCCAGGTTTTCCACGTCCCAGGGTTTGGGCACGCTGGGCTGGGCCCCGGGCTTGGGCAGGCCGCGCTCCTTGCGCACGTTCAGCACCGAAATGCTGCGGCTGGTAGTCTGGTCGATGACCTTGCGGCGGTACTCGGCCTGGGCGGCGGTATTTACTTCGCCCGAGATGGGGTCCTTGAACTTCTGCAGGCTTTGCTCGAGTTTGGTGTCGGGGTCGAGCGGGTCGTAGAGGGGCGAGCGGGTTTCGCGGCCCACCTGCAGCAGCACCGGCACGCGCAGGCCCAGCTGCGGCGGCAGAAACTTATCCACGGCCACGGTGGTGTTCAAATCGCCCCGAAATACGTCGTCGATGGAGCGCTGCTGCACCTTGTCCTGCAGGCCGCCGAAGCCCACGCTCGTGAAGCTGCCGGTAGCCGTCACGTTGGCCACGTCGGCCAGCTTCACGTTCAGGCGGGCGGTGGCGGCGTAGCCGGCCTGTTGCTCGAAGTCAAACACCCGGAACTCATCGGCCCACAGGCTCACCGTTTTGGGCGAGGCCGACGGGTCGGAGCCGCCGGTTGGGTTCAGAATACCCAGCATCACGCCCTGCACGGCCGAGAAATCGGGGTTGCCCACAACGGTGATACTGGCCCCGTTGGGCAGGTTCACGGTGTAGGGCGTGAGCAGGTTGAGCCCGCCCGGCTGCTGGTTGCGCTTGGCCTTGGCGTCGATAAAGTCCTGGAAGGACACGTCAATGCGGTTTTCCTCGGGCCACACGGCGTCGGGCGTGGTGCCGGTGGTGGTCAGCTTCAGGGGCAGCGAGTATTCGTAGTAGTTCTGGGTGTAGTCGGTGCCGATGCGCAAAAAGGCGCGGGTTTCGCCGTCCTTGGTAGAGGGGTCGTCGGTATCGCCGTGCAGGTACAGGCGCAGGCGCTTGTAGCGCAGCAGGTTGATGGTGATGTTCTTGTAGGCGGCCTTGGCGAAGCCGTCGCGCAGGTTCAGCACGCTCAGGCGCAGGCTCTGCTCGTTTTGCAGGCGCGAGGTGCTGCTGCTGCCGTACTCCTGGTCGCGCTTGATGCCGGGCGGCGACACGTAGGGGATGCCCCCGCCGGCGGCCACGCCGTTCTCCTCCACGCTCACCGTGGAAATGCTGAAGGCATCGGCATCGGTTAGCGAGCCCTGGGGCGGCACGTTGCCCTGGCGCGAGTCGACGAGCGGGTACAGAAAGCGGCGCCACTGGTTGGCCACGAACTGGGGCTGCACCAGGCGCACCACCACCGGCTCCTGCCAGCCGGTCATGTACATGCGCAGAAAGCGGATGGACTTGAAGCCGAATGGCTGGCCGTTGTTGCCGCGAATGGCGTTGTAGCGCTCCCGAATCGGAATGCGGAACTGGTACCAGTTCACGCGCTCCCCCGAGCCTTCGATGGGCGTGGTCGTCACCTTATCGATGATGTAGTTCGAGCCGATTTCGAGCCCGCCGGGCTTCAGGCTCATCTTGTACTCGTAGTAGCGCTCCACGTCCTGCACCACGTTGTCGCGGTTCAGGTCCTCCTTGTCGGGGTAGGCCGTCGAGCTCAGCTGGCTGTTCTCCGGGGAGTTGCCGTCGTAGCCATTGTAGTTCTTGTAGCGGCCCAGCAGCTTGGTGTTGGCCGCGTCGTAGCTGGGGTCGAGGTGGTGGCGGAAGTTGTCGGCCGAGGGGTCGGGCAGGCCCACATAGGGCGCACCATACTGCGCCTGCTGGCGCTCGTTGTTGTCGCTCACCCCGTCGAGGCCCACGTCCTGGGCCGCCCGGGCCCCGGGGGCAGCATTGAAGGCATCGGTGAGGAACTGCTGCTTCGTGACGCGGCCGAAGGCCGTCGGGTTGGTGTTGTTGGCCACGTCTACCGGGTCGTTGGTCGTGGGCAGGCCGTTCTCGAACTCGTGCTGGTTCTGGTCCTTCAGCACGTCCTCGCTCACGTTGCCCAGGTTGATGACCAGGTCACCCCCGGTGGTATTGAACTTGGGCGTGGGGTTGTCGGGGTCGAGCACCACGCCGTTGGGCGTGCTGATGAACGGGTCGAGCATCCAGAATTCCAGGTACTCAATGTTGGCGTTGTCGAAATCGGTATCGAAGGTGATGGCTCGGCTCACGCCGCCGAACTTGTCCTGCGGCCGCTCGCCGGCAGCAAACTTCTTGCCGGCCGCGTCGATGCGGGGGTTGTAGTTGTAGGGCCCGCGCTCCTGCGGGTAGTAGGCCATGTCGAAGGTGTACTCGTAGCCGTTGCCCGTCGAGCCCAGGTCTTTGTTGGGGAACACCTCGTCGCGCTTCACCCCGCGCACGTAGTGGTTGATGAGGTCGGCCGCGCCGATGTTGGCCGGCACATTGGGGCCGCCGGTGTAGTAGCTCTGGTCGATGGTGTACCAGGCCAGGCGCGCGCGCTGGTAGGCGTAGGCCAGGCCCACGGCGTTGCTGCCGCCAATGGGCAGCGGTGTGCTGGCCAGTCGCCAGGCCGGAATGCTGGCCAGGCCACCCAGGGTGTAGGGCGTGCGCGCATTCTCAAAGTCGTCGATGTAGCTCACCCCGTTTTCGCCGTTGCCCAGCTGCGAGCGGCCCGGCAGCAGCTTGGCAAACTCCCCGCTGAAGGCAAAAGTCGAAATCTCCTTGGTCGACACGAACGGCAGCATGTCGAGGTACTTAGTCAGCACCCGGCTGTCCTTGCGGATGCTGCCGTCGAGGCCCACGATGGTGTTGTTGCCGGGCTCGTCGCCCACGTTCACGCGGTTGATGCCCGGGGCCTGGTTTTCGAGCAGGTGCAGGGCGGTCGCGCCCAGCGTTACGTCGCGGTTCAGGCGGTAGTCGAGGCGGGCCCCCAGCAGCTTGCGGGGCTGCACCTGCACCAGGGCATTTTTCTCGAATTCGACCCGCAGCTCGTTGGCCGAGTTCAGGTAGGCCGGGTTCAGGATTTTCACTTTGGCCTGGTCGTAGAACACCTGGTAGTCGGTGCCCTCGGTGAGCAGCGTTGAGCCCGAGCGCACCCGCACCGAGCCCTGGGCAATGCCAATGCCGGGCAGGTTGATTTCATCGGATGCCGCCCCACCCTGGAAGCGCCCGCGCAGGTAGAACTTATCCTTTTCCTGGCGCTGCTGGGCGTCGCTCTGGGTCTGGTTATACAGCTCCGAGTACACGTATTTCTGCAGCAGCTGGCGCTCCACGGCCGGGTTGCCGCCCTTGCGGCCGGTGGTATCGAACTGCGTGCGCAGGTAGGAGCCGAAGGGCTGCACGTTGGGGAAAATGATTTTGCCCAGTTCGGGGTCAATCGTCACGCCCGGGAAAAAGTCGAAGTTGCCGTCCGGATTACGGTCGTTATTGGGGTTCACGTGGTCGAGGTTGAGCACCTCAATCAGCGGGCGGTTTTGCAGCAGGGCCCCTTCTTTCAGCGACACCAAATCGACACCCGTCGCGTCGTCCTTGTAAATGATTTGCAGCTGGAAGTTGTCGCGGCTCAGCTGCGAGGCATTCAGGGGATAGATGTTTTTCATCATCAGGTCCCAGGTCGGCGTGTTGCGGGTGCTCACGCCCAGGTTCAGCGGGTCGAGCCGGCCGGGCTGCGCCAGCACGTTCACGCCGGGGTTGCTGGCCCGCAGCATTTTCAGAAACACCACCTGGTCGGCGGGCAGCGAGCCGTAGTCGTCCGAGGTTTCCCCCACTTTGTAGGTTTGGCCGTTGTAGAGGTAGGTGTAGCTCACGCCTAGCACCTGGTCGGGCAGCAGGGGCGTATTCAAGCTCAGGTAGCCGAGTTGGGCATTGAAGGTAAATTCGCGGCCATCGAGCTTGCGGGCCCGCACCCGCTCAAAGTCCACGTTCTTAACCAAGCCCGGGTTAAGGCTTTGCAAAAAGCCGTCGACCTGCAGGTTGTCGCGGGCCGCGACCCCGCCGGCCAGCAGCGCCGCGTATTCCCGGTTGGCCGCGTTATCGGCCGGGGTTTGCGGGGTAGCGGGCCGCAGGGGCAGAAACTCGTTCCGATACACGCGCACGGGCTCGGCCAAGTCCATTAGCGTCACCACGTTGCGCAGGCTTTCGGTGGTGCGGTTATCGTTGGTCACGTACACCTCCAGGCGCGTGATGGTTATGCCGTTGCTCTGGATGGTGGGCAGGTTGCGCAGGGCCTGGTCGTACTTTTCGCGAAAAAACTGCGACAGAAAGAAGTGCCGGTCCCGCTCGTACTGGCTGGCTTTCAGCTCGTACTGCCGGCTTTGCGCGCCATTCTGGATGCGCACCTCGTCGGCGGTGCCGCGCACGGTGGCGGCCACGGCCGTCACGCCCAAGCGGCCAAACTGCAGTTGGGTTTTGATGCCGAACAGGTTCTGGCCGCCCTGCACCAGCGAGTTGCCCAACGGCAGGCTCACGTTGCCCAGGTCCACCTTGCGCACGATGTCGTTGTCGTCGCCGGCGAAGTCGAACTTCATTTGGTTGTCGAAGTCGAACGAAGCCTTGGTGTCGTAGTTGAACACCAGCTTGAGCCGGGTGCCAATCTGCCCGGTCAGGTTCACGTTGATGTTCTGCTCGAACAAAAAGTCGCCCACACTCTGCTGGCGCAGGGTCAGGGCCGGGTTCTCGTTGCGGTTGAAGCGGGCCCCGAACTTAAGCGTGACCGCGCCCGCCGGCCGAATGTCGACGTAACTGCCCCCAAAAATGCGGTTGGCAATGGGCCCGAGGTAAATCTTCGGAATCAGGCGCTGGGCCTGGGGCGAGCCCGGCTTGGCCGCCGCCCCCGTGATGCCGCCCTTGGCCTTCTGCCGGTAGTAGTCGCCGATGGCCTGGCGGCGCTGAAACGCCTCGTACTCCTTGTAGCTCACCACGCTCGGGTCGCGGTAGTCCACGTCCTTGCCCACTTTTTCCTGCACCTCGAACTGCTTCAGGCTGTCATCGACGGCCACGCTCAGCTTCACGTTTTTGGGCAGCGGCAAAATCAGGGGCGACTCCCGCCGCGTCTGGCCCAGGGGGCTGCCCGGCCGGTCGCGCAACCGCACACGGGGGCGGCGGCTAGGCTGGTAGGGGCCGAGGGTGTCGGTGCGCGGGGTATCGAGGGCCAGGGTGCGCTGGGCGCGCAGCCACGCCCGGCTCAGGCGCGCCCCCGCCAACGGCGAAGCCGGGGCCCACCACGCCAGCAACGACGCCATGACAATTACCGATGCGGGAAGTAACTTCTGACCAGATTTCAAGCAGATAAGTGTAAGAACACGCGCTCCTTAGGCAGCGCGCATCAGGCACAGCATTTTCAATTTCAGCAGCAAGCCGCCCCGAACCAGCCCAAACCCGACGCGAAGAAAAAACTTCGCGGCACGGCTTAGTGCGACTTCAAAGCAAACTTAATCAATTCCTCCACGGTCAACTCGCTGCCGTGCTTGTGCTGAATCTGGTCCAGCAGCTTTTCAGCGGCGGCGCGCGCGAAGCCGAGGGTCACCAAGGCTTGCAACGCTTCGGCGCGGCGCGTATTGTGCTGGCGGGCGAGCGGCACAGTATCCACGCCGGCTTTGGTCAGCAGCTCGTCCTTGCGGAACTTGTCTTTCAGCTCCAGAATCACGCGCTGGGCAGTTTTTGGCCCCACGCCCTTAATGGCCTGAATAGCACGCACGTTCTCGTTCACGATGGCCTCGCGAATTTCACCCACGCTCAGGCTGCTCACCATCACGATACCCGTGCCCGGCCCGATGCCCGACACCGAAATCAACTGCATGAACAGCGCCTTCTCGCTGGGGTCCAGAAAGCCGTACAGTGTCTGCCCGTCTTCCTTGATGTGCTGGTAGGTGTAGATTTTGGTGGCCGCGCCCTCGGCCGGCAGCTTGGAGTAGGTGGCCAGCGAGATGCGGACTTCGTAGCCCACGCCGAGGATGTCGACAATGGCGAGGGTAGCGTCTTTGTAAGCAAGTTTACCGTCGAGGTAGGCAATCATAGAGCAGGGAAAAGAGAGAAGCGAAAAGCTGCGGGGCTAACACCGTTTCGCAGGATTTCATCTCCCAAATCTACTGGCTTTTCAGGCAAATTTTTTGGGTGAAACCGGGAAGGCTGGCCGGGCAAAAAAGAACGTCATGCTGAGCGAAGCCGAAGCATCTCTACCGCGCGAGTAAGTAGTTACTGCTGCGGTAGAGATGCTTCGGCTTCGCTCAGCATGACTTGCTGCTGTTCCTTAGCGCTTTACAGCGCCTTGCCGCCCTGCTGGGCATCCACCACCGCAATGGCGGCCATGTTCACGATGTCGCGCACGCTCGCCCCGAGCTGCAAAATGTGCACCGGCTTGCGCATGCCCATTAGCACCGGCCCGATAACCTCGGTACCGCTGATTTCCTGGAGCACCTTGTAGGCGATGTTGCCCGACTCTACGTTGGGAAAAATCAGGGTGTTGGCCCCTTTCTCGGCCAGCGGCGAGAAGCCGTAGTGCTCCTGCAGCAGCTGCGGACTCAGGGCCACGTTGGCCTGCATCTCGCCGTCGATAAGCAGGTCGGGGAAGCGGGCTTTGGCCAGCTCGGTGGCGCGGCGCGTCTTCTCGGGCAGCGGGCCGGCGTTCGAACCGAAGTTGGAGTAGCTGATAACCGCCACGCGCGGCACCGCGTCGAAGAAGCGCACGGCGCGCGCCGTGAGGCCGATAATCTCGACCATTTCCTCAGCTGTCGGGTTGATGTTCACCGTGGTATCGGCAAAAAAGTACGGCCCCTTCTTGTGCTGAATGATGTACATCGACGAGACGCGCTTCACGCCGTCCTCGGTGCCAATGACCTGCAGCGACGGGATAATGCTTTTGCCGTAGTCCTTGGTGAGGCCGGTAATGCAGGCGTCGGCCTCGCCGGTCTCCACCATCATGGCGGCGTAGTAGTTGCGCTCGCGCATCAGGCGGCGGCCTTCGTACAGGGTCATGCCCCGGCGCTGGCGCTTCTGGTACAGCAGGTTGGCGTACTCGTCGCGCTTGGCGTCCTGCTTCAGAATGTTGATGATTTCACAACCTTCGAGGTCGAGGCTGTTTTCGCGGGCAATGGCCTCAATCTTCTCCTGCGGCCCCAGCAGAATGGGCGTGCAGATTCCTTCATCGTGCAGAATCTGCGCGGCTTTGAGGATTTTGTAGGTGTCGGCCTCGGCAAACACCACGCGCTTGGGGTTGGCGCGGGCCGCCGAAGTGATGCGGTTCATCAGCTTCTGGTTCACGCCGAGGCGGGCGCGGAGCTGGTCCTCGTAGGCCGTCCAGTCGGTGATGGGCAGGCGGGCCACGCCGCTTTCCATGGCCGCGCGGGCCACCGCCGGGCTGATACTGGTAATCAGACGCGGGTCGAGGGGCTTGGGAATGAGGTAATTGCGCCCGAAGCCCAGCGTGTTGTCGCCGTAGGCTTTGTTCACGCTTTCGGGCACGGGCTCCTTGCTCAGCTCGGCCAGGGCGCGCACGGCGGCCAGCTTCATGGCTTCGTTGATTTCGGTGGCGCGCACGTCGAGCGCCCCCCGGAAAATGTAGGGGAAGCCCAGCACATTGTTCACCTGGTTGGGGTGGTCGGAGCGGCCGGTGGCCATTACCAAGTCGTCGCGGGTGGCCATGGCCAGCTGGTAGCTTACCTCGGGGTCGGGGTTGGCCAGGGCGAACACGATGGGGTTGTCGGCCATCAGCAGCAGCAGGCCGGCGGGCAGCACGTTGGCCGCCGACAGGCCCAGGAATACGTCGGCCCCGGTCATGGCTTCCTCCAGCGTGGTTACGGCGCGGCGGGTGGAAAACTGCATCTGAATGGGGGCCAAGTCGGTGCGCTGCTCGTTGATGACGCCGTCTTTGTCGAACACCACCACGTTGTCCTTATTCAGGCCCAAGGCCAGATACAGGCGCAGGCACGACACGGCCGCCGCGCCCGCGCCGCTCACCACCAGCTTCACTTCGTCAATCTTCTTGCCCACTACTTCCAGCGCGTTCAGCAGCGCTGCCGACGTGATGATGGCCGTGCCGTGCTGGTCGTCGTGCATCAGCGGGATGTTCATCTTCTCGCGCAGCTCCGTCTCGATGCGGAAGCACTCCGGGGCCTTGATGTCCTCCAGGTTGATGCCGCCAAACGTGGGCTCCAGCGCCTTCACGATGCGAATAAACTCGTCGGGGTCGGTGGCATCAATCTCGATATCGAAGCAGTCGATACCCGCAAACTTCTTGAACAGCACGCCCTTGCCTTCCATTACCGGCTTGCTGGCCGCCGGGCCAATGTTGCCCAAGCCCAGCACCGCCGTGCCGTTCGAAATCACGGCTACCAGGTTGCCCTTGGCAGTGTACTTATACACGTCATCGGGATTGGCGGCAATAGCCTTGCAGGGCTCGGCCACGCCCGGCGAGTAGGCCAGCGCGAGGTCGAGCTGGGTGCTCATGGGCTTGGTGGGCACCACTTCGAGCTTGCCGGCGGGCTCCTGCGAGTGGTAGTTGAGGGCGTCTTGCTTGTTTATCTTGAGCATGGGAATTCTGGTCGGGGAAACGGCGCGGCACGCGGGCATTGCGTCCGCAAGGTCCGGCTAATTCTGTCGAAATTAACCGTCGAGGCCGAATTTGGCGCAAAAAAGCCCCGCGCCGGAGTGGGCGCGGGGCATTACCACCCGGGTTTTCGGCGGCCGCTATTCCAGCTTCAGGTTCTCGAACGTGCCCGTTACTTTCACATTGCACAGCAGCGGAACGGGCGCGGGGTGCGACTCGCGCGGGTCGTGCACGCCGTCCATGGCCATCTCGAACGAGCCGGTCAGCAACCGGCGCTGGCTGTCGTAGGCCGTAATCACCACCTTGCCCACCATCGTGTTAGTGGTACTGAAAAAGAGCCGGCTTTTGAAGGAACCAGGGGCGTTGAGAATAGTATACGCGTACCGGGTTTCGACTACCGCGCCGGGGCTGTTCTGCCGGTCCTGCAGCCGGTACGAACCCGGCAGCATCGCCGGAAGCGCTGAAGCCGGTATCGTAAAACCGATGAAATCGCTGCCCTCGGGCACATCGAAGCCCAACGAGAGCGCCATAGCGTCCAGCTTGCCGGTCAGGCGCATCGACTGCTGCGTGTAGGTCAGGCCCGAGTCGGAGCCACTGCTGGCCGGGAAGGTGAAGGTGCGGGTCATTTCCGCCTGTGCTGCCGGCGCGGGGGCGACGGGCTGCGGGTCTTCTTTTTTAGAGCAGGCCGTGAGGACCGCGGCAGCCAGGCAGAGCGTAATCAGTTTGTTCATGAAGTTGGAAGGAATGATTGGGAAGGTACTTGCTAGTCCTTTTCCAACTCCTGTGCCAGACTATTCCCTTTTAGTTCCTGCTTCAGTATTTATTTTTTGAGCTATCGTAATGTCCATGCTCATCATTTCTCAGCTCTGCGGCACCAGCAGCTTCTGGCCCAGCTTCACATCGTCCGATTTCAGGTGGTTGAGCTCGCGCAACACCTGCACACTCACGTTGAAGCGGCGCGAGATGTTGAACAGCGTGTCGCCCTGCTGCACGCGGTGCACCTGCGGCGCGGCCGTGTTCATTTCGGCATGGTGGCCGAGACGAGCCCCGGCCAGCGCCACTTTCGCCGCCTCCGGATGAGAAGCGGCCGTTTCGCGGCGCGGCTTCGGGCGCGCGGCTTCAGAACCAGTCGCTTCGCCGGCCGTGGGAGCCTGAAAAATTAGCTTCTGCCCGGGCACCACCGTTTCCGATTCCAGCTCATTCCAGGCTATTAACTGAGCCACGCTCAAGCCCCGCTCACGGGCTAGCTTGGTGAGGTAGTCGCCCTTACGCACGGTGTACACGCCTTGTGTCGGCTTCAGGGCCGGGATTTCGTCAGCCGTTGCCGCCACTGCTGTTTCGCTGGCTTTCGGCTCGACAACCCGGGTTTTGGCCACGCTTATTTCGGCCGCAGCTGGTGCGGTAGCTTGGGCGCGTACTTCGGCCTTCGCGACTTCGCGGGACTGCGCCTGAGCCAGCTGGCGGGCGGCGGCGCGGGCCTGGACCTCGGCGGCGGCCTGTTGCACTGCCTGGCGCTGCCGGATAGCCACGAGGCGCAGCTCCTGCTGCTTCTCTTGTTTGATGAGCTCCTGCAAGCGGGCAACCTCGTGGGCATTGGCCGTAGCCTGCTCGCGGCGGGCCAGTACTTCTTCATCCACCACCGGCGCGGTGGGTGCGGCCGCCAAAGCCACCGTTTCGGGCACCGGCACGGCTTCGCGGGCCGGGGTGCGCGGGGCAGTGGTGGCGGGCAGCGGCACAAACACCAGCAGCTCGCGGCCGGGTTTCAGGGAGCGGTTTTTGGGTAGCTCGTTCCAGCGGCGCAGTTGGGCGGGGCTTACCTCGAACCGTTCGGCCAGGCTGGCCACGGTTTCGCCCCGGCGCACGGTGTGCGCCACCCGGCGAAAGTGCGGGGCGCTGGTTTCGGCGGCGGCGCGGGGGCCGGCGGTGGCGGCCAGCAGCGCGCGGCTGGGCCAGGGTTCCACGCCCTCCAGGCGGGGCGGCAGGAACGTAAGTGGGCGGGGCAGCTCGGCGGCGGGCTCGCAGTAGGCCAGCAGGGTGGCGCGGTCTACATCGCCCAGGTGCTCGGCGGCAGCGGCCGGAAAGCGCACCACGTAGGGCCGGTAGCCGGCGGGTAGCGCGGCGCGGCGCAGCTCGGGGTTGAAGCGGCTGAGGTAGAGCGAATCGGAGTAGCCGCAGGCCCGGCTCAGGCGGCGCAGGTCGAAGGCCTGGCCGCGTAGGCCCAGCGTATCCAGGGCTTCGGCGTACTGGTAGCGCAGCGTGGGCGTGCGCAGGCCGTGGGCTTCGGCGTACTTCATGCTGTACATAATGGCCGTGAAAGTGGGCACGTAGTTGCGCGTTTCGGCCGGCATGTAGGGATATAGGTCCCAGAAGGTCTTTTTGCCGGTGCGGCGCATCACGCGCTGCACGCTGCCCGCGCCCCAGTTATAGGCCGCCAGCACTAGCTCCCAGTCGTGGAAGATGCCATATAGATAGCGCAGGTGCTTGCAGGCGGCCTCGGTGGCTTTTTCGGGGTGCATGCGCTCGTCAATCCATTCATCGCGCTTCAGGCGCAGGTCGCCGGCCGTGGGGCCCATAAACTGCCAAAGGCCGGTAGCGCCCACCGGCGACTTGGCCGTGGGTATCAGGGCCGACTCCACCACGGCCAGGTACTTGAGGTCGGTGGGCAGGTTGTACTGGGCCAGGTACTTCTCGAAAATCGGGAAGTAGAAGTTCTCACGCTCCAACACGCGTTGCAGGTAGCTGCGGTTGCGGGCCGTGAACAAGGTCACGTAGGCCATTACCGAGTTGTTGAACTGGTGCGGCACCTCGGTTTCAAAACAGCCCACGCGGTCGCACACCAGGTCGCGCATGGTAGGCGGGGTGCGCAGCCACTCCAGCCGGGCCGAGTCGATGCTCGGTACGGGCACGGCCACCAGTGAGTCGGGCTGCAGTTCCAGCCGCACGCGAATCGTGTCGCCCAGTAGGGCCGGCAGCGCCCGGGTCACGGTATCGGGGCGGGGGGCGTGCTGGGCCTGAGCCCGGGCCACGGGCGGCAGGCCCAGCACCACCAGGGCCAGCCACAGCGCCCGGCCGCGCAGCGTTTTTACTTGCTTAATCCCTTGCTTCATAGCACTAAGGTAGGCGATGGATAAAGAACTTGTAGAGATAAGAGTACGCATTTATTCCGAAAACGTGACGTTCAGTCCCTTGCTTTTGCGAAGCTGCTGGCCGCCCCCCTACCCAACTGCCCCGCGCCGCCGGTACTCCCAACCCCACCCGCGCCGCTTTCCTGCCAACGAAAAAAGCCCGCAACACGAGGTGCTGCGGGCTCTTCAAGATTTTGAGGGAAGCTATTTTTTCTGCGTTTTCACGGTTTTACCCGAGGTCTTATCCTTCACTTCGGTTTCGTTTTTCTTCTCCTCGCGCTTGGTGGCGGGGTCGGTGTGCTTGGGGGTGTTGGTGGTATTGGCCATGATAGGGAAGTAAGGTTGATGGATGGATATGCCGCATACGGCATCTGGTTTCAGAAGGCCAATAAAATCCGCTTTTCTCCTCTTTCAATCCTGGTTTTGCCCCGTGCCCTTACCGAACGCCGGACGGCCCGGCTTTTTTATCCGCGCCTCCTCAGTCTGCAGGTTGATGTGGAGTAACCGCACCGCGCCCGGTGCCGCGTTTACCCCGCCGCCAGTACGGATGAGGGCCGCCCGAACAGGGTCGCGCTTCTGCCTCCTCGGCCCTGTGAGCGGCACCGCAGCTGAGACCCTAATAGCCCCGACCGGCCGCAGTAGCCAGACCCTGCGTAGTCAGTTGCGCAATCGTATTCATTAGTGACTAACCATAATTGAAAAAAGTTAGTCATGCATAACAATATTTCTTTGATATGTCAATATATCCTTTGAAATTGCCGGCCTACTCAGGTATCATTTTTTGTAAATTTTTTATTAAGCTGGCCACTTATCAAAAATATTGACAAAAAATACTGCTCTGAACACCCATCCTTTCATTCATCCCAATCCAATTCCCACAAATGAAAACAACCTTATTCCTTTCCGGCCTTGCGCTGGTTACTGCCACTGCCGCCCGGGCGCAGGTACTGCCCGACCGCTACCGCAGCGACATCACCAGCACCGTGACCACCACTACCGGGGTGGCCTTCAGCACCAATATTCCGCAGGTGAGCACTACCACCCTGCTCGGGTTCAAGCTCGCCAATGAGCAGACCTATGGGGCCGTGCACACGACCCTGCGAATGGACATCTACCAACCCCAGGGCGACACGCTTTCCCGGCGGCCGGTCATCATTTTCTGCTTCGGCGGGGGCTTCGTAAACGGCAGCCGCACCGATGCCGACATGGTGGCCCTGGCCCGCTCCTTTGCTCAGCGCGGCTTCGTGACGGCCAGTATCGACTACCGCCTGGGCATGAACCTGACGGACCCCGAAAAGGCTAAGCGCGCCGTATACCGTGCTTTGCAGGATGGCCGCTCGGCGGTGCGCTTCTTCCGCAACAACGCCCGTACTTACCGCGTCGACCCCAACCAGGTGTTCATCTCGGGGCACAGCGCCGGGGCCTTCATCGCCTGCAACAACGCCTACGTCGACCGCGAAGCCGAGCGGCCCGCCGCCACCTTCGCCGTCAACGGCTTGGCCGACCTGGGCGCGCTGGATGCCATCGGCGACAACCGCACCGACGCCCGCGGCCAGGCCGTGAGCGGCAAGGCCAATGCCGTGCTCAGCTTCGCCGGGGCCGTCGTCGACCCCAACCACATCGAAGGGCCCAACGACGTGCCCGTGGCCTTATTCGCCAGCACGAACGACCCCGTGGTGCCCTATTACACCGGCAAGCCGTTTGCGTTTCTCGACATCGTGCCCGGCTTCAACCTGCCCGTGGTGTACGGCAGCAGCCCCATCAACGCCCGCGCCAACACCGTGGGCGCACCGCACCTGCTCTACACGTACTACTTCCGGGGGCACGACGTGCACTTCAGCCGGCTCACCTTCCCGCAGTTCATTTACTCCGACATCGCGCCCCGGGGCGGCGATTTCTTCTATAACTACCGCCTCAAGCCCGCCACGGCCACCATCGGCGGCCCAGCCACGGTGTGCAGCAGCGCCCTCACCCAAACCTACGGCGTGGGCCCCGGCTACGGCTACTGCGATTGGCAGGCCACCGGCGGCACCATCGTGGCCCGCAACGCGGCCGCCAACAGCGTAACCGTAGCCTGGAGCGCCAGCGCCAGCACCCGCCGCCTCACGGCCACGCCCTACAGCCGCCAGCTGGCCCGGGGCTTACCAGTGAGCCTGACCGTGAGCCTGGGCAGCTGCCCAACCCTGCGAGCCGACAACTCGCTGGCCGATGGCACCGAGGCACCGGTTGCCGGCGTATTTGGGGCCTATCCCAATCCCACCACCGGCCTGCTGCACGTGCAGCTGAACGGGAAGCTGCGCGGGGCCGTTTCCGTGCGCCTACTCGATAAGTTTGGCACCGTGCGCGCCCGCGCCGAGCTAACCGACGCGGCCGCCACGCCCGAGCAGCTACTCGACCTGAGCAAGCTGCCCGCCGGCGTGTACTACGTGCAGGTAACCACTGCCCAGCAAGTACTGACGCAGCGCGTAGTGAAAGAATAGCGCGGCCGGGCGGCTTTGTGAAAGAAGCCGCCCGACCAGCATGGTCTGATTTAGGAAGCCAGCGGTAGGCCGCCGCCGGTTTTATGGATGAGTGACAACTTGAAGAGGACCGATGCGGTGTGCATCGGTCCTCTTCATTTTTTAGCCCCTCGTACATTAGGCCTCCACTCCCACCGTACGGCGGATGCCCAGCTTTTTCATCCGCGCCTCCAGCGTTTTCGGGTTGATATCGAGCAGTAGCGCCGCACCCTGCGCCCCGCTCACCCGGCCGCCGGTGCGGGTGAGGGCGGCCAAAATATGGTCGCGTTCCTGCTCCTTCAGGGTTTTGAGCGGCGCGAAGCTGCTGGCGGAATCAGTTGGTCGTGCCAGCGCCAGCGGCACGGCCCCAAAGCCCGCAAACTCCAGAAAGGAGCCCTGGCTGACGATGATGGCCTGCTCGAGCACGTGCTCGAGCTCGCGGATATTGCCGGGCCAGGAGTAAGCCTGTAAGGCCGCCAGGTCGGTGGGCCGCACCTGCCGGCTGGGTTTGCCCAGGCGCTTGCTCAGGCGCTGGATGAAGTGGCGCAGCAGGGGCTCAACGTCCTCGCGGCGCTCGCGCAAGGGGGCCAGCTCGATGGGGAAAACGTTGAGGCGGTAATACAAGTCGGCCCGGAAGCGGCCGGCGGCTACTTCATCGGCCAGCACGCGGTTGGTGGCGGCAATCACGCGGGCATCGGAGTGCAGCACTTTAGTGCCGCCCAGGCGCTCAAATTCCTTTTCCTGGAGTACACGCAGCAGCTTGGCTTGCAAGTCAAGTGGCAGCTCCCCGATTTCATCGAGGAAAATACTGCCGCCATTGGCCAGCTCAAACTTGCCGATACGGCGCTCGACCGCTCCCGTGAAGGCTCCTTTCTCGTGACCAAACAGCTCACTTTCGATGAGCTGGGCGGGCAGCGCGGCACAATTGAGCTTGATGAGAGCGCGGGCGTGGCGGGGCGAAGCGTTGTGCAGCTCGCGGGCCACCAGCTCCTTGCCGGTCCCGGTTTCGCCCGATATCAGGACCGTCGTATCGGTGGGGGCCACCAGGCCGATGCGGCGCTCGACCAGCTGCAGGGCCGGACTGTTGCCGATGAACGTGCCCGAATCGTCCCCGAAGCGGGCCGAGGTGTTGATTTCATCGACCAGATACGTCCGCTCCTGCTCGACCCGGGCCTTTAGCTCCTCAATCTGCTCGAAAGCAAAGAGGTTTTCCAGGGCCAGGGCAATCTGCGGCGACAGTGCGACAACCGTGGCCAAATCCTCGGGCCGGAAGCCGGTGGGATTGGGCGAGGCCAGATTAAGCACGGCCGCGCCATCGGCCCGCTGCCAGATGGGGGCGATGAGCAGGGCCCGGGTGCCGTATTCATCGTACACGCGGCGCATGAGCGGGTAGCGCCGGGCCAACTCGCGAAAGTCATCACCCAAATAAATCTGTGGGGTTTGCAGCACATCGTTCATCTGCTGGTACATCGCCGAAGCATCGAACTGATTCAGGCCCCGCTGCCGGTTCGGGTCGAGGGCTAATAAGGGGGCATCGAGCCCGGCACCCTGGCGCGAAAATTCGGCAAAGCCCTCGAACGGCTCCTGCCGCCCGGCCCGCTGCACCCGCAGGCCGAAGTAGTCGAACTGCACCACCTGGCTCAGGGCCTCGGCCACGGCCCGGAACAACGGCTCGCGCTGCTTGATGCTGAGCAGGGCGTTGGTGATGTTGAGCTGCAGGGTGCGCTCCTGCTCGCGGCGGGCTACTTCCTCGAAGGCCAGAGTGTTGGTCACGGCCACGGCAATGAGGGAGCCGATTTTTTCCAGCAGCTGCTCGTCGGCGGGCGCGAGGCTGGGGTTACGCCGCGAGGCCAGCGTGAGAAAACCCGTGAGGCGGCCACCTAGGTGCAGCGGCACGGCCGTGAGGTGCGTCACGCCCAGCTTTTCGAACTTGTTGTAGGGCGCGTAATGCGGATAGTTCGCCATGTACTCCTTCGGCGTGAACTGCCGCACCCGGGGGTCGGCCACGAGCACTTCGAGGGGCGTCCCGGCGATGGGCGAGAACTGCTCCAGGCCATCGGGCACGGGCGGCGCTTCGTCCGCGCCGTAGTAGTCGCGCAGAAATAAGCGCTTGTACTGCAGCGTTTCATCGAAGACGTTGATACCGATGAGGTCGAACGGGAATATCAGCCGCAGTTTCGTCGTGACCACCTTGAAAAGTTGGTCCTTATCGCGGATGGTGGCGATAGCCTCGTTGAGGTGCAGCAGCAGGGTTTCGTCGGTTGTAGGCACCAGTTCAACACAATTTTCCCGAAATATCAGGAGTTAAATTACAGGGATTCCTGATATTGAAGGAATAAAGCAATGATTATGTTTTCTACAGTTAGGCCCTTCTATAACGGGTTTTCATCCTAATAATCTGTTAATCAATGAAAAGAGATGAAATTTATTTCTCTCATTGGTGCTGGCACGTCTTTCGGTAAGAGCGGGGTACACCCTATGCCTCTTGGCCTTATGTTTTCTTCTCAATCTCTGAAGGGCTTTGCCGGTTTGTCGCTGTTCGGCGGCTTGCTGCTGGCCCGGCCGGCGCTGGCGCAAAACCAGCCCAGCGTGCCGGCTGCCGCCCAGGCTATTGGCCTAGCCAGCGACTCCCTGACCCTCGGCGCGACGCTGCAAGCCGTGCTCGACGCCAACCCCAGCATCACCAACCTCACCGAGCTGTCGAATGCTTCGACCAGCCGCCTGAGCCAGACGCGGGCCGGCTTCCTGCCCCAGGTGACGGGCACGGCTACCTACACCCGCATCGACCCGGTGGTGAAGCTGCCCTTTAATGGCGAAACGCTGCAGTTTGCGCCCAACAATAACTACGACTTTCACCTCACGGCGCAGTACCTGCTGTTCGACTTCGGCAAGAACGACGCGATAGTGAAAGTAGCCGAATCGCAGGTGCAAACGGCGCAGGACAACATCACGGTGGCCCGGCGCGACCTGGCCTTCAACGCCGCGCAGGTCTACTATAACATCCTGTTTATGCGCGAGAGCATTCGGGTGCAGGACCAGCAGATTGCTTCGCTGCAAGCCCACCGCAACGAAATGAACAAGCGCGTGCAGGCCGGCGTGAGCACCCGCTTCGATGTAACGACCACCGATGTGCGCATTACCCAGGCCCAAAGCACCAAGCTCGACCTGCAAAACCAGCTGCGCAACCAGCAGGTGCAGCTGGCCCGGCTGCTGCACAAGCCCGCGCAGGCCGACGTTCCGGTGAAAGGCCGCCTCACCTACGACCCGCAGCCCGTGAATGTGGAGGCCGAGGTGACGAAAGCCAGCAACAACCGCCCCGAAGTGAAGCTGGCCCGCGACGCCGAAAATACGGCCGCGCTACAAGCCCGCCTCATCGAAAAAGGCAACATGCCCAGCTTGGGCGCGGGGGCGCAGGTAGGTGCCAAAAACGGCTACATCCTGCCCGATATCAACCGCATCCGCTTCAACACAGTGGGCGTGGTGCAGCTGTCGGTGCCAATTTACGACGGCAACAAAAACAAGAAGCAGCGCGTGGAGGCCGAAGCCAACGCCCGCGCCGCCGTGGCCCGCACCGCCGACACGCAGGAGCAAATTAGGGCCGATGTGCACCAGGCCGTGAACAACATGGATTTCAGCCAGGCCCGCCACGCCAATGCCCAGCAGCAAGTAGCCCAGGCCACCGAGGCCCTGAGCAAAGCCCGCGACCGCTACCGCTACGGCGTAGGCCAGAACCTCGACGTGCTGGATGCCGAAACCCAGCTCTCGCAAGCCCGCCTGGCCCTGGTGCAGGCCGAGTACAACTACACGCTGGGCCAGTACCAGCTGCGCCGTGCCACCGGCGAGCAGATTTGGCAGTAAGTCTTTTCAATGGTTAATGATTAACGGTTAATGGTCAGTGACTGGCTACCTTTTTAACAGCTCCTCTCGCCTAACCTCGCTTTATTAATCATTAACCGTTAATCATTAACCACTAGAAATGACCATCCTTTGTCCGCTTGATTTCTCGGCCGCTTCGGCTGGCTTGGTGGCCTACGCGGCGGCCTTGGCCGTGGCGTACGGGGCCGAGCTGCGGCTGCTGCACGTATCGGAGCCGCAGGAGGACCCCACCGGCCAGCGGCCCGATGCCACCGTGTTTGCGCCCTGCAAAGCCCGGATGCTGGCCTTGCAGGCCCAGGCCCAGCAAGCGGGCGTGGCCCACGTGCACACCGGCATGGTGCGCGGCGAGGCGGCCCCGGAAATTGTGGCCGAAGCCGCTCGCCAACAGGCTGATTTAATTGTTATTGGCGCGCATGGCCAAACGGGCCTCACCCGCTTTCTGATGGGAACCACCGCCGAAATTGTGCTTCGCACCGCCCGGTGCGCCACTTTATTAGTACGCGCCCCGCTTCAATCCGAAACTGCAGTGACCCAGGCTTAATCCCTACCGCTGCCCTATTTTTTTCGTAAAACACCGCCCCGAATACTTACTACAATGGCTCAGACTCAAACCGCCCCCGACGCCCACAGCGCCCCCGCTCCCTACCCCAACGCGGCCTCAACCGAAGCCGAGCCGATGGAGGAGCCCAAAAAGCGCAACCCGCTAGTCCTGATTATCGTGGCCTTGATTCTGCTGGCCGGCGGCTACTACGGCTTCACGCGCTACCAGTTTGCCAAAGCCCACGAAAGCACCGACGATGCCCAGGTAGAAGGCGACGTGTACCCGGTGCTGCCCCGCGTGGGCGGCCCCGTACTCGAAGTGAAAGTGGACGACAACCAGTCCGTGAAAAAGGGCCAGGTCCTCGTGACCCTCGACCAGGCCGACTACCAGCAGCGCGTGAACGCCGCCGAAGCCGCCCTCTTCGCCGCCCAGGCCCAGGTAACAGCCGCCCGCGCCGGCGTGGGCACCGCCCAGGCCAACGTGCGCACCGCCCAAACCGGCATCGGCGTGAGCCAGGCCAACCAGGAGCGCCTCCAGAAAGACCTCAAGCGCAGCACCTTCCTGCGCAAGCAGGACATCATCCCGCAGAGCGAGTACGACGCCGTGCAGGCCAACCTGAAGGCCACCGCCGCCCAGCGCGCCACCGCCACCGACCAGGTGAGCGTGGCCCGCCAGCAGGTGGCCGTGGCCGCCCAGCAAATTGCCGTGGCCCAGGCCGTGGTGAAACAGCGCCAGGCCGACCTCGACAATGCCAAGCTGCAGCTTAGCTACACCAGCATCTTAGCGCCGCAGGACGGCATCATCAGCAAGAAGAACGTGCAGCCCGGCCAGGTAGTAGCGCCCGGCCAGCAGCTCTTCGGCATCGTGGGCAGCGCCCGCACCTGGGTGGTGGCCAACTTCAAGGAAACCCAGCTCGAAGACATGAAAGTGGGCCAGCCCGTGAAACTGGAAGTGGATGCCTACCCGAAAGAGGAGTTCCTGGGCCACATCGAGTCGCTGTCGGCCGCCACCGGTGCCCGTTTTGCCCTGCTGCCGCCCGACAATGCCAGCGGCAACTTCGTGAAAGTAACCCAGCGCGTCCCCGTCAAAATCGCCCTCGATAAGGAAGACGCTCAGCACCCGCTCCGCGCCGGCATGAGCGTGAATGCGGTGGTGCAGGTGAAGTAATTTTTCTACGTCTGTCATCCTGAGCGCAGCGAAGGACCTTACCAGGTCTGGGCAGTAATACCAAGCGGCGTGAACGGAATATGGTCCTTCACTGCGCTCAGGATGACAGACCTAAAAACAACACATGGAAACTGGTTTTAGAAAATGGATTATCGTGGTTACGGTAGTCCTCTGCGTGCTGCTGGAGCTCATTGATACCAGCATCGTGAACGTGGCCCTGACCCAGATGATGGGCAACCTCTCGGCCACGCAGCAGGAAGTGAGCTGGGTGGTGGCCTCCTACGGCATCGCCAACGTAATTGTGATTCCGATGACCGGCTTCTTGGCCGAGCAGTTCGGGCGCAAAAACTACTTTTTCTTCTCGGTGATTCTCTTCACCCTGGCCTCCATGGCCTGCGGGCAGAGCACTAATTTGTGGGAGCTGGTGGCGTTTCGCTTCATCCAGGGCATCGGCGGGGGCGCGCTGATGGCCACCTCGCAGGCTATTCTGATTGATACCTTCCCCCCACGGCAGCTGCCGCTGGGCCAGGCGTTGTTTGGCATGGGCGTCATTATCGGGCCCACCATCGGCCCCACGCTGGGCGGCTACATCGTGGACAACTACGACTGGCCCTGGATTTTCTACGTGAACGTGCCGGTGGGCATCCTGGCCGCACTCTTTACCTGGCTGTTCATCCGCGACCCGGAGCGCATCAAAAACGCCATTCCCCGGCCCCTGCGCGAGATTGACTGGGCCGGTATCGGCCTGCTGATTCTGGGCGTGGGCTCGCTGCAATTCGTGCTGGAGCAGGGCGAAAGCAACGACTGGTTCGACGACAACACCATTATCCTGTTCACGGTGCTGTCAGTTATTGGCCTCGTCGGCTTCATCTGGCGCGAGCTCACGGCGGCCCAGCCCATCGTCGATTTGCGCGTGCTCACCAAGAGCCGCAACCTGGCAGTGGGTGCGTTCCTGTCATTCGTGCTCGGCTTCGGTTTGTTTGCTTCGGTGTTCGTGTTTCCCATTTTCACGCAGCGCATCCTGGGCTTCACGGCGGCCCAAACGGGCTTCCTGCTGCTGCCGGGCGCGCTGGCTTCGGGCTTCATGATGCCCATGATTGGCAAGGCGCTGCAAGCCGGCGTACCCCAGAAATACATGATTCCGGCGGGCTTCACCATCTTCTTCCTCTTCACCTTCTGGATTGCCACGCGCATTACGCCCACGGCCGGCGAGAGCGACTTTTTCTGGCCGCTCATCCTGCGGGGCGTGGGCCTGGGCCTGATTTTCCTGCCTATCACCACCATGAGCCTGGCCGGGCTGGCGGGTAAAGACGCGGGCCAGGCCGCCGGCCTCACCGGCATGATTCGCCAGCTCGGCGGCTCGTTCGGGGTGGCCATCGTGGGTACCTATCTCGAACGCAGCATTGCCTACAACCGGGTCGCGCTGCTGCCCCACATCTCGCTTTACGACCCGGCTACGGTGCAACGCATTCAGGCCTTCACCCAGAACTTCGTGGCGCGGGGCTTCCCGCTGGAGCAGGCCCGCCGGCAGGCCTACGCCGCCCTCGAAGGCATCCTGATGAAGCAGGTTTCAATTATCACCTACGGCCAGGTATTTACGGGGCTCGGGTTTTTCTTCCTGGCCTGCCTGCCGCTGGTATTTCTCATCAAGCGCAATAAGCCCGGCCTGAAGATGGACATGAACGCGGCCCACTAATTGCCGGCCCGGATTCCGTCATCCGCCTGTTTCGTTAAGGAGCCCCGACACGCACCGTGTCGGGGCTCCTTTTTTGGTAGCTTCGCCAACTTATGACTCTTCGCCTTTTCAGCCGCTACGCGCTGGCTCTGCTATTTGTGGGCGCGGGCCTGCTGCATTTTGTGCGTCCGGCCACGTACCTGGCCATCATGCCGCCCCAGTTGCCCCAGCCGCTGCTGCTGGTGTACATCAGTGGTTTTTTCGAGCTGCTGGGCGGGCTGGGCCTGCTACCGGCCCGCTCGCGGCGGCTGGCCGGCTGGGGACTGCTGGCGCTGCTGGTGGCCGTGTTTCCGGCCAACGTGTACATGGCCCTCATTCACGAGCAGCTGCACATTCCGGGCTGGCTGGCCTGGGGGCGGCTGCCGCTGCAATTGCCGCTCATGTGGTGGGTGTGGCGGGTGATGCACCAGCGGTAGCGCCACTCTATATTGCGGCCGCATTTGCTCCTCCTTTTCCTTTCCCCATGTTTTTTATTCGTTGCGCAGCCGTCCTGGCCGGGCTGTTGCCCCTGCTATCGGCGCAGGCCCAAACCACTCCTACCACGCCACCAGTTCCGGGTTTCTCCTCGAGGGGCGTCGCCCACGATTCGCTTCAGAGCCAGGCTGCCCGCATTCGCGCTCAAGCCCTGGCCCGGGCCGCTGGGTTCGAATCGAGCCAAGGCAACTTCGGCGGCCCCCACCGCCGCACAAAAACCTACGCCGGTGTGCCGCAAGGGGTCGTGAACGCCATCGGCTTCAAAACCACTTCCCCCCTAGTTGAACGGCATGTCATCCGGCACCGCTACGGCATGGAGCTGGAGAAGCGCGTGTACTACGACCCCAAAGGCCACGTCATTCTCACCGAGCAATTCGAGAACCAGCAACTTGTTCGCCTATTGATGACGCACTACGATGCCGCGATGAACCTGCCCGTGGCGGAGTGGCTATTGGTGCGCGGCGATTACCTGCGCTACACCACGGCGGCGGTGTCGCTGGCTTACAGAAGCGACCGCCGCACGCAGTACTTCTTCCGGCCCCGCCCCACGCCCACTACTACCGGCGGCTTGTAGCACCGCCTACTACTCCCAACGCACATCCAGCAGGCGCAGCTGCACACTGCGCTGGCCGCGGTACTCATTCATCTCAACCGTATAGCAGGCGCTGAACGGCTGGCCTTCCTCAATCTGGGGCAGGTAGTCGGCCAGGCCGAAGCCGATGGCATCCAGCGCCGGTCCCTGGGCATCGGCCGAGGCGAGGCGCAGCTTGAGGTGGCCGACCCCCACCACGCGGGCGCTGTGGGGCACGGCAATCAGCCGCTGCGAAGCAAATACCGGGTTGGGATTACCCGGGCCGAAAGGCTCCATGCGGTTCAGCTCGGCAAAAAACGCCTCGGTGATGCGGCCAATGGGCAGCACGGCCGAAATCTCAACGGGCCGCACCAGGTGCTCGGTGGTGAGGGTATCGGCCACCACCTGCTCGAACTGCCGCTGGAATTCGGGCACGTTCTCCACCTTCAGGGTGAGGCCGGCGGCGGCGCGGTGCCCACCAAACTGGTCGAGCAGCGCCGAGCAGGACTCCAGAGCCGTGTGCACATCGAACCCCGCCACCGAGCGGGCCGAGCCGGTAGCCTTGCCATCGCGCTGGGTGAGGATGACGGTGGGGCGGTAATACTGGTCGAGGCAGCGCGAGGCCACGATGCCGAGCACGCCCTGGTGCCAGTCGGCCTTGTAGAGCACGGTGGCGCGGGCGTTTTGCAGCACCGGGTCGCCGGCAATCATGTCGAGGGCTTCCTGGGTGGTGTGCTGGTCCGAGCCGCGCCGCTGCTGGTTCATCTGGTCCACCACTTCGGCGGTATAGCGGGCCTCCTGCTGGTCGGGGGCCAGCAGCATGGCCACGGCCCGGCGGGCATCGCCCATGCGCCCCGCCGCGTTGATGCGCGGCGCAAAGCCAAATATCAGGCTGCTGATGCCCAACGCGCCTTCGCGCAGCGTGGCCAGCTCGCGCAGGGCAGCCAGGCCCGGGCGCAGCAGGTGGTCGTCCTCATTAAAGCGGCGCAGGCCGTAGGAGGCCAGCACCCGGTTTTCGCCAGTGATGGGCACAATGTCGGCCGCGATGCTCACCGTCACCAAATCCAGCAAATCGTGCAGCGGCTCGCTGGGTAGGCCCAGGTGTTCGCCCAGCGCCTGCATCAGCTTGAAGCCTACGCCGCAGCCCGACAGCTCCTTGTACGGGTATTCGCAATCGGCCCGCTTGGGGTCGAGCACGGCCACGGCAGCCGGCAGCTCCTCGCCGGGCAAGTGGTGGTCGCAGATGATAAAATCGACGCTCCGGCTGGCGGCGTAAGCCACCTGCTCCACGGCCTTGATGCCGCAGTCGAGGGCAACAATAAGCGCGAAACCATTGTCAGCCGCCGTATCAATCGCCTTGTGCGAGATGCCATAGCCCTCGGTGTAGCGGTCGGGAATGTAGTCGCGCAGCCGCTCCACGCCAAACAGCGGCGTGAGGTAGCTCATCACGGTAGCTACCGAGGTAATGCCGTCGACATCGTAGTCGCCCAGCACCATTACTTTTTCGCCGGCCTGCAGGGCGTGGGCCAGACGAGCCACGGCGCGGTCCATGTCGCGCATCAGCAGCGGGTTGGGCAGCTGGCGCAGGTCGGGGTGGAAAAAAGCTGCCGCCGCTTCGGGTGTGGTCAGGCCCCGCTGCACCAGCAGGGCCGCAATCTCCGGAGCAATAAAGAGGGCCTCGGTGAGAGTTTGAGCCTGGGTAGGGTTGGCTTGGGGGATATAATTCCAGCGCTTGGTCGCGGATATGGGCATCGGATACTTCGTCAAAATGGTGTCAAAAGTACGACCAATCCCCGCCCCGCGCCGGCCGCCGTACCTTCGGGGCCTACTTCTGCCCTGTCCGCTGCTCATGCGCAAGCTTCGCGAATTTTATAATCAATACCGCCAGTACATCGGTACCGACGTGCTCATGTACGGCACGTTTATTCTGGTATTGGCCCTGATGTTTGTGATTTTTGGGTAAGGGCGGTTTACTGAGAAAAAAAACGTCATGCTGAGCTTGCCGAAGCATCTCTACCGCGCAAGTAATTAATTGCATTGCGCGGTAGAGATGCTTCGGCAAGCTCAGCATGACGTTCTTATGACTACCACCTACCTCCTACTGCACGCCGTCGCCCCGCAGCTTGCGGAAGCGCTTGCGGGCCTCGGCCACGTAAATACTGCCGGGAAATTTGGTAATCACCTGGTTGTACAGCGCCTGGGCCTGGGCCTTGTCCTTCACATCTTCTTCCTGAATGCGGGCCAGCAGAAACAGTGCGTCATCGCTCAGCACGTCGGTTTTGGGGTTGTTGGTAATGCGCTCCAGCGTGGCCATGGCCCCGGCAAAGTCGCCGGTGCGGCGCAGCAGCTGGGCCTTGAGGTAGTACGTATCATCGGCCAGCGAATGGCCGGGGAAGCGCTCCAGCAGCGCATCTAGGCCCTTAATGGCTTCCGGAATTTTATTCTGAAACACCAGCTGCTCCACGGAAGCATAAGCCTTTAGGCCCAGGCCAAGGGTATCCTCCACGGTGTTGTCCTGAATCAGCAGCGAGAGCTGCATGGCGTCGTTAGCAATTTCGCGGGTGGTGGCTTCTTTCAGAATGTCGAGGTGGCTCTGGGCCAGCTTGAAATCGCCGGCGTAATAGCTCAGGCGGGCGTTGCGCAGCTTGGCCTCGTAGCCCAGCGGCGAGTCCTTGTGCGACTTCTCGACCTGCGAATACAGCAGCGTGGCCTCCCAGGGCTCCCCTTTCAGGATGTACAGGTCGCCCTGCGTCACCTTGGCTTCGTCCACCACCTCATCGCTGGCGCGGGGCATGTCGATGACTTCCTGGAGCAGCGTCATGGCCCGGGCGCGCTCATTCAGCTGGAAGGCGTAGAGGTTAGCCAAGCTGCGGATAATGGGCGCAGTGCCGGGGTTGCGGCCCAACTCGGCCAGCAGCTGGTCGTACTCGGTTACCAGGGCGCGCACCTTGGCGGGGTCTACCGGGTAAGTTTCGCGCACCTGGGCCTCGCGGGCCTGCAGCAGGCGCTGGCGGGCAGTCGTATAGTATGGGCCGCTACGGTACTCCTTGGCCACATAATCGAAGCCTTCGATGGCCGTTTCATAGTCCTTGTTCTGCTGGGCGATGGCGGCCAGCTCCAGCACGCGCACGCCGCCGCTGCGGGCGCGGCGGTCGAGCGCGCGGGCCTGCACCAGCGCCCCGGTAAAATCGTGCCGCTGCGTTTGCAGCCACAGCAGCAGCTCGCTGTAGGCGGCCTGGTCGGGGTGGTCCTGCACGGCACTCAATAACAGCTTTTCCAGCGCGTCGAAGTCTTTTTCGTCGTGCAGCGCATTCTGGAGCATGTTGCGCACGAAGGGCAGCTGCCGGTCGTCCTGGGCCACGAGGCGCAGGGTTTCGGCCAATACCTGGGGCTGGTTCTGCATCTGGGTATAGAGCCGGATGAGCTGCGGGGCGTACTCGGTATCGTTGTGGGCCAGGGCCCGGCCGCGCAGGTAAGTTTTTTCGGTCCAGGCGGGCAGCTCGCGGCGGCTGAACTCGGTGGCTACCGGCAGCACCTGCGCGGGCGCGAGCTGGGCCACCACTTTCTGCCACTGCTTGTCGGCGGCCGAGGCGTCGCCGGCCGTCTGGTATACCGCACCCAGCGTTACGCCCAGCGTGGCATCGTCGGGGCGCAGCTTTAGCGCTTTTTTGGCCAGCTTTTCGGCCTCCTTGTGGCGCTTCAGCGCCTGCAACGACTCCAGATACACCGGAAACACCGCTAGGCTCACCTGCTCTTCAACGGGCAGCTTTTCAAACAGGAATACGACTTTGTCGTGCTCGCCCCGGCGGGCGTAGTCCAGGGCCAGGCTGGTGCCGCTGGCGGGCAGCCCGGTTCCGGTTCGCCCAGGCTGTGCCAGGGCCGGCAGGGTTAGCGTAAGGGCAGCAGCGAGGAATAAGGAGGAAGGACGCATAAGCTTCAACTGTCAGGGCACCCGGTTAAAACCACGGGCGGGCGGTGGGTTGCAGGGGGGTAAACGTACGGATTAGCCCGCTTCGTTCATCGGGCTTTGCGGGCCGGGCCTTCTCTTCCATCCGGCCAACGCGCGGGCTCGCAGAGGCCCCCGCTACCGGCAACAAAAAAGGGCCGCCCCCGAAGGTACGGCCCTTTTCAAACGCTGGCTGCGCGCGGCTTAGAAGAACTTGGCGCGGTTGTCCTGCACGTTGGCGTGGGCCTTGATGGCTTCGTAAATCTTGCCGTCCTGCTGCTGGGCGCGCTGCTGCGCCAGCTGCGTACGCACGGCCTTTAGGTCGGTGGCGGCGGCGGCGGGCGCAATGCTCACCGGCTCCACCACCAGTACGCCCTGCTCGCCCTGGAGGGCGGCCGAGTGCTGGCCGGGCTTCAGCGCGAAGGCTTTGCCCACGGCCAGGGGCTCGAAGCCCACGTTAGCCAGGCTGCCCTGGCCGAGCATCACATCGGGAGCAGTACCCACTTGGGCGGTGGGGCCATACTTGGCCGCCATTTCTTCCAGCGTGCCGGTTTTGGGCAGCTTGGCCATAATCTGCTGAGCCTTTTCCTCGTTGCGTACCAGCGACGAAAGCTCGGGGCGCAGGTTGGCCACGGTGGCCGTGCCCTTGGTGCGCTCGTCGGTGAGGGCAGCAATCACAAACTGGTCGCCCACGGTGAATACATCTGACACCTCGCCCACTTTGGCAGTGGTGCCGTTGGCACCGTGGCCGAAGGCCCAACGCACTACCTCACGGGCATTTTGCAGGCCATTCACGGCGTTGGCGTTGGCATCGAGATTTTTGGCTTCCTGCTTTTGCAGGGTTTTGTCTTTAGCCAGCTCAGCGCGGAAGCTGGCCAGGTCGGTGATTTTGGCGCGCAGCTCGTTGGCGCGGGTGTTGGCCGCGTCGTAGGTGGCTTCGCTCGGGGTGATGGTCTTCTTCACCTCGGCTACCTGATAGGTTTGCTTAGTGGGCGCGGCCGTTACCTTGATGACGTGGTAGCCGAACGAAGTTTCCACTACGTTGGGCAGCAGGCCGGGGGCCGTGGCCGCGAAAATAGCTTTCTCGAACTCGGGCACCATGCGGCCCTGGCCGAACCAGCCGAGGTCGCCGCCCAGGTCCTTGGTACCGTCGGTACCGAACTGACGAGCCAGCGCGGCAAAGTCAGCCCCGTTCTTGATTTTGTTCAGGATATCCTGGGCCTTGGCTTTCGCGGCGGCCTTCGCTTCGGGCGTGGTGCCGTCGGCCTTGATGAGGATGTGGCTGGCGCGAGCCGCCGACTGCTTGCCGGTGCTCACGCCCGTTACCTTGTACAGCGTCGAAGAACCAGCTTCGGCATAGGGGCCGTAGATTTTACCCTGGGCCAGCGGCAGCTGCTTGCGGAGTTGCTCGGGCAGGTCGGCCGGCGTGCGGAAGCTCTTGTTCCAGGGCTGCTCCGAGTTAGCTGATACAAATAGAGAATCAACGGGGGCCGAGGCAAACTGGGTGGCCAACTCGGACATCGAGGCCTTCACGTTGGCGCTGTCCTCCTTCGAGGCCACTACCGGCACGGTCACGTACTCAATCGAGCGGCCGGCTTCCACCTTGTACTTGCTCTGGTTTTTATCGAGGTAAGCCTGCAGCTGGGCGTCGGTCACCTTCACGGCCGAGTCGGAAATGCTGCCGTAGGGCACGAACAGGTACTTCACCGTCGCCTTGGTGTTCTGGCTGTCGTTGAAGCGCTTGGCTTCGGCCGTGGTCACGTACACCGAGTTTTTCAGCAGGGCATTGTACTTGTTGGCGAGGCGCTCGGCGGGCAGGCCGGCTTCGAAATTGCGCCAGGCAATCTGATTCTCGGGGGGCAGCTTGTCGAGGTTTTTCAAATACTCAATCAGACGGGCCCGGTCGAACTGGCCGGTCGCCTTGTCGGTGAACGCCTGGCGGATGCCCGGAGCCACGTTGTCGCCCTGCACCATGTCCACGAGTTCATCGTCGCTCACGGTCAGCCCCAGCTTTTCCCACTCGGGCTGGAAAGCCAGCTTGTAGAGGGTCTGGTTCCAGGCCTGGTCGCGCAGGTAGCTCATGGCCTGGTCGTCGGGCTGGCGCTGCTGCTGGGCCACAAAAGCCTGCTTGGCCTGCTCCAGGGCGGCGTTGTAGTCATTGAGCTCTACTTTCTGGCCGGCTACTTCGCCCACCACGTTGTCGTTGCGGCCAAAGAGGCGATTTTTACCGCCCACCAAGTCGCCGCCCACAATGAAGAGCAGCATCCCGACGGCCACGGTACCTACCGCCCAGCCAGATTTTTCCCGAATCGTGTTAATTAAAGCCATTTACTTATGTAGAGAATCGAATCCGTGTTGGTCAAAAGAGGCGCAAAATAACCAGAATTTGGCCGGCAATCAAAGCATTACCCGATTTAAGTGGCCTGTTGGTGGCACCCATTACCAACAAAAACGTCATGCAGAGCGCAGCGAAGCATCTTTACTGCGGCAGTAAACAAATTTCACTATTGCGGTAAAGATGCTTCGCTGCGCTCTGCACGACGTTCTCTTGAAACCAGATACCTTCTCGCCTAGCGGCGCTTTTTAGTCGATTTAGCCGGGGTGCGGGCCTGCTTCTTGCTGGCCAGCTTGGCTTCCTGCTCGGCTACTTTGGCGGCCAGCCGCTCCTGCTGCCGCCAGTACAGCAGCGGCATCCAGCAGGCCATCGCCACCATAAAAATCCAGTAATTACGCATCAGGTCGTTGAGCAGCAACGTCTGGTAGATGCCGATGACCATGGCCACCACACCCACGGCAAACAACACGGTGCGCAGCAGGTCTTTGTCGAGTTTCATGGGAAGAAGAAAAAGCGGCCGGGCTACAGCCCCGCCCCCGTTTTGGCCAAAATACCGGTCGGCCGCTTGATGCTGTAGCGCGAAAAGTTCTGGTTGGCCGTCAGGCCGTAGCCGTCGATGTACTCAGTGGGCGTTTCCACCTTCACAAACATTGCCGTATCGGTGTAAACCAGCTGCTTGTTCTTATCGAAGAACATTTCCTCGGTGTGCAGGCGCTGCTGCTCGGGCACGTTGGTCACCCGCACGTCGCCGCGCATGGTGTAGAGGTTCTTGGCCTTTTCGTACTTGCCGTATTTAGCAGCCAGGGTATTGATAACGGTTTTCTTGCCATCGGCCGAGTAAAACGTCACCACCATGCCCTTCGGGTAAATCATATCGCTGTTTTCAAACTGCTGCTCCAGCGGAGCCGTCAGCTGAAATTTGAGCTTGGCCGAGTCGCTCACCAGCGTGCGCACGTTGGTGGTTTCCATCAGCGGGCCGGTGTATACCTGGGGCGGACCGACGGCAGCCTTTTTGTCGCAGGCTACGAGCACCAGCCCCGCCAGCAGGGCCGCGCCAAGTCTAAAGCCGCGCAGGATTCCAAAATCGAGCAAATCGGTGGAGCCGTTAAGTGAGTAAGTAGCCGCAGGCAGTGAATATTGCTGAACCAAAGTACCCAGACAGTCAACGATTTACCTGCCCACGCACTACCGATGCCTCAGTACTAAAACCGCTGACTATTGCAGGCGACGCTTAATGAACCAGCGGTTATTGAGCGTCACGCCCAACTGCCCGCGAATGTAGCTTTCCTGCACGTTGCTGGCTCCGCTGCTTAGCACGTCGGTGTTGCCCCGCTGGCCGTAGGTGAAGCCCAGGCTAAGGGTGGTCGACTCCACGGCAGAAGCCGTGGGCATTGGAAACGCGAAGCCCCAGCTCACCGACCGGTCGTAGAGGGTTTTGCCGCCGGGCTGGTAGGGAAGCTGGGCCATGCTCACGCCGGCCCGATACGTCACACGTTGGAAGTAATGCTCCACCGAGCCCGGGTCGGGCGAAATCTCACCACCCAAGCCGATGCGCATGGTGTTGCTCAGGGCCGGGCCGTTGTTGTTGAAGCCCGTAAACTTTGACCACTGCTGCTGGGCCACATCCAGGTTCAGGCTCCAGTTCTTGTCGTTGTCAAAGCTCACGCCCAACTGGGCCAGGCCGGGCACGTAGGTGCTGCCCCGGCCGTTGCTCAGCAACGTGGGCGCGCTGGTGAGGCTACCCGAGACGGCATCTTCCCGCTCCTGGGTGTTGGTTTGCTGGCCGCGCAGGTTGTGGCCGAAGCTGTATACGCCACCCAAATTCATACTCAGGGCTTTGCCCACCTTTTTCCGGTAGTGTGCCCCGGCCCGGAAGGCAAAGTCGGAATAGCGCGTGTGCTGGCGGTCCACCGATTTTGTCAGGGGGTCAAAGTTGTTCACAATTCGTACGGTGGTGCCCGTGGTTTCATCCACGGTGCCAAACAGGTACGAAGCCGTGAGGCCCAACGTAAAGTCCTTGGCAATGCGCACGCCCTGGCCAAAATAGGCTTCCGACACCCCACCATAGCCCTTGTACTGCTTCAGCGACTGCGAGCCGGCCTCGCCGGCCACGTCCTGCAAAATATTCGATTCGTAATCGACTGCGCTCAACGGTTTCAGGCCCACCGCCGCCGCCCACCGCGAAGCCAGCGGTACCGACAGGGCAAAGTAGCCCAGTGTGCCGCTGCCGCTGCGGCTCGAAGACGCGGCGTTTTTCACCGTCTTGTACTGCCCGGTATAGCCTGCCTCGAAAGTGGTGCGACTAGTATAGTAGAGCAAAGCGGGATTTAACTCGTTCACATTTATCGAGTTAGGAGCAGCTAGCCCGGTGCCGCCCATGCCCATCTGGCGTACCCCGCCGGTATTGGCGTTGAACTCGCCGAGGCCGATGCGCGAGTAGGGCGAGTTGCCCAGGCCCTGAGCTTGCGCGCCGCCAGCCGCCATTGTAGCTACGCCCACCAATACCACCGCCAGCACCCGGCCTTCCATCACTTTATTTGTCAACATGATACGCTAAAATCCGATTTAGTCCGAGCAGTACCAGCTCAGGAACGACAAAGATACGCTTTGGGAGCCGGGCTGCCAGAAAGACGGCATCGCCCCCGGTCAGCACCACCCCCAGGCCCGGGTGCCGCCGCTGATAGTGAGCCAGTAAGCCTTCTATTTCGGCTACCGTGCCGTTCACCACGCCACTCAGCAGGCTCCCGGTAGTGGAGTCGCCCACCAGCGGAATCGTTGCATCGGCCATGGGCAGCTCCAGCAGCGGCAGCCGCCCCGTGAAGGCGTGCAGCGCCCGCAGCCGCATGGCCAGCCCCGGCGCGATACTGCCACCGTGGTACGTTTCGTCGGCCGTAACGAAGTCAAATTTGAGGGCGGTGCCCGCGTCAATGACAAGCGTATCGCGGCCCGGCCGCAGCTTGGCCGCACCCACGGCTGCCGCCAGCCGGTCGGCCCCCAGGCTGTGGGGCGTGGCGTAGGCATTGCGCAGCGGCACCAGGGTAGTAGCCGGGCTGAAAGCCAGGATTTCGCCCGGCACCAGGTCGCGCAGGTCTTCGACCACCAGCACGGCGGCTTCGGCCACCGAGGCGACCACCACATGTTGCGGCTGCCAGCGCTGCACCAATTCCCGCACCTGCGCCGCCGTGAGGCCAGTGGCCATTTCGCGCAGCAGCGGGCCATCGAAAGCGCCGGCCTTCACGGCCGTGTTGCCGATGTCGAGGGCGAGGGTATGCATATTTATTGTGCTGGCTTGGCTGGTTAAAAAAGAACGTCATGCTGAGCTTGTCGAAGCATGTCTACCGCGCAACTAATTAGATTTAGTATTGCGGTAGAGATGCTTCGACAAGCTCAGCATGACGTTCTGGAACTCATTATCGAAACCGAACTTACAGGAAGTACTTCATTCGAATCACCTCCTGCTCGCTCAGAAAGCGCCACTTGCCACGGGGCAGGTCCTTCTTGGTGAGGCCAGCGTACTGCACGCGGTCTAGGGCCACGACCTCGTAGCCGAGGTGCTCGAAAATGCGGCGCACAATACGGTTGCGGCCAATGTGGATTTCAATGCCCACGAAGTGCGGGTTGCCCGCTACTACGGCCACATCGTCAACTACGGCCTTGCCGTCTTCCAGCTCCAAGCCTTCGGCAATCTTGCGCAGGTCTTCTTCGGCCAAAGGCTGGCTTAGCTCGACCTGGTAGATTTTCTTGTTCTTGTGCGAGGGGTGCGAGAGCTTCTGGGCCACTTCGCCATCGTTGGTGAAGAGCAGCAGGCCCGTGGTGTTGCGGTCGAGGCGGCCCACCGGGAAGATGCGCTCCTTCGAGGCACCGGCCACCAAATCCATCACCGTGCGGCGACCCTCGGGGTCTTCCGTGGTCGTGATGAAATCCTTGGGCTTGTTCAGCAGCACGTACACCGACTTCTCGCGGTTGAGGTTGGTTTTGCCGTACTGCACCGTGTCTTCGGGCTGCACTTTATAACCCATCTCGGTCACCACTTCGCCATTTACCTTGATTTCGCCGGCGGCAATCAGCGCATCGGCCTCGCGGCGCGAGCAGATGCCGGCGTTGGCAATGTAGCGGTTCAGGCGCGTCTCGTCGGTGCCTATTTCTTCCAGTTCCTCGCGGCGACGCTTGTTGCCCCGGGTTTTGTCCTGCTCGTAGTGCTTCAGGTTTTTGTAGTCGGGCGCTTCGCCGGGCTTCTCGCCGTACTTGGGCTTGTCGGCGCGGTTGTCGAGCACGGGGCGGGCCGGGCGCGGCTTGTCGGGGGTTGCCCCGTAGCCTGTGCCCGAGCGGCGCACACTGCGCTCCTGGGCTTTCAGGGCCTCACGGCGCTCGGCAAAGCTACCGGGGGCCGGCGTCCAGCGCTCGTTCGAGCTGCGTTTTTCGTAGCCGCCGGGGCGCTCACCGGTGCTGCGGCTGGCGGGTGCACCATCGCGCCGGCCAAAGGCACCGGGCGTGAACTTGTGGCCAAACGCCGCTTTATCGGCGCGATAGTCGGCATTGCCGGCTTCGGCGCGCTCGGTATTAAAGCTCCGGCGCTCGTCGCGCTCCGGCCGCTCGCTTCGCTCCTCGCGGGCCTGCGGCGGATTGGCTTCAAACGGCCGGGCAGCCCGGATGGGACGGTTCGGGCCGCGCTCCTCGTTGCGGTCGGCACCGCGCTCGAAGCTTTCGGTTTCGCGGGGCGTGCTGCGGCCGAAGCTGCCACCGGGACGCGGGGCGCGGTCGTCGGCCGATTCGTTGGGGTTGTCTTTCTGAAACTTGCGGTTACGCTCGCCGGGCATGCCACGGGGCACTGCCTTTTCGCCGTCGCGGCGGTAGGGCTGGCCATTCCAGTTCTCTTTGGGCTGGTACTCGCGGATAGGGCGGGCATCGGCCGACTGGCTGCGCTGCTCACCACGGTCGCTGTCGAAGCTGCGGCGCTCGGGGCGGGGCTCGGCGGTGCGGCCGTAGCTTGTGCCGGTGCGCTGCTCCTTGCCGCCAAAGCGCGGCTTATCCGACGCGGACCTTTGGTTGTCGTCGCGGCGCTCGAAGGGCCGGTCGCCGCCGGGACGGAAACCACTGCCGCCCGGCCGCGACCCACCGAAGCTACTACCGCCCTCGCGCTGGCCACCGCCGTAGCTGCTGCCATAAGGGCGCTTTTCGCCACCTTCAAACTTCTTACCACCAAAGCCTCCGCTTGGGGCAGGACGCCCAAACGAGCCATTAGCAGGCCGCCCGAAGGCACCGTTGCTGGCCGGGCGGCCGTTGCCGTAGGCTGGGCGGTCGCCGTTGCGGGGGCCGCGCTCGCTGCCGTAGCCGCCGCGGTCACTGCCGCTGCGGTCGTTACCGCCGCGCTCGTTGCTATTGCTGCGGCCGGCGTTGTTGCCGAAGCCACCGGGGCCACCCGTGCTGCGGCCGCCGCGACGGTCCGCTTTATCTTCTGAAAAATGTTTCTTGCCCATGGGGAGAAGTGTTGCGTGCCGTATCGCTACGGTACTGGTTTGGTTAAAACGAATCGGTACCGGGCAGTCGGTAGTCAGAGGGAGACAACACGGATGCTGCCAAAATCATTCTGACCACCGGCTGCCCGGTACCGAGGTATTGGGATGGCGCGCGCTTAGTCGCGGCGGGCCATTTTGGCTTCGATGGTATGCTGGGTGTGGGGCACGGCCCGCAGGCGCTCCTTCGGAATGAGCTTGCCCGTACCGATACACACGCCGTAAGTACCGTTCTTAATGCGAATCTGGGCGTTTTCGAGCTGCTGAATAAATTTCATCTGGCGCGAAGCCAGCTGGTTCATGCTCTCCTTCTCGGCCGTTTCGGCCCCATCCTCCAGCACTTTGGCCGACGATGCGGTGGTATCCGTACCCGAGTCGTTGCTGCGGTTCAGCGTCTCTTTAATGAACGACAACTCCTTCCGGGCGGCCGTCAGCTTGTCCTGAATAATCTGGTCGAACTCGTTGAGGTCTTCCCGCGAATAGCGAATGTTGTCTTCGTTCATTGAAAAAGAAAAAAGGAAATGGTAAGGAAAGGCAGACAATAATGCGGCCCCAACGCTTGCGGCTGCTGAATAGTTTGGCAGGGTTCGAAAGCTCGCCAACCCCCTTTTAGCTAGCCGATATGCGCTGGTTTTGCGGGTGCAAATCTACGCCCTAATACCCGCTTTTCTGGCCCGCTGCTAAAAGCCTAACATTTGGATGGCTGCCACGGCCGCTTCCACGCCTTTGTTGCCGTGCTTGCCGCCGGCCCGGTCCCAGGCCTGTTCCAGCGTGTTAGTCGTCACAAGCCCGAAAATAACGGGTTTATTGAACTTCAGCCCCACCTGCGTAATGCCCTGCGCCACGGCGTGGCAGATGTAGTCGTCGTGCTTGGTTTCGCCCTGGATAACCACTCCCAGGCAAATCACGGCATCAATCTCGTCGTGCTGGGCCAGAAACTGCGCCCCGAGCGTCAACTCGAAGCTACCGGGCACGGTGTTGCGAAAAATATTGTCGGCCACGGCCCCGTGCTTGAGCAAGGTGTCGTAGGCCCCGGCGCTGAGCACGTCGGTGATGTCGCGGTTCCATTCGGCCACCACCAGTCCAAATTTCCGCTCGCTGATGTCGATGAATGCGGAAGCGTCGTATTCGCTCAGGTTTTGCAGGGAAGTTGCCATAATTGATTATTCGGTAAAAAACAGTCATCCTGAGCGCAGCGAGAGACCTTATCACGGTTGAACGGTGGTCCGTTCGGCTGCAATAAGGTCCTTCGCCGTGCTCAGGACGACCACATGGTTCGAGCTGCTTATTTCTCCAGCTTGGCCTTGTACTGGCGGGCTTCGGCTACTTCCTGCGAGGCAGGGTATTCGGTGATAATGCGCTCGTAGGCTTTCAGGGCTCCTTCCTCATCCTTAGCTACTTCGCGGGCGGTGGCTTCCTTTAGCAGGTAGCTGGGCGAGAAGTACTCGTTGGCGTTGTGGTCGGCGGCTTTGGCGTAGAGGTCGGCGGCTTCCTTGGGCTTGTTTAGCTCCAGCTGGGCGTCACCCATCAGGGCGTAGGCACGGCTCTGCACCAGGTAATCGTCCGAGGTGAAATCTTCGAGGTAGTCGAGGGCGGCTTTGTAGTCCCCTTTTTTCAGCGAAGCCACCCCGGCATAGAAGTTAGCCAGGTTTCCGGCTTTGGTGTTGCTGTACTCGTTGGCAACCGTTACCAGGCCCGGGGCCTTGCCGTCGCCCTTAATGGCTTTCGTCAGCGAGTCAGCCTCCCAGTTGTTCACCGCCCGGAACATGCTGGCCTGGGCCTTCGAGTCTTGCTGGTTGCGCCAGGTATAGAAGCCAAATGCGCCCACTACGGCCAGCACCACCACGGCCAGAATACCCAGCAGCAGGTTGCGGTTGCTGCGCACAAAATCCTCGGTTTCGACCAAGCGAGCGGCCAGCGCATCCGGGTCTTCCAGCAACGGGTTTTCAGGCGCGAGGTTCTCGGCCGGTGCCAGCGGGTCGGCCGGCACGTTCTGGGTTACTTGCTGCCCCTGGCGGGCCTGCTGGCTTTTGCCAGTGTAGGGAATCTTCGACATAGTAAAGAAGCTGCTAGCCATTAGCTGTCAGCTACTAGCTTTTTATTAAAAATCAGGATTATCAGATTCTGTAAAGCTAACAGCTAAAAGCTGCCAGCTCACAGCGGTTCCGGTTTAGTCGTGGATGTAAGGGTAGTCGGCCTGCACGTACACGTCCTTGAACAGCTCGTCGGGCGTGGGGTAGGGCGAACGCTCGGCAAAGTCAACCGACTCCTGCACCGCCGCCTTGATGCGCTCGTCGATGGCTTCGAGGTCGGCTTCGGTGGCGAAGTTATTGGTCAGCAGCGTGTGGCGCACGCCTTCAATCGCGTCGCGGTGGCGGTAGTCTTCCAGCTCCTCCTTGGTGCGGTACTTGGCCGGGTCGCTCATCGAGTGGCCCTTGTAGCGGTAGGTCTTGAACTCGAGCAGCGTCGGGCCTTCGCCGGCGCGGGCACGCTCGGCGGCGCGGGCCACGGCCTCGTGCACGTCTTCTACGCGCATGCCATTCACTGGCTCCGAGGGCATATCGTAGCTAAGGCCGATTTTGTAGAGCTCGGTGACGTTCGAGGTCCGCTGCACCGACGTGCCCATGGCGTAGCCGTTGTTTTCAATCACGAAAATGACCGGCAGCTTCCACAGCATGGCCATATTAAAGGCCTCGTGCAATGCGCCCTGGCGTACCGCGCCGTCGCCCATGTAGCAGATGCAAAGCTTGCCCGTCTTGTTATACTTCTCGGCGAAGGCAATGCCCGCGCCCATCGGCACCTGGGCACCCACAATGCCGTGGCCGCCCATGAACCCCACTTCCTTATCGAACATGTGCATCGAGCCCCCCTTGCCTTTCGAGCAGCCGGTAGCTTTAGCAAACAGTTCAGCCATCACAGCATTGGGCGAGGTGCCCAGTGCCAGCGGGTGGGCATGGTCGCGGTAGGCGGTGATGTACTTGTCGCCCTTCTCCAGCGCCGATACCGCGCCCGCCACGCAAGCCTCCTGGCCGATGTATAGGTGGCAGAAGCCTTTAATTTTTTGCTGACCATACAACTGCCCGGCCTTGTCCTCAAACTTGCGCATGAGCTGCATTTGCTCATACCAGGTGAGGTAGGTTTCCTTGGAAAACGATGCGGCGGGCTGGGCCGGAGCCGGCGTTCCCGAGGCCTTCTTGCCTGGCAGCAGCGATTCGGATGGCACCACGGTTACCACTTCGTCGGCCGCATGCTGCCCTGCCGAACCAGGTTTTGCCTGGCCATTAGCAGCGTTAGCGGCGGTGGGTTTAGCCTCCTTGCCGTTGGATGCCTTTGAGGCGGCTGGTTTTTTAGAAGCAGCTTTTACTTTCGTATCCGCCATAGCACTGTTAAGGAAAGAAATAATTCGCGTTGGGAGGGCGAAATTACGTAAAACTGCTGGCAAATCCGCACCTTATGACTCTTGACTCTCTCCAGCTGCTTTTTTTTAAAAATTACGACGACGCGGCACTGCATCTATCCTCGGGCCTCAATTGCTTTATTGGCGATAATGGCAGCGGCAAAACCAACCTCCTCGACGCAATCCATTATTTATCACTCACCAAAAGCGCCATCTCCGCTTCTGATGCGCTTTGCATTAAGCAAGGAGCTGATTTCTTTGTAGTTAAGGGCTCTTTTACCAACGATTCTCCTGTAAGCCAAGAAGTTATTCAGGTGAGTTTGCGGCAGGGCCAAAAGAAGACCGTTACGCACGACAAGCAGCCTTATGAGCGCATGGCCGACCACATTGGCCGTTACCCCGCCGTGCTCATTTCGCCCTACGACACCGACCTCATTCGACAGGGCAGTGAGGAACGCCGCAAATACTTTGATAGCCTAATGGCGCAACTCGACCACGAGTTTTTGGAGACACTTATTTCTTATAATGCGCTGCTGCGGCAGCGCAATGCCGTTCTCAAACAAGGTGTCGGGGCCCACGGCTTTGACCGCGATTACCTGCTGGCCCTTGATGAACAGCTTGCGCCCTTGGGCCAGCAAATCACATCGCAACGGGCGGCCTTCCTTGCCGATTACGTTCCCATTTTTCAGCAGCACTATCGCCAACTGGCCGACGGCCGCGAACAAGTTATTCTTACCTACAAAAGCCAACTACTCGGTGTTGACTTTGCGCAGCTGCTCCGGGCCAACGAGCGGCGCGACTTCGTATTACAGCGCAGCACTACCGGCTCGCATCGCGACGACTTTGTTTTTCTAATGGATGAGATGCCGGTGAAGTCGCACGCTTCGCAAGGGCAGCAAAAGTCGTTTGCCATCGCCCTTAAGCTGGCCCAGTTCGAACTGCTCGCTGCCAGGCAGCAACACAAACCCCTGCTCCTACTCGACGATATTTTCGACCGGCTCGATGATAAGCGCATTGCCCGCCTATTGGAACTTGTAGCCGATGAAACTTTCGGCCAGGTTTTCTTAACCGATACTAACCTTGAGCGGACCGACCAGGCCCTATCTCGGGTTACCATTCCCATCCGTCGGTTCCGCGTTAGCAACGGCACGGTAGCGGCAGTTTAGCCGCTTGCCAGAGGCCTTTCGGCCGTCGGCCGGTGTACCTTTGCCTCTACTACGCCAGGGCCTCCCTTGCTCGGCGGCCGTTTCCATTCCTCTGTGAAAAAGCCTTCCGCCCCTACTCGCTCCGGCGATATCATTCCGCTTAAAGAAGGACTCGAAGCCTTGGTGCGCGCTTACCGCTTGCAGGGGAAATTAAATGAGGTAACGGTAGTATCGAGCTGGGAACGGGTGATGGGCAAAGCCGTTGCGCTTAAAACCCAGGAAGTCTACGTGAACAAAGGTCGTTTATTTGTTCGGCTCTCTTCCGCTCCACTCAAGCACGAGCTGCTCATGGCCAAAACGCGCGTTGCTGAGCTCATTAATGCCGAAGTGGGAGAAGTGGTGGTGAAGGAAGTCATCTTCCTGTAGGCATTCAATTCACCCCTCTTCGATTTTGTGGGCTGCCTTCTCTCCGGCACCAGGCACCATCTATGTTGGCATCATGGTTCTGATTCCAAAGGACTGAATTGCCTGGACATTCAGGTTAGCAGCTGTAGTGGGTATGCCCTATTATCAGGCCCAGTTCTCTTGACTTCCTTGCGCTCAAGGCTGCTGATTTCGGTCACGTTTTGGCGACGCTTGAATCCACTCTGCAGTCAACAACGGTGGTCTATCCCCCTGCCTGCTTTATAGGGTTGCACTACTGTTCTGTATCCTGGTAGCACTTGCTATTGCTTGGCAAAACAAAAATGTTTCACGTGGAACATTTTTGTTACTTCGGTCCATACACTTTCAACAGGAGCTCATTATAGGCCTCTAGCAAGGCTATGTACTTCCCCTGAAGCAATAAAAGCTGCCGGGAAGGGTCAGCATCAGATGATTGAGGAATTGTTACACGAGGTGTAACAGTAGAATTCGTAACGTTACGGACTGAGTTTGTTACAAAAGGAATAACTGACTGCTGTAACGTTGTAAAATCATTGGAAAAGTCGTGATTAATTATTTCACCAACTCTTTTTACAAAGCTGTAATCAATTGTTTCTTCCTTGAATTTACGATAGATGGTGGGCCGTGTAATACCCAGCTCGTCCACGATACGTGTAATCGAGATACCGCTGTTTTTGATGGCTTCCTGAAGTATTTCGCCCTGATGTGACATAAAATATGGCTTAGCGTAACGCTGATGCAAATATGTACAGAACGTATTCGTAAAACAAATTTGTAGCAATAAAATATGCTCGTTTACATTATTTCTTTGGACACAATTACAATAATTGTAGTGTAACGGACAATTTGTAACGGGGAATGTGTATCATTACATAGCGTTACATTTTGATTGTTTTACAATATTGCAGACAAACGCATTACGCCTAAATAAAAGCAGAAAGCCAACAAGAAGGATTTTGTACTATCGTCTGTCGCGCAAGAGGGCTAACAAACGGTCAGGATAGTCGGTAGTAATGCCGGCTAATCCCATAGGTAGCAAGCGTTCAAAATCGGACGGCTCGTTTACAGTCCAAGGCACGAGCCGCAAGCCGGGATATAGCGTACGGAGTTCGCTGACGGCAGTAGTTGTTACAGTACGCTGGTCGGGCCCGAGAGTGGTTGGGACGAAACCAAGCTCCCGCAGGCTTGGTAACCAAGCCTGCTCCTTCTCGATTAACAGACACGTGCGGAGCGACGGACGAACGAGATGGGCGCGACGAAGGATGCGCGGGTCGAAACAGAGAAGCGTTGTGCGAGCTAACACCTCGGCTTGGTCTAGCTCGGCCAGCACCAAATCGAGGAATTCGGCCGGAGCCGGGTGAAAGAGAAAATCGTCATTTGGCAGGCTTTTCACCTCAATAGAATAGGCTGGGAGGCGGCGACCGGGCTGCTCGGAGGCCCAGGCTTCGGTAGCTGCCAGCACAGCACGAAGCAAGGGCTTCAGCGCCGGCTGAGCTTGCTGCTCGGGGAAGTCAGGATGGAGGTGGCCGCAATCAAATTCGCGAATCTGACGATAGGGCATGTGGTAGAGATTATAGGTCAAGCCGGTATCAGGCGCAATAAGCTCGCCGGCTGGGCCTCGGCAGATGAGCGGATTGAGCCAAGGCTCGTGCGATATCACCACCTGGCGGTCGGCGGAGATAACCACATCCATTTCCAGCACGTCGACACCGAGCTCCAGGGCATGCAGAAAGGCAGGCAGGGTATTTTCGGGGCGCAAGCCACGGCAACCACGGTGGCCATGGACTTCGAGCCGCCGCGGGGGCAAAGCGGTATTATCGGGCATATAGATGGCAGGTGTTATTGAGAGACAACAGAAGTGTGGTGTACGGACAGCTTGAAGCGAAGGCAACCAGAATAACCTAATTGGGCATTTGAGTGCATTAGAGGGGAGAAAACCAGTGCTTTCAGGCCATTGCAGCCCTTGTGAAGCCTGTGAGGAGCAAGGCAAGGCCAGATTATGGCAATAAGCGTAAAGCCTGCGATTTGGGGTAATTTTACCCTTTCACCCGTCAGAAACCCTTTATGAAAAAACTGCTGCTTTTTGCGTTGCTACTGGCCCTAGTGGGCGGGGGCTATTATTACTACCGCATGATAAAGGCTGGACCAAGCGGCGCATTAGTAGCGGCCGCCGCGGCCGTGCAAACGCATGACATGGCCAGTTTCGAAAAATACGTCGACGTGAATAGCGTAACCAGCCACCTGGTGGATGACGTGGCGCAGCAGAGCTCCGCCCTGGCTTCACTGCTGCCCGGAGGAAGCCTTATGATGGGAGGTGCACTGAAACTGCTGAAACCTGCGCTGGCTAAAGCAGCCCACAACGAAGTAGAGCGCTACGTTGAGACCGGCTCGCTGGAAGCGGCGGCCGCTGCTGCTCCGAAGCGCCTGGTGAATATTTCCCTGACTGGCCTCGCTGGCAAAGTATTGAGCCCGGATAGTCAATTTAAAGGAGTGAAGTATACCCGTGAGGAGGGTGATAACGCATTCGTGGGCCTGGAAGTAACGCAGCCGCGCTACGATACCACAATGGTAGTAGAAGTGAAAATGCGCCGCCAGGGTGACCATTGGCAGATGACTCAGATTACGAACAGTGGTGAACTGCTGCGACGCGTGGCACAGTTGGAAAAGAAGCGCCTACTTAAGTAACAAGCTGCCATCCGGACAACAAAAAACCCCGACCAGGCTGGTCGAGGTTTTTTGTTTAATAAAGCGGCGCGTGGGTCGCTTAGCTACGGCCCGAGAACAGGAAATAAATGATGGAGCCACCAAAGGGGAAGAACCAGATGACAAGTCCCCAGATGATTTTCTTGCCAATGGACCAATCCTGCTTGATGAGGCTGATGAACGCAAACACAGCGAACAACAGGTACAGCACACCGAAGATGGTGAGCGAGCCATCGGCCCGGCGGCCGCTTCCACAGGCAGTAAGCAAGGTGGAGGCAAAAACGCTCAGCAGGAGGGCCAGCGAGGGGATTCGATTGCGAAGGGAGGAGAGAAGTTGCATTTCAGGTTGGGGTAAGAAGGTGAATAGGCCCCTGTACGCAAACCTGCTCAAATAGATGTAGCGAAGACTTGTTAATTAATTACAATATGCTGGTAATCAAAGTTTTGACTGCACAAACGCGCCTATTTGCTGAATAAATACTGGCCCGGCAGCCGGTATGAGCGCCAATAGCAGCACAACCCCATAGAGCGCGCCGTAGAAGTGGGCATCGTGGTTGATGTTGTCGCCCCGGCGGCGGCCCATGTACCAGGAGTAAGCCAGATACAGGAAGCCGAAGAGGAAAGGTTGGATAGGAAATGGAATGGGGAAAATGATGATGCCGCCCCCGTTATTGTTGACGGGAAACAGCAGGATACTGGCAAACAGCACCGACGACACGCCGCCTGAAGCCCCAAGGCTGCGGTAGCCGCGGTCGTCGCGGTGCTGGAAGTAGGTGGGCAAATCGGAGATGATAATACCACCCAGATAGAGCAACAGGAAGAGCGCGAGGCCCGGGCCATCGCCAAAGCCCGCCTTCAGGGTTTCCAGCACCACGGGGCTGAAGGAGTAGAAGGCGAACATGTTGAAAAGGAGGTGGGCCCAGTCGGCGTGCAGAAAGCCGGAGGTGAGCAGCCGGTACCACTGGCCTGGCGAGCGAGCCATGACGTAGGGCTGCATTATCCAAGAGTCCATGAGCTCTTGCCTGGACCAGGCGTAAGCGGAAATGAGGACCGTGAGGCCGATAAGGATGTAGATAGGATTGAGCACGGATAATGGGGATGTGGCACAAGCTTCAGCATGTGCATTGTGAGAGGGGCACAAGCTAAAGCCTGTGCTACGCGGCAAACGGAGCGCCTAGCTCTCGCGGTCCATGAGTTGCAGGGCGAGGCGATGCAGGGGCTCCTTGCGCCCATTAGAGGCCGCTACGCGCTCCAAGTGCTGAAGCGCATCCTGGAAGTAAGAATTGATAAGGGCTTCCGTCTGGGGGCGAATTTCGAGCTCATCGTAGATAGCGCGCACGGCCTGCACTTTGGCCTCGGCATCGGGCACAGGCTGGCCGATGTGCTGAACCAGGATTCCCTGCTGAGCGGCGCTGGCCTGGGCCTGAGCGGAGAGCAGGAGGAACGTTTTCTTGTCGGAGATAATGTCGCCGCCCACGCGCTTGCCAAAGGTGGCAGCGTCGCCATACACGTCGAGCAGGTCGTCGCGCAGTTGGAAGGCCAGGCCGATGTCGGTGCCGAACTGGCGCAGGTGCTCGGCATCTTCTTCGGAAGCACCGGCGAGGCGAGCCCCCAGCTCCAGGCAGAAGCCGAGGAGCACGGCGGTTTTCAGGCGAATCATGTCCAGGTACTGGGCGATGCTGACCCGGGCTTCGGTCTCGAAATTCATGTCCCACTGCTGACCCTCGCAGACCTCGGCGGCCGTCTGGCTGAAGCGGGCGAGGATGCGCGGGAGCAACGCGGGCGGCACGTCTAAGAACAGCTCGTAAGCGCGCACCAGCATCACATCGCCGGAGAGGATGGCGACGTTGGGGTTCCACTTTTCGTGCACCGTGGCCTGGCCCCGGCGCAGGGGGGCCTGGTCCATCAGGTCGTCGTGGAGCAGGGTGAAGTTGTGGAAGACTTCGGTAGCCAGGGCGGGCTTGATGATGCCGCCGAGGTCATCGGTGAAGAGGTGGGCCCCGAGCAGCGTGAGCAGCGGGCGGATGCGCTTGCCGCCCAGGCCCATGATGTAGCGAATGGGGGCGTAGAGGGTTTCCGGGGCCTGGCCGTAGTCGAGCTGGGCGAGGGCGGCGGTGATGCTAGCGGGGAAGTCGGCTGGGGTCATAGGTGGTGCAAAGAACGGGCTTACTTGTCATCCTGAACGCAGCAAAGCGGAGTGAAGGACCTTATCGAAGTAGAACGATTTACAGTAGATGATTACTGCTTGCTGTTCTAGCCTGATAAGGTCCTTCACTCCGCTTCACTGCGTTCAGGATGACAAAACTTGATTGATTATCGCCGCTTCCCTTTGAAGCCGCCGCCACCCTTGCTTCCGCCCTTGCCACCGCTGCCGCTATGGTCGCGGTAGCCGCGGGGTTCGTTGCCGCGCTGCTTGCGCTCGTCGGCTTCGCGGCGCTTCTCGGCATCGGGGCGGTCGTCGACCAACTCGAAGTCGATGGTACGGTCGAGCAGGTTGGCGGATTTTACGACCACCATCATCTCGTCGCCGAACTGAATGATGCGCTTGTTGCGGCGGCCCACGATGCGGTAGTTGTCCTTGTCGAGCTCGTACTCGTCGCCGGGAATGTCGCTGATGCGGACCATGCCCTCGCACTTGTTCTCCTCGATTTCGATGTACATGCCACGCTCCGTCAGGCCCGACACCACGCCCTTGAACGTGTTACCGATTTCATCGGCCATGTATTCGACCTGCTTGAACTTGATGCTGGCGCGCTCGGCGTTGGCCGCCAGTTTTTCGCGGGCTGAGGAGTGCTTGCACTCTTCTTCGACGGGGTCGACGGGTACGTTCTTGCCGCCGAGCAGGTAGTGCTCGAGCAGGCGGTGGGCCATCATGTCGGGGTAGCGGCGGATGGGCGAGGTGAAGTGCGAATAGTGCTCGAAGGCCAGGCCGAAGTGGCCGAGCGGCTCGGTGGTGTAAATAGCCTTGCTCATGGTGCGAATGGCCAGGCCCTGAAGCACGTTTTGCTCGGGCTTGCCCATTACTTCGGAGCTAAGGTTATTGAGTTCGGTGCTGATTTTCTTCGGGTTTTCGAGCTTGAGCTTGTAGCCGAATTTCTGGGCGAAGAGGGCGAAGGTTTGGAGGCGTTCGGGCTCGGGCGCGTCGTGGGTGCGGTACACCATGGTGAAGCGCGGCTTGGTCTTTTTGAGGTTGAACACGAACTCGGCCACCTTGCGATTGGCCAGCAGCATAAACTCCTCAATCATCTTGTGGGCGTCCTTACGCTCCTTCACGTACACGCCGAGGGGCTTGCCATTCTCGTCGAGCCGGAACTTCACTTCCTGGGTTTCGAAGGTGATGGCCCCTTGCTTGAAGCGCAGCGCACACAGCTTGTGCGCCATGTCGTTCATGATATTTATCTCCTCGGCGTACTCGCCATCCTTGCTTTCGATGCGCTCCTGGGCATCCTCGTAGCTGAAGCGGCGGTCGGAGTGAATGATGGTTTTGCCGAACCACGACTCGTAGAGCTTACCGGCTTCATCAAGCTCGAACACGGCCGAGAACGTCAGCTTATCCTCGTTCGGCCGCAGCGAGCAGAGGCCGTTGGATAGGCGCTCGGGCAGCATCGGAATCACGCGGTCCACCAGGTAGACGGAGGTGGCGCGGTGCTTGCCCTCGCGCTCGAGCTCGGTTCCAGGGCGTACGTAGTGGGTCACGTCGGCAATGTGGACACCGATTTCCCAATGGCCGTTTTCCAGCTTCTGAATGCTCAGGGCATCATCAAAATCCTTGGCGTCGGCGGGGTCGATGGTGAAGGTAGTGATGGCGCGGAAGTCGCGGCGGCGGGCAATCTCATCGGGCTGGATAATCTCGCTGATGCCCTCGGATTCGGTCTGCACTTCCTCGGGGAATTCAAACGGCAAGCCGAACTCGGCCATGATGGCATTTATCTCGGCCTCGTTGCCGCCGGCCTGCCCGAAGTTGCGGACGACCTCGCCGGTCGGCTGCCGGTTCGGGTCGGTCGGAAACTCGGTGATGCGGACCAGCACCTTGTCGCCGTTGTGCGAGTCGTGCAGCATATGCGGCGGCACGAACACATCGAAATACACCTTGCGGTTGTCGGCCTTCACGAAACCGAGCGTGCCTTGAATCTGGATGCGGCCCACCACTTCGGGGCGCACCCGCTTGAGCACTTCCACCACGTCGCCCATGGGCCGGCCGTCGCGGGAACCGCTGCGCAGGCGCACCCGCACCACATCGCCCTGCAGGGCAAACTTGAGCTGGTCGGTGAATACGCGGATGTCGTCGCCGCCATCTACGCCCTCGGGCACGACGAAGGCGAAGTTGGGCGTAGCCAAATCGACGGTACCAATGATGGTGTTGGAGGGGGCGCGCTCGGGGCGGTCGTCGCCATCCACGTAGTCGAATCCGGCCTCACGGCGGCGGTGCACAATGGGGTCGCGGCCGAACTGGTCCTGTACCGAAAGGTTGCGGGGGGGCTTAACCGCCGAGTCACCCTTTTTAGTTGATTTCTTGGCGCTGGACGGCATCAACGCCGCCGCGACAGCGTCGGTATCAGCGAGGCGGTATTCGTCGTTTTGAAGCAGCGTAATGAGGCCGTTTTTGCGCAGCACCTTGATGTGGGCAAAAATCTCTTCGCGCTGGCTTTTAGCCGTGACACCGAGGCGGCGCGAGAGCTGGCGGTAGGCGATGACTTTGGTGGGGTTGTCGGCAAATACTTGCAGGACCTGGTCCTGGGTGATGGCCGTGGCTTCGGGCTTTTCGCGCTTGGCGCGGGGAGCCTTGGGGTTTTCTTCGGGGGTATTCATGTAAAAAAGTAGCCGCCGAAAAGTTGATTGGTCGCAGGCGGCGAGAGCGGAAAATGAGGTTGGCGGCGGAGCCGCGCCGTTTAGTGAAACGCGAGCAGGGCCAGTAGGTTGTTTGTTAGGGTTTGGTAGGGTTTGGGTCGCGTTAGCCCATTATGCTAAGCGCACCCGAAGCATCTTTGCGACGCAAGTAATCAAATCGGCAGCAACGAAGGGGTAGAGATACTTCGGCTACGCTCAGCATGACAGGCTGCTAGTCCCTCTAAGTATTACGCCCGACTGGCTACAGCCGCTTCAATGTCGGCCAGACTATCCTTGGGAATAGCAGCCAGCAGACCCTGCGTGTATTCATGCTGCGGGTTGGCATAGATAGCCGCCGCCGGGCCGCTCTCCACGATGCGGCCTTGGTGCATGACCAGCAGCCGGTCGCTCATAAACCGGGCCACCGACAGGTCGTGGGTGATGAATAAATAGGTGATACCGAACTCACGTTTGAGGTCGTTGAGCAGGTTCAGCACCTGCGCCTGCACCGAGACGTCGAGGGCCGAAACCGACTCGTCGCAGACAATCAATTTGGGTTGCAAAGCCAGCGCCCGGGCAATGCAGATGCGCTGCCGCTGCCCGCCGCTGAACTCGTGCGGGTAGCGCTGAAAATGCTCGTCGCGCAGCCCCACCGTGCGCAGCAGCTCCAGCACCCGCGCCTTTTGCTGCTGGCGCGTACCACCCACGTTGTGCACCCGCATTGGTTCCCAAATAGCCTCGCCCACAGTCAGCATCGGGTTGAGGGCAGCATAGGGGTCCTGGAACACCAGCTGCAAATCGCGCCGACGGCGGCGCAATTCCCCGCTCGATAGCTTTGCCAAATCGGTTCCTTCAAACAGGATGCTACCCGCCGTTGGTTCCGTGAGGCGCAGCAAAGCCCGGCCGAGGGTGGTTTTGCCGCAGCCGGACTCGCCCACGAGGCCGATGGTTTCACCAGGATAGAGCGTGAAGCTGACGTTGTCGACGGCCCGAACGTAATCGGTGGCGCGGCGGAAGAAGCCTTTGCGGAGGGGGAAGTAGACATGGAGGTTCTGGACTTCTAATAATGGCGCGGTCCCGTTCGCCTCACCTCCCGGCCCATTCTCCGATGAAGAGGGGGAGCCTGACGATTTCGTTTCTGCTGCGGCAAGCTCCTCCTTCTCCATCGGAGAAGGGGGCTGAGGGGAAGAGGCGACCCGTGGAACATCCCCCAAAACGCCATGTTCCACGGGGAACGTTTTGGCGGTATCAGTTTTATCGTGTAACTGCTGGGCTTCTACATCGGGCGATGATTCCGCAAGTGCCTCATCTGGCAGCGGAAGCACCGGCGCAGGCTGGGCAAAAAGCTGGCCGCTGGCATCTTCACCCATGAAATCGGCCACCACGGGGAGACGTTTTTTGCCCACCGAGAGGCGCGGACGGCACGCCAAAAGGCCTTTGGTGTACGGATGTTGCGGATTTGAAAAAATATCCATCACCCTCCCCTGTTCCACCACCTTGCCCCGGTACATAACCAGAATGCGGTCGGCGATTTCGGCCACCACGCCGAGGTCGTGGGTGATGAAGAGGACGGCCGTATTGCGCTGGCGGCGCAGGTCGTCGATGAGGCGCAGCATCTGGGCCTGCACCGTCACGTCAAGGGCAGTGGTGGGCTCGTCGGCGATAAGCAGGGCCGGGCGGCAGGCCATGGCCATGGCAATCATGACGCGCTGCTTCTGGCCGCCCGAGATTTCGTGCGGGTAGCTGCCGAAGATGCTTTCGGGGCGCGGCAGCTGCGCCTCGGTGAATAGCTCGATGGTACGGGCCTTGGCGGCGGCCTCGGTAAGGTCGGTGTGGAGACGCAGGGCTTCCACCACCTGGCTGCCGCAGGTGTACACGGGGTTCAGCGAGGTCATCGGCTCCTGGAAAATCATGCCGATGTCGTTGCCGCGCACCTGGCGCAGGTCGGTTTCGGAGAGTTTCAGCAGGTCGGTTTCGCTCAGTTTTTCGGATTGGAAGATGGCCTGGCCGCTGGCAATGCGGCCGGGTGGCATCGGAATGAGCCCCAGCAGCGCCAGCGACGTCACCGACTTCCCCGAGCCCGACTCGCCAACAATGGCCAGCGTCTCGCCCCGGTGCAACTCAAACGACACGTTGTCCACGGCCCGCACGTCGCCGCGGTGGCTGGAGAAATCAATGGTGAGGTTGGAAACGGTGAGAAGGAGCTTGGGCACAGGCAGGTTTGAAGGCAGAATTTAACGGGCTAGCAGCAGGAATTCCCGGCCTGAATAGGCGGGCATTTCACACTGCCGTAGCTGCAAAAGACACAGCAGTCGCCCGCAAGCGGCTTGAGAACGGTGTGGCAGCTGGCGCACTCGTGAAAGTACACGCAGGCATCGATGGGCATGGTTTCTGTGGTTGTGTGGCCACAGTTGGGGCAAGTCAGCGTCGATTCCAGCAGCGTGGGGCTGGGGCTGTTGTCAGAGCAACAGGAAGAAGCTGAGGCGGCGCTGGCTTGGGATTGGGTCATAAATTTAGAGATAACACGCTTCTAAAGCAGATTCGGTATGCAGACCGCAGGCCGTGTTTTGGCCGGTTTTGGATACGCAAGAAAGTCATGCAGAACGTAGTGAAGCATGACGTGCTATAATTACTTCTCCTGGCCTCTCCCCTATCACGCCAGCTTATCAGCATCGGCAGCGACCAGCGGCTGGCTCTCGTTGGGAGCGTCCACCGGCTGCGATTCGTTGAAAAAGCGGCTCTGGTTTAGTAGAATCAGCACCACGCCGATGAAGATGGAGGAATCGGCGATGTTGAAGATGGGGAAGCCCCCGCTGTAGGAGCCACCGATGAGGGGCCAGGATTTGGGGAAATACCCCACGTACAGCGGCACGTAAATCATGTCGATGACCTGGCCGTAGAACCAGCGCGTGGGCGAGCCTAGCGGGGCATTATTGTAGATAATTCCGTAGAAAATCGAGTCGATGAGGTTGCCAAGCGCGCCGCCCAGAATCAGGGCCATGCAGGCGATATAGCCGGCGGCCACGCGCTGGCGGCACAAGCGGATGATGTAGTACACCAACCCCACCACGGCCACGCTGCGGAAGGCAGTGAGCACCAGCTTGCCGTACGGAGCGGGTAGCTGCGCGCCGAAGGCCATGCCGGGGTTCAGGGTGTAGTTCAGCTTGGCAAATTGGCCGAGAACGGGGATTTCGCCGGCCGAACCGGGCTGCATGTAGGTGTGCACGGCCCACTTCGAGAGCTGGTCGAGCACGATGATACTTAAGGCCAGCAGAAAAAATTTGGCGGCGGAATGCTGGCGGGCGGTCAGGGTTGGGTGCATTGCAGGCGGGATGGAGCCGCAAAGAACGGTGCGGAAACGGCACCCGCGTACGCCTCATCCCCTAGCCCCTTCTCCGAAGAGGAGAAGGGGAACTAGTTTTTAGCTTTAGAACAGACTAAAGTCTAGAACTAGTGCTATTCCCCCTTCTCCTCTTCGGAGAAGGGGCTAGGGGATGAGGCGCTGCGTGGGGCCGGCTCTTCCTGCTTGAAAAAACGGCTCTGATTAAGCAGAATAACGGCTACACCGATAAAAATAGACGAATCGGCGATGTTGAAGATGGGCCAGAGCGAGACGTACTTCCCTCCCAGCAGCGGCCAGTTTTGAGGCAGAAATCCCTCGTAGATGTCCACGTAGAGCATGTCGATAACCTGGCCGTAGAACCAGCGCGTGGGCGAGCCAAACGGGGCGTTATCGTAGATGATGCCATAGAAAACCGAGTCAATCAGGTTGCCCACGGCCCCGCCGAGGATAAGGGCCATGCAGGCGATGTAGCCAGCGGCGGCGCGCTGCTTGCAGAGGCGGATAATGTAGTAGCTCAATCCAAACACGGCCAGCAGCCGGAACCCGCTGAGCACCAGCTTCCCATACGGCGCGGGCAGCTCAGCCCCGAAGGCCATACCGGGGTTTAGGGTGTAGTGCAGCTTGGCCCAGTCTCCCATCAGGCGAATTTCGCCCGCCATGCCAGGCTGCATGTAGGTGTGCACGGCCCACTTCGAAAGCTGGTCGATTACGATGACGAACAGCGCCAGCAGGAAGAATTTGGCCGCCGTTTGCTGGCGATTGGTGAGAGTTGGGTGCATTCAGGCGGGGCCGAAAGTGGCGGGAGCAGCGGGGGAAATGATAGGCGAATCAGGAATGGATAGAGTAAAAGGAACGTCATGCTGAGCTTGTCGAAGCATCTCTACCGCTTCGTTTGTCATCCTGAGCTTGCGAAGGACCTTATCAAGGGCGACCAATTCATTCTCTGGTGATAGGATACTTCCTTCGTCAGCATGACAAATGGCGCGCTCAGCATAACCGTTCAAAGCACAACGTTCTTATCGACACGTTTTATACCTTTTATAACTGATTATCTGATGTTTTTAACGAACAAAGACGAGCTTATCGACTGTTTGTGCGGCGTAAGACTCGCCGGGAATTTCACTTCCCGGCGAATCATTCAGCATCAGGCAGTTGCGACCTCTAACAGAACCGGCACGGAGTAGTCGTCGAATTCGAGCACTGAGCCGCCGTTCACATCGGCGGCGAAGGTGAGGGCGAGGGCCTGCGTTTCGGTGCGGATGTAGTCGCCGAACGCGGCCACGGCAGCCGTTAGCTCGGGCTGCTGGTCGGCCAGGGTGACGCGGATTTTGTCCTGCACTTCCAGGCCCGAGTCTTTGCGCAGGTTCTGGAGGCGGTTCACCAGCTCGCGGGCGAGGCCTTCCTGGCGGAGCTCGTCGGTTAGGGTCACGTCGAGGGCCACGGTGAGGGGGCCGTCGGTGGCCACGAGCCAGCCGGGCAGGTCGTCGGTGCGGATTTCCACATCGTCGGGGGCCAGGGTAATGGGCTGGCCATCAACTTCCACGGCGAGGCTTCCCTCCTTCTCCAGCTTGCTGATTTCGGCGGCCGTCATGGCCTGGATGCGGGCACCCACGGCCTTCAGGCGCGGGCCGTATTGCTGGCCGAGGCGCTTGAAATTGGGCTTCACCGACTTCACCAGCACGCCGCTTTCATCATCCAGAAACTCGATGTGCTTTACGTTGATTTCGGCGCAAATCAGGTCCTCCACGAGGCCGACTTGCTCCTTGGTCGAGTCGTTCAGCACCGGCACCAGGATGCGCTGCAGGGGCTGGCGCACCTTCAGCACCGACTTTTTGCGCAGCGAATGGGCCAGCGAGCTGATGCGTTGGGCCAGCTCCATGCGCTCTTCTAGCTTGGGGTCAACGCGGGTGGCGTCGGACTCAGCAAGCAGCGTGAGGTGCACCGATTCGATGCCCTGGCCGCCGCTGAGGTTACGGTAGAGCCACTCGGCGAAGAAGGGCGCGATGGGCGACATGAGCTGCGCCACAGTCTGCAGGCACTCGTTCAGCGTCTCGAAAGCAGCGCGTTTGTCGGTCGTCAATTCGCCTTTCCAGAAGCGGCGGCGCGAGAGGCGCACGTACCAGTTCGAGAGCTGGTCGGTCACGAAATCCTGGATGGCGCGGGCGGCCTTCGTGGGGTCGTAGCTATCCAGGTGGCCCCGCACTTCCGATATCAGCGACTGCAGTTTGCTCAGAATCCAGCGGTCCAACTCGCTGAGGTCGGCGTGGGGCACGCGGGCTTTCTCATCCATTTCGAACGCATCCAGATTCGCGTAAAGCGCATAGAATGAGTACGTATTGAAGAGCGTGCCGAAGAACCGGCGCTGCACTTCGGTCACGCCGGCGGGGTCAAATTTGAGGTTGTCCCACGGTGGAGCGTTGGCAATGAGGTACCAGCGGGTGGCATCGGGGCCGTACTGCTTGATGGTGGCAAACGGGTCGACGGCGTTGCCGAGGCGCTTGCTCATCTTCTGGCCGTCTTTGGCCAGCACGAGGCCGTTGGCGATGACGTTTTTGAAGGCCACGGAGTCTTCCAGCATCACGGCCAGGGCGTGCAGCGTGAAGAACCAGCCGCGCGTCTGGTCCACGCCTTCGGCGATGAAATCGGCGGGGAAATTCTTCTGGAACTGGCCCTCGTTTTCAATCGGGTAGTGCCACTGCGCATAGGGCACGGCCCCGGAGTCGAACCACACGTCGATGAGGTCGGCCTCGCGGTACATGGGCTGGCCAGTAGGGCTGACGAGAAAAATATCGTCGACGTAAGGCCGGTGCAGGTCCACTTTTTCGGCGTTGGCGTAGGGGTTGTGGGTCATGACTTCGGCCGCGACGGCCTTGTCAATCTCCGCCTTTAATTCGGCGATGCTGCCGATGCAGATTTCCTCCGTCCGGTCCTGCGTGCGCCAGATGGGCAGCGGGGTACCCCAGTAGCGCGAGCGGCTTAAGTTCCAGTCTACCAGGTTCTCCAGCCAGTTACCGAAGCGGCCGGTACCGGTGCTTTCGGGCTTCCAGTTGATGGTTTTGTTGAGCTCGATGAGCCGGTCCTTCACCGCCGTGGTCTTGATGAACCAGGAATCGAGCGGGTAGTAGAGCACGGGTTTATCGGTGCGCCAGCAGTGCGGGTAGGTGTGCTCGTACTTCTCGACTTTGAAGGCCGTGCCGTCGCCCTTCATCTTGATAACAATGCTCTCGTCCAGCGTTTTGTAGTCGGCCCCGGTCTCGTCGTGGCCGTCGTAGTTTTTCACCCAGCGGCCCGCAAACTCACCCATTTGGGGGACGTAACGGCCCGTGCGGTCCACGATGGGGCCGAGCGTGCCTTCCGCATCCGGCACCATCAGGGCCGGGATATCGGCCAACTGCGCGGCCCGGAAGTCATCGGCCCCAAACGTTGGCGAAATATGCACGATGCCCGTGCCGTCCTCCGTGGTCACGAAGTCGCCGTTGATGATGCGGAAAGCCCGCTCCTCGCCTTCAAATGGCGTGAAATCGAACAGGCGCTCGTACTTGATGTCAATGAGGTCAGCGCCGGTAAAGTCGCCCAGCACGCGCCAGGGCAACACCTTGTGGTCGCCTTCGGCGTAGCCTTCCAGCGGCGCAGCAGCACCCTTTTCGTTGAAATAACGGCCCACCAATGCCTTGGCCAACACTGCATGAATGGGCCCGTATGTGTATGGGTTGAAGGTGCGGATGAGCTGGTAAGGAATGTTCTTGCCAACTGCCAAACCGGTGTTCGCAGGCAGGGTCCAAGGAGTGGTTGTCCAGGCCAGGATAAACACCTTAGCATCAGCACCAGCAGCGGCGAAAAGCTTCTCCGAAACTGGCCCGTGCTTCACCTTAAACTGCGCTACTACGGTCGTGTCTTTCACGTCCTTGTAGGTGCCAGGTTGGTTCAGCTCGTGCGATGAAAGGCCGGTGCCAGCAGCGGGCGAGTAGGGCTGGATGGTGTAGCCTTTGTAGAGCAAGCCTTTGTCATAGAGCTTCTTGAGCAACGCCCAGCAGCTCTCGATATATTCTGGCTCGAAGGTCACGTAGGGGTCGTCGAGGTCGACCCAATAGCCCATTTTCTCGGTCAGGTCGTCCCACTGCGCCTTGAAGCGCATGACGGTTTCCTTGCAGCGCTGGTTGTAGTCGGCGATACTGATTTTGTGGCCGATGTCCTCCTTCGTGATGCCCAGCTCCTTTTCCACCTGCAACTCGATGGGCAGGCCGTGGGTGTCCCAGCCGCCCTTACGGGGCACCTGCTTGCCCAGCAGCGTCTGGTAGCGGCAGAAAATGTCCTTCACCGTGCGCGCCATCACGTGGTGGATGCCGGGCGCGCCGTTGGCCGACGGGGGTCCTTCGTAAAACACGAACGTGGGCTGGCCTTCGCGGCTGCTCACGCTCTTCTCAAAGATGCCGTGCTCCTTCCACCAGGCGAGGATGTCCTCGCCGAGCTGGCCGTAGTTGAGCGGCTGCTTGTATTCGGGGTATTTCATGAATTGGGTTGTTATCAATTCCTTAGGACGTCATGCTGAGCGTAGCCGAAGCATCTCGCTCGCTTCGTTGCAGTTGATTTGATTACTGCTGCACGCGAGATGCTTCGGCTACGCTCAGCATGACGGGCTTTTTGAAGTTGTTCGTTCTAGATGGTGTAGTCGCCTTCGTAATCAGCGGCTTTGTGCATTTGGTTGAGGTTCAAATCTACTTCGTCGTCCTCCTCGTGGTACGACTCGTCGTAGTGCCGGATGAGGGCGTTGGTGCTCACGTCGTCTTTGCCGTGCTCGAAGGTTACAAGCAACGCAGGCAGCAGAATCAGGTTCGAGAAGTTGGTTATCAACAGCGATGCCGACATCAACATTCCCAGCGCCTTGGTACCGCCAAACTCGCTGAATGCGAAGATGCTGAAACCCACGAACAGCACAATGCTCGTGTATATCATGCTGGTGCCGGCCTCGCTCAGCGTCACCGATACGGCTTCGCGCACGCGCTGGCCGTTCAGGGCCATTTCCTGGCGGAATTTAGCCAGCAGGTGGATGGAGTTGTCCCCGTCAATCCCCAGTGCAATCACGAAAATGAGGGCCGTGCTGGGCTTAAGCGCGATGTTGAAATAGCCCATAATGCCGGCCGTAAGCAGCAGCGTCACGGCGTTGGGAATGAGGGCGAAAAAGACGGTTTTGACGGAGCGGAACAGCAGCAGCACCACCAGGCCCACCAGCCCGAAGGCCATAAACAGGCTGTCGCGCAGGGTGTGAATGACGTATTCGTTGCCCTTGGTGAAGATGATAGTCGTGCCCGTAGGCCGGATATCCATGCCTGTACCCTTGAAGATGCGATTCATCTCCGGAATGATTTTCGTGTTCATCAGCGTATCCAGGTTCTGGGAGCCGATGTCCGCGATTTTCAGGCTGATGCGGGCTTTCTGACTGGTGCTGTCCACGAACGTGCGCAGCAGCTTGCTGTTCATCCCCGCGCCGCCGGCCGAGCTGCCGGAGTTGGCCAGCGCACTGAGGATAAAGTTCTTTTCCGAGTTATCGGGCAGGCGGAAGAATCGGGGGTCGCCGTTGTAAAACGCCTGGGTGCTGGCCTTGAGGAAGGTGACGAGGCTGACGGGCGGCGACAGCTCCGGCTGCGTGCGCAGAAACTTCTCGAACTGGTCAATTTTCTCCAGGTTCCTGAGCTTAAACAGGCCCTTTTTCTTGTGGGTATCCACCTCGAATTCCAGCGGCATCACCCCGTTGAAATGGCTTTCAAAGAAGGCCAAATCGGAGTTCACGGAGCTTTTCTTGGGCAAATCATCCACCATGTACGACACGGTATCGATGCGCGAAATGCCGATGGCGGCTCCCGCCACCATCACCAGCGCCAATAGGTAAACCGTGCCGCGCCGGTCGAGCACCAAGTGGTCGAAAAACTCGAGCAGTTTGGTGAGCGGCGCGGCATCGAGGTGCTCCAGCTGCTTGGGCGTGGGCGGCGGCAGAAAGGTAAAGGCAGCCGGAATCAGGATGAAGCTGATGATAAAGGCCGCGAAAATGTTGATAGTGGCCACCAGCCCGAACTGGTAGAGGATGGCGATGTCGGTGAAGGCAAACACGATGAAGCCAATGGCCGTGGTCGTGTTATTCATGAGCGTGACGAGGCCGATTTTGCGGATTACCCGCGTCATGGCCAGCATCTGGTTGCCCGATTTTCGGTAGTCGTAGTGGTAGCGGCTCAGCAGGTAGGTGCAGTTCGGGATGCCGATAACGATGATGATGCTGGGAATCAGGCCCGTGAGCAGGTTGATTTTGAAGCCCAGCAGCACAATCGAGCCAATGCACCACACCACCGTGATGCCCACTACGATGAGCGGAAACAGCACCGCCGACCACGTCCGGAAGAAAGCCAGCAGCGTGATGCCGGTCACAATCATGGCCAGAATAGTGAAGAATTTCATCTCTCCGGCCACTTTCGTCGTCATCGTAGAGCGCACGTAGGGCAGGCCGGCGTAGTGCAGCTTGATGCCCGTTTTCTTTTCAAACTGCCCGGCGAAGCCCAGAATGTGGTTCATCACCGCCTGCCGTTTGGAGGAGTTCAGGTACTTCGGGTCCATCGTCAGGGCCAGCAGCGTGGCCCCGGTGCTGGGGCTGATGAGCTGGCCCTTGTAGAACTCCACGCTGTTCACCACGCGCATCAGACTGTCGAGCTCCTTCTGGCTGCGGGGCGGGTTTCGGAAAATGGGCGTGGCCTTGAAGCTGTTAGAAGCTGTGTCTTTATAGATGTTCAACAGCTTGCTCACGCTCAGTACGCCGTTCACGCCCTGCACTTTAGCCAGCGTATCGGAGAGCTGCCGGAATTCGTTGAAATTACCGAGCTTATAAATGGAGCTGTCCTGCAGGCCGATAACCAGCACGTTGCCATCCTCCCCAAACGTGTGCTTGAACTGCCGGAAATACTGCATGTCCGGGTCCTTCTCGCTCACCACCTGGGCGAAGTCGTAGGTCATTTCCACATCCTTGGCCTTCCAGGCCATGAAAATGGTGATAGCAGCCAGCAGCGCAATCAGCGAAAGGCGAAACCGGATGATGAAATAGGCGAGCTGCTCCCACATAGAATCCTTAGTATAAGTGGCAAAGTTACGTAAGCGCGGGGCCGCTGTGGTTGTAACACTGCGCTCGGCCAACCTATTTGGAGTAGGGTGCGGGGCTTGCTCCCGCCCACCGTTGCACGAATCCCGCACCAACCATTCAACGGCAGGCGGGGGCAAGCCCGCCCCTATCTGCTTTTGCGAAAGCATAAAAAGCCTCAATTCCTTGGCAGAATCGGGGCTTCTCAGTTGCATTAAACCCGCAGAAACCGAAGCTCCTACAGCTGCTCGAAGATGCGGCGGAAGCTCACGGCTTCGCCGATGTAGCTTTTCAGCTCCGAAATCGGCATGCGGGTTTGCTCGCGCGAGTCGCGGTGGCGCACGGTTACGGTTTCGTCCTCCAGGGTCTGGCCGTCGACCACGATGCAGAAGGGCGTGCCGATGAGGTCCTGGCGGGTGTAGCGCTTGCCAATAGCGTCGCGCTCCTCCAGCACGAGGCGGAAATCGAATTTCAGCGCGTCGAAGATTTCCTGGGCTTTCTCGGGCATGCCGTCTTTGCGAACGAGCGGGAAAATCGCGGCTTTCACCGGAGCCACAGCGGGGTGCAGCTTCAGCACGGTGCGGGTTTTGGTAGTTTGGGTGTCGCCCTCCCCTTCCGTGATGGTTTCCTCCTCGTAGGCGTTGCAGAGCGTGGCCAGGAACAGGCGGTCAGCGCCCACGGAAGTTTCTACTACGAAGGGTACGTAGTTGCCGTAAGCCTTGCCGGTGGCGGGGTCGATGTCGGCGTCGAAATACTGCTGCTTTTTGCGGCTCAGATTCTGGTGCTGGGTTAGGTCGAAGTCGCCGCGCGAGTGGATGCCTTCCATTTCCTTGAAGCCGAAGGGGAATTCGTACTCGATGTCGACGGCCGCCTTGGCGTAGTGGGCCAGCTTGTCGTGGTCGTGGAAGCGCAGCTTGGCGGCCGGCAGGCCCAGCGCCTCGTGGAAGCGGCGGCGCGACGCTTTCCAGGTGTCGTACCACTCGCCTTCGGTGCCGGGGCGCACGAAGAACTGCATTTCCATCTGCTCAAACTCCCGCATCCGGAAGATGAACTGCCGGGCCACAATCTCGTTCCGGAAGGCCTTGCCAATCTGGGCAATGCCGAAGGGCACCTTCATCCGGGCCGACTTCTGCACGTTCAGGAAGTTCACGAAAATGCCCTGGGCCGTTTCGGGTCGCAGGTACACGGGCGGCGCGTCCGAATCCACGGCCGAGCCTTGCGTGGAGAACATCAGGTTGAACTGGCGCACGTCGGTCCAGTTACCGGTTTTGGAAACGGGGCATAGGATTTTCTCGTCGAGGATGAGCTGGCGCACGCCGGACAAATCGTTGGCCGTCAGCAGGCGGCCCATCTCGGCGGTGAGGGCGGCGCCGCGGGCAGGGTCGCCGGCGTTTTCGTACTCGGCGGCTTTTTCTTCGAGCAGTACGTCGGCACGGTAGCGCTTTTTACTGTCGAGGTTATCAATTAGCGGGTCGTTGAAGCCGGCGATGTGGCCGCTGGCTTCCCAGGTGCGCGGGTCCATGAAAATGGCGGCGTCGATGCCCACCACGTTGCCGTTCAACTGGGTCATGGCCTCCCACCACAGGCGCTTGAGGTTGTTTTTCAGCTCTACGCCATTGGGGCCGTAGTCATACACGGCGGCCAGGCCGTCGTAGATTTCCGAAGACTGAAATACGAAGCCGTATTCCTTGGCGTGGGCCACAATATCCTTAAGCTGGGTGGTTTCGATTGCTGGGTTCATGCCCACAAAAGTAGGCCGATGCGGCGGAAGCCGAAACTTGTGCGTAGAAGGCGCGAAATCCGAAACGTCGGAGAACAAACGAATAAGAACGTCATGCTGCGCTCTGCATGACGTTTTACCCAACTTCACCCCGCCGTCATAATTCGGTAACATATCGGGGACCGCCCATATTCCTACCTTTGACCCATGAATTCATCCAATTTCCCACAAAACCGCCTTTTATGTTTGGTTTAGAACCTCACGTACTACTGCTTCTCGGCCTTTGCCTGCTGGCCGCCTGCGCATTTGAGTTCGTGAATGGCTTCCACGACACGGCCAACGCCGTGGCCACCGTCATCTACACCAACGCCCTGCGGCCTTGGGTCGCCGTGGTCTGGTCGGCGTTCTGGAACTTTATCGGCGTGTTTTCCGGTGGCATTGGCGTGGCCATGGGCATTGTGTATCTGCTGCCCGTCGAAAGTTTGGTCGATGCCAACGTGTACCACGGTATTGCCATGGTGGGCGCACTCATTCTGGCGGCCATCATCTGGAACGTGGGCACCTGGTACTACGGCATTCCGGCATCGAGTTCGCACGCGCTTATCGGCTCCATTCTGGGCGTGGGCATTGCGTATTCGCTGCTACCCGAGTCGCGCGGCACGGCCGTGAACTGGAGCAAAGCCAGTGAAACGGGTATTGCCCTGCTCGTGGGGCCGCTGCTAGGCTTTGCGCTCACCATCGGCATGATGTTTCTATTCAAGCGCTTCTCCCCCAGCAAGGCTATTTTTAAAGAGCCGCACAAGCGCAAGCCCCCACCCCTCTGGATTCGCCTGCTACTCATTTCGACTTGCACGCTGGTGAGCTTTTTCCACGGTTCCAACGACGGGCAAAAAGGCGTGGGCCTCGTGATGCTGATTCTGATTGGCATCGTGCCCTTTCGCTTCGCGCTCGATGAAAGCAAAAACCCCCTCGACCTGCGCGAGTCATTGGGTAAAGTTGAATACGTCATCAACCGCGTGAACCGCGCCGAGCTTAGCCCCAACGACCAAAAAGACTTAGTCGACATTCAGGCTAAGACAGCCGACCTAGACCGCATTTTCGCTGGCAAAACCAACGTGAAGGACCTGCCCCAGCAAACCCGCTTCGAGATTCGGCGCGACGTACTGCTGCTCTCTAACCGCGCCAAAAAGTTGCTCGGCTCGCCCAATGTGAGCCTGAGCACGCAAGACCGCAACCTCTACGACAAGGCCACGGCCAATATGAAAACCTTCACCGACTATGCTCCCTGGTGGGTGCTGCTGATGGTGAGTCTCTCGCTGGCCTGCGGTACCATGATTGGCTGGCAGCGCATCGTGAAAACTATTGGCGAGCGCATCGGCAAGGAGCACCTCAGCTACGCTCAGGGCGCAAGCTCCGAGCTGGTAGCAGCGGCCATTATCGGTATCGGCACACAAATGACGCTGCCGGCTTCGACCACTCACGTACTCACCTCCTCCATCGCGGGTAGCATGGTAGCCAGCCGCGGCGTGAAAAACGTGAACGCCGATATTGTGCGCAATATCGCGCTGGCCTGGGTGCTCACGCTCCCGGTTACCATGGTGCTCTCGGGCGTACTGTTTCTGTTGTTCCGGGCGGTACTCGGGTAGTAAGCTCGACCATTTAAAACACAAAAAAGGCTGTTCCATTGTGGAACAGCCTTTTTTGATGCGGGTACCTGCGACGCAGGTTTCAGGTTGGGAAGGTTGTCCCGAAACGGGGATAATGGCCCCGTTTTCATAGCTTTATCCACTTATCCACAGTCAAATGCAGCTGGAATGTGGATAAATCGCACTTACTTAGGCCACTGCACTTCCATGTCGTCGTTGATGAATACGCCGAAATTGACAAATTGCAGCTCGCCTTCTTCGAAGTATAAGTCAATCATCGACTTCTCGTAGGAGAGGCGCACCGCGCCTTCTTCCATGGTTTCCATTTCGGGCTCGGCCTGCTTGTTGCGGGCCATTAAGGCCTTCACCTGGTCGATGCTCTGGCCGTAAATGGCTTCGCCGTAGAGGCGCATGCCGGGGTTGTCGGTTTCGATGCAGCTGAGGCGGAAGTCGTCTTCGCGGTCGAAGTAAAGCGAGAGCAGGTACTCCTCCTCGTGGTAGTTCCAAGCCTGATGTTCGAAATCGTCGTCGTCGTCCGACTCTTCAATTTCCTCGGGCTCACCCACGAGGGTACGCACTTCGTCCATGGTCGCGCCGAAGCGCAGTGGGCCCATGCCGGTGCCCAGAATAATTTCGTTTTCCTCGATGCTGGAGGGTTGGGGAGTGCTCATGGAGTTGGGATAAAGGGTAGTTGCAAAGGTAATGTTGGCGTTTGGTTGTTGGTGCTTGATTCCGCCTGCTATCCTGAATGCAGCGAAGGACCTTATTAAGGCTAGAGTTCCATTTAACAAATTTCGCGCAGCCGTGATAAGGTCCTTCGCTGCGCTCAGGATAACAGGCAAGTAAGCTGCCTTATCCCCCTACTTCCCATATTTCTCCATAAACGCGTCCTTTTGCCGAATGTATTCGGGGTGGGCTTTGGCCTCGTCCCACTTGCGCTTGAAAATGGCGGCGGCCTCGACTTTATCCACATCGGGGTGTGGGTTACGGGGCAATTCGGGGCGACCGTGGGCACCACTTTGCCCTTTTTTGTCGGCTGGCACGGGGCCGGCGTACTTCTTGCCACCGGCGTGGTTGGCATAGCGTCGGGCCCGGGTATAGCCCATCTGGATGAATTTGCGGGCCATATCGGCCCCCACGAAGTCGTGGGCCTTCAAATAAGCCTCAAACAGGCCGTAAATCGTTTCGGACGACTCCTGGGCTGCCGCTGCATCTTTGAAGCGCCAGTGGGGCAGGATTTCGGCCTTGTAGGGCTGTACCAGCAGCACGCCCTGCTCGCCCCGCCCCACGCGGTACAGCTCGGGGTGCTGGCGAAAATCGAGGGAGTGGAAATCGAGGGTATAATCGAACGGCATGGGGAAAAGCGGCTAAGCGTTGTGCATAAGCTATACGGAATCGCGCAAAAACGGCAAGCCTGTTTTCCCGAATCTTAAATCCGGACACCTGCATTTGCGCATAGAGTGCTTTTACGCTTTTTAGGAATCTGAAACCCTTTGCTCAGGATTCAAACCCGTGAACCAGGATAAATCCCTGAAGCGGCACTCGAACCTTTCACCCAGGACTAAAACCCTTGATTCGGGACTTAAACCCTTGACTCGGGTTTTCCCCAGTCTTACTTTTTGATTAAATTTTTTTCTTAAAACCTCTTTTTATTTCCACTCATTAGGTCGGTTGATAAGTGGAAAAGCCAATAGGGTTATCCCCAGTGTGCATAACGTGGGGGGAAAGCAATGTCTTTTCCACCCGCTATACACCCGCAATGTGGAAAATAATGACTTGTTAGTAAGACACTTATATCATTTTTCAACATCTCCACCAGCTTTCCCCAAATTCAATTTCCCACAAAAAACCGGGGTGTGGGAAGGGATTTTGGCGGGGGAAAGTTATCCCCGGTTATCCCCGGTCGATTTGCCCTGTGCGGGCAGCCTTCCTTCCAAAAAAACTTCTGCCCCACTTATCCCCGTGTTACCACGATGTTTCCCCTGAGTTATCCCCGAAGCCCAGCTGATACCCTAAGCACTGTGGAAAACTTCGTGGAAAACGCGGGGAAATCCGTCAAAAACCACCCTCAGTAATTGGAAAAAGGGTTGAGTTTTCCACTAATGTGGAAAATAAGAGGGTATATCGGCAGTTTCCGAGTCGTGCCGGATTGGGTTGGTTAGGAAAAGGGGAAGCGCTGAGCCGCCCAAGCCTAAGCCAGCGGGTTTGGAGAGAATCAGTTGGTTCAGGGTCCCAGGTTAGCGTTATGAGCGCATAAGGGTAGGGTACGGGGCTTGCCCCCACCCATCGTTGACCGGAATCGTTGCACCAACGGGAATGATGGGCGCAGCTCCTACCCCAAACAGTTGTCAAGCCCATAGGGCCGCAACGCTAAAACGAGAGCCCTTCTACGACATCGAAGCCCGCGCTGATTTTTAGCGTTTTGGGATACAGAAACACGGGTTCGGGCGCTAGCAGCAGCTTCGGGTCGCCGCCGCGCCAGCGGCCGTCGCCATCGGCGTCGATGAGCACGCGCAGGCGGTAGGTGCCAGGCGGCATATCCGTGAACAAATAAGTGCCCTTGGGCGATGCCAGACTGGCCACGACCTGGAATTTATCGTCGAGTAGTTGCAGCTCAAAGCTCTTCTGCTTGGTACTGATGGTACCGGAGAGGCTGGTCGACACATCCTGCTCGCTGAGGCCGAGTCGCAACGGTTTCAGGCGCAGGGGCTGGCCGGTGATGGTTGTGATGGCCGTGCTGTCGAGGATGATGTCGAGGCGATTTTTAGCCTTGGCATTAAAGCGCACGGCCAACTGGGTACGGTCGGGGCTAAGGGTGCCATCGGCGGGCAGGCGCAGTGGGCGGCGGCGCACCGAGTCTTCGACCAGCGTACCAAAAGGCTTATCAGATGCAATGAGCACGGGCACGGCAAACTGAAACTTCACCTGGCCTTCGGGAAACACGGTGCGTGGAGACCCTTCCACGGTGTAGAGCGGCGGGTTGGCTACTTTTTTGGCGGTGGCCGGGGGCACCGGAAACTTCAGCTGCAGGGTGTCGCGGCTGCTGTTGCCGGTGCTATCGGTGGCCGTGAGCAGGTAGCGGCCATCGCCGACGGCGGGTGTTTTATACAGCACTACGGTCCGGCCGCGCTCAATTAGCTGAGTGGCTTCGGCCACGGCCGTGGCGTTGGCCGCAGCGGGCAGCTGTGCCAGGGTGGCGGTGCGCAGGCCTTCGCCGTAGCTCAGGCGCAGTTGGGTGGGGCTGGGCGTGCGGGTGGTGAGCAGGGGCGGCCGCTGGTCGGGCTGGGTGAGGACCATAGGCACCGCCGCGCCGGTACTACCGGCAATGGTGATGGGCGCGGGCAGGTAGGCAATTTTTTCGCCGTCGTCGTAGCGACCGTTGTTGTTTTTGTCGGCTACGGCGTAAAGTTGGTAATCCCCGCCCTTGAGGAAATTCAGGCTGAATTTGCCCTCCTTATCGGTCAGCACGGTGTAGTAGGGGCGGCCGCGTCGCACGCCCAGCGTGTCGGCCACGCGGTAGAGGCCAATGCTGGCCCCTTCTACGGTGCGGGCCGTGAGCACGTCGGTGAGCGTGCCGCTCACCTTGCCCGAATCGAGCTCGGGGCCGGTGCTGAAGGTGAGGGAAGCATTTGCGGCCGGCAGCGCCTCCGTAATGTCCACCACGCCCTCGCGAAAATTGAAGCTGTAGGTGGTATTCGGGTCGAGCGGCTTTTCGAAGAGCAGCGTGATGGAGCTGCGGTCCTCGCGCAGCTTGTAGGGGTTGTCTTCGGGCAGCTGCGGGGTGATGAGCAGGTTTTTGCTCAGGTCTTTGGTGATGACGGGCTCCGAGAAATTTAGCCGCACAAACTGCTGCTTCACGTTGCGGGCGGCGCTGTCGGGCGAGCTGCTGATGCGGCGCGGTGGGGTGCGGTCGCGCGGGCCACCCAGGGGCGGGGCCACGGCGGCGCAGCTTTCGAGCAGGGCAACCAGCGCCAGCAGAACCAGCAATTCAGCGCGAACGGACATTATACAATAGCAGCGTAGTGAGCGTGAGAACAACAATGGCCACCCCGATGCGCAGCCCCGTACGGCGCGTTACCTCGGTGGTAGGCTCGGCGGGGTTAACGACCACAACGTGGCGGGCAGTATCGGCTACAAAGGTCGGCGGCGGTTTTTTGACGGAATCGGGCGACGGCGCGGGGGTGGTTTGGGCATGGGCAGTAGTGGCCAGCAGGCCCGCCGCCACCAGTAGCCGCCACCGCGCCGCTGCCCGCATCAGGTGCCGGCCGGGGTGCGCCGCCCGGCCACGTACAGCAAGCTCGAATACTGCCCCTCGTGCTCCTGGGCATAGGCATTGGACTTATAGCCGGCCTTGAGCACCGTGAGCAGGCCGCCGGCGCGCTCGGCCTTGTGCTTCTCACTAAGCATGCTTACATAATAGGCGTCCAACGGCATGGGCAGCGTCTGAGTAATGGTCAGCTTATGCTTTTTAAGCAGTTGAGCCATCGTTTTGGGCGCGAAGTGATAAAGGTGGCGTGGTACATCGTAGGCGGCCCAAAGTTCGCGATAGTGCTGGGCATCAAGGCTTTCCACGTTGGGCACGGCGATGAGCAGCACGCCATCGGGTTTCAACAGGGCCACCAGCTGGGCCAGGGTTTCGTTGAGGGTGTGCACATGCTCCAGCACGTGCCAGAGTGTGATAGCATCGAACGTAGCGGGTTGAAACTGGGCCAGGCTCTCCTGCCCTATCGGCTGGCCGAGACGCTGGCTGGCTTCGACGCGGGCGCGGGCGTTGGGCTCCAGGCCCGCCACCTGCCAGCCAGCCGATTTGGCGGCGGCCAGAAAGTGGCCCGTGCCGCAGCCATAATCCAGTAGCTTGCCCCGGCGCGGGGCCAGCTTGTTCAGCAGCCCCACCTTGCGGCGCATCGTAAAAAACCGGGCTACTTTGTAGGCCTGGTTTATCAGCCCGGCAGCCGCGCTGTTGTGCGACACGTAGGCGTCGGACTCATAATACTTACCAATCTCAGCCTCATTTGGCCGCGGGTTGGTGAACTGAAAGCTGCACGCCGCGCACTGCACGATGGCGAAGCTCTCGTGGCTCACCGTCCGGTCTTCCACCACCAGCTTGTTTTTGAAGTCAGTTTTGCCGCAAACCGGGCAATTATCAATTCGTTCGTACGACACTCCTTTTTAATTAAAAATTAAAAATTATGAATTAAAAATTATTGGGCTAGCTGGCGGAATCTCGATTCCCCGTGCTCAATTTTTAATTTTTAATTCTCAATTTTTAATTCATTTCACCTGCCCAAATATACCATCAGCACCGACACATCAGCCGGCGAGATGCCGCTGATGCGCGAGGCCTGCCCAATGGTTTCGGGCTGAATCTTGAGCAGCTTTTCGCGGGCCTCGTGGCTGAGGGCGGGCATGGCGCGGTAGTCGAGCCGGCCCTGAATCACGAAGTTCTCCAGCTCCTGCATGCGTTCGGCCTGCTGCTGTTCTTTCAGCAAATACGTCTCGTACTTGATGTTGATGATGGCCTGCTCCAATGCTTCCGCATCATAAGCAGTCAGGGCTTCATCCAGCGTGGGCAGGGCGCGGCGCAGGTCGGCCAGCTCCACGTTGGGGCGGCGCAGCAGGTTCACGGCGCGGGTCTTTTCATGGATTTCGGCCGAGCCGAGCTCCGTCAGTAGCGGATTGATTTCGGCGGTTTCGATGGCGAATTTCTGGAGCAACTCGGCTATATCAGCCGTCTGCCCTTGTTTCATCCGCACGCGTTCGAGGCGCTCATCCGAAGCCAGGCCCAACTCGTGGCCCAGCGGCGTGAGACGCAGGTCGGCGTTGTCCTGGCGCAGCAGAATGCGGTGCTCGGCCCGGCTCGTGAACATGCGGTAGGGCTCGTCGGTGCCCTTGTTCACCAAGTCATCAATCAGCACGCCGATGTACGCCTCGCTCCTTGTGAGCACGAATGGCTGCTTACCGTGCACTTTGTTGTGCGCGTTGATGCCGGCCATCAGGCCCTGGCAGGCCGCTTCCTCGTAGCCGGTGGTACCGTTAATCTGGCCCGCGAAATACAAGCCCGCAATCAGCTTGGTTTCGAGGGTGAGCGCCAGCTGCGTGGGCGGGAAAAAGTCGTACTCGATGGCGTAGCCGGGCCGAAACATCTTGGCCTTCTCGAAACCCGCGATTTCGCGCAGGGCGCGGTACTGCACGTCCTCCGGCAGCGAACTCGAAAAGCCGTTCACGTAGCATTCCACGGTGCTCCAGCCTTCGGGCTCCACGAAAATCTGGTGGCGGTCCTTATCGGCGAAGCGGTTGATTTTGTCCTCCACGCTGGGGCAGTAGCGCGGTCCCAGGCCCTTGATGCGACCCTGGAACATAGGCGACTTCTCGAAACCCTCGCGCAGAATGTCGTGCACCCGCTCGTTGGTGTAGGTGATGTAGCAGGGGCGCTGCTGCGTCAGGCGCGGCGTGTCGAGGTAGGAGAATTTGCTCGGCACTTCGTCGCCGCCCTGCGCTTCCATTTTAGAGTAGTCGAGGCTGCGGCCGTCCACGCGGGGCGGGGTGCCGGTTTTCATCCGGCCAGCTTCGAAGCCCAACTCCACCAGCTGCTCCGTAATGCCGCGGCTGCCCTTCTCGGCCGCCCGGCCACCGCCAAAATTCTTCTCGCCGATATGGATGAGGCCGTTCAGAAAAGTACCGTTGGTGAGCACCACCGACTTGCCGCGAAACTCGATGCCCAGGGCCGTGGTTACGCCCACGCAGGTGTCGTTTTCCACCACGATGCCGGTCACGGCTTCCTGCCAGAAATCGACGTTGGCGATGCCTTCCAGCGTTAGGCGCCAGGCTTCGGCAAAGCGCATGCGGTCGCTCTGGGCACGGGGGCTCCACATGGCGGGGCCTTTCGAGCGGTTCAGCATCCGAAACTGAATCATGGTTTGGTCGGTGATGATGCCCGACTGGCCACCCAGCGCGTCGATTTCGCGCACAATCTGACCCTTGGCCACGCCGCCCATGGCCGGGTTGCACGACATCTGGGCGATGGTGTTCATGTTCATCGTCACCAGCAGCACTTTCGAGCCCAGGTTGGCGGCGGCGGCGGCGGCCTCGCAGCCGGCGTGGCCCGCGCCCACTACAATGACGTCGTATTCTTCTTGCTGAAACATTAGGAACGCGAAGTTTCGCGGAATTTAAAATGGAAGTCTCGCCAAGGCGATAGAAGCTAGAACCAAGCTTTGCGAAACTTGATTTCAACTTGACGAAACCTAGCGCGAAAAAAGTCCGCCCGGCATTGACGGCTACAAAATTACGCAATTCAAACCCCGCATCTCGTTTCGGATAAAGCGAGTTAGCGGTTGCCGAAAGGCGCTTGATACTATACTTCGCCCCGGCGCGTTGGGAAGGCCCACGTTAGTCTACCCAATGAACCTTATTCTTTCCCGGTCCCTTCTCGCTGGCTGGGGCGGCCTTTTATTGGCCCTGACGGGCTGTATCGACCAGATAAGTGCCGACTTGCCCGCGCCGCCGAAGGTATTGGTTGTTAATTCTATTCTGACCCCGGATAGCCTCTTTCGGGTGCAGGTGAGCCGTGTGACCAGCGCCACCGATGCTTCTTCGCGGCTGCTTGCTGTGGCCCAGGTTTCGCTTCTGACTCCCGGCGGGGCCATGGAAATGTTGCGCAGCCAGGGCGATGGGCTCTATTATTCCCCCACCAAACCCGTTAGCGGCACCCCTTACACGTTGCAGGTGGCCGCGCCCGGCTACCCCAGCGTGAGCGCTACGGATACGGTGCCGGTCCTAGTGCCCATTCGGGAGGCGTGGTTTTCCTTTCCTACAGGCACCGACCGCAACAACGAGCTGCTAGGTACCATTGTGGTGCGGTTCGATGACCCGGCGCAAACTGCCAATTTTTACGAAATCAGTGGGTACCAGGAAAGCCAGTTTTTAATCCTAGATGCCCGCGGCAACGCCGCCCTGACGGCTGAAGACGACAGCGGACTAAATTCCAAATCACTGGTGTTTTCCGATAAGCTTTTCAATGGTCGCAGCTTTGAGCTACGAGCATCTTTTCTGACGCATGGCCACAGTTCCGGCGGTTTCAACAACGGCCAACCGACGGGACCCACGACCCGTCCGCCGCGCTTGGTGCTGCGGTCCATCAGTCGGGCGTACTACCAGTACCGCAAAAGCTGGACCCGGCATCTTTACAACCAGGGTAGTAAGGGCGACACCTACGACCTGAACCAGCTGCTTTTTTTAGGCGACCCCAGTACGATGTATTCCAATGTGGATGGCGGCTATGGCGTGGTGGTCGGCTATTCCGCGCAGTCCGTCATACTCCCTCTGCGCTAGCCTGGAGATGACTATAACTTACCGAACCAGATTAGGCTGGTCGCTCCTAGCCATCGGCCTCGCCATATCTGCCCCGGCGCAGGCCCAACTGGCCCGCATCACGCTTAGCGGCTTCGTCCAGGACGCCCGAAGCGGGGAAAAACTGCTCGGCGCGGCGGTGTACGTGGCCAACAGCCCGATGGGCACCACCACGAATACGGCCGGCTTCTACTCCCTAACCCTGCCAGCCCAAGATACCGTGCGTCTCACGGCCAGCTACCTGGGCTACCAGCGGGCCAGCATTACCCTTGCGGGTCGGCAAACAGCGGCGCATTCTTTCGCCCTGGCGGCTGATAATCAGTTGACCGACGTGCAGGTGACGGGCCAGCGGGACGCCCCACTGGAACGCCGCGTCGAAATGAGCACCCTTCATATTCCGGTCAGTCAGCTACGTCAGCTACCGGCCCTGCTCGGCGAGCCGGACGTGTTGCGCGCCTTCCAACTTATGCCCGGCGTGCAGTCGGGCCGCGAAGGTAGCGGGGCACTTTACGTGCGCGGCGGCTCGCCCGACCAGAACCTGACCCTGCTCGACGACGTGCCCATTTACTACGTGAGCCACATTGGAGGCTTTCTGTCTGTGTTTGATGCTAACGCCATTAGCGATGTCCGGCTGATTAAGGGCGGCTTCCCGGCGCGCTACGGCGGGCGGCTGTCATCAGTGCTGGATGTGCGGCTCAAAGAAGGCAACAAACAGCAGCTGAGCGGCAACGCGGGAATTGGCGTACTCGCCACTCAACTTTCGCTGGAAGGCCCGTTGAAGAATGGCAAAACCACGTTTCTGGTATCGGTGCGGCGCGGCAACCTCGACTTGTTTTCGCGGGTGGCCAGCCGTATTTCTTCCAATGGCAACAGCGTGGTGGGGTATTCTTTCTACGATGCTAGCCTGAAAATCAGCCACCAACTCACGGTCCGGGACCAGGTTTTTGCCGCCGTATACTTGGGAGGTGACCGGCTATTTCTGACCCAGAAGCCACAAACCATTGCCAATCCACAAGGCGATTTTCGGTATCAGGGCGAGAGCAACCTGCGCTACAGCAACGCCCTGGCCTCGCTACGCTGGAACCGGCAGTTTTCGCCTAAGCTCTTCGGTAACGCCACCGTGGCCGCCACTCGGTTTAGGTACGAAAACGGCCAGTCGTACCACTCCGAAGACGACTCGCCAACGGGGCGTAGCGAGGACAGCCAAGCCCTTTTCACGTCTGGCGTGCAGGATATACAGGCAAAGACCGACTTTGACTACTACGCTAGCCCAGCGCAGCAGCTCCGGTTTGGTAGCACGGCCATCTACCACGTCTTCACGCCCGGCGTGAATTCCTTCACCACCAAAACCAGCACCATCGCGGTCGATACCGCCTTTGGGAGCCAGCGCGTGAGTGCCCGGGAAATGGCTCTCTATGGGGAAGATGAAATCCGGGTCAACGCCCGGCTGTCCGCCAATATCGGCTTGCGGGCAGTCGCCTATTCGGTGGCGGGCCGCACCTTTGGCGGGGTGCAGCCGCGCCTGCTGGCCACCTATCTGGTGGGCGAGCATACGGCCCTGAAAGCCTCGTTTTCGGCCATGCAGCAGTACCTGCACCTCCTTTCCAACAACGGGGCCGGGCTACCCACCGACCTCTGGGTGCCCGCCACCGCGCGCATCGCGCCGCAGCGGGCGCAGCAGCTGGCGGTGGGTGTGGCGCACACCATCGTCGCGTGGGGTGTTGAAGTGAGCGCGGAAGCCTTCCAAAAGTCGCTGCACAACCTGATTGAATTTCGGGAGGGAGCCACGTTCTACAACAGCTCCCAGGACTGGCAGGACAAAGTCGTGACCAGCGGCAGGGGGCAGGTGCAGGGCATCGAGTTGCTGGTGCAGAAGAAAACTGGCCGTTTCACTGGCTGGGTCGGCTACACCCTGGCCCGTAATGAGCGGCAGTTCGACCAGCTTAATAGCGGCCAGTGGTACCCTTACAAATTCGACCGCCGCCACGATGCGTCCGTGGTCCTCATCTACCAGCTGCGCCCGAGTATCACACTCTCCGCCACCTGGGTCTACGGTACGGGCAACGCCATAACCCTAGCCGAGGGCAACTACAACGTCATCGAGCAAAGCTATGGGTACGGGCTTCGTTCCAACGTCGCTTCCGACCGCTACGTTTATCAGGAGGCGGAACTCTACGGTCCCAAAAACAGCTTCCGAATGCGCGCCTACCACCGCCTGGATGTGAGTGCCACGTTCACCAAGCCAGTCCGGCACGGCGAGCGCATCTGGCGGGTCGGGGCTTACAATGCCTACAGCCGCAACAACCCATACTACATCTATTACAGCCTAGATGCCGCCCGGCAAAAGCAGCTCTATCAGCTAAGCCTGTTCCCCATTTTGCCCGCCATCAGCTACGAGCGCAGCTTCTGATTGGGCAGCGTTCGTTGACTGCAGACTCTGGGGTAAACTGTTCAACGACGGGCGGAAGCACACCTCGCACCCTACTCGCTCGTATCCCGCAAATCTTCGGGTAGCCACTCGGCGAAAAGCTCGGCCGAATTGGCCTGCACGGCCTCCCGGGAGTATGGCCGCCATTGGCCGCTGATGCTATCGAATACCTCCGTAGCCGCCGCGCAGGCAAAAAGCTTGTAGTCGAATTTGGGGTAGTCGTGCACCAGGTAGCCAGGGTAATAATAGTCGAGGTGCCGGCGGCGGGCGTAGTCGGTTTTCAGCAGCAGCAGGTACTTGCCGAGGCTGTGCTTGTGGTAGGCCGGGTCGTAAAAATTGAGAATGCCGGCCAGCGTCCGCTCGCCGTAGTCGAGCACGCCGGCGGCGATGAGGCGGCCCTCATCGCGCAGCTCAATGATTTGGGTGTTGAAAACGTTGTGGGTGGCCTCGCCCAGCAACACAGCTTCGATAGTGGGCGCGGCATCGAAGGTGATGGCGGCGAGGTAGCGGGCGTAGAGCTCCTCGTACTCGGCGGTGAGCCGGAATGGGTGGACGGTGGCCGTGAAGCGGGCATTGCGGCGCAGCAGGCGGCGCTGCTCGGGCCCCCATGCCACACGGGCGAGGTCAATTCGCAGCCAGTGGGCGGTATAGAGGCGGCCATCGAAGGGTACGAACTGGCAGGTGAACAGGTCCTGCTGCATCCGGTAGTAGCCCTGAGCCAGATAATAATCCAGCGCTTCGCCCCGAATAACGGGAAATTCGGCAGAAGAAGAGGCGGCCATGATGTGTAGACAGCAGCGGATAAAAGCACGTCATGCTGAGCTTGCCAAAGCGCCTTTACCGTGTAAGTGTTTAATTACTATTGCGGTAGAGTTGCTTCGGCAAGCTCAGCATGACGTGCTTTATTCGGTATTCAAGAACAACCGGCTAAAAACTGCGAAGCGCCAGGCAATAATCCTCCTTAGCGCGCATGGCCGTCTGGCTCAGCAGGTCTTTGTCGTGGTAGCCGAGCAGGTGCAGCACCCCGTGAATCATAACGCGGTGCAGTTCGTCGCGAAACGGGATGCCGAGGTCGTGGGCATTATCGCGCACCCGCTCCACGCTGATGAAAATATCGCCTTCGAGCATATCGGCGTCATCGGAATTATCAAAGGTGATAACGTCCGTGAGCGTGTCGTGGGCCAGGTACTCCACATTGAGGCGGTGCAGATAGTCGTCGGAGCAGAAGATGTACGTGAGCTGCACAATGCGGTGCTCGTGCACCCGGGCCACGCGCTCAATCCACTCCAGCAGTCCTTCGGCGTCGGAAAGCTCGAAGTCGGGCGCGTCTTCCACCATGAACTCGATGCCGGGGGCTTCGTGGTGCAGTTCGCCGGGCGGGAAGTTTTCGTGGTGGGGCGGGCCCGTCGGCGGGGTGCTGTTCATGCGGAGTCAGGCCGCCTTAAGCGGCGATTTGGTCGGCGGTCGGGGCTTCGTCGGCGGGGGCGGAGGTGAGTTGGAAGGTGAGCAGCACGCAGCGGCCTTCCTTGCTGAATTCCACTTCATCGGCCAGGTGGCGAATGAGGAAGATGCCGCGGCCGCCTGGGTTTTCCAGGTTTTCGGGGGAAGTGGGGTCTTCGAGGTTATCGTAGTTGAAACCAGTGCCTTCGTCCTCAATCTCAAATTTAAGCATCTGTGGCTCCACGTAAAGCGACAGATAGACGTTTTTATCCTTGTCGAACTTATTGCCGTGCCGGATGGCGTTGTTCACCGCTTCGGTAACGGCCACCATGATGTTGCCGTAGATATCGTCCTCAATCTGAAAGGTATCCTTAGAATTATCGATGAAGCTCTCAACGACGCGGATATTTTCGACGAGCGACGGAATCTGAATTTTTACCTGCTTCATAAGGTGGTTTGATGGGAAGAACGGCAGCTCTTTGGGGCGGCAAAAATAGTCTTTTAACGGCAAAGCACCACAACTATTTCTGCTGCCCCACCGGGCTTGGTTCTAACAGTACACTAATTGGTTAACGAAACCGCCAGCCGCTTGGATGGAAAGCCGGGCGGATTATTTGATTTTCTGGAAATACTCGCCCACCTCACGCTGGTAGTACGGGGTCAGGTTCGGGGGTGTACTACGTAGCAATTCGGTCTGACGTTCTTTGCTGACGCGGTATTTATCGAACGCCGGCGGAAAAACCGGTGGTTTATACTGAGCCGCCTGGGCCTCGCGCTTGGTGTCCTGGTCGCGCTCGCGCGCCGATTTTTCCACTTCCAGCAGGCGGGTAAGAATTTGCTGCTGGCGCATCATCGTCTCCTCGGTCAGGCGCTTATTCACGAGGTCGGTTTCGGTTTGCTCCATCATTTTTTTGATATCGCCGGTACCGCCCGCGCCCTGGTCGCCTTTGCCGTCCTTACCATTCTGGCCACCCTCTTTACCGTCTTTCCCATCCTTGCCGTCCTTGCTTTGCCCCTGGCCGGGCTGCCCCCCGCCCTGGCCCTGCGAGCCGCCGGGCTTGCCGCCCTGCTGCAACTTGTCGAGCTGCTGCATGGCCTGGCGCAGCATCTGCTGCTGGCCGGCCAGCTTGGCCAGCTCCTGCGACATTTCGCGGCCCGATTTCCCCGATTTCGACAGCTGCTGAATCTGTTCGTTGAGCTGCTGCTGCATTTTGCCCATGTTGCCGGGGCCGGGCTTGCTGCCCTGGCCCTGCCCTTTGCCCTTGCCCTTTTTCTTGCCCGGCTTGCCCTGGCCGTCTTTGGGCGCACCCTTGCCGGCCTGGGCTTCCTGCTGCATCTGGTCGAGGGAGCTTTGCAGCATCAGAGCCAGGTTGTTCATGCTGGTCATGGCCTGCTGCTCGGTGGCGGTGGCGCGGCCCAAATCGCGCTGCTGAATGTGGGTGAGCGACTCGTCCATGCGGCCGTTCATTTCGCCCACTTCGCGGGTCACGAAGCTCTGAATCTTAGGCTCCTTCTTGGCCAGTGCGTACAGCGAGTCCTGAATAATTTTAGCGTCGTCGCGCAGCTTGCGCTGGGTCTGGCCCAGCTGCACGAAGCGGGGGTCGGACTGGTCCACTTTACGGAAATCCTTCATTAGCTGCTCCTGGTCGAAGCTGAGGGTAAGCAAATTATCCAGGATATTGCGCAGGTCGTCGATGTTCTGCTGGGCCTGGTCGCTCTCCTCCTCGCTCATCTGGTCGCGCATTTTCTGCGCCATCTTCTTCATGCGCTGGGCGGCGCTTTTCTGCTTGCCGGCGGCTTTTTTATTCTGGTTTTTGCCCAGGCTCTGCTGGCTCTCCTGCATGTCCTGGTCCGTCTGCTCCTGGTCGGGCTTCTGCTCGTCCATGCCGTTCTGGTCGCCCAGCTCTTTATCCATCTGCTTCAGGTCCTGCAGTTCTTTTTTCAGGTCTTCGAATTCCTTTTGGTTTGCGGCCTGCTCTTGTTTCAGCTGCTCCTGCTTGGCTTTCTGGTCCTGGTTTGAAGCCTTATTTTCGGGGTTTTCCTTGTCGTTCTGCTCGGTTTTTTCGGCCAGCTTTTCTTCCTGTTTGGCGAGCTCATCGAGCTTATTGGCGGTTTCCTCGGCCTTCTGCTCCAGCTGCATCTGCTTGAACATCTCCAGGGCGCGGTCAAGCTCCTTTTGCAGCGTGTCTTCCTTGTTTTCGAGTTGCTGCAGTAGCTTCTGCATCTCGGCGTCGGGTTGCTTCTGCTCTTCCAGCAGCTTGCGCAGCTTCTCGTAGAGCTTCTTGGTTTCGGGGTCGAGCAGGTCGTTCATCAGCTTCTTCAGCTCTTCGGCCTTTTTGGCCAGCTCCTCGCTTTTGGGGCTGGCCTGGTCCTGCTTCTGCTGCAGCTGCTCAAACATTTTCTGCATCTGCTCCATCTGCTGGTTCAGCTGGTTTTTCTGGTCCAGCATGTTTTCCAGCTGCTTGCGGTCCTGAAAGCTCAGGTCGCGCTTGGTCTTGAGCTTGTCCTGGGTTTTAGCCAGCTCGCGCTCCAGCTTTTCGCTCTGCTTGGCGGCCTGGCTCATCTGGCTGGCAACCGACTGCGCCTGGGCCTGCATTTCCTGGCGCAGCTCGCGGCGGCTGGGCAGCCGGAACTCGACCGGCCGGGTGCGCGTGGCTTTGGGGCCGTGCACACCGTCGTTGTCCCAGGCCTCCACGTAATATTCGAGGCGGTCGCCGGGCTGCATATTCAGCGCGCTCAGGTTCCAGGTGTAGGCGTAGGTGCCGGCGCTTTCGCGGGGCAAGCCCAATGGTGTAGCCCCCTGGCGGCTGGGGGCGGCATTTGGCCCCTGCCCGGCGCGGCGTAGGGCGTAGTGCAGCTCCAGGCGGGTCAGGCCATAGTCGTCGCGCACGGTGCCGCCCAGCGCCAGAAAGCGCCGCGTCACGGTATCCGAAAAAGCTTCCAGCGTGAGCGAGGGCGGCAGGTCTGGTACGGCCGTGAGCTGGTAGGAAATCGGGTCGCGGTTCAGGCTGGCCGGATTTTTCAGCCGCAGCAGATAAGGCTGTGAGCGCAGTACCCGCCGGGTGGCCACGAAAGTGCCATCGGTACCGGTGGCGGCCAGCGTCTCATCGGGGTTCTGGAACATCAGGGCCAGCTCATCGGTGGCGGCCGTGGCAAATTCCCAGCGTACCATGCTGCCCTCGGGCACCGTTAGGTTGCCGCCGTTCTCGATGGTTTCGGCCGGCTTACCAGTGTAGGGCGGGTAAGTGATATTGACTTTAAAATCGCGCAGGTTGGGCCGTTCCAGCACCGTGAGCTGGTATTCGGGCGAAGCAAATCCTGCGCCCTTCAGCTGAAAGCGCACGTCGCCCTGTGGCTGCTCAAATGTGTAGTGAAACTCATCGCCGCGTCCGGCTACCTTGCTCAGCCGTTGCTCGGTGTCGTCGAAGGTGATGTTTACCTCGGCCGGCAAGGCCGCGCCGGCCACGCCCACGTCCAGCGTAAAATCTTCGCCCCGAAAGGCGGTCAGCTTCGTGTTTTTAATCAAAAACTGAAACGGCGCGGGCGGCGAATATGCCCGTTTGTAATGCCAGATGCGCCCGGTACCCTGCACCAGAACGCTGGGATAAAACGCCAGCAACGCCAGTAAAACGGCCGCCGGAATGGCCGCGTATTTCCACAGCGGCTTGCTCTGCTGCTGGATATTGATGCCCTCGGCAAACGAATACTGGCCGAACTGGGCGGCGCGCTGCTCCAGGCTGGCCGCAATCAGGGCATTGTCGCGGGCTTGCCCCTGCAGCTGCAGGGCATTGACCAAGCGGTCCTGCACTTCCGGGAAAATCTCGCCGACGCGGCGGGCGGCCTGCTCGTCGCTCAGCAGCCGGCGCAGGTTGGTGAGGGCGGCCAGGGGCGTCCAAATCCAGCGCGCAAAGCTGTAAACCACGAGGCCGATGAAGCCGAACAGCAGCCCGGCCCGCACCACGGTGGGCAGGTAAAGGAAGTATTCGAGCCCGTTGAAGGCCACGAAAAATGTGAGCAGCAGTCCGCCGGCCACCAGCAATCCACGCACCAGCAGGTTCAGGTAAAACTTGCGCTTAAAGGCCTCCAACTCCGTCCGTACCCGCGCCAGGGCGGGGTACTCGGCTGCCGCAGCGCCGCGCTCCATCAGCATCGCCATAAATCAGTTCTTAGTTGGGAAAGATACACCTGAAAGAGGACGCTTGGTTCGTTTTGCGAAGGTCGGAGCGGGGATATGTCTGTCATCCTGAGCTTGCGAAGGACCTTTTCTTTGTTGAGCACGTCGTTTGGTAGTGATGAGTTCCTTCGCAAGCTCAGGACGACAGATGTGTGCTCATTCCCTACCCCAATTCTACCCAGGCCGGGCAGTGGTCGGAATGCACTACGTCGGGCAGCAGGCCCGCGCCGGTCAGGCGCGGTTGCAGGGCGGCATCGGCCAGCCAGTGGTCGAGGCGCCAGCCCACGTTGCGGCCGCGCGAGCCGGCCCGGTAGCTCCACCACGAGTAGTGTCCCGGGGCTTCGCCGTGGTGGTGGCGGAAGGTGTCAATCAGCCCATCGGCCAGGAAATCCCTGAACCACTGCCGCTCCTCCGGAGTGTAGCCGGGGCTGGTTTGGTTAGCCTTGGGATTGTGCAGGTCGATTGCCGTTTGGCAACAGTTGAAATCTCCGCCAATAAGCAGCGGCGGCGTGCTGCCATCGGTCCGCAGCTTCGCCACATAGTCGCGGAAAAAGTGCAGCCACGCTACTTTAAACGCCTGTCGTTCCGGCCCGCTCGTGCCCGAGGGCATGTAGGTGTTCAGCACCGAAACACCCTCGAAGTCGAGCCGCAATACGCGGCCTTCCTCGTCGTAGCAGCTCTGCCCGCAGCCGTGCACGACAGCTTTAGGCACCACTTTCGAGAAGGTGGCCACCCCACTGTAGCCGGGCTTTTGGGCCGGGTGCAGGTAGGCATGGTAGCCGAGGTTTTCGAAGCCGGAAACGTCCATCGGCTCGCGGCTGGCCTTTATTTCCTGAAGGCATAGCACATCGGGCGCGGCCTCGGCCACCCAACCCAGCAGGCCCTTGCTCAGGGCTGAGCGCAGGCCGTTGACGTTGTAAGAAACGATTTTCATTCAGTTGTATAAGATTGACACAGCTCGTCGTGCTTCGGCTACGCTCAGCATGACGTTCAACTGGCGCAAAAACCAATCACAAGTCGTCGCCTGGGTCCAGCGAGAAATACTCCAGCGCGTGCCATTTCAGCATGCGCTCCTGCTCCTTCAGGTTGGCGAAGGGCACGGGGCGTAGCAGCCGGTAGTGCGGCCAGCCGTCGGCGTCGACGTGCGTCAGCTCGTAGTGGCCGCTCAGGCTGAAAAGCCGGCAGGTGGCAATGTGCATCAGGTCCTGCTTCTGCTCCTTGGTGAAGGTCGTGATGCCCTGGTTCAGCTCCTGAATTCCGATGAGCAGCAGCATGGCGTTCAAGTCGGGGCGCTTATCGAAACGGGCCTCCATCTCCACCATCAGCGTTTCCCAACGGGCGTCGAAGTCGGCTTCGGCCTCCGGGTGCTCGGCGGGAGCGGCGTGGTTCAGGTCTTCGCTCATGCGGTGGGCTGGCCGTCGTGTTCGGCTTTATGAGCGGCCAGTGCCGCGCCATCGTGGGCGGTTGCGCCCGCTTCCGACTTTAGAATTTCCCAGTATTCTACTGCGCGGCGAAAGTGCGGAATCACGATGCTGCCGCCGATGATATTGGCAATGGCAAAAATTTCATAAATCTCCTCGTCGGTGAGCTTTTCCTCAAAGCATTTGCCGACGTGGTATTTGATGCAGTCGTCGCAACGCAGCACCATGGAGCAGGCCAGGCCCAGCATTTCCTTGGTTTTCACGTCGAGCGCACCGGCCGCGTACGTATTGGTGTCGAGGTTGAAAAACCGCTTGATGACTTTGTTGTCGGCTGCCAGAATGGTAGCATTCATCCGTTGGCGGTACTCGTTGAATTCAGTTACTTGAGACATGTTTTGGGGAGGGACTTAGAAATAAAGAACGGTCATGCTGAGCGAAGGCGCAGACGCAGTCGAAGCATCTCGCGTGCAGCAGTAATCAGTACAATAACAACGGAGCGGTAGAGATGCTTCGACTGCGGCTGCGCCTCCGCTCAGCATGACCGTTCTGATTGAGCATGATAGCAAACAATCGGCTACATTGCTCCCTCAAAATTACTCCCAAACCCTTCCCCTTTCTACCATCATGCTCCGCACCCTGTGGCAGGATTTCGTCGGCCTCGTTTACCCGCGTCTGTGCCTGGCCTGCCGCGAGCCCCTCGTGACCGGCGAAAACCACCTTTGCACCGGCTGCCGGGCCGAACTGCCCTACACCGACTACCACCTGCTGCCGCCCGACCAGAACCCGCTGGGCCGACGCTTCTGGGGCAAGCTGCCCATCCGCCACGCCCTGAGCTACCTGCGCTTCGTGCGCCACGGCCGGGTGCAGCACCTGCTCCACGAACTCAAGTACCAGGGCCAGCGCGACGTGGGCACCGCCCTCGGCCAGCTCTACGGGACCGAACTGCACGCGGCCGGTATCGCGGCTGATTTCGACCTCATTATCCCCGTGCCGCTGCACCCGCGCAAGCTGGCCCGGCGCGGCTACAACCAAGCCGCTGCTTTCGCCACTGGCCTGGCTACCGGCCTGCGAGTGCCGGCTGCCAATACTGCCCTGCGCCGCAACACCAACACCAAAACGCAAACCAAAAAGAACCGGGCCCAGCGCTGGGAAAACGTGGCCACCGTATTCGAAGTGGAAAACCCCGCCGCCATTATCGGCCGCCGCATTCTTGTGGTCGATGACGTGCTGACCACTGGCGCTACCCTCGAAGCCTGTGGTGCGGTGCTACTGGCGGCCGGCGCGGCCGAAATCAGCATCGCCACCATTGCCTGCGCTTAGCAGACTATGGAAAGGAGTGTGGATTTTGTTGTTTGATTCAATCAATCAGGTAATTACATTTGCTTTATCCATCCACCAGTCCCTTTCTTCGTATGAGTAAAAACTACCCCTCCCTCTCAAAAAATGCTAAATCCCGGTTTGGGCGCGTAAAGCTGCTTTTAGCAATGCTGTTGGCAACTGGCCAGCCTGCCACTGCGCAGGCCCCCATGCAGTGTACGGTACTAGGCTCGCCGCTGCCTGCAAATCCCAGCTCCAAAGCGGCGATGGGTGCTGGCACAGCGGCGGGTGCTACTGCCTGTACCGACGTCCAGAACATTCGGGTAAACGTTCATTTTTTGCAGCACGACAATGGCGCTGGCAACTTTGGGCCTTTCGATGATGGCCGGCCCGGCACCCCCGGCACCAACGACACGGGATATAGCTACGCGCAGGCGCTCATCAGCGACTGCAACAGCAACATGGCCCAGAACCCGCCCCTGCGCCTGGCCCCCGGCAACACCCTTACTCCCATTGATAAGCGCATCCGGTGGGTGTTGGAAGACGTGTATTTTGACCGAAACAGCACGTATCGCGATGGCGCAGGCACGCAAAATTCACCCTTCCACGATTACACCTCGTTGTGCGTCCGGGCTGACTCTGTTATTAATATCTTTTTGGTCGAGGAAACTCAGTGGCCTTATGTTGGCCCGATAGGGAACAATAACATCAACCAGCCTTCTGTTACGTCTCCACTGGCGCATCGAGGCTACGTTTGGTCGACCAGCCAGGCCAACTGTAACTCGGGGGTTGCTCCCGCCCAAATGTATGCGGTAGTAGCCAGTCCTTGGACCAATTACATATTGTTTAGGGGCTTAGGAAGCAAAAATCAGGAATAGGGGCGTAACTTCTTGTTATGCAACCCACTAACCGCTACTATAAGTGCAGCAAACTTTCGGAGGTCAAATTTCGCTACTTGCTGCGGCTCTTTGCCCTGGATTTGACCGCCTCGGACGCGGCTCGGCTCACAGGGCTGAGCATCCGCGCCGTCAATGCGCTCTACCTGCGGTTGCGCCACCGATTTCTGGCCTGGAACCCCGTGCCGGCCGAGCTGGCCGGGGCCGTCGAGCTCGACGAAAGCTACTTCGGCCCGCGGCGCGTACGTGGCAAGCGGGGTCGCGGAGCCAGCGGCAAAACCATCGTCTTTGGCCTGTTCAAACGCGGCGGCCAAGTCTACACGGAAATCGTCCCCGACTGCTCGAAAAAGACGCTGCAAGCCATTATTCGCGGTAAAATTGACGTCTCGGCCATGGTCAACACCGATGGCTGGCGCGGCTACGACGGGCTGGTGGACGTGGGCTTCGACCGCCACTTCCGCGTCCGCCACGGCCAAGACGAGTTTGTGCAAGGGGCCTCGCATATCAACGGCATCGAGTCCTTCTGGAGCTTCGCCAAAGCCCGTCTCCAGCAGTTCAAGGGCGTGCCCAAACACACCTTTTTGCTGCATCTGAAAGAGTCCGAATTTCGCTTCAATCATCGCTACGAGGACCTCTATAAATTGCTCCTTAAATTACTTCGTCAACTGCCCCTGTAAACCGGTTTGCTTCCTAAGCCCCTTGTTTAATAAAGGGTCCTGGGAGCTGGCTTCAACCGTCAACCATGAGCTGTGCCACGTGCTGGGCCTGAACCATCCATTTCAATACAATGATTTCGCCTGGGGCGAATGCGCGGATGCGCCGATGAACGCCAACTGCTGGACCCTGAGCACGCAGCCCGGCAATACCGACTGCTCGTCCTGGAGTCAGGTATCGAATAACCTGATGGATTATAACACCTTCCAGACATCGCTCGCTCCCTGCCAGATAGGTATTATTCAGAACAACCTGAACACCTGCCTGGCCGGCCGCTACGTGTACAAGTGCAGCAACTGCCTGCCGGTTACGGCCACGTTTGACGTTACCTGCGATAGGGGGTGCAAGCCCACGCCCGTGTGGTTGGAGAGCCGGGCGGCAGCCAACTACGATTGGTACCAGCTGAGCATCGACCGATTATATCATGGCATCGCCTCGGCTGGCGAACACTTTGAAACCGCCGTTTATGGGCAAAAGCTGGGGCGAGCGCAGCTAAACGCGCTGTATCCGTTCCGGCCATCGGGCACCTACCGCATTAAGTTGGTAACGGGCTCTTACTGTAGCGCGAGCACCACCGCCGTGCAGGTGCGCTACCTCCGTACACCCGATTGCCCCTGATTCCGTCTGGCCCTGCGGCTTGCGCGTCTTGTGCAGCGCTACTGCCCAGGCCAGTTTGGTTTCCTACCGTTCCTAACTGCTTCCTTCCGTATCAATCATGAAACATGCATCTACGCAGGCACTACGGGTGCTTATAGTCGTTCTCATCACGGCCCTGACCGCTGCCGCACAGGCTCCTCCCGGCTGGGGTTGGGTAAACAAACTGGGTACCTACGTGCCCAATACCACCAATGCCAACGGTGTGGCGGGGCTGGGGCGCGATGCTGCCGGCAACCTGTACTTGCTGGGCACCTATGTGGGGGCTCCGCTCCTGGGGGGCACCCCTACCACGAGCCAGGGCGGGGCAGATATTTTCCTGGCCAAGTATGCGCCTACCGGCGCGTTGCTGTGGCTGCGCACCATGCAAAGCACCGGCGATGACAAGGCTCAGGCCCTGGTAGTAGAGCCCAGCGGGCGTTGCACCGTGGCTGGTTACTACGGTGGCCCAACGGGCGGCAATCTGGCATTCGGCGATTTTAATAGCACCACCATGCTGCCCGGGCCGGCCGTGCTCAACTTGGCCGCGACGGGCGGCTACTACGGGGCACTGACGTTTGTGGCTACTGTCGACGCGAATGGCGCATTATTATGGGCGGATACACCGTCGCCCGCTTACGGCGGATTAAATGTGCAAGCCCTTCACCGCGACGGTAATGGCAACTGCTACGTGTCGGCAAATACCAATCCGCAGGGTACACTGGTCGTTAATGGACAAAACTACCCGGCTATTGGAACTACTGATGCCGTGCTGTTAAAGTATCTGCCGACCGGACAAATAGATTGGGCACGCCGGGTGGGGGTACCTAGAGGTAGTGGTTACAGCGGTGAAGTCTACACCGATGCCGCCAATGCGGTGTATTGGCTAGTAGGTCATAATGGCCCAATAACTATTGACCAAACAACGGTTGGAGTGACTTCAAACACTGGTAATATGAGTGTGCTAAAGCTGTCAGCAAATAATCGGGTACGTTGGTTCAAAAACAACTTGTTAAGCGTAGGAAGCCAAAATGTGGTTTCTCAGCTATTGGGTGTGGATGTAAGTACCAATGTATTGTATTTGTCTTGTTACAGTACAGGTGGTTCTGTTGCGTTTGCCGGTGGTAATCCTGTCGCCGCAGAGCCTAATGCACTAACTGCTTTCGTTGCCCGTTGCGATACTGCCGGCAATGTACAATGGGTGAAACCATACATGTTTTCAACCAACGTGCCGGGAGGCTTGCCAGGACCGCGAGGGGCGGGCATCCGTGGTTTTGCAGTCATTGGCAATGGTTTCACAATGACAACTTCCACAGTCAGTTATAATCAAACTACTTATTATGGCGGTTCCAAGAGCTATGGCCTTGCAGAAGGAGGGTTACCCTGTGTGCTTCATTATAATACCATTACCAGCCAAGCTGAGTGGATTCGGATAGGAGGAACGCCATCATTGGTCGGACAAACGACTATTGGGAGCACCGTAACTAATTCGGTTGCCGACAATTCGGGCAACGTCTACGTCGCGGGCAATTTCACCGGCACTGCGCAGTTTGGCACAACTACTATTCAGTCCACCTCCACCAGCCAGCCCGAAATCTTTCTGGCTAAGCTTGACCAAAGCATTGTCACGGCCACCGCGGCCGGCAGCCCCGCGCAGCCGTGGAGCATCTTTCCGAACCCCAGCACCGGAGTTGTGCAGTTGCGGGGCCTGCCCGCCTCGGCCCACGTTCAGGTGCGCGATGCTATCGGCCGAATTATCCAGGAGCTGCCCGCCCTAGGCACTACTAACGCCATCCCCGAGCGGGTGCTTGGCGGGCTGCTCCCTGGCCTCTACCTCTTGCAGATAACCAATACCCGGGAGCTGTATCGCACGCAAAAGCTGCTGGTGCAGTAGCGGCTAGGCCAAAATGCCAGCCTTGGCAACCATCACAAAAAAAGGCCGCTCCTAATAATGGAGCGGCCTTTTCTGTAATATAGCTGAAATTACTTGTTCGAGCCAGCGTTAATCATGGCGCAACGGAAGCCGATGGTAGCCGTCGACGAATCTTCGGCCATGAAGCGGCGGGTGCCGGGCGAGAGCCAGTAGGCCACATCGCGCCACGAACCGCCTTTGTAAACCCGGACGTGGTCGTCAATCAGCGACTGGTAGCCTTTCTTGTCGTACTTGTCGGCGGGGTCAGCCACGCCATTGCGGCGGAAGGGGTTCAGGTCTTCCACGTCCTGGAACGACAGCGGACGGTACACGTCCTGCACCCATTCGTTCACGTTGCCAGCCATGTTGTAGAGGCCGTAGTCGTTGGGCGGGTACGAGTAGATGTACTCGGTAATCATGGCCCCGTCGTTCAGGCTGCCGGCGATGCCAGCGTAGTCACCACGGCCACGCTTGAAGTTAGCCAGGAACTGGCCCTGCTTCTTGCCGTAGGCGTTGCGGGTCGACTTGCCATCCCAAGGGTAAATGCGCTTCTCTTCCTGGTTTTCATTGCCCGTTTCCTGCGTGCCAATGAGGGCCTGAGCAGCGTATTCCCACTCAGCCTCGGTAGGAAGGCGGTAGTTGGGCAGGGTGTTGCCTTTTTCAATGGATGGGCCACCTTTACCATCGCTCAGGCCACCAGCCGTAGTCGTGCCTTCCGCCCCTTCGGCGGGGGCTTTGCTTTTCTTTTTGAATAGCCCGCTCAAGCCACCCGACTTGGAGTCACCGCCCGAAGCGAGTTTCTCGTTCACTTTGGCCGTACGCCAAGTGCAGTAGTCGTCGGCCTGCAGCCAGCTCACACCCACCACGGGGAAGTAGCGAAAGCCGGGGTAACGCAGGTAATAAGTTACGTAGGGGTCGTTGAACGACAGGTCGCGGGCCCACACCGTGGTGTCGGGCAACGCCGACTTGTAGAACTCCTCGGCCGAGTCGGTGCGGATGAAGTGCAGGTATTCGAGCCAGTGAATGTTGGCTACTTCGGCTTCGTCCATGTAGAACGACGCGATAGTGACCGTGCGCTCGATGTTGTCGTGCGACATGGTCACGTCTTCCTCCTGCGAGCCCAGCACGGTGCGGCCACCTTCGATAAATACCAGACCCGGGCCTTCGGGAATCTTTTTAAAGTTGGCGACGGCCATACCCTTCTCCGTATTGTACTCAATACCCGTTGTCGAAGAATATTTGCCGGGCTTCGTAGCAGTAGCGTGCCCGTTCTTATTACAGCCACCCAGGGCCGTTAGGCCCATAGCTGCCAAGCACAGATAATTAAGTAATTTCATAACAAAGTTAAAATGAAGATGTGTTCGGAAGGGTTAGCAGGGGCAATCAGGACACAATAGTACAAAAAATTAAAATGCGGGACAAGGGGCTACCGGGTAAACCCTCCTTTTTAAGCGACGATGGGCATTTTCTAAACGGTCAAAGGCGCGCAGAGCCAGGGTAATTTCGTGGGCACCACCCAAGTCGGCGCTCAGGCGGCTCAAGCCCACGTCGTAGCTGTAGCCGAAGCGCAGGCCACCGGCCTGCAACCCGACCACGGCCGCGAGCACGTGCTGCCGCGTAACGCTGCCGGGCAACGAAATATTGCGGTATACGGCCCCGGCCGTGATGGGAGACGCCGTAACGTACAGGCCGGCTTCGGTACGCGTGGAGCCGCCCTGCTGGCTGAGCGCAGCCACGGGCGTATAGCTTAATTCGCGGGTAGCCAAGCCGGTACCGGGCTCGATGATAAAAAATTTGTAGCCGCCCGCTACGCTCAGCAGCATGGGCAGCTCGGCCTGCTGCCTGAAACCCAGGCTGGGCTGGTTGAGGTGCTGGCCGGCCACGCTAAGCCAGCCTCGGGCCGAATAGAGCACAACCCCGGTGCCCACGCTGAGATAGTTGGCGGGCGGAAAATCGAGGGCTTCGGCGCTGGGGCCGCGCACGCTGCCGTCTTCCGCAATCTGGTCGCCGAACACGAAATTGTCATATCCAACGCGCTGGCGGCCGTAGCTGGCGCGCAAGCCACCGCTCAGCGCCAATCCTTCGCGCAGGCGGGTATGGTAGGCGTAGAGGCCCCCGATTTCGAGCCGGGTGTAGCCCACCGCTCCGGTGCGGTCCTGGTTCACGAGCAGGCCAAAGGCGTGGTGCTGGCCGAAGGTGTTGGGGCGCAGGTCGGCGGCGAGCTGGGTGCTGACAAAGGAGCCGGCCAGCGTCGGGAATTGGTTGCGAAAGCTCAGCGTCACGCTGTAGTCATCGACCAAGCCCGTGAAGGCGGGGTTGGTGTGCAAACGAGTAGCGTAGGGCTGCGAAAAATAAACATCCTGCGCCCGCGCGGCCGGGGTACCAGTCCCGACCACCGCTAACAGCGCAGCCACGCGACCGGGCCGGCGCGTGCATGCTCGCAAAACAGAAAGCCAGAAATCAGCCATGAGAACCCGGGTAACGCTACTGCCGCGCCGATTAGTGCACGATGGAGCGAAGGTAGCAGCGGCTCGCCAAGCGAACTGCTAGGTGGGGGCTACTTCACCAGTACTTTCACACTGAGGCGGCGGTTCATGGCGCGGCCTTCTGCGGTGGTATTGGGGGCGATGCCGTAGCGGGGGCCGTAGCCCCGGGCATCGAGGCGGGCCGGGCTGATGCCCATTTCGACCAGGCTGGCCCAGGCAGTGCGGGCGCGGGCCTCGCTCAGCATTTTGTTCACCTTGTAGGTACCGGTGCTATCGGTGTAGCCGCCAATTTTGACGCGGGCCGTGGGGTAGGCGCGCAGCAGCGTAACGACGTTGCGCAGTTGGCTCATCGACTCGGGGGTGAGCGTAGCCTTTCCGGTCTCAAAAAACACGCGGTCGAAGTTGTACCAGCCACGGCTCAGGTCGAGGGTATCGACTTGCCTGGCGGGGTCGGAAAGGAAGCGGTGCAACAGGCTTTCGGTCGAATTGACACCAACGTTTGCGATGCTGGCTCCACCCGGCAATTTTAGCGTGGTCGGTGCGCCGGTATCGTAGAGGTAGTTGCCGCTCTTCGCATCGTAACGACCCGGCACAATAAAATCCTGGGCCGGTGGGGTGAGGCGGCGGGGCTGACTGCGGCTGCCCCCCGTGCGGTAAGGGCTACGGGCTGCAGCGGGCAGGGCCGGGGCAGAAACTGCGGCGATGGGAGCCGCGCTGGGCGTAGGAGCCGTGGCGGGCGAGGAAATAATTTGGGGTACCGGCTGGTACCGCCGGCTGCTGGTGATGGGGGCCTGCCCGCCGGGGGGCGTGTTGGCGGCAAATAGCACCGGGCCGCCCACCTCGCTCTCGGAGGCAAGGCGCTCGGCCGAGGCGCTGGCAGTGGCCGCAGTGCGGCCGGCGCGGCCTTTGTCGGCTGAGCCCAACCGGGACAGCGTCACGCTGAAGTTAGCCGTTTTGCCATTCTCTAGGAAAATGTTTTCCAGGGTTTGAGAACGGTAGCCGCCTTCGCCGATTTGCATCAGATAAGGGCCGCCAGCCGGCAGGTTGGCCACTACGAAGTGCCCCGAGGTATTGGAAGCTGCCGAGTAGCGCTTGCCCGATGGCACGTGAATGAGCGTAACTGCTGCCCCACCCAGCGCCTGTTGCGCCTCGGTCTGCACGTTGCCGGTGAGGCTGAGGGGCGCTATCTGGGCTTGGCCGGGTTGCCCGGCCAGAATAAGCAATGTGAGCAACAGGAAAAAAATGCGCTTCATGACGATAAGAGTGCAGAAAACAGGATGGCAGCCAGAGCCACAAGCTGGCCAGCCGAAGCTAAAGGCAGCCAAATCTAAATTCTAGTTACCTCAAATATAGCGCAAAATACTCATTGTGAAAATTCAATAAATTTTTGTGATTTATTGAATAGAAAGCATTGGTTTTTTTCTGGTCGAGCAGGGGGATAATCCGATGAAAAACGGGCTGGTACGGGCGTGAGGGCCCCTAAATGTATTGCTCGAGCAGGGGGCTTTGCAACGCAATAAGGATTTATGCAGTTCTATTGGGTGCGGGCCAAACTAGCGGTGGGAGCCCGGCGCGTCTTAGGCCGGGCCGCCTACTTTTACTTTCAAACTGATAAAAATCTGAATTATGCGGAAAATACTGTTGGGTGCGGCTGGGGTAATTGTGGTGCTGCTGCTGGCGGCCGTGGCGGCCCCTTTCCTGTTCAAGGACAAGCTGCGGGCCTTGGCTGACAAGCAGATTGCTCAGCGCGTGCGGGCCCAGGTGCTGTACAACCCGGCTGATATTGACGTGAGTATTCTGCACTCTTTCCCGGATTTGACGCTGGATATCAAGAACCTGCGGGTGATTGGACTCGACTCCTTCAGCCGCGATACGCTGGCCTACCTGCCCAACCTGCGCGTGGGACTCGATGTGATGACGGTGATTAAGGGCCAGGAAATCAAGATTAATACGGTGGAGCTGGAGCGGCCCGACATCAGCCTGCGCGTGCTGAAAAGCGGCCGCGCCAATTGGGACGTGGTGATTTCGGACTCGGCCGCCGCCGCCAAGGGCCAGGATACCAGCCAGGTGAGCCTCGCCATCAAGGGGTGGAAGGCGACCGACGGCCACCTGCGCTACGAAGACCTGACCCTGCCCTTTCGGATGGAGGCGCGCGGCGTGAACCATACCGGCAGCGGCGACTTCGCCCGTAACGTGTTCGACCTGACCTCGAAAACCACGGCCACCGACCTCGACATGAGCTACAACAACGTGGCCTACGTGACCGACAAGCAGCTCGACGCCGACGTAACCATGCAGATGGACCTCGACAAAAGCCGCTATACTTTCAAGGACAACAAATTTAAGCTCAACGACTTTCCGTTCAGCTTCGCCGGGGTTATCGGGCTGCCCAATGCCACGGATATTACGTACGATGTGACGTTTAAGGCGTTGGAAACGGACTTCAAAACCCTGCTCAGCCTGGTGCCGGGCGTGTTTACGGAGAAGTTTAAGAACATTGAAACCAGCGGTAAGGTGGCGTTTGACGGCTACGCCAAGGGCACGCAGACGGCCACGCAGCTGCCCGGCTACGGCGTGAACCTGACCGTAACCAACGGCCAGTTCAAATATCCCGAGCTGCCCCGCGCGGCCAAAAACATCAACCTGAAAATGCAGGTGAGCAACCCCACGGGCGTGACCAACGATGTGAAAGTCAACATCCCGCAGTTTCACCTCGACCTCGGCCCCGACCCCGTGGATGGCAGCATCGCCATCGATGGCCTGAACCCGATGAAGGTGAACGGCCGCCTGAAGGCCAACGTGAACCTGGCCGAAGCCCTGAAGGTGTACCCGGTGAAGGACCTGGCCATGCGCGGCCAGTTCTTTGTGGATGGCACGGCTAAGGGCACGTACTCGAAAACGCAGATGCCGGTGGTGAATGCGGCTATCCGGCTGGCCAACGGCTACGTGAAATCAGCCAAATTCCCGGCTCCGATTGAAAATATCAACCTGAGCGGTACCGTCGTGAACACCACCGGGCAGGTGAACGACACCCAGATAAACCTGCCGCAGTTTAAGATGGTGCTGGAAGGCGAGCCGCTGGAAGGCCGCCTGAGCGCGCACAACATCGACAAGCCGGTGTTCGATACCAACGTGCGCGGCACGGTGGACCTCACCAAAATCACGAAGATTTTCCCGTTGCAGGGCATGACCGTAACGGGCCGCGTGGCGGGCAACATTGCCGCCAAGGGCAACATGGCCGACGTGGAAGCCGGCCGCTACCAGAACGTGGTGGCCAGCGGCACCGTGAAGGCGACGAACGTGACGTACAAAAGCAAGGATTTGCCGCAAGGCGTGCGCATCAGCAGCGGTACCGCCACATTCAACAACAACCAGATTGCGCTGCAAAGCCTGAACGGCACGGCTGGCAGCTCCGATTTCGCGGCCTCGGGCACTGTCAGCAACTACTTGGGCTATTTGTTTACGCCGGGCCAGGCGCTGAAGGGCAACCTGACGGTAAACTCACGCAATTTCAACGTGAACGAATGGATGGTGGATGAGGTATCGGCTAAGCCCACGGCCACCGGTGGCAAGGCCCCGGCTAAGGCCAACGGGGTATTGCAGATTCCGAAATTCTTCGATTTGGTGGTGAACAGCCACGTCGATAACGTGACCTACGACAACCTAAAGCTGAGCAACGCGGCCGGGGTGGTGACGGTGAACGACCAAATGGCTACGCTCAAAAACCTCACGTTCAATACGCTGGGGGCCAGTTTCGGTACCACCGGCAGCTACAGTAGCAAGAACCTGGCGCACCCGAAATTCAACTTCGGGCTGAACATCAAGGATTTGAATTTTCAGAAGGCTTTTTCGGCGTTCAACACGATTAAGACGCTGGTGCCGCTGGCCAGCCAGGTAGAGGGCGTGTTCGGCACCACGTTCAACGTGAGCGGCGAGATGGGGCCGGACATGCTCCCGAACCTGGCTACGCTCACGGGCAAGGGCCTGTTCGACGTGGTGCGGGCGGCCATCGGGCAGTCGGACGCGCTGAGCAAGATTGCCAGCCTCACCACGCTGCCCGATTTGAAGAACTTTGTGGTGCTCAACAAAAAGATTCAGGCCAACCTGGTGAATGGCAACCTCGTGGTGCAACCCTTTGACCTGACCATTGGGGACATCAAGATGACGCTGGGCGGGCAGAACAGCCTGACTGGGGCGCTGGCCTACGTCACGGCCATCAACACACCCACCGGTAAGTTGGGCAACGCGCTTAACAGCCAGCTCACCAAGCTCACGGGCGTGCAGAACATTCAGGGTACCGACCGCGTGACGCTGGGCCTCGACATTGGCGGGACGGTGAGTGCGCCGATTGTGAGGCTGACCAGCGGCAGCATGAAGGCCCAAGGCCAGACCCTAGTGAAAAACGTGGCCAAGCAAAAGGCGCTCGACCTGCTGGGGGTGAAGCCCCGCACCATCAGCAAGGAAGACAGCATCCGCCGCGCTGGCCAGACGGCCGAAGAAGCCGCCCGCCAGGCTGAACTGGACAAAAAGCAGCAGCGCATCGATGCTGCCAATAAGGCCACAGAGCAGATAGCGAAAGGTATTGGCAGTTTGTTCGGCAAGCCAAAACCCAAACCCAAACCGGTAGAAAAGGCCCCGGCCGACACGACTAAGCCGTAGCGGGCGCGCAACTCTGGCAGCATTTTTGGAGTAAGCGCCCCAGCTACTAGGTTGGTAGCTAATAAGTTGCACCTATTCAATAATCGATTAGCTCCCACCGTATGAAAGTCACCCAATTGATGCCCTTGGCGGCCTTGGCCCTGCTGGGCTTGGCCAGCTGCTCGAAATCCGACGATGCTGCCAACACGTCCAAGCTCGAAGTGCGGCTGATGGATGCCCCCGGCGACTTCCAGCGCGTGGTGCTTGATGTGCGCCAGATTGAGGTGCACCTGAAGGAAGAAAAAGACCCGGACGGCTGGAAGATGCTGAACTTCAGCCCGCAGGCCATCAACGTGCTCGACTACGTGAATGGCCGCTCGGCCCTGCTAGTGAGCGATGATTTCGCCCCCGGCGACCTGAAGGAAATTCGCCTTATCCTCGGTCCCGACAGCTACGTGGTGGGCCGCGACGGCCAGCAGTACGACCTGAAAACGCCCAGCGGCCAGACGTCGGGCGTGAAGCTGAAGCTGGAAAAAGCCACGCTGAAGCAGCGCGAAACCTTTCAGCTGCTGCTCGATTTCGACGTGGCCAAGTCCATCGTGGAGCGCGGCAACTGGAAGCCCGGCAACGACAAAAAGGAGCGGTACCTGCTCAAGCCCGTTATTCGGGTAGTGGCCCAGGACCTGCGCGGCGGCATCAGCGGCACGGTGAGCCCGGCGGCGGCCCGGCCCCAGATTCTGGCCATCCGCAGCAGCATTCTCGGCCCCGACACGGTGAGCACCTCGGCCGATGTATCGGGCGCTTACCAGATTGGCGGCTTGCCGGCCGGCACCTACCGCGTCGAATATTTCCCTAGCACCACGGCCCCCACGGGCCAGCCGGCCTACCGCAACGTGGTCCGTACCGGCATCACGGTGACCAACGACCAGGTGACGTCGCTGGGTACTACCAGCCTCAACTAGCCTACGGACTAGCGCGAAATTTGTAGCCGATTAAAACGCAGCTGTTTAGGAAGTCGCCCAAAACAATCAGCCCGTCATGCTGAGCTTGTCGAAGCATCTCTACCGCGTCGTTGTATGGCCCTGACGACGCAGTAGAGATGCTTCGACAAGCTCAGCATGACGGGCTTCTGACTTCCTATGCAGCTTCAACATAAAAAAGGCTGCCCCGAGGGGCAGCCTTTTTTTATTGCCCGAAACGATAGGACTTGGGTTAAGCTGGCAGCTGCGCGGTGGGCTTGGTGCCAAAAGCCGCATCCTGCGCCTTGGCCGTCACAATCTGCTGCACCAGCTCCTCAGGCGTAGCCGTGATGGACAGGCGCAGCGCGTAGGCCGGGCGTTCCAGCGTAGCCAGCTGCGAGGCGAGCATATTGGCGTGCATGTAGTGGCCCTGGCGGCTGCCCATGCGCTCGAGTAGCAGCTCGCGCGGGCCATCGAGAAATACCCAGTGAATGGGGCTTTGCACGCCGGCCTGCAGCGTGGTGCGGTAGCTTTCCTTCAGGGCCGAGCAGGCCAGGACGGCCCCGCCGGTGGCTTCCCACTGGCCCAGCTTGGTGGCCAGGGTGGCCAGCCAGTCGCGCCGGTCGTCGTCGGTGAGGGGCGTGCCGTGGCTCATCTTTTCGATGTTGGCGGCCGGGTGGTAGTCGTCGCCATCGTAGTACGGCAGGCCCAGGCTCGGGGCCAGCTGCTCGCCCACCGTGCTCTTGCCGCTGCCCGAAACTCCCATGATGAGGTAAACCATGCGCGTAGCTGAAGTGGAAATGAAAAACCTGTGGTCTACAGCTGGGGCTCTACCTGCCCGCTCATTTCGCGGCAGTAGGTAATGAAGTCCGAGTTCACGGGTTCCAGGCCGCCTTCGCGCATGCGGGTAGCCACCTGGCCGCGGTGGTAGGTGGCGTGCGTCACGGCGTGGGTGAGCACGTCGCTCACCTGCGAGTCGAAGGCGTCGCCCTGCGAGTTGTTGTACTGAATGTGGCGGGTCAGCTCGGCTTCGTCGGTGGTTTCGCAAAGCTGCGCGAAGCGGGCCGAGGTTTGCTCGTGCCAGTGGTGCAGGCCGGCCAAATCGTGCTCCTGCCACACTTTCAGGGGGCTTTGCGTGCCGGTGAGGCGGGCAATCCAGATGGCCTGGGCATTGATGAGGTGGCTGAAAATGCGCAGCGCCGGCTGGGGCGCTTCCTTCCCAGCGGCCACCGACGAATCGAGGCGGCGCAACAGGGTTTCGTTGGCCCAGACGTTGAACGCGCCGAGCTTGGCAATGGTGTTAATCATAGGGAGTTATGAGTTAAAAATTAAAAGTTAAAAGTTGAGCGTCACGACTTGCCCGAACAACAACTCTTAACGCTCAACTTTTAACTTTTAACTCTATCGGGGGTCTTGCCAGACCACCTTTTCGTTGGATTTGGTTTTTTCGAAATCAGGGCACTTACCGTCGCCCTTGCCGGTGATACCGCCATCGGGCTGGCAGATGAGTTTGCCTTTGGTATCGAATACCTGCGAAAACTGGTCGCAGCACGGTGCCGACTGGTAGTACACCGTTTTGCCCTCGTACTGATAGCGCAGAATGCGGGTAATGGGGTTGCGCTTGCGCTCGGCCAGCACGGCCGCGATGCGCGCCTTCAGCCACGGTGGGCGGGCGGTGGTGTCGGATTCGGGCACGTAGCGGCTTACGGGGTCGACGGTATTGGCGCTGGTGGGAGCGGGCGTGTCGGTGCCCGATACGCTGCCGCTGGTTGGGGGCGTGGTGGGCGTCGTCACGCTCACCTGCTGGTGGGCGCAGGCCGAGGTGATGAGCAAAGCCGCAGCAAAGGAAAACAGGCGCATAGGTTTTGAGGAAAAAAAGTCCCGGCAAGCGGAAGTGTGGCTAAGCGTACGCCCCGCGCGGCCAATAGTTGAGGTGAGGATGCGAAATCAGCCCGGAAACAGGTGTGGGCCAAATACGAGTGCCCCCACCACCACGGCCCCGGCGGCGGCCAGCAGCACCGCCCCGGCCGCCACATCTTTGGCCTTGCCGGCCAGCGGGTGGAAGTCGGGCGAGGCCAAATCCGTCAGCGCTTCGATGGCCGTGTTCAGCAATTCGGCCGTCCAGACGCCAGCTACGGCCAGCGCCACCAGCGCCCATTCTAGGCGGCCGAGGCCGGAGTAAAACCCCAGGCCCAGCACCGCCACCGTGGCCAAGGTATGAAACCGCAGGTGCACTTCCGAGCGCAGCGCGCTCCACACGCCCCGCCCGGCGTGGCCGAAGCTGGCCACGCGCCGCCGCCACAGGCCGTCGGGCGGGCGCAGCTGGTTGGCAGGGCGTGAGGCTGGCTCAGCCACGGGCTTCGAATTCCTGGAATACCGACTGCCGCAGCCCCGACCAGTCGCTCCGGATGACGCTGAAAATTACCGTGTCGCGCCGGATGCCGCCCTGCGTGGGGCGGTGGCTCCGCAGCAAGCCTTCTTCGGTGGCACCCATGCGGGCCATGGCCGTGCGCGACTTGTGGTTGCGCGCGTCGGTTTCGAGCTCCACCCGTTCGTAGCTCAACGTATCGAAGGCGTAGCTGAGCAGCAGGTGCTTGCAGGCCCGGTTCAGGCCCGAACGCTGAAATTTGGTGCCCACCCAGGTGTAGCCGATGCTCAGGCGCTGGTCGGGCTCCAGCACGCTGTAGTAGCTGGTGCTGCCAGCCAGCTCGCCGGTTTCGCGGTCGATGATGACGAATGGGTAGCGCAGGCCCTGCTCACGGGCCTCCACCGCTTGGCGCAGGTAGGCGGCCAGGCTCACCGCATCGTCGGCCCGCGTGAGGGTGTATTGCCAAAGGTCGGCATCCATCGCCACGGCCTTCAGGGCCTCGAAATCGGTGAGTTCAAGCGGACGCAGCCGAACCCGGCTGTTTTCGAGAACGATGGGAGAGGAGAAGTCCATGTGAATCAGGTTTGTGATTGTTAGACTAAAGTCGTCTGTCATCCTGAGCATTCCGCGCCTCAAGCGGAGAAGAAGGACCTTATCACGTTAGCACGGAACGCAGTAATCGATTTTTCGCTGCAAATCGTTTAAGCGTGATAAGGTCCTTCTTCTCCGCTTGAGGCGCGGAATGCCCAGGATGACAGGCGGTTACCAAACGACAAAAGGCGCTACTTAATCTCGCCCACCATTTCCTCCGGCTTCATCCACTCATCGAACTCGGCGGCCGTCACGTAGCCGAGCTTGATGGCGGTTTCTTTCAGCGTCGAGCCGTTTTTGTGGGCCGTCTGGGCAATTTCGGCGGCCTTGTAGTAGCCGATGTGCGGGTTGAGGGCCGTTACGAGCATCAGCGACGAGTCGACGTGCTTCTTGATGTTGGGCAGGATGGCGGTGATGCCCACGGCGCACTTGTCGGTGAAGCTCACGCACACGTCGCCAATGAGGCGGGCCGAGTGCAGGAAGTTGTAAATCATCAGCGGCTTGAACACGTTCAGCTCGAAGTGGCCCATGGAGCCGCCCACCGTGATGGCAACGTCGTTGCCCATCACCTGGGCCGAAACCATCGTCATGGCTTCGCACTGCGTCGGGTTCACCTTACCGGGCATGATGCTGGAGCCGGGCTCGTTGTCCGGGATGTCGATTTCGCCGATGCCAGCGCGGGGGCCCGAGCTGAGCATCCGAATATCGTTGGCAATTTTCATTAGGCTCACGGCCACGGTTTTGAGCGCCCCGTGGGCTTCCACGATGGCATCGTGGGCGGCCAGGGCCTCAAACTTGTTTTCGGCCGTGACGAAGGGCAAGCCGGTGAGGTCGGCAATGTGCTTGGCCACGTTCTCGGAGTAGCCTTTGGGCGTGTTGATGCCCGTGCCCACGGCGGTGCCGCCCAGGGCCAGCTCGCTGAGGTGCGCCAGCGTGTTTTTGATGGCGCGCAGGCCGTGGTCGAGCTGCGACACGTAGCCCGAGAACTCCTGGCCCAGCGTGAGCGGCGTGGCATCCATGAAGTGGGTGCGGCCAATTTTCACGATGTGCATGAAGTCCTTCGACTTCGCTTTCAGCGCGTCGCGTAGCTTCTCGATGCCGGGAATGGTAGTTTCGACCAGGATTTTATAGGCCGCGATGTGCATGGCCGTCGGAAACGTGTCGTTCGAGCTCTGGCTCTTGTTCACGTCGTCGTTGGGGGCCAGGGCCTTCTTCTCGTCGGTTAGCTGGCCGCCGCTCAGCACATGGCCACGGTAGGCAATCACCTCATTTACATTCATATTGGACTGCGTACCCGAGCCGGTTTGCCAAACCACCAGCGGGAACGAATCGGCGAGCTTGCCGACCAGGATTTCATCGGCCACTTGGCCAATCAGCTCGGCTTTCTCGGCCGAAAGGATGCCGGCGTCGCGGTTGGTGAGGGCAGCCGCTTTCTTGAGGTAGGCGAAGGCAGCGATGATTTCCTTGGGCATCCGGTTGATGTCCTGAGCAATGGGGAAGTTCTCGATGCTGCGCTGGGTTTGGGCGCCCCAGTAGGCGGTAGCAGGCACCTGAACGGTGCCCATGGTGTCCTTTTCGGTGCGGAAAGCCATTGGGTGATTTGCTGATTTAGGGATGGGAGGATGTGCTGATGAAGGCTGAAGCGGTGCGCAAAAGTACGTCGCCGCCGAAGCGTGAATTTTATCGTACCCAGCGTAGCCGCTAAACGGCCTGGTACGTACAGGAAATCCGGTTTATTGCCAGTGGCAAATCAAGCCAGTACATCAACCCATCAGTTCATCACCCCATGTCCTCCATTAAGCAAGTCATTGAAATCCTGGCCTCGTCCGAAAAAAGCTTCGAAGATGCTCTGCAACGCGCCATCGCGGAAACCAGCAAGTCCATCCCTAATATCTCGGGCATCTACGTGAAAGACCAGAGCTGCAAGGTGCGCGACAACCGCATCGTGGAGTACCGCATCACGGCCAAGGTGAGCTTCGGCACACCAACCGAGGCGCTCGACCTGTCGGAAATCGACCGCACCTTCAACGAAGCGCCCCAGCCTGCCGGCAACGGCGCGCCCGATTACAGCGACGTGGATTTCCACGCTCAACCCGGGCTCGACGTGCAGCCCGGCGGCAGCGCCACCGAGCCGGAGAGCGGCGGTGGCTACAGCGGCTAGATTTGTTCAGGCTCATTCGCCCGGTTTGCGCCGCGCTGCTCCCAATGCGGGCGCGGCGCGGCGCTTATGCTTCGGGCCAGCGCAGAAACAGGGGCTGTTGGAAGTGTCTGATTCGGCCTACCTTGTGGGCGAATTTATCGGGGCTTGCTTTCGATGCCCACGCCCACTTTCTGCAGGAAACAATGATGGCAAAACGATACGCATTATTGCTGGCGGCGGGCCTGCTGGCCACTTCGGCCCACGCCCAAACTGCCCCGCCCGAAATTAAGCCATTGCTGGGTTTCGAGGCTGCCCACGCCGCCACCGAATACCAGCTCGAAACCAAGTTCGACGCCCAGCTAAAGGCCGACAACCTGCGCGAGTGGATGAAGCGCCTGGCCGCCCACCCGCACCACGTGGGCTCGCCCTACGACAAGGACAACGCCGACTTCATGGCCGGGTTGTTCAAAAGCTGGGGCTACGAAACCCGCATCGACGTGTCGTATGTGCTGTTTCCGACGCCCAAGCTGCGGGTACTGGAGTTGGTGGCCCCTACCAAATTCACGGCTGGCCTCACCGAAAAGCCGGTGGCCGAAGACGCCACCTCGGGCCAGACGGCCGAGCAGCTGCCCACCTACAACTGCTTCTCGCGCGACGGCGACGTGACGGCCGAGCTGGTGTTCGTGAACTACGGCATCCCCAAAGACTACGAGGAGCTAGAGCGCCGCGGCATCGATGTGAAGGGCAAAATCGTGATTGCCAAGTACGGCGGCTCGTGGCGCGGCATCAAGCCCAAGGTGGCCGCCGAGAAGGGTGCCATCGGCTGCCTGATTTATTCCGACCCCAAGGACGACGGCTACGCCCAGGGCGACGTGTACCCCAAAGGCCCCTTCAAGCCCGAAACCGGGGCCCAGCGCGGCTCGGTGCTCGACATGCCCACCTACCCCGGCGACCCGCTCACGCCCGGCTACGGCTCGACCAAAACCGCCAAGCGCCTCGACTATAAAACCGCGCCCACCATCACGCAAATCCCGGTATTGCCAATTTCGTACGGCGACGCCCAGCCGCTGCTAGCCGCCCTGGCTGGCCCTATGGCCCCCGCCGACTGGCGTGGGGCGCTGCCCATTCCGTACCACCTCGGGCCGGGGCCGGCCAAAGTGCATTTGCAGCTGGCTTTCAACTGGAAAACCGAGCCCGTCTACAACGTCATCGCCACCCTCAAAGGCAGCATCTTGCCCGACGAGTGGATACTGCGCGGCAACCACCACGACGCCTGGGTGAACGGGGCCAACGACCCCCTCAGCGGCATGGTGGCCGAGTTGGAAGAGGCCCGCGCCCTGGGCGAGTTGGTGAAAGCCGGCTGGCGGCCCAAGCGCACCATCATGTTTTGCGCCTGGGACGGCGAGGAGCCCGGCCTGCTGGGCTCGACGGAGTGGGCCGAAACCAACGCCAAGGCCATTCAGCAGCACGTGGTGGCGTATTTGAATACTGACAACAGCGACCGGGGCTTTCTGGGCGTGGCGGGCTCGCACACCCTGGAGAAGTTTTTCAACCAGGTGGGCCGCGACGTGATGGACCCCGAAAAAGCCGGCATGTCCATCATCGAGCGCCGCCGGGCGTATGATTTGGTGGAGGGCAGCCCCGACGCCCAGAAGGATGCCCGCGACCGGCCCGATTTGCGCATTGGGGCGCTGGGCGCGGGGTCCGATTATTCGCCCTACATCCAGCATCTGGGCATTCCGTCGATGAACGTGGGCTTTGGCGGCGAGGCGGCCGGCGGCGAGTACCACTCCATTTTCGACTCGTTCGACGACTTCACCCGGTTCAAGGACCCGGGCTTCGTCTACGGCGTGGCCCTGGCCCAAACCATGGGCCGCTGCACCATGCGCCTGGCCGATGCCGACGTGCTGCCCTTCGAGTTCCAGAACTTCTCGAATACCGTGGCCAAATACGGCTCCGAGGTGAAGCAGCTGGCCGAAACCATGCGCACCGACACCGACAAGCAAGCCAAGCTGCTGGCCGAAAAGCGCTTCGAGGCCGTGGCCGACCCCACCAAAACCCTGCTGCCGCCCAAGGCCCGCGAGGCCGTGCCCTACCTCAACTTCGCCCCGCTTGATAACGCCCTGCTGAAGCTGGAACAAAGCGCCCAGGCCTACGCCCAATCGCGCAAAGCCAACCCCACCCTGCCCGCCGCCCGCCAAAAGGAGCTCGACCAGCTCCTCTCCCAGGCCGAGCAGCAGCTGCTGAGCGCCGAGGGCCTGCCCCGCCGCCCCTGGTACCGCCACCAGATTTACGCCCCCGGCTTTTACACCGGCTACGGCGTGAAAACCCTGCCCGGCATTCGGGAGGCGGTGGAGGAGCGCAAGTGGGCCGAAGCTGAGGAACAGATAAAGCGCACCGCCGCCGCCGTGGAGCGGTTTTCGGCGCAGGTGAGCAGGGCGGCGGCTGTTGCCGCGCCGGGCCCGGCGCAGTAGCGGCCGCTGCCCACCTATGAACGTCATGCTGAGCGCAGCCGAAGCATCTCTACCGCAAGAGTAATCCAATTGGCTGCAACGAAGCGGTAGAGATGCTTCGACTGCGCTCAGCATGACGGCCTGTATTCAACATTCCATTTCGTAAAATGAAAAAAATTACCCTTTGCCTCTTCGGCTGCCTGCTGGCGCACGCTGCCAGCGCCCAGTCTGGAACGGAGCCGATTAAGGTGACTGATTTGCTGAAAATCAAGCAAATTGGCAGCATCACGCTCACCCGCGATGGGCGTCAGGCTGCTTTCACGGTGCTGGGCGTGGAGCCCGACGACAAGAACAAGGGCGACTACCGCAACGTGAGCCAGCTCTACCAAGTCGGCACCGAGCCGGGGGCGCAGCCGCGGCAGCTCACCACCGGCAAAGACGGCGCGGCACAACCCGCCTGGAGCCCCGACGGGCGGCAACTGGCCTTCGTGCGGACCGTGGACGAAAAGCCGCAGGTGTTTGTGCTGGCCCTGGGCGGGGGTGAGGCCCGGCAGCTGACCCACTACAAGCAGGGGGCCAGCGCCCCCAAATGGTCGCCCGACGGCCGGCAGGTGCTGTTCTCGTCGCCCATTCCACTGCGCGACCTGCTGAAGGATTCGCTGCTGAACGCCGCCAAAACGCTGCCGCGCTGGCCGTTTGAGAAGCCGGGTTTCGACAAAAACGACCAGCTGGCCGCCTCCACCGCCAAGGCCAATGCCGATGGCAGCCTGGCCGAAATCCGGGCCTACCTCGACAAGGACGAAACCGACAAGAAGGCCAAGGTGCTCACCAAGCTCAACTTCCAGGACGAGCGGGAGGTGTCGGCGGAGCAGACATTTACGCAGTTTTTCCTGATAAACGCCTTCGCCCCCGAGGCCAAGCCCGTAGCTCTCACCAACGGCTTCTACCGCTTCAACCAGGCCGATTTCACCCCCGATGGCCAGCACCTGCTGCTCTCGGCCGACATCGACTCGCTGCAAAACCCCGACCGGTCGCTGGAAAACGAAATCTACCTCGCCGACCGTGACGGCCGCCACCCGCGCCTGCTGCTGGGCCAGGACAACACCGAGTACACCAACCCTCGCGTGTCGCCCTCCGGCAAGTGGCTGGCGTTTCAGATGGCCCCCACCACGGGTGTGAACGTGCCCGTGCTGGCCGTGATGCCGCTCAACGGCACGGCCAAGGACATCATCACCCTGCCCTTCGACCGCAGCAAGGGCAACCTGACGTGGAGCGACGACAACCAGTACGTGTACTTCACGGCCCAGAGCAACGGCGGCGCGCCCCTGTACCGGGCCAACATCAAGACCCGGAAAGTGGAGCAGCTCTCAGCGGCCGACACCGGCGTGCTGAGCTTCGACGTGGCCAAAGGCAAGGTGGTGTATGCGCAAACGGGCATTCTCAACCCCTCCGAGCTGTTGGTGGGCGATGCCGGGCTGAAGCGCACGCAGGCTGTGGGCAGCTTTAACGATTGGGTGAAAACCCGGCGGCTGACCCGGCCCGAAAAGCACAGCTTTGTGAACGATAAGGGCCTGCCGGTGGAGTATTGGGTGATGAAACCCACCGCCTATCAGGCCGGCCGCAAGTACCCGGTGGTGCTCGAAATCCACGGCGGGCCGGCGGCCATGTGGGGGCCGGGCGAGGCCAGCATGTGGCACGAGTTCCAGTACTACGCCGCCCAGGGCTACGGCGTGGTGTATGGCAACCCGCGCGGCTCGGGCGGCTACGGCCAGGACTTTCTGCGCGGCAACGTGAACGACTGGGGCACCGGCCCGAGTAGCGACGTGCTCACGGCCCTCGACAAAACCGTGGCCGAAGGCTGGGCCGACCCCGCCAAGCTCACCATCACCGGGGGCTCCTACGCGGGCTACCTCGTGGCCTGGATTATCAGCCACGACCAGCGCTTCAAGGCCGCTTGCTCGCAGCGCGGCGTGTACGACCTAGCCACCTTTTTTGGCGAGGGTAACGCCTGGCGCCTCGTGCCCAACTACTTCGGCGGCTACCCCTGGGAGCCGGCCGTGAAGGCGGTGCTCACCCGCGAGTCGCCCATCAGCTACGTCGATAAAATCACCACGCCTTACATCCTGTTTCACGGCGAAAACGACCGGCGCACCGGCTTCGTGCAGGGCGAGATGATGTACCGCAGCCTTAAGGTGCTGGGCCGGCCTGTGGAGTACGTGCGCCACCCCGGCGGCACCCACGAGCTGACCCGCTCCGGCGACAACCGCCAGCGCATCGACCAGATGCTGCGCACCTACGAGTTTTTCGAGCGCTACATCAATACCCGAAATCAAGTTAATTGAAACCTAATTGAGCAGGCCGTCATGCTGAGCGCAGCCGAGGCATCTCGCGTGCCGCAGTAGCTCAATCGTTGCAACGAGGCGAGCGAGATGCCTCGGCTGCGCTCGGCATGAGGGCAGTAGCTAAGGTTCTAAAGCCGGTTTTCTTGACCTAACGCCCTTTTTATTCCAGTATTCATGAAAAACATTTTCCCCTTGCGTCTTACTGCCACCTTGCTGCTCGGCGCTTCGCTTCTGGCCGGCTGCAGCCAGCCCAACACCACCGCCGAAACGGCTGCTACGGTGCCTGCGGGCACGTTGGCCAGCTACTTCACCAACTCCGAAACCGGCGTGCAGGACGGCAACGTGCGCGTCGTTCCCATCACCACGCCCAAGGGCAAGTTCAACGTCTGGACCAAGCAGTACGGCAACAACCCCAAAATCAAGGTGCTGCTGCTGAACGGCGGGCCGGGCGCGACGCACGAGTATTTCGAGTGTTTCGAGAATTTCCTGCCCAAGGAAGGCATCGAATTCATCTACTACGACCAGCTGGGCTGCGGCAATTCCGACAACCCGAGGGACACCTCGATGTGGAGCCTGCCCCGCTACGTGGAGGAAGTGGAGCAGGTGCGCCAGGCGCTGCAGCTGGACAGCAGCAACTTCTTCCTGCTGGGCCACTCCTGGGGCGGCATCCTGGCCGCCGAGTACGCCTTCAAGTACCAGCAGCACCTCAAGGGCCTCATTATCTCGAACATGATGATGAGCTGCCCCGCCTACGGCAAGTACGCCGACGAGGTGCTGGCCAAGCAGATGAAGCCCGAAGTGCTGGCCGAAATCCGGAAAATTGAGGCCAACAAAGACTTCAGCAACCCGCGCTACATGGGCCTGCTCGAACCCAACTTCTACGCCGAGCACCTGTGCCGCATCGTGCCCAACCCCGAGCCCGTGACCCGCGCGCTGGGCAAAATCAATCAGTCGCTGTACGTGACCATGCAAGGGCCCAGCGAGTTCGGCATCTCGGGCAAGCTCACCACCTGGAACCGCGTGCCCGACCTGCCCCAGCTGCGCGTACCCGTGCTCAGCATCGGCGGCAAATACGACACCATGGACCCCGACCACATGCGCATGATTGCCACCAAGGTGCAAAAAGGCAACTCCCTCATCTGCCCCCAAGGCAGCCACATGAGCATGTACGACGACCAGCAGACCTACTTTAAAGGCCTGCTCACCTTCCTGAAAGCCGTGGATGCCGGCACCGTGAAGCCCGGGGCCGAGTTGTAGGGCCGGCTTGAATAAGCGCAGGGGCGGGACTTGCCCCCGCCCATCGTTGAACGACTCCATTGACCGGATGTTCAACGATGGGTGGGGGCAAGTCCCGCCCCTGCTGCGTGTTATTCCAGCGGTTCCGGCCGCGCTAACGGCCAGAATCACGGCCCATTCAGGGCCTGGCCGTTCTTTTCTGGCTTAGTCGAGCCCCTAAAGTGGCCAGAGCAGCGGGGAGGCGCAGCATGCTTTTGCCCAGCGGGTTCGAACGGGTTTGCGGCGCAAATGCCGGCCCCGGTTCTGGAGCACTCCGGGTGGCGGCGGTCCAGTCGGCGTGGGTGGTGGATGAATGCAACGGATTAAGGGCCATCCATTTTAATCAGATTTTAATCCAGAATCAGCAAACCAGTTCATGCAAAGCACACGTAGTAAAAGCAGTAAGCAGCTGGACTACTGATTCAAAAGCACGGAATTGGCCACAGTTGGTTGCGTTTTACTTTTTCACCCAATACCCTCCATTCCTTATGTCAACACCACTACATTCCGGGGCTGCTGCGGTTTCGCCCCGGCGGGGCCGCTCGGCCGGGTTACTGACGAGTGCGCTGCTGCTGCTAGCGCTTCTGCTGGGCGCGGCTGCTACCACCCACGCGCAGGCAATTTTCGGGCTTTCGGGCACCGAGCTAACATCCCTGAGCGCAGCGGCTCCATCGGCCCCCCCCACCCGGCAGGCCATTGTGGGCGTCACGGCTGGGCAGGTGTTGATGGGCCTCGATTTTCGCCCCGCTACCGGGGAGCTGTTTGCCCTGGGCTACGACCCCAGCACGGCCGGCCTCAATGCCCGGCTGTACGTGCTGAGCCAGAATACCAGCACCCCCACCGCCACGGCTACGCCCATCGGCAGCACGGCGCTACGCCTGGAGCTGGGTGGCCCGGCCGAGCGCATCGGGTTTGATTTTAACCCCACCGTAGACCGCCTGCGGGTGGTGAGCACCAACGATGCCGACTACCGCCTCAATCCCAACAACGGCGCCATTGTTCTGATGGATGGCACGCTGGCCTACGCCGGCACCGACCCCAACGCCGGGCAGAACCCGTTCGTGGGTACCGCAGCTTATACCAATTCCACGATTGGGGCAACCAGCACCACGCTCTATACTATTGATGAGCAGCGCTCCCTGCTGCTGACCCAGAACCCGCCCAACGCGGGCACGCTCAATACGGTAGCCACGCTGTCGGTTGCTACCAACGGGGCCGGCGTGAGCACCGACCTGGACATTACGACCACCGGGCCAAACGTCAATCAGGCTTTCCTGATTGTTAATACGCCCAGCGGCGGCAACTTTAGCGCCACGCTGTACCAGCTGAACCTGACGACCGGGGCCGCTATTCCGGTTGGCAACCAGACGGGTTCGGGCGTGGGCATCACCGACATTGCCATCAGCATCGACCGCACCGCTCCGGCCGCCAGCGGGCAGCTGCTGTACGCGGTGAGCGCCACCAGCACCCTGCTGAGCTTCTACTCGGGCACGCCCACCTTCATCAATTCGGCCACGCCCATCACGGGCCTCACGGCGGGCCAGACGCTGGTTGGTACCGATTTCCGCCCCAACAACGGCCAGCTTATCGGCCTGGGATATGATGCGACCACCGCCGGGGCCAACACGCAGGTGTATTTCATCGACCGCATGACGGCCGTGGCCACGGCCGCGGGCGCGGCCATCCGGCTGGAGCTGGGCGGCAGCACCGATAATATTGGTTTCGACTTCAACCCCACCGTGGACCGCCTGCGGGTGGTGAGCACCAACCGCAACGACTACCGCCTGAACCCCAACAACGGGGCGCTGGCCTTTATGGACGGCACGCTGACCTACGCCGCCACCGATGCCAACAGCGCCGCCACGCCGCGCGTGGGCACGGCCGCCTACACCAACAGCTACGCCGGCACCACCGGCACCGTGCTCTACGACATCGACGAGGCGCTGAGCAACCTCGTCACGCAAAGCCCCCCCAACGCGGGCACGCTCAACACCGTGGGCAGCACGGGCCTGGCCCTGAACACGAGCAATGCGCTGGTGGACTTGGATATCTATTTCGATAAAACGGCCCTTACCAACACCGCCTACCTGACGGCTAACCCCAACGGCCAGAATTTCAGCAACCTGTACACACTCAATCTGACGAGTGGCACGCCCACGCTGGTGGGGGCCATTGGCCAGGGTATTGCAGTGCGCGACGTGGCCGCCTTTATCGCGCCGCTCACGCAGCCGGCCCTCACGGGGCAGCTGGCCTACGGCGTGGCCGGCGGCAACCTGATTTCGTTCGACACCGGCAACCCCGGCAACATCCGCTCGGCGGTGAACGTGACCGGGCTGCAGGGCGCGCAGGTAGTAGCGGGGGCCGACTTCCGCCCCGCCAATGGCATGCTGTACGTGCTGGGTTACGATGCCGCCGCCCAGCAGGGCCAGATTTACACGATTAGCCTGACGACCGGCGCACTGACCAACGTGAGTGGGGCGCTGGCCCTGGCCCTGGGCGCGGATGCCAACGCCATTGGCTTCGATTTTAACCCCGCCGCCGACGCTATTCGCATCGTATCGGCGACCAACCAGGCCAACTTCCGCTACGCCCTGGCCAGCAGCACGCTCTTCACCGATACGCCGCTGACCAATCCCGCCGGCACCCCCATGATTGCGGGCGCGGCTTATGCCAACAACGACAACAACGCCAACACCGGCACCACGCTCTACGGCTACGACCAGGCCCGCAACGTGCTGCTACGCTCGACCAACGCCAACGGCGGCACCTACGTGGACCAGGGCGCTTCGGGCATCGCGGTAAATACCGCGCAGGGCGTTGATTTGGATATTTATTCCGACCTGACGGACCTCACCATGCCGGCCAACTCGGCCTTTCTGGCGGCGGCCGCTACGGGCACCACGGCCGACTTTCTGTACAGCATCAGCCTGACTTCCGGGGCGGCTTCGCCGATTGGCCGCATTGGCCAGGGCACCAACCTCGCGGGCTTCGCCATTTTCCTGATGCAGCCGCCGGTGATTACCGCCGGCGTTATTACCTGGACCGGGGCCGTGAGCACCGCCTGGGCAGTAGCGGGCAACTGGCTGCCGATGACGGTGCCCACGGCTACCGACGACGTGCTGATTCCGGACACCCCCAACGACCCGGTGGTGAGCGACCCGCGCCAGGTGAATAACCTGACGTTGGGCAGCGGCGCGACCCTGACCACGGCCGACATGAGCCTGCTGACGCTGAACGGCAACTTCTTCAACAACGGCGGCACCGTGCTGGGGGCCGGCAACGGCGAGGTGCGCTTTGCGGGCGCGGCCCTGCAAACCATCAGCGGCACGGCCACCCAGTTCCAGAACCTGACTACCGGCCCGGCGGGCGTGGCCCTGAACGCACCGACCAGCGTGCAACGGGTGCTGAGCCTGAACAACGGCACGCTGACCACCAATGCCAACCTGACCCTGCTCTCCAACGCTGCCGGCACGGCCGAAGTAGTAAACAACGGTGCGGGCACCGCCAGCGGCACGGTTACCGTGCAGCGCTACATCGACCCCACCCGCAACGCCGGCCTGGGCTACCGCCACTACTCGGCTCCCGTAACGGGCAGCACGGTGGCCGACCTGACCACGCCGGGCTTTACGCCCGTGGTTAACCCCGCCTACAACACCCAGGGCAACACCGTTACCCCCTTCCCGACGGTATTTGGCTACGACGAAAGTCGCGTGAACACCAGCGGCAACCCCTCGCCGCAGGATTTCGACAAGGGCTTCTTTTCGCCCAACACGCTGGGCGACGCCCTGGAAGTAACCCGCGGCTACACGGTGAACATTGCCTCCACGCAAACCGTGGACTTCACTGGCACGCTCAACAATGGCACCTACACGACCGGTAGCCTGAGCCGTGGCAGCCAGCAGGAGTCGGGCTTTCACCTGCGCGGCAACCCCTATCCCTCGCCCATCGACTGGGATTTTGTGGTCCGCAACAACGTGGACCCGACCGTGTACGTGTACCGCTCGTCGGGCCAGTACGCCGGCACCTACTCTACCTACACCGTGAACGGTACGGGCACCAACGGCGGCGAGCGCCAGATTCCGGTAGCCCAGGGCTTCTTCGTGCGGGCCGCCACGAACAATGCTGACCTGACTTTCAACAACACGGCCCGCATTACGGCCTACACCAACCCGGTGTTCCAGCGCGGCGCGATTACGGCTCCGCTCGTGCGCCTCGACCTGCGCAACGCCGCCGGGGCCGCCGATGAGGCCGTGGTCTACTTCGATGCCAATGCCACTACCGGCTTCGACCCGGCGCTCGACGCCTTTAAGCTGCTGGGCGGCTCGCCGCTGGCATTGGCCAGCACCGTAGGTACCAGCACCATCCTGGCCGTGAATGGCCTGCCGGCCCTCGCGACCGCCGACGTGACCGTGCCGCTGCGCGTGCAGGCTACTGCTGGTGCCAACACGCTACGCGCCACCGAGCTGCTGCGCCTGCCCGCCGGCACTTACGTCTACCTGCAGGATGCCCTCACCGGCACGGCTTTCGACCTAAGCCAGCCGGCTGGCTATGCTTTCACGGTAGGCAATGCCGCTTCGCTCACGGGCCGCTTCTCGCTGCTGATTACCCCGCAGCGCGTGCTGGGCACGGCCACGGCCACGGCCGCTTTGGCCCGCCAGGTAGCCTTGTACCCGAACCCGGCGAAATCCGCCACGTTCGTGGAGCTGCCCGCCACCCTGGGCCGCACGGCCGTAACGGCCTCGCTGGTCGATGCCCTGGGCCGCACCGTGCGGACGCAGGCGCTGCCCGCGCAAGGCGCGGCTGCTCATCAGCTTTCGCTGGTTGGCGTGGCCAATGGCATCTACACCCTGCAACTAGCCACCTCGGCTGGCCTGGTGGTGAAGAAGCTGGTGGTCGAATAATAGCCGACACGAAGCAGGGCCGCCCGTCCGGGACGGGCGGCCCCAAGCGGCTTTCTTTTTCAATGGTCTGACTCTTATTCCCCAATACAATGTTGAAAACCCTTCTCCTGGCTTCGGCCCTGCTGCTGGCCATCGGGGCCAAGGCCCAGGGCCCCGGCAGTGGCGGCCCCACCCCGGCCGCCCCCACGGCCATTCCGCTCGACGGCGGCGCTTCGTTGCTGCTGGCCGGTGGCCTCGCCTACGGCCTGCGCCGCCTGCGCCAACGCCGCAAAAAGTAACCGGCTCGCGGGCCGGCTCCAGTAAGCAAAGCACCCCTGCCGGCTAGTGGCAGGGGTGCTTTTTTATGGCAGCTACCCACACGCCCGCCGACGCGTGGCTACAGCCTTTTTCAAAGGATAGGGCCTCGTGGAGCCTGCTGCTACATCGAAGACGTGGAGCGGGTGCGCCAGGCCCCAAAGCTCCGTAAGGCTCTTGCCTACGCCGGCCGCCGGTACGCAAGCCCAGAACAACAACGGGTGTTCCTCAGAATGAAATCGTGATTTCCATGGGCAGGGCCGCGCGGCGGCCGCCGGCAATGCCCGGGCGCCAAACGGGGCCTTCGCACACTAGGCGCAGGGCTTCCTCGTCGTAGTCGGCGCGCATGCCGCGCACCACTTGCAGGTTGCTCAGCTTGCCGTCGGCCCCCACAATAAAGCGCAGGCGCACCGTGCCGTGCAGGGGCCGGGCCCCATCTTCGAGCTCGAACCGGGCCGCCTCGCGGTGCAGGTAATCGCGCAGGGCCGGCGTGCCCGCCACCGGGGCCGGCGCAATGGTCATGGCGGCCGGCATGGGCTTATCGCGCACCAGGGCGGTACTTTCGAAGGCTTTGGCCTTGCTGAAACGACTGACAATTATCTCCTTCTGGTCGGTGGCGCTGGAGTCGGCCATCACCGTGGCCTCCGCTGGCGCGATGGGTAGCGTGGCGGCAGCTTTCGAAGCGGGGGCTTCGGCGGCGGCTACGCTGGTTGCCGGCTCACTAGCTGAAGCTGTGCCCGCGCGGCCGGCGAGTTTCTTCGCTTCGGGAGCGGCAGGGGCGGCCTGAGTGGCAAAACCGTCGGTGGTTTCGGCAGCGTCGGTGGTCTTGTCGGCCAGGACGGGCGCAGCGGGCTGGGCCGGGCGGCGGAAAAGGCGGGAGTCCGCCGCCCGGTCGCGGGGCCGAACGGCAGCATAATCGGCCGGCTGGCCGGAAGTCGCTACCGGTGCCGCTACTGGCGCGGTTACGGCGGGGCGGGGCGGCGGGGTGGTTTGCGGCAGCTTCGCCGTGGCCACAGTGGCTGAGCTGGCCGGCTGGGGCCCAGCGGCGGGTACCGCCTTTACGGGCGGGGCCGTTACTACTTCGGTGGTCGGATGCTGCTGTTCCCAACTCCAGATACCACCCCCCACTGCCCCGAGCAGTGCTACGGCAGCGGCCAGGCGCGGCCACAGCGGCCGGCTGGCGGGCAGTAGCACGGGGGCAGGGGCATCGTCGGCCACGCGGGCCTGCAGGCGGGTGCGCAGCCCTGCCAGCGCCTGGTCGGTGGTGGCCGCGTCGCTCATCGCGAAGCCTTCCAGCAGCTCGGCGCAACGCTCACAGTCGAGAGTGTGGGCCTCGATGCGGTGCTCGTCGGCCGCGCTCAGGGTACCGGCCGCGTAGGCGCGCAGCTCAGCCGTGGCCGGATGGGGGCCGGGCGCGGACAGCGAAGCAAAGGGCGAATCAGCGGGCAGCATGCAGGGGCGGGGTGTCGGCAGTGGGCAGCGGAACGTGGGCAGCGGGTTTGGTTTTTTCGGGTGGCTCGAGCTGGCGGCGCAGCATGCGCTTGCCGTTTTGCAGGTGGCTGCGCACTAGGTTCAGGTCGAGGCCGGTTTGGTCGGCGATTTCGCGGTAGCTTTTCTTTTCGAGGTAAAACAGTTCGAGGCAGCGGCGCTGGGCCGGGGGCAGCTGGGCCAACGCCGCTTCTACGTTTTGCAGGCGCTGTTCGGCGTCTTCGGCTTCGTCGGCGGCCTCGGTCGCACTGGGCAGATGCCGGGCGGCGGCCAATTCCACATCGGCCGCGTCGGGAAAGCTGAGGATGAGCGGCCCGGCACTGGGGCCGGCGCGCTTGCGGGCCCGCAGCTGCATGAGGCAGTGGTTGCGGGCGGTGGTGTGCAGCCAGGCCGGGAAGTTGTCGGGGGCGTGAGTGCGCAGCACCTTCACCAGGTGCTCGAAAAGCTGCATGGCGGCATCCTGGGCGTCTTCGTCGGGCGGGGCCAGGTAGCGGCGGGCTACGGCAAAGGCCTCGGGCAGATAGCGGTCGTAAAGCTGGCCGAGGTCGGCTACGTCGCCGTGCGCGCGGTAGCGGGCCAGCAGCTCCTGGTCGGAGAGTGGCGCGGCAGCGGCGGATGGCGGCGAGCGGCGGAAGAACATGGCGGTGGGAAGTTAGGGCAATTTCGGGGGATGCGCGGACCGGGTTGCCGCACGTACTTTCCGGCCGCCGTGTGCAATCGGCCCGGGGCCCGCATCAAGTCAGCACGTTTCACCAAAAAAACCTGCTGCCATGAAAAACCTGCTGATGCTTCCGTTGCTGCTTGTTGTTGCATTGCTGGCCCCGCCGGAGGCTGCGCTCGCCCAAAAAAAGCCGAAAAATCGGGCGGCGTTCGCCATCCCCGAGCCCGCCGACACCACCCGGCTCCGCACCATTACGGGCGTAGTGCTCGATGGGCAGTTGAAGCAGGGCCTCCCCGGCGCCACGGTACTCGTGAAGGGCACTGTGCTGGGCGTGAGCACCGATGCCGGTGGCCGCTACTCGCTGCGGGTGCCCAACGCTGCCACGGCTACGCTCGTGTTTTCCAGCGTGGGCTATGTCACGCAGGAGCGCCGAATCGCGGGCAGCCGCATTATCAACCAGGCCCTGTTTGCGGATACGAAGGAACTGCGCGAAGTAGTCGTAACCGGCTACGACAGTAAAACCGGCAGCTCCTCGCCGCTGGCCGGGCCCTCGAAGCGCAAGATGAAAGCGGCTCAAGCCACGGCCGATGCGCGCTATGCCGCGCCGGCTACCGGGCTGTCGGGCCGCGTGGGGGGCTTGTTCATCAGCCCGGCGTACCCCACGGCCACCCTGCCCGCCCGCGCCGAAGCCGGGGCCGGCGACACCTACGCCCACGTTGCCGAAAATGCCTTTTTCGACGCGAAGAAAGACCCGCTCAGCACCTTTGCGCTCGACGTGGACAATGCCTCGTACAGCAACGTGCGCCGTTTCCTCAACGAAGGCCAGCTGCCCCCGCGCGACGCCGTGCGGGTGGAAGAAATGCTGAACTACTTCCGCTACGACTACGCCGCGCCGGCCGCCACCTCACCCGACCCGGTGCGCATTAGCACCGAGCTGGCCCGGTGCCCCTGGAACCCGGCCCACCAGCTGGCCCGCATCGGGGTGCAGGCCCGGCGCATCGAAACGGCCCAGCTGCCGCCCGCCAACCTCGTGTTTCTGGTCGACGTGTCGGGCTCGATGTTTTCGGATGATAAGCTGCCGCTGGTAAAAGCCGGCCTGAAACTGCTGGTGCGCCAGCTGCGGCCCCAGGACCACGTGGCCCTGGTGGCCTACGCCGGCGCGGCCGGTCTGGTGCTGCCGCCCACGCCCGGCAGCCAGCCCGAGCTGATTCTCGATGCGCTGGAACGGCTGCAATCGGGTGGCTCCACGGCGGGCGGCGCGGGCCTGCGGCTGGCTTACTCCACGGCCCGGCAAAGTTTCCAGAAGGAGGGCAACAACCGCGTGATTCTGGCCACCGACGGCGACTTCAACGTGGGCGAAAGCTCGGATGCGGCCATGGAGCAGCTCATCGTGGACCAGCGCGAGAGCGGCGTATTCCTCACGGTGCTGGGCTGCGGGCGCGGCAACCTGCGCGACAGCCGCATGGAGACCCTGGCCGACAAGGGCAACGGCAACTACGCCTACCTCGACAACCTCGACGAGGCCGGCCGGGTGCTGGTGGCGCAGTTCGGCGGCACACTCTTCACCGTGGCCAAGGACGTGAAATTGCAGGTTGAGTTCAACCCCGCCTGGGTGGCCAACTACCGCCTCTTGGGCTACGAAAACCGCCTGCTGGCCGCCGAGGACTTCAACAACGACCGCAAGGATGCCGGCGAGCTCGGCGCGGGCCACACCGTCACGGCCCTCTACGAAATAGTGCCCGTGGGCAGCGCCCAGCCGCTGGTTGATGGCCTGAAATACCAGCCCACCAAAGCCACCGCCGCTACCATGCAGCAGTTCCTTGCCAACGACGTGCTGACCGTGAAGCTGCGCTACAAAGAGCCGCAAAGCAACACCAGCAAGCTGCTGGCCCAGCCTTTGGTGGGCACCGCCACGTCCATTGAGCAGGCCTCGCCCGACTTCCGCTTTGCCGCCGCCGTGGCCCAGTTCGGCATGCTGCTGCGCCAGAGCGAGCAGCGCGGCACCGCCACCTGGACTGCCACCGAAAAGCTAGCCGACGGAGCCCGCGGCCCCGATGCCGACGGCTACCGCGCCGAGCTCGTGCGCCTCGTGCGCCTGGCCCAGGGCCTCAGCGGCAGCGGAGCCGTCGGCCAGCGGTAATTGCAGTGAACAGTTATCAGTGAGCGGTGAGCAGTAGGAATTTCATGTCTGAATATTAACTGTTCACTGATAACTGTTCACTAAAAAGAGGCCCCACCGTTGCAGCGGTGGGGCCTCTTCATTAATATATCTCGGATAGTGACGAATAAATAGGGGAACGAAAAATAGTGGAATAGAATGGCCGATAACCGACCGGATGATGATTAGAACGAGTAGCTCAGGCCCACTTTGGCCACGCGGTTGTAGGCCTGGAAGCGGTTGTTGGCATCGAGCGAAGCGAAGCCGTAGTCGTAGCCGGCGCTCAGGCCCAGGCCGTTTTCGAACTGGTAGCCCAAGCCGCCCACGGCGGCAAAGTCGACCTTGCGCAGCTGGTTCGATACATCGAAATCCTGCTTGTAGGCCGAGAAGCCGAGCACGCTGGCATCAACCCGCGCCTTGCCGCTGACCAGAAACGAGGCCTGCGGGCCGGCGTAGAGGTAGAAGCCCGGCGTGATGAACACCTTGGCCAGCACGGGCACATCGATGTAAGCCAGGCGGGCGGTGCCGGTCACGTTGGCGTTCAGGAAATCGAGGGCCGGGAAGGGCAGGGTACCTTTCAGCACCGCGCCTTTTTCGGCGTAGGTAATGCCGGGCTCGATGGCGAAGCCGGGGCCCAGCGGCAGCGTGGCAAATACGCCGGCATAAAAGCCCGGGCGCAGCTGCTTGCTTATGGCCTTATCGGGAGCGTAGCCGGCCAAGGTGGTGAAGCTCTGCACAGCATCGCCCCGCAGGTCGGCCACGTTCAGGCCGGCCCGAAAGCCGAAGTGCACGCCGCCGGTAGCCGGGCTGCTAGTCGACGACGATGACTGTGCGGGCTGGTTGGAGTAGCTGGGGGCGCGGCGGGTAGTTGCCGAACCCATGGGGCGGGGCGAGGGCGCGGCTTTGGGGTTGCCATAAGCATCGCGGGTACCCTGGGCCGAGGCCGGTGAGGAAGCAGCAGAAACGAACAGGCAAGCCACGGCCAGGCCGCCCGAAAGGCGTGAAATTTTCATAACCAGAATTGGTTGGATGGAGTGAAAGAATCCGGCCGGGGCAGTGCTGCGGACAGCACCGGGTGTTTGGCCGATGCAGGAATGTATTGCAAAACCGTGCCAGTTTTTTTGTGGCTGCCCGACGCATATTGCGCCATGAAAAACCTTCCCTTCCTGCTGGCCCTGGCGCTACTCGCCGGGGCGGCCCGGCCCGCGGCCGCCCAGTACAAATTAACCGTGCCATTGCTGCCCACCGATAGTCTCAGCCAGCGCATTCCCTTTCGGGGGGTGGTGGCCGTGCCCGGGGTATCGGCCGCCGAGCTGCAGGCTCGTGCCCGCGAGTGGGTGGCCCTCACGTTTGAGAATGTCCACCAGGTTATTAAGTTCGACGATGCCGTCCGTGGCGTGCTCATCGGTCGGGGCTACACCGAAACGTGGGTCGACCGGGTGCTGCACCCCAACGACATCTCCCGGCTGCTGAGCTTCGCCTTTCGCCTCGATTTCCGCGAGGGCCGCTACCGCTACGAGGTGTTCGAGCTGGGCCGCCCCGGCTCCCTAAGTCCGCATGGAAGCGACTTATCGGCCATCAGCTACCAGTTGAATGACCTCACGATGGCCTTGGGCAGCATGTCCACCGTAGCCGTGAGCCCGCGCCACACCCTGTTCACGCCCGATACCGACCCCGCCCACCGTGCCAAGAGCGAGAAACCCAACAGCAGCTTCAGCCAGGAGCGCGCCGCCTTCGCCGAAACCCTGCAGCGCACCGTGGGCCAACTGCTGGCGGGCCTGCAGCAGCACGTGGCGGCGGCCCCGCCGAAGTGGTAGGCCCGATGGGTTAGCAAGCGGGGGATTGTCCTTTTTTGCGGCGCGAGTGAAAATGCCAGTAGCAGGCTGCTTCAATCCTGCTGCGCAGCAGGCCGTAGTGTGGGTTTTATAGCCCGCTTCCCTATGTTGTCAGGGCCCTCCAACTGGGGCACGGGAGTGGGCCCAAAGTCCGCCCCCGACCTACCCTACCTCACTTCCTCCCGGTTCAGCAGCCGCAGCAGTACCCCGTTGGTCCAGCCGAAACCATCCTGCAAGGGGTATTCGCCGCCGCCGGCGGGGCGGTTCACGTTCAGCACGTCGTACTTCTCCAGCAGCTTACCGGTCTGGGTGAATACGCGGCGGTTCAGGCGCACCCAGCGGTGGGCTACGGTGTCGGCCAGCGGCTTTTGGCCGTAGCGGGTTAATCCTTCGATGGCCAGGTATTGCAGCGGGGCCCAGCCGTTGGGGGCATCCCACTGCTGGCCGGTGGTGGTGAGGGTCGTCACCAGCCCGCCGGGTTTCAGGAAGCTGCTTTGCAGGCCCGCACCCACCCGCTGGGCCTGCGCCGGCGTGGCCAGCCCAAACGCCAGCGGGAACACGCCCGCCAGCGTGCGCACCGCCGAGCGTTGGCGCTTGCGCCAGTTGTAGTCCTGGAACCAGCCGGCTCTCGCGTCCCAGCTCAGGGCCAGCAGGGCAGTTTTGCGCTGGGCGGCTTTGGCCGCGTAGCTGCGGGCCTGCGCCGCCTGGCCGGCTACGCGGGCGGCTTCGGCCAGCGTCATTTCCAAATCATAAAGCAGGCAATTCAAATCGACGGGCACCAAATCGGTGGTCTGAATGCTGCCCAAACCACCCCCGGCCCCAAACCAGCGGCTGCTGAAATCCCAGCCCGAGGCCGCCGCTGCCCGCACGTGGCGGTAGAACTGCGCCGGGGGCTGCTTGCTTTTTTTCGCGGCCGCCACGTCTTCGGCGAAAGACTCTTCGCGGGGCTGCTCGCTCTCGTCCCAGTAGCGGTTCAGCACGGCCCCGTTGGGCAGGCGCACGGCGCGGTGGGCGGCGGTGCCGGGTTTCAGGGTGGTGGCCCCGCGCATCCAATAGCGGTATTCGGCTTCGAGGGCGGGGCGGTAGCGCAGCAGCTCGGCGTTGCCGCGGTCGCGGGCCAGCAGCTGCACCATGCTGGCAAAAAACGGTGGCTGCGAGCGGGTAAGGTAGTAGGTGCGGTTGCCGTTGGGCACGAAGCCGAACCGGCCCAGCAGGTAGGCAAAATTATCGGTGATGTCGCGCAGCAGCTGGGTTTTATTGGCCTCGGCCAGCCCCAGCATCGTGAAGTACGAATCCCAGTAGTACACCTCCCGAAAGCGCCCGCCCGGCACCAGGTAGGGGTGCGGCAGCGGTACCAGCGACCGGAACGCGGCCAGCGAATCGGCAGAGTCGGGGGCTGGCGCGGCCGGCCGGGCCAGCACCGTCCAGAGCGTGTCGAGGTGGTGGCGCAGGCCGGCGGCCTGGTTGGTCTGGAAGGCCGTCGCGGTGCTGGCCGGTACTTCAAAGTGGGCTTCGACAAATACTTTCAGCCGAAAACCCGGCCGGTTTTTCTCGCGCCGCCAGGCGGCCAGAATGGTAGTGGGCGCTTGCCGGGGCGCGGCGTCCACGAAGGTCTTGTTGTCGGGGAAAACCCGGCCCAGCTGCACCGCTTCGAACAGGCCCGGAAAAAGCTGCCGGGGCGAGTGCGGTTGGGCAACTGCCGCCGGTTTTGGGGCGGGCAGGAGGGCGAGTACTGGTTTTGGGCTGGCCGGGGCCGCGGTTTCGGTTTGGGCCCAGGCCGGGCCCGCGCTCAGTGAAATCAACGAAGAGCAGAATAAAAGCTTCAGCATGAGCGCAGCGATGGCGTGAAAAGGCGTGCGGCGGTTTGCCCGTCCGCAACTGCCAACCTGCGCTGCTTACGTGCCCAGCGGGCCTTTCGCTTCATTTATTGGCAAAGCCAACCGTTATTATCGAAATCAACTAAGGAAATAGTTTGTAAACTAAAATATTAGTTATACGTTTGTGTTACCCTGAAACCTCCCGTACTTATGGACCCCGCTGCTTTCCCCGAACTTACCCGCGCCGAAGAACAGGTGATGCAGGTGCTCTGGCGCCTCGGCCCCGCCTTCGTGAAAGACGTGCTGGCCGAACTGCCCGCCCCGCAACCGGCCTACAACACGGTTTCCACCATCATTCGCATTCTCGAAACCAAAGGCTTTGTGGGCCACGATGCCTTCGGGCGCACCCACCGCTACCACGTGCTGGTGGCCCAGGACGACTACCGCCGCTTCTCGCTGCGCAAGCTGCTGGGCGGGCATTTCGGCAATTCGTTCGGCCGCCTCGTTTCGTTTTTCGCCAAAGAAGAAAACCTCGACGCCGCCCAGCTCGACGAGCTGCTGCGCCACGCCGCCCACCCCCAAACCCCCACCCCCGATGAACCAGCTCAGCCTGCTTAACTGGATGCTGCTCGGCACCGCCCTGCTGGGTGCGTGGTGGGCCTGCTACCGTCTGGCCCTGCGCCCGGAGCGCAGCTTCGCCTATAATCGCGCCTTTCTGGTGCTGGGCCCGCTGCTGGCCGCCGGCCTGCCGCTGCTGCCACTGGCCTGGCCCGCCGGCTGGTGGGGCCCCGGCCCGGCGGGCCTGCCGGGTGTGGTAGCGGTGCTGCTGCCGGCGGTGCAGGTGGGGGCACCCGGGGCGGCGGCCGAAGCTGCCGGCCCCGATTGGGCCTTCTGGCTGCTAGCCGTTTATGCAGCTGGTGCGGCCCTGGTGCTGCTACGGCTGGCCGCCGAGCTGGGCCGCCTGTGGTGGCAGGCGCGGGGGCTGCCCCGCACGGCTGCCGAAGGCTACACGCTGGTCGAAACTCACGGCCGGCTGCCCACCAGCTCCTTCGGCCGCGTCATTTTCTGGGATGAAACCCTGGACTTGAGTCCGGCCGAAGCCCGCCAGGTGCTGCGCCACGAGCTGGCCCACGTGCGCCAGCACCACACCGCCGACCGCCTGCTGCTGGAGCTGCTACGGGCCGCGCTCTGGTTCAACCCCTTCGTGCACCTGTGCGCCCGGGCCCTGGCCCTCACCCACGAGTACCTGGCCGATGCAGCGGCCCTGCACGACGCCCCCTTCCCAACTCCTTCCCTTTCCACTTCCTACTCCCAACTGCTGGCCCGGCAAGTGGCCAGCCGCCTCGGTTTCTCGGTTCCGCTTGCGCACTCCTTCTCCCACTCTCAAACCCTCAGTCGCATTGCCATGATTCAGAAAACCAAACCAATAAGCCGCTGGAAACAGTGGCTCGCGCTGCCCCTGCTGGGCGCGTGCTTATTTGTAGTTGCCTGTGAGAAAGCCGCGCCGCCGGTTGCGCCGGCCGTTTCAAGTGCCATTCAAAATTCGGTAGCGCCGCCCCTACCGCCTACCGTCATACCGCGCGACGGCAAAAAAGCACCTCTCGTTTTAAAGAAAGTTTATGTCTTTGTAGAAGAAATGCCCCACCTAGATGGTAGTACAAGCAACAGCGCTATTGTGGAAGCCATCCAGGCGCGGCTCGTGTACCCCAGTGTTGCAATCGCTGACCAGCGCACGGGCATGATTTTCGCTTCCTTCATCGTTACTGAGCATGGCGATGTGATAGGGGGGCGCATCTTGAAAGGGCTGAGTGCAGCTTACGATGAGGCCGTACTTGATGCCATTCGGAAAATGCCGAAAATGGTGCCGGGCAAGCAGGATGGCAAAGCTGTCGCGGTTTCATTTACTGTACCGGTATCATTTGCTATGTCTACCAATCCCGGCGGCGAGTAAGTCAGCACTAGTCAGTCATTAACAGTAACAAGAATATAGAGAAACTGCTCGAAAAGCTCCGGCCCGCGCTGGGGCCTTTCTGCGTTGTAAGCGTGAGCCGCGGCCGCCGGGCCTAACTTTCGGGAGCCAGAGCGGCTACTTTTGCCGCAGCCGGCGGCTATTACCTGACTGCTACCTAATGTCCCGCCTATCCGTCGCCCTGAGCGCCCTGCGCAGCTTAGCCCGTACGCCCTCGCTGCTCAACCACGTCATCGCCGGCGACGTGGCCGACTGGCAGCGCCGCGCCTTGGTCCACGCCGGCCGCCAGCTCACCGCGCAGGGCCTACCGCTGGTGCCGTTGTCCCATTTCCTGAGCCCAGATGATAACACGGTGCGCCCGTTTGCCTTCCGCGAGGGCGGCTCGCTACCCACCGATTTGCTGCTGCTGCGCGCCCTGGCCCGCCGCGTACCCGGCTGCCGCTACCTCGAAATCGGTACCTGGCGCGGCGAGAGCGCCGCCAACGTAGCCGAAGTAGCCGCCGAAGTCTGCACCTTGAACCTATCAGACGCCGAAATTCGCACTCTCGGCCTGCCCGAGCGCTACATCCAGCTCCACGGCTTTTTCTCGAAGCCGCTGCCCAACGTGCGCCACCTGCACGGCAACTCGGCCACCTACGACTTCGCCGCGCTTGGCGGGCCATTCGATGTGATTTTCATCGACGGCGACCACCGCTACGAGGCTGTGCGCATCGACACTGCCCGCGTGTTCGAGCACCTGGTTGGCCCCAACACCGTAGTGGTGTGGCACGATGCCAGCCGCCAGCCCGGCGAGCCCCGCTGGGAAGTGCTGGCTGGCCTGCTCGACGGGCTGCCCACCGCCGCGCCGGGCCAGTTGGTGCAGGTCGAAAACACGCTGTGCGCCCTGTACTCGCCCACGCCGCTGCCCACGCAGGCCCCCGACCCGCTGGCCGACCCCGCCACCTGGTTTGAAGTAACGCTGACGCCCGTGACCCGCTGAGCACCGGGGTAACCGGCCGCTACGGGACAGGATTTAACTGATTTTTAATTGGTCGCCTAGCTTCGCCCGCGCGGAAAGGCTTACCTTTGAGGCTACTATTGCCCGTTTTGTCCCCCCTACATCCGTGTTGTTAAAAGCTACTTCCGGCGCATTCGCCGCCACCCTGGGCTTGCTGGCCGTGCTGGCCTGCCCCGCTTGCAAAACCAGTCCTACCGAGGCCGAAAAAGGGGGTAATGCCACCGGCGACAGCGTTGCCGCCGCCCCCGCGCCCGTCGATACCGTCAAAATCAAGATGGCGGCCATGCGCCGCGACTCGCTCAAGGCCGACAGCATTGCCAAAAAAACCGGGCAGCTGCCGGGCGCTATTCTGCCGGGCCACCGCATTGTGGCCTTCTATGGCAACATCCGCTCGAAGGGCATGGGCATTCTGGGCCGCGAGCCCAAGGACCAGATGTTCCGTAAGTTTGAGGGCGTGATAAAGGAATGGCAGGCCGCCGACCCCAGCATTCCGGTGCAGCCGGCGTTGCACAACGTCACCATCACGGCCCAGGGCACGGCTGGCAAAGACGGCAAGTGGCGCCTGATGAACTCCAAATCCACCATCGAGGAGGTTATTTCCTGGGCCAAGGAGCACAAGTGCATTCTGTTTCTGGACGTGCAGCCCGGCCACAGCACCCTGCAGGCCGAACTGCCCAAGCTGGAGCCCTACCTCAAAGACCCCATCGTGCACCTCGGCATCGACCCCGAGTTTTCGCTGGCCACCATGCCCGGCGTGCGCCCCAACCAGCGCATCGGCACCCTCGATGCCAAGGATGTGAACTTTACCATTAACTTCCTAGCCCGCATCGTGAGCGAAAACCACCTGCCGCCCAAGGTGCTCACCGTGCACCGCTTCACCCGGAAGATGCTGAGCAATTACAAAAACATCAAGCTCGACCCCCGCGTGCAGGTCGTGATGCACATGGACGGCCACGGCGACCCCACCCTGAAAAAGGACTCGTACGATGCCTACATCAAGGCCGAGCCCGTGCAGTACACCGGCTTCAAGCTGTTCTATGAGTACGATGCCCGCCCCAAGCCCCATCACATCATGACGCCCAGCGAGGTTATCGCCCTCACGCCCTCGCCGCTGTACATTCAGTATCAGTAATCTGTCGGCTCCGGCCGCTCACTGCTGGCAACGCCCCGAACCCGCCCTGGTTCGGGGCGTTATTCGTTGCAGCCGGACGCAACCTCGTGGGTCCTGGGCTGTTATTGAAGCCCTGCGCCCGCCTACCAGGGCTTGCCTTGCCGGGCACGCGCCGGGCCGTACTTTTGCACTCCCACCCACCCATCTCGTTCCCTCTTATGCAAACCGCCACTTCCCCCAATATTTACGACCTCACCGAAGAGCAGCTCGCCGTGCGCGACGCCGCCCGCGACTTTGCCCAGAGCGAGCTTTGGGCCGGCGTGATTGAGCGCGACGAGCACCAAAAATTCCCCGCCGCGCAGGTGAAGAAAATGGGCGAGCTTGGCTTCATGGGCATGATGGTGAGCCCCGAGTACGGCGGCTCCGGCCTCGATACCGTGAGCTACGTGCTGGCTATGGAGGAAATCAGCAAGGTCGATGCTTCGTGTTCGGTGATTATGAGCGTGAACAACTCGCTCGTGTGCTGGGGCCTCGAGAAGTACGGCACCGAGGAGCAGAAGCAGAAATACCTGCCCCGCCTGTGCTCGGGCGAAATCATTGGGGCCTTCGCCCTGAGCGAGCCCGAAGCCGGCTCCGACGCCACCAGCCAGCGCACCACCGCCGAAGACATGGGCGACCATTACCTGCTGAACGGCACCAAGAACTGGATTACCAACGGCACCACCGCCTCGGTGTACCTCGTTATCGCCCAAACCCACCCCGAGAAGAAGTCGCGCGGCATCAACGTGCTCATCGTCGACAAGGACATGCCCGGCTTCATTCAGGGTCCCAAGGAGAACAAGCTCGGCATCCGGGGCTCCGACACCTGTTCGCTGATGTTCACGGACGTGCAGGTGCCCAAGGAAAACCGCATCGGCGACGACGGCTTCGGCTTTAAGTTCGCCATGCAGGTGCTGGCCGGTGGCCGCATCGGCATCGCCGCGCAGGCACTGGGCATCGCCTCGGGCGCGCTCGAGCTCAGCCTGAAGTACTCGAAGGAGCGCAAGGCTTTTGGCGTGCCGATTTCGCAGCACCAGGCCATCCAGTTTAAGCTGGCCGACATGGCCACCAACATCGACGCGGCCCGCCTGCTCTGCCTGCAATCGGCGGCCGATAAAGACAGCGGCCAGGACTACGCCAAATCGGGTGCGATGGCCAAGCTCTTCGCCTCCAAAGTGGCCATGGACTCGGCCGTCGAGGCCGTGCAGATTCACGGTGGCTACGGCTTCGTGAAGGAATACCACGTGGAGCGCTTCATGCGCGATGCCAAGATTACCCAGATTTACGAAGGCACTTCTGAGATTCAGAAAATTGTGATTTCTCGGGAATTGCTCAAATAAAGTCGGAATTGCCTAAAAAACAGATTCATTGCACTAAACCCAGCCGCTTTTCGGCTGGGTTTCTTGTTTTTGTGAATTTCAAGGTGTTATCTTGCACTGCGGTAGCCACCTAGTTACCCATTCCGCACCTCTCATCGGTCTTTTAGACCAGTTAAATTATGGAAGATTACAATAAAGTCATCGAGTCGCTGGGCGTTCGCTACATCAAGGCCAAAAACCTGGTGTTGCATCAGCCCTTCACCGTGCGCAATTCTTATGATGTTGGTAATAACCTGATTCTGCTGCACAAAGGCCACGTTACTTTTGGCGAAGAACAAATGGTGGTCGAAGAGGGCGAGATGCTGTTTATCCCCGGTGGCCGCCCCACCCGCGTGAGCTATGGCATTGACCATAAAAACCGTGTCATCACCAACGACGACCTGATTTCGAACAAGGATAAGTTCTTCCATTCCAACGACAGCCTCGACCTCATCGGCGACGCGCCCGAAAGCCACAGCTTCGTGAGCTTCGAGGCCAAGGTGTTCGACTCGGTGAACTTCTTCGCCTCGCTCGACGTGCCGGCTTTCCTCATCTCGGGGCAGTCCAAGCTGGCCAACCTCGTTATTAAAGTGGTGGAGGAGAGCATGCAGGACCTGCCGGGCCGCGAGCGTCTCATCAACATCTACACCGAGAACATCGTGGTGGAAGTGGTGCGCTACGTGCTGCGCAACAACATGTTTGTCGAGCAGTTGGCTACCAACAGCACCTACTTCAAGGACCCGCGCCTGATTGACCTGTTCAACTACATCAAGGAGAACCTCGGCGGCGACCTCTCCAACAAAGTCCTCTCCGGCGTAGCCAACGTGAGCGAGGACTACGTGGGCCAGTATTTCAAGATGCTGACCAACATCAACCCGCAGGACTACATCGAATACCAGCGCATGGAGCGCGCCGTGTTCCTGCTGCGCACCACCAAGAAAAGCATCCGCGACATCGGCAAAGAGGTGGGCTACAAGGACACGGCCTATTTCTGCCGCCGCTTCAAGATGATGTTCGGTATCCCGGCCGGCAAGATGCGCCGCCGCGAGTCGGCCATGAACATCTAGCGGGCAGCGGGCGCTAAATCCTCCCTCGTTCCAACGAAAAAGCCCCGTCTCAGCAATGAGACGGGGCTTTTTCGTGAATTGGCAGCTCGGATTACTCCATGCTGCGGTGGTCGGCATTCGATGACTGCGTGCCGTGGTCGGTGCGGGCCGAAGCGCCGCCGTAAGCAGCGCCGCTGTCGTCGCGGCCGCTACCCGAGTGGATACCCGTGTTGCCAGCCGAGCCGGCATTATCGCTGCTACTGCCGAAGCGGCTGCTGCTGTTGCCATAAGGCGAGCCGCTATCGGAGCGGCCACTGGTACCCGCGGCTGGGCGGCGACTGGTGCTGGCATCGGGGGCCTGGTAGCCGTAGCTCTTGCGGCCGTAGCTGCCGGCATCGCGCTGGCGGCCGTAGTTGTAGGCGCTGCTGTCCGCGCCATCCGACGACGAGGCCTTGCCCTTGCGGGTAGCCAGCCAGCCCAGGCCAGCGGCCAGGATAGCACCACCCACCACTTTTTGCGTAGTGCTGAGGCCGTTAATCCGGTCGACGGCACGGTTGCCGAGGTCTTTCAGCGACTGGGGCAACTGGTTCACACCATTGAGCATGCCGGAGTCCTCAATCCACTTTTTGCCGCTGTTCAGCGCGGTATCAAGCAGGGTGCCTTCCTGGTCGTTGGTTTGCTGGCCTTCGCCCTGGCGGTCGGTGCCGGCGTTGGGGGTAGTCTGCGACTGGGCGCTGGGCGTGGATGACCGGTCTTGCGAGGTAGGCGTAGCAGTCGAGTCCGCAGCGCTGGTTGAAGGAGCTGCCTTGCGTGGGGTTGCGGCAGCGGAATTATCGGCGTTGGTGTTGCGGCCGGCATTAGCCTGGTTTGGCTTGCTGGCGAACTGGTCTTTTTGGTTATCCATAATATTGGGTGGGAAAAGGAGATGAAAGGAATAAAACGCGGCCCCGCTGCCGAAGCTGGGTGGGGCGCAGGGTTTTATTCGTATTCGGACCCCGTGGGGTTGCCGAATGCGCGCTTTATTTTCCGGCCTGGGCGGTCAGTATCAGGGCTGTTGCGCGTGCCGGGGCAGCGGGCGCAGCACGTGGCTAGGGTCGGCGAGTACCACGCGGCGGGCCTCCTCGCGCGCTTCGGCCTCGAACTTATTATGGTAGTAGCCCACCCGGGCCGACTCGACCAGGTACTTCCACAGAAAGGGGAGCAGGCCGTGCTCGCGGTACTGGCGCAGGTGCACGGCCTCGTGGGCCACCCACTCGGCATCGGCCAGAAATTCTTCGCGGGTGGTGCCGCTCAGGTGCACCGTCTGGCCTACCACCATGGCCACGCGCGGGGCCTTGAGAACCAGCCGAGCAATGCGGGCAAGCGGGGAGTTAACGTGGGTGCGAAGATTTTGCATGCGAGTAAGATACGAAGGATTGCGCGCCGCGCATCTACGGCGTTACTGAAGGGATGGTTGGGGGTGATAAAGGTGATTTTCCTGTAATAAGTTATATATAACGAAGAATTTTTGAATTTTATGAAGCAAAAAGGGTGGCGGTCTGGATTATTAGCCCTAGTTTTACCCAGTGACTCGCACCGACGTCAATATGATTTCAGCGGGTTGCAATTGTTTTCCACTTCTTTACTCGGCTGAATTCAGCCTTGCCTATCGCCTAAGAAAGCTACTAGCCGGCTCTTCCACTTCACCAATCGGAACCCGGATTTTGCCCCCTATCCTCTAACGACGGACAATGAAAAACAGCCTCCTGTATTGCCTCGCCGCTGGTTCGCTAGCTCTCTCCTTCTTCTTTGAACGTCCGGCCGATGCTTCGGCTGCGTCCCGTGCCTCGGTGGCACCGGTCGCGGCCGAAGCATCGCTGCTTCCGGACCTGATGACGGAGCTGCCTGCTAACGACCCCGCGCTACCTGGCACCACGCCCGCTGCGGAAAAGCCCGCCCCCACGCCCGTTGAGCTGGCCGCCTCGCGCGACTCGCTCGCCTACCACTACTACGCCCAGACCCTGGGCCTGCACCTGTCCTTCGACGAGAACAAGGACCTGCTACGCACCGTAACCGACTGGATTGGCACCCCCTACAGCTACGGCAGCAGCTCGCACCGCGGCACCGATTGCTCGGGCTTCGTGAGCCGGGTGTTCCATGAGGTGTACGGCATCACGCTGCAACGCTCGTCGCGCTCCATGTTCGGCACCACGCAGCGCGTGGCCAAAGCCGAGATGCAGACCGGTGACCTCGTGTTTTTCCGCCGGGGCCACGGTCCCATCTACCACGTCGGCATCTACCTCAAGAACGGCAAGTTTGCCCACTCGGCCTGCAACGGCGGCGTAATGGTGAGCTCGCTGAACCAGCCGTATTACCAGCACAACTTCTACGCCGCTGGCCGGGTACCCGCCGTGGCCGCCGCCGCCGCCCGCGCCGCCGAGGCCCTGATGGCCCGCGCCGAGTAGCGACCGCATCTTTTTTGATTACGACAACGCCCAACCCTAACAGGTTGGGCGTTTTTTGTGTCGCTAATGCATTGGCCTCGTGCGGGCTTCATCGAAATAAAGACCTGCTTGTATTAAACTTGTAGGCAGGCAAGTCGTCTGACCTAAAAAATGGCGGTGAGGCCGGCAGCGGGCCGATTGCGCGGCACTCAGGATTTATTTAATGGCGTGTTTTTATGAACCGTAGACATTTCCTCGAACGAAATTCGGCTGTATTGGAGAAGCCGGTGTGGGCCGTAGCCGGCGCGGCCGCGCCAGTTGGCGCACCGCAGCAGCAGGACCCACCCGAAACCATCAGCCGCTACGCCAATAAGGTGCTGCCCAAGGGCCTGGCCCGCACTAGCAGCACGCTGGCACCCTACACCGGCACCTGGGGCTACGCGCAGGCGGCGCACCTGCTGCGCCGCAGCTTGTTCGGGCCCACCCGCACGGAGATTATGGCGGCCGCCGGTTCCAACCTCACGGCCGTACTCAATATGCTGCTGGTGCCGACTGCTGCACCAGCTCCGCCCGTGAGCGTGTCGGCCACCGACACGAGCGTGGCCGTTGGTCAGACTTGGACAAGCCAGGCATTCGACCAGAATTTTGAGGGCGTGCGGCGGGCCTCGTTGCGCGATTGGTGGCTGGGCCTACTGCTGAACCAGAACACGTCGCTGACGGAAAAAATGACGCTGTTCTGGCACAACCACTTCGTGGTGGAAATCAGCACCATCAACGATGCCCGCTTGGGCTATGAATATGTGCGCCTGCTGCGCCAGCATGCCCTGGGCAACGTGAAGCAGCTGGCCAAGGACGTGACCGTGACGCCCGCCATGCTGCGCTATCTCAATGGTAACCAGAGCACCGCCGGCGCGCCCAACGAAAACTATGGCCGCGAGCTGCTCGAGCTGTTCACGGTGGGCAAGGGGCCGCTCATCGGGCCGGGCAACTACACCAACTATACCGAAGCCGACGTGCAGGCCGCCGCCAAAGTCCTGACGGGCTGGCGCGACCAGGGTACCGTGCCGGTGGGCAGCTACTACACCGCGAGCCGCCACGATACCACGACAAAAGTGTTTTCAGCGGCTTTTGGGAATGCCCGCATTGCGCCCAATGGGGCTACCGAATACCAGGATTTGGTGAACCTGATTTTTCAGCAGGCCGAAACGGCGCGCTTCTTGGTGCGCAAGCTCTACCGCTGGTTCGTGTACTATCTGATTGACGCGCAGGTGGAAACGGATATTATTCAGCCGCTGTCCACCCTGCTGATTCAGAATAACTTCGATATCGTGCCGGTGCTGCGGGCGCTGCTGGGCTCGCAGCATTTTTTCGACGTGCTGAATATGGGCTGCCTCATCAAAAGCCCGCTCGATTTCACGGTGGGCCTGCTGCGGCAAATGGAAGTGGTGTTCCCCACGGCCGCCAGCAACCTGGTGGTGCAATATGGCATGTGGGACTACACCAATGGCCTGAGCTACGTGCAGCAGCAGACCCTGGGCGACCCGCCCAACGTGGCCGGCTGGGCCGCCTACTACCAGACGCCGCAGTTCCACGAGCTCTGGATAAACGCCGTGACGCTGCCCCGCCGCAACCAGGTCACGGACCTGTTTATCAGTACCGGCTACGCTCGCGGCGGCGTGAAAATCGTAATTGACCCGGTGGCCCTGGTCCAGTCATTGCCGGCCGTCACGGCCTCGGACTGCAACCTGCTCATCGATGAGTTTGTGCGGCTGATGGTACCCATTGGGCTTACGGCCAATCAGTTGGATTTCCTGAAAACTGCCTTGCTGCCCGGCCTGCCCGACTTCGAGTGGACCGTGGAGTGGCAAGCTTACCTGGCCGCGCCTACCAGCACCGCCAAGAAAGCAGCCGTGACGACCAAGCTGCAAGCCATGCTGCGCGCGCTAATGGGGCTGGCCGAATACCATCTTTCCTAAGCTGTTGGCTGGCAGCTACCAGCTGGTAGCTCGCGCAAACATCTATTCGTCAATTGCAAATGCTGGCTACTAGCTAACGGCTTAATTATGAAACGTCGCGAATTTATTCAGACCACGGCTGCGGCTTCCGTTGGCACTGCTTTTTTGAGTGGGCTGCCAGTTGGCGCTTATGGATATTCGGCCCAGCTGGCGGCCCTCACCAACGCCGCCACGCCTTCGGATAAGGTGTTGGTCATCATTCAGCTGCAGGGCGGTAATGACGGGTTGAACATGATTGTTCCGCTCGACCAGTATCCGGCCCTGATGGCGGCCCGCGCCAACATTGCCCTGCCTCAGAACCAGGTGCTGGGCCTGACGACGGCTACCGGTATCCATCCGGCCATGAGCTCGCTGCATAACATGTACCAGAACGGCAAGCTGGGCGTGGTGCAGAGCGTGGGCTACCCCAATCCCAACTTCTCGCACTTCCGGGCCACGGATATCTGGACGTCGGGCTCCGATTCGAATGTGACGTTGACTACGGGTTGGGCCGGGCGCTACCTCAACGGCGAGTATGCGGGGTTTCCCACCGGCTTCCCCAGCACCCAGAACCCCGACCCGCTGGCCATCAGCATCGGCTCGGTGGTGAGCAACTGCGTGCAGGGCCCGACGGTGAACATGGGCATGGCCATTGCCAGCACATCCTCTTTCTATCAGCTGCTCAGCGGCGGTGTCGATGCCGCGCCCAATACGCCGGCCGGGCACGAGCTCACCTTCATTCGCCAGGTGGTGAGCCAGACCCAGGTGTACACCACGGCCATTCAGGCGGCGGCCGCGCGGGCCCAGAACCTCTCGCCCCTGTACCCCGCCGCCGGCCAGAACGCGCTGGCCGACCAGCTCAAAATTGTGGCCCAGCTGGTGGCCGGTGGCTTGCAAACGCGCATTTACGTGTGCCAGCTCGGCGGCTTCGATACGCACACGCTGCAGGTGCCCGCCACGGGCAGCACCACCACTGGCACCCACGCCACCCTGCTGGGCAAAATTGCCGAAGCCGTAAGCGCTTTCCAGGACGACCTGCAGCGCCACAGCATTCAGGACCGGGTGGTGGGCATGACGTTCTCGGAGTTTGGGCGGCGTATTCGGGCCAATTCGGGCTACGGTACCGACCACGGCGCGGCGGCCCCGCTGCTGGTGTTCGGCTCGAAGGTGAACCCCATCGTGCACGGGCCCAACCCCACGCTGCCCGCCAGCGCCGGCGTGAACGACAATATTCCGATGCAGTTCGACTTCCGCAGCATCTACGCCAGCATTCTCAAAGACTGGTTCCAGGTAACGCCGGCCACGCTCACGCAGCTATTCGGCCAGAGCCTGCCCTACGTGCCGGTGCTGCGCCCGGGCACCGTTACGGCCACTACCAGCGCCGCCGAAGCCGCCGAATTCACCGTGTATCCCAATCCGGCTTCGCGCGAAGGCCGCACCACCGTGGCCTACGACTGCGCTGGCGGCCACGTGCAGGTGGTGTTGCTCGATACGCTGGGCCGCGAAGTGCGCCGCGCAGTAGACCGTATGCTGCCCGCCGGGGCGCAGCACTTGCCCATCGACCTGAGTGGCCTGGCCGCCGGGGCCTACTACTGCCAGGTGCGTGAGGCCCAGCGCACCGGCTCGCGGATTGTGGTGATTCAATAAGGGGTAATTGATTAGCAGCCAGCCGCTGCGCCGGCCACTTCCAACAGAATGGGCCGGCGCAGCGGCTGGATTTTTTTGCCCGAAATCAAAAAAGAGGCAGCCCGGCCGCAGGCTTTTCCGTACAGGCTTTGCGGGGCTACAGCCCGGCATTCTTTCACAACTCCTCCTCAAGCCCTCCCAGATTATGGAAGCTCAACTCGAACAAATCGAAAAAATTCTGCCCGAAGACCTGGCCCGCACTTTCGAAAGCGCCTACCACGTATTCCAAGGCAAAACCGAACACGTAGATGACCTGCTGAAACACGGTGGCGTGTTGCTGCGCAAGGCCTCCAACAAGTTCACGCCCACCCAAATGGTGATTGGGATTGCTGCCCTGGCCGCGGTGGCCGTGGTGCTAATCAGCCGCGCCAGCGACGATAACTAGGTTTCGGCCGAATCGACGCGGCTAACCGCGTCAGTCCAAAAAAAGCAGCTTACCCGATTTCGGGTAAGCTGCTTTTTTGTGGTGGGCTCGCTTGAGCTTCAACGGATATTGATGCTGACCGGCACCTTTAGCCGTACCGCCACCGCCTGTCCGCGCTGGCGGCCGGGCTCGAAGCGCGGCAGCCGCAGCACGGCGTCGAGGATGGCTTCGTCGGTGGCCGCGCCGAGGCTGCTGAGCAGGACCGGGCGCGTCACGCGGCCATCGGGTTCCACCACGAAACGCACTTGCGCCTTGCCGCTAACAACGTGCTCGGGATAGTGAATTAATTCCTGAATGGCCGTTTGAATGGATGCCTCGCTGCCATTGCCGGCCAAGGTGGGCATTTGCGCTGCCTGGTCGTACACCTGGGTTTCGGGCACGGGCGGGGCCAGGCCGGCCGGGGGCGAGCCTGGTCGGAACCACACGTGCAGTACTTGGTATTGAGCCACGGGCTGGTCGTCGTAGCCCAGAGCGGGCTGCCAGCGCGGGGAGTTGCGTACGAGGCGTAGCGCTTCGTCGTCGCAGCCGGGGCAGAGGGAGTTGACAATTTCGGTTGCTCCCGTGCGGCCGTCGGGCTTTACCACAGAACGCACCGACACGCGGCCCTGCAAATCGCGCTGCTGCACTTCGGCCGGCACGGTCTTTTGCAGCAGCCAGGCTTCCAGTGCCGTATCGCCGCCCGGGAAGCGCGCCGGCTGCGCCACCTCGCTGGCCGCAAACACGTGGCGCGGCGACAAAAACATGACCGGAATGGTAAGCAGCACCGCCACTGGCTGGCCCTGGTAGCGGCCGGGCAGCAGGCGCGGCATACGCTGCACGGCGGCCAGGGCGGCGGCATCGCAGGCGGGACTGAGCGACTGCGCCACGGCTGCCTTGCGCCCCACGCCGCTCACGCCCACCACCACGCGCACGAATACCCGGCCTTCCACGCGGCCCTCGCGTACGTCGGCGGGCAGCTGCAGCTGCTTCTGAATAGCTTTTATCAGGGCTACGTTGTCGCCGCCCTCGGGTAGGGCCGGCAGTTGGTCGACGTAGCTGAAAACCTGGCTGGTATCGGGGGCATACTGGCCGTAGCGCTGGGCGACGGCGGGGCGGCCAGCAGCCAGTAGCAGGCCGAACAATAAGTTGGGCAGCCACCATCGTCGCGGTAGGCGACGACGCGGCCGGAGCGGAATAGGGCGGATGTCCATGCCGCGAATTTACGGCCGGGGCTGAGCTGGTACTATCCGTGAGCCGCGGCCCTACGGGACGGGCGGGTTGATGGTGCCATCGCCGCCGCGCGCGGCGGTGCTGCCTTCTTCGGTGCCGGGGCGCGTGCTGGCTATGCGCAGCTTGCTTTGGTCTTCGTCGCTTTCCAGCTCCAGGTCGTCCTCATCTTCCTCCTGGTTTTCCGTCTGCTCGCCCGGCCCCACCAATAGCAGCGGGGCATGGAACGAAGCCGCTGCCGTTGTTGCCCAGCCCGGGGGCCGGAAACGGGGCCCGGCTGCTGCCGGGCAGGCATAAACTATCAGCGGTGAGCGGCTGATTGGTTCTGCGCCGTAAGCAGGCCAACTGACTAAGCAGCTGATGCCGGGCGCTGGCAAAACGGGGAATGGCTTCATCTTCTTGGTGAAATAAGAATGAACAATCTTCCACGAGGAGCCGTCGGGCAGAGGGGGCTGCTTGATGTTGTGAATATATGAAAATATTTACAAATAGTTTTAATAATGTTCGAAAATTGTTTGAGCAACATAAAATCGGGCGGGCAAAGCTGTCTGTCGGTTGCCAACCCAATACTGTGTTGTCTTACTCCTGCTTTTTCAGGGCCGCCACTTTTCCCGGCACGCAGCGGTGAGTGGGAAAAAGCAGGCGTTTCAGCGGATGCGCACGGACCGCCCGAATTCGACTGGTACCGTGAAGCTTACCGATACTGGACGGCCCAGCAGCTTGCCGCCAACGAAGCGCGGCAGGTGCTGCACGGCCGACAAGGCGGCGGTATTATAGTCGGTATTCACGCCTTTCACCACCTTAATGTCGCGTACCACGCCGCTCGGCCCCACGATAAATGAAACGAAAACCTTATCGACCTGCCGGCTGGCCAGGGCCGCTGCTGGCTGCACCACCGCCCGCTGCACGGCCCTGGTGATGGCCGCTAAGCCGCCGCCGCCCGGCAACTCGGGCATTTGCTGTACCAGCGTGTAAATCTGTTGGGTAGTGTCGGCCGCTAGTTCGGCAGTAGGGGCCGTTATCTGAAAGGTCACGGGCACGGTGAAGCGCACGGGTACCGGTTGGCCGGCTTGCCGGCCCGGAATGAACTGTGGCAGCTGTTGCACGGCATTCAGCACCGATTCATCGCAGCCCCCACCAATGCCTTTTACTACCTGCGCATCGCCAACTATGCCACTGGCGCTCACGGTAAAGCTCACGAATACCCGTCCGGTTATTCGTCGCTTCAACGCTTCCAGCGGATAGGTTACGCGGCTTTGAATAGCACTGACAATGGCTGAAGAGCCGCCGCCGCCGGGCAGCTGGGGCATTTGCTCGACGTAGGTATACACCTTTCCCTTAATACGAAGCGTGTCGTTGGCCGGAGTCGGCAACGGCGCCGTTTGGGCTAGTCCGGGCAGGGTGAAGACGAGACTTATGAGCCAGGCAAAGGCGTGAAGCAGCGGGCGAACTGCAAAAGGCAGAGGAGGTTTCTGAAAGACATGGAGAGGAAACCGAAAAGAGACGAGCGACTAAGGGCGCGCAAACTACTGCGCGCGCAGCGTCCAGGAGGCGCTCACCCGTGGGTTGGCTTCGTTCGCTGAGCGCAGAAATACCAGTTCGTCCAGCTGGCCCACGCGCCAGGTTTCGACCAGGTTGTTGTAGAACGGTGAGCCGGGGTTGCCGCTCTGGCCGCCGGGGTACACGCCGTAGGCCCGCACCCGCGGGCCCAGGGCCACCACCATGCGCCAGCTGGGGCCATTGCGCTCGGTGGTGGCATTCACGATGGCGCTGCCGCCGCCGCAGTCCAGGTCCATCTCGCCGAATCCGGGCAGCTGGAGCAGGTGCAGCACGTCGGTACTTTTCTGGGCGGCCCAGCGCCACTTGGACGAGAGCGGGCCGAACTTGCGGGTGAGCGAGTCGGTGGCGAAGCGCAGGCTTTGCCGGGCCAGCTCGGACAGGGTTTCGTGGGCGGGGGTGCGGCGGTCGTCAATCCAGGGCGAACTAGGTTCGTTTAGAATCAGCGTGTTGGTGCGGTCGCGGCTGGGGTAGCGCAGCGCCGGGCCGTTGGGCACGAGCGGAAAGTCATCGTCCCAGAGCCGCGTCACCAAGTTGGCGTACCAAAGGTTGAAAATGGTGGGGCCCATCGCATCGGCGGTGTACTGGTAGGGCCAGCGTCGCAGTTCGGCCAGCACGCTGCCCTCGGGCGAAGTGGCGGCGGGCGGCGTGGCTCCCAGGGCCGGGTCGCTCACCAGAGCCAGCATTCGGGGCAGCATCAGCTGAGCATTCAGGTCGAGCACGTCGTTTTGCAAGCGGCGCAGGCTGTCGGGCGTCACCCGCGTCATGGCGGCCAGGCGCTGGTTGATGCGGTGGCCGCGCTCGTAGCTGGCGTAGTTCCAGTTGAGGTAATAGGGGTAGTCGGGGCCGGCCGAAAACTGGTTGGCCGAACTCACGAAGCCCCGGGCCGGGTTTTTCACGTGCGGGTTCTGGGCCTGCGGAATCCAGCCCTGCCAGTCGTAGGCCGGGTCGGTGCCGTCGAGAATGAACTTGCCCTGGTCGCGCCATTTCAGCGGAAAGCGGCCATTGGGCCAGATGGCAATGTCCTTTTCATTGTCGGCAAAAATAAAGTTCTGGGCCGGCGAGCCGTAGGTAGCCAGCGCGGCGGTGTAGTCGGCATAGGTGCGGGCGTGGTTCAGGCGCACGAAGGTGCCGACTTCGTTGGCCCCGTCGTGGGCCGTCCAGCGCATGGCGTGGCCGATGGGAGTTTGCGGGAGGAAAGGTTTTTCATCCTTGTCGTATACCACCGGGCCGTGGTGGGTGTAGAGCACGGTATCGAGCCGGTCGGGCTGCCCGCGCACCCGGATGCGCTCCACCACGCGGCGCACGGGCTTCCAATGGCCATCGTGCCAGTATTCGCGCTTCGCGCTATCCCTGAACTTTAGCTGGTAGAAGTCGAGTACGTCGGCGGCCACGTTGGTTACGCCCCAGGCCACGTTCTCATTGAAGCCGATGATGACGGCCGGCGCGCCCGGAATGGTCACGCCGTACACGTTCAGGCCCGGCGCGCTCAACTGAATCTGGTACCAGATGCTGGGCAGGTTAAGCTGCAGGTGCGGGTCGTTGGCCAGCAGCGGGTAGCCCGAGGCCGACTTCAGGCCGCTGACCGCGAAGTTGTTGGAGCCCAGGTCGGCATCGGGCTCGGTGCGCAGCTGCTGCGTAGCGTAAGCGGCCTCAAACGATTTGGGCATAGCCGGCGCGGTCAGAGGCTTGAAATCGAGCGGCGTGCCCACCGGTACAATCGGGTCTTCGCGGGTCGGGTAGTCCGGGAACAGGTCCTTCACCACCGCCGGGCCGTACTGCCGCATAATGTTGCTCATGCGCAAATCATCGGTGCGCCCGCTCAAATCCCAAGCCATGTACTTAAGCAGCAAGGCGCATTTCAGGGGTAGCCAAGGCTCGGGCCGGTAGTCGAGCAGCTTGTACTCGAAGGGCAGCGTGGCGGGCGTGAGCTGGTTGATATAGGCGTTGACCCCGGCGGAGTACGACTCCAGGACGGTACGCGTTGCAGGGTCGGCCATCATTACTTTCAGCGAGTTGGCCGCGCCGAAGGGCAGGCCCATGCGCCGGAAAAACCGGTCGGTTTCGAGCCGGGCCGGGCCCACAATCTCGCTCAGGCGGCCGGCGGCCACGTGGGTCTGAAACTCCATCTGCCAAAGGCGGTCGCGGGCCGTGAGGTAGCCTTGGGCGAAGTACAGGTCGGCGTCGTTCTGGGCGAATACGTGGGGTACGCGGTGGTCGTCGTAGCGCACCGTTACGGGCTGGCGCAGGCCGGGCAGGGCCAGCGTCTGGCGGTCGGGGAAGTCGCCGGGCCGCTCGCCGTTTTGCCAAAAGCCCCGGTAAGGGCTCAGCAGCTTGCCAAAGGGCGGCAGGTCGCCGTGCTTGGTATTGAGCATCCACACGAGCGTGACGCACGCGGCCAGAGCCAGCAGGGCTTTCAGCATAAGTAGTAGTGAGTATTCAGTAGTGAGACTTTAGCTGGAGCCAATGAAAATGCCGCGCCCGCCCGGAGTAGCAAGTAACGACAATAGCGTCGATTGCTTCTCCGGGCGGGCACGGCGGATTTCAGTCGGCAACTGTTGCCAAAACAGGAAGCAGCCAACCAAAAGAATCTAACTACTCAATACGAAATACACACTACTAAAAAAACTTACCGCAGCGCCACTTCGCGCACCAGCCCGCCGATGCCCCACAGCAGCAGCTGCTGGCGCACGGCTTCGGCCTCGGGGCGCTCGCCGAAGTTGCCCACGAGCACGCGGCTGCGCTGGCGGCCATCGACCAAATCCTGGGTGATGGTGACGGCGACCCCGGGCAGGTGCGCTTTGATGCGGGCCTGCACGGCCTCGGCATTGATGGCCTCGACGAACGAGCCGGCCTGAATGAGGAAACCAGCCGGGCAATCTACCGATTCGGCGATGTCGACTACTTCGGCGGTCGTGACGGGCGCGGCGGCTACGAGCGCTGCTTCGGGGCGGGCGGTACCTACTTTGTATGTCGTGTAGGCGGCGTCGGGGTTGGGGTCGGCGTCGTAGAGGGCGGCCAGGTTGGCGGGCGTAGTGGCCGGGCCGAGCGGGGTTTCGCTGGCTACTACTTCGGCTACCACGGTGGCGGCCCCGCAATCGACGATGCCCAGCGGGTGGGCGGCGGCTTCCGACAAATCAAGAATGCGCTGGTGGCGGAACGGGCCCCGGTCGGAAACCCGCACGATGACTGATTTGCCGTTCTTCACGTTGGTTACCCGCAGGCGAGTGCCAAAGGGCAGGGTTTTGTGGGCGCAGGTGTAAGCGTGGCGATTGTAGCGCTCGCCGCTGCTCGTGCGCTTGCCCTGGAAGTAGCTGCCGTACCAGGAAGCGCGGCCGCGCAGCACGGTGGTGGTGCTGCTGGCGGTGGGGTCCGAGTGGTTGGTACGCGGCACGCGGGCGAGGGCCGGCGTGCCCACAAAACCCAGCAGCAAAAAAAGGCAGCTGGTAAGGGCAGTTACTACAGAGCGTCGAACTAAAATCATGCGAATTTGCAGATGGTGAGCAGGACAAACATAGGCCCACCCACCAAGCAATGCTAAAAAGCAGCCGCACGCTGCTAACGGAATCGGGCATATAATTATCTTTTTCCCATAAAACTTGTATTTAATTAATCTAAGATGCGCCTGCAAAACGGGCCGTGAGGCAACCCAAACTATATTTTGCCCAACCAGCTCCCAACCCTTGCGTCGGTGCTGAAATTAGATTATGCGACGGGTGTAAAATTTGGGCTTCGGCCCTACGACTACCTTTGAAACCGGGTTGCACAGGTCCGGGTTTTTTCGTAAGCGGCTGGCTGGCACCTTGTTTATTTCGGCCCTCGAATTCCGGGCCAGGCGTGCTGGGTTGGTGGCGCGGCCGGGGCGGGCTTTGCTCGGGGCTTCCCGCACCGCGCGCTAGCCCCCTGAACTCCCTTTTCTCCCGCGAGCAATTCCTCGTGAAAGCGGAGTGGTGGCGGCGCGGACTCCGAAATCGCTCCAACATCGAGCTTACCTTTGCCCCATGGATTTTGGCCGTTTGCCCGACCTGCGCTTCGTTGATTTTGGCCTGCCGCCCGACCATCCCGAAACGGCCCGCGTGCTGGCCCGGGCCCGGCCTACGCAGCCCGCGCCGGCCCGCCTGCACGTGGGCTGCCCCATCTGGACGAATAAGGAGTGGCTGGGCTCTTACTTTCCGCTTGGTATTAAGGAACCGGAATACCTGCGCTACTACGCGCAGCAGTTCAACAGCATCGAGCTGAATACCACCCACTACCGCATTCCCGACGCCACCACAGTGCGGCGCTGGCGCGAGGCCGTGGGGCCGGAATCGGGCTTTAAGTTCTGCCCCAAGCTGCCGCGCAGCATCAGCCACGAGCGGGAGCTGTTTCAGGCCGATGACCTGGTGGTGACCACGGCGCGGGCGTTCGAAGGGCTGGGCGACAACTTGGGCTGGGCCTTTTTGCAGCTGCCGCCGCACTTCGGCCCCGAGCACCTGCCGCGCCTGGAGCGCTTCCTGCTCGACTTTCCCGAAACCGTGCCCTTGGCCGTGGAACTGCGCCACCCGCGCTGGTTTGCCGATGCCGGGCTGGCCGATGCCGTGTTCGCCACCCTCGAAGCCCTGAACAAAACGCTGGTGATAACCGACGTAGCCGGCCGGCGCGACGTGCTGCCCCTGCGCCTGACGACGCCCACGGCCTTCATCCGCTTCAATGGCCACGGCCTGCACAGCACCGACTACCAGCGGGCCGATGCCTGGGCCGAGCGCATCGCGGCCTGGGTGGCCCAGGGCGTGCACGAGGTCTACTTCTTCATTCACCAGAAAGATGTGCGCCACGCGCCCATTTTCACGCAATACTTGCTCGAGAAGCTGAAGGGACTCACGGGCATTGCCGTAGCGCCGCCGCGCATTATTCCGCAGCCGGTCCAGGGTAATTTGTTCGGATAGGCCGTAGCGCGCCGCCAAGGCCGCGTACTACAGCAGCGGCTCCAGCACCTGCCACACGTTGTTGGCCAGAATCTGCTGGCCGGCGGCATTGGGGTGCACGCCATCGGGCAGGTTCAGCTCGCGGCGGCCCAGTACGCCCTGCAACAAAAAGGGAATGAAAGGCAGCGCGTTTTTATCGGCCAGGGTGCGGAACAGGGCTTTGAATTCGGTGGCGTAGTGGGCGAGCCGGTGGCCGCCGAGCGGGCCGAGGTCGAAGGGGAATTCCAGGCCGGCCAGTACGAGCTGCGCGGCGGGGTGCTGGCGCTGCACCGCATCGATGATGAACTGCAGGTTTTGGGTGGTTTCGCGCACCGGAATGCCGCGAATGCCGTCGTTGGCCCCGAGGGCCAGCACAAATACGTCGACTGGGTGGCGGGCCAGCACGGTAGCCAAGCGCTGGCGACCGCCGGCGCTGGTTTCGCCGCTCACTCCGTAGTTGTAGGCTTTATAAGGAAGCGGCTGCCCATCGAGGCGCTGCTGCAAAAGGCTGGGGAAACTGTGGGCAGCCGGCAGGCCGTGGCCGGCGGTGAGGCTGTCGCCGAAGAAGATAATGTTTTTCATGAAGTGCTGTTTCAACAGCACGGCGGCCGTTTTCGTGCCTGGTCGGCTGGTGCAAAAAAGAACGTCAGGCGATGCGTAGCGCTGCCTGACGTTCTTTTCGTGCGAGTGGGCTACTCCACCACCTCCAGCAGGGTGCGGAACGAGACGTACTTACCGGCAAAATGCTTTTCCATGTCGGCCCGCAAAGCCGGCGCGCAAATGGCTTGGTATTCATCCAGCTGGGCTTGGCTGATGCAGTAATACTGAGCGGCGTAGGTCATGCCGCCTTCCTCCTCATTCAGCAGGCGCAGCAGCTGGCTTTTGAGGAAAAAGCCGGTCGCCATTACCTCCGGAATGTGGGTGGTGCGCATGTAGTCCAGCCATTCGGCGGCTACGGCGGGTTCGATGCTGGTCGTAACGTTGTAGAGAATCATATTTCGGTGAGATAGTGAATTGGTGAGATGATGAGTTCAGGCCAAGGCAAGCGGAGTAAATAACCCGCCATTTCGCCAACTCACCGCTTCACCTGCTCAGACGCGCATCGAGTCGAACTGAAAGTCGGTAATACGGACCTGAATGTCTTTGGGGCTAAGATTTTCGGTGGCGGCGGCCTCGGCCAGGGCGGGTAGCTCGGCATCGCCGGCCAGGCGCAGGCTCAGAATCTGGGCCAGGCTAAGCTGCTTTTCGAGGGGGGCGAAGCGCTGGCCGCTCACCTCGAAGTAGCGTTGGCGCACTTCGAGCCGGCAAATGCGGTCCTGCAATTGCAGGGCGTAGTGCTGGCGCAGCATCAGCAGCACACCGAAGCCGATGACGGCCAGGGCCGCCACGCTGAACCAGAGCCGGGCTATTTGGTCGTCGTCGCCGGCAACTTTGGTGTAGCGCAATACGGTGTAGCCCGCCATGAGCAAGGCCAGTGGCAGCAGCACAAAATGGTGCCACGGGTAGTACATGGGGGTATTTTTGGTGGGCGTAGCCATGCGGGGGAATTGGTTTGGTGTGCGAAAGTAGGTGGCCGGACCGAAAGCCGGGCAATAAAAAAACTCCGGCCGACGCCGGAGTTTTTCTGAAATAGGACGGAGTAACCGTCTGGTTATTTCATTTCCTTGGCGCGTTTCTTCTCGGCCCGGGCGGCGTCGCGGGCGGCGCGTTCCTGCTTTTTGGCTTCTTTGGCGGCATTGCGCTGCTCCTTAAGCTGGGCCTTTTGCGCTTTTTCCTGGCTGCGCTGCTCGCGGAGCTGCTTTTTCAGGTCGCTTTTCTGATTGGCGGTTTCCTTGATTTGGTTTTTGCTGTCGCGCACGGCCTGGTCGCTGGCATTAGATTGCTGCTTCTGGGCGTCGTAGGTGGCTTTGGCATCGGTGGCGCGCTGGGCCTGCTGCTCGGGGGTGAGCGCCGGCACCATGCTGGGGTCGGTGGTGGGCGGCGGCGTGGTCTGGGCTTGTGCGGAAAGGGCCGAAAAGGCCAGAACGGCCATCAGGCCGAATATTTTTTTCATGGGAAAGGGCACGGCTGCCCGGTTAAGTACGGGCCGTGTACGCCGGGCCTTCGGCAAGGTTTGCGGCAAGCCTGTCCAGAGAATAACCGAGGTGGAAAAAACGGCTCCGTAGCGGTTATTCCTCCACGTAGTCCAGGTCTTTGCCGTAGCTTTCGGGTAGGGTGCTCACGGCCCAGAAGGCCACCAGCAGCGAAAGCGCCCCGAGCACCGCCGCGCCCAACACAATGCTGCCCAGCGCCCCGCTCAGGTACTTGAAGGCCGGCACCAGGCCCACTACCGCGCCCCGGGCGAAGTTGGGGGCGGTAGTGGCTACCGTGGCGCGTAGGTTGGTGCCAAACTGCTCGGCGGCCACCGTCACAAACAAGGCCCAGAAGCCCACCGACACGCCCAGTACAAAGCACACCGTGTAAAAAGTAGTGGGCGAAGCGCCCTGCACACCAAACAGATAAACGCCGACCAGCACCGTGCAAAGCGCCAGAAACACCTGCAACGCCTTGTTGCGCGAATGCCACAGCTGGCTGAGCGCCCCGCTAATGAAGTCGCCAAACACCAGCCCGAAGTAGCACCAGAACACCGCCAGCCCGGCCGTGACCTCGCCCGTGAGGCCCAGGGCCTTGCCAAACTCCGGAGCCAGCGTGATAAGAATGCCCACCACAAACCACAGCGGCACCCCAATCAGGAGCACGCGCAGGTACTTACTCAGCCGGGCCGGATTGGTGAACAGGCTGAGGAAGTTGCCGCGCGCCACGTCGGCCCGCGCCTGCACCTGCCGGAACATGCCCGACTCGAACACGCTCACGCGCAGCACCAGCAGGGCCAGGCCCAGCCCGCCACCCACAAAATAGGCATTGCGCCAGCCGAAGCGGGTGCCCACCCAGTAGCCCAGCAAAGCCCCACTCACGCCAATGGTGGCCACTATCATGGTGCCGTAGCCGCGCTTTTCGGTGGGCAGGCTCTCGCTCACGAGGGTGATGCCCGCGCCCAGCTCGCCGGCCAGTCCGATGCCGGCAATCAGCCGCAGCCAGGCGTACTGGTCGATGGTTTGCACGAAGCCGTTGGCGATGTTGGCCAGCGAATACAGCAAAATGGAGCCGAAAAGCACCGACAGCCGCCCCTTTTTATCGCCCAGAATGCCCCACAAAATACCCCCGACGAGCATACCCGCCATCTGAGTGTTAATCAGGAACAGCCCCTTATTGGTCATTTCCGGCGTGCCGGGAACAATGCCCAGGTCCCGGAGACTCTCGACGCGCACGATGCTGAACAGAATCAGGTCATAAATATCGACGAAGTAACCCAGTGCCGCCACGATGACGGCCGCGGTGAGAACGGTGTTTTTAGTAGACAGGGAAGCTTGCATCTAATAGTTGTCGGTTGTTTTTACTGGTTGTGCGTTTCGACCTTATTGCCGTGGCAAGCTAACAACTGACAACCAACAACCGGCAACTAAGCCACCGAAGCCGGTATTTCGCATTGGCCGTGGCAGCCGCCGGGCAGCGCTCCATCCTCCACCTGCACGGTGCAGTGGCGGATGTTGAACTGGGTTTCGAGCCCTTTGGTGAGGGTGCCCAGCCAGGCGGCATCGGCCCCGCCGGGGCGGATGAGGTGGGCCATAAGGGCGGCATCGTGGCCGGCGCTGCTCAGGCTCCAGATGTGCAGGTCGTGCACGGACTCGACGGCGGGCTGGGCCAGCAGGTAAGCGCGCACGGCCTCGGGGTCGATGCCGTCGGGCACGGCTTGCAGGCCCAGGCGCAGGCTGTCGCGCAGCAGCCCCCACGAGCTGAAGGCAATGATGCCCAGAATGATGAAGCTGATAGCCGGGTCGAGCCAGGCCCAGCCGGTGAGCAGCACCAGGCCGCCGCCGGCTACCACGCCCGCGCTCACCAGGGCATCCGTGAGCATGTGCAGGTAGGCCCCGCGCACGTTCACGTCGCCCTTCTGGCCGCTGCGGAAGAGCAGGGCCGTCACGCCATTTACCACGATGCCGATGCCGGCCAGCAGCATTACCCAGCGGCCGTTCACCGGCTCGGGGTGGCGCAGGTGGTCGATGGTTTCCCACAAAATGAAGCCCAGCGCGGCGTAGAGCAGGGCTGTGTTCAGCAGCGCGGCCTGAATGGTGGCCCCCCGGTAGCCAAACGTGTAGCGGCGAGTGGCCGGCCGCCCGGCCAGCCAGGCCGCGCCCCAGGCCAGGGCCAGGCTCAGCACGTCGCTCAGGTTGTGGCCGGCATCGGAGAGCAGGGCAGCCGAATTGGCCCACAGGCCACCGGCCGTTTCGGCGATGACGAACAGCACGTTGAGGATGATGCCAACGGCGAAGGCCGTGCTGAAGCCGCCGCCGGGTGGCGGGGCGGCGTGCTGGTGGCCGGCGTGCGAGTGGCCGGGGGCAGAATGGTCGTGGTCGTGGGGCATGAGGCGGAAAAGCGTTGGCGCTACGTGAAGAACGTGTAAGCCGGCGCTTTGGGTGCGTGCGGGCCCGCCCGTGAACGGATGGCCTAGCGCGTCAGCACTTCGTCAATCAGGCCGTAGGTCTGGGCTTCGTCGGCGCGCAGCCAGTAGTCGCGGTCCGAGTCGGCGTGAATTTGCTCGTAGGTTTTGCCGGTGCGCTCGGCGTAGATGCCATAAAGCTCCCCGCGAATTTTGACCACCTCGCGGGCCGTAATTTCAATGTCGGCCGACGGCCCCTGCACGCCACCCGACGGCTGATGAATCATGATGCGGGCGTGGGGCAGGGCCGCGCGTTTGCCAATGGCCCCGCCGCACAGCAGAAATGCGCCCATGCTGGCCGCCAGCCCCGTGCAGATGGTGGCCACGTCGGGCCGCACGTACTGCATGGTGTCGTACATGCCAAAGCCGGCATACACCGAGCCCCCCGGCGAGTTGATGTAGAGCAGGATATCCTTGCGCGAATCGGCCGATTCCAGAAACAGCAGCTGGGCGTTGATGATGTTGGCAATGTTGTCGTCGACGGCCTGGCCCAGGAAAATAATTCGGTTCATCATCAGACGCGAAAACACGTCTATTTCGCGGAAATTCTGCGGCCGCTCCTCAATAACGGAGCGGGTCATGTTGGTGACGAGTGGCCGGGCCAACCCCTCGGCGTGGCGCAGGTACTGGTCAACGGTCAGGCCGTTGAGGCCCCGGCCGTGCACGGCAAACTTGCGGAATTCGGCTTGATTGAGCATAAGTGTATGGGATTGGAAAAAGGCATGGCGCGGCCAGCCGCGCCCGAAAGCAGGGGAAGAAGGCCCGTAAAGGAGGAATCGGAGGTGTTGCGTCGCTACCCCGGCCAGAGGCGGCGGAGCCAGCCGAACGGTCCCGTATATAATCGGGCATGAATCGCGCGCAGCTCGTGTCGCAGCTGCTGGCGGCCCGCCGCGCGCAAGCCGTGGTAAAGTTGCTGCTGGGCGGCGGCATCGGCGGCCAGCTCGCCGTCGAGGAGCTGGCGCAGGTACCAGTCGGCGGCCGGTAATGCGGCCGGGCCGTTCAGAAGCTGTTGCTCGATGAGAAGCAGGCGTTCGAGGGCGGGGCGCATGGCTTAATATTCAATGGTTTCGGTCTGCAAGGCGGCGCGCACCGACGCGCGCAGCCGCTCGAGGCACTTAAATTTCTGCACCGTGGCCGAGCGCACCGAGCGGTAGCCCTGGGCGGCGGCAATCTGGGCCAGCGGCTGCTGGAAGTAATAGAAGCTCAGCAACACGGTGCGGCACTTCGCCCCCAGCCGCTCCACGTAATCGAGCACCGCGAAGGCCGGCTCGGGAAAGGTGTCCGGTTCTGCGGCGGCCAGCGGCGCGGCGTCATCAGGCAGGGTTTCGGCGGGCAGGCGGGCGCGGCGGCGCAGCTCCTGCTGCCAGCGGTGGCGGGCAATGCTCACCAGGTAAGTGCTGGCCGAGGCCGTGAGAACCAGGGTGCCGCTTACTGCCTGCTCATAAAAAACCACCAGCGTGTCCTGAAACACATCCTGCGCATCCTGAACCGCGCCGCCCTGCCGCTGCACCAGCCGTCGCACCGCCGGGAAAGCCTGGCGGTACAGCTGGGTTAGGGCGCGTTCGCGGTCGGCCAGCAGCGCCTGGCGCAGGGCGTGGGCGGGCGGCAACGTCTTCGGAAGGGGGAGGGGAGTTGTCATCGGAGCAGGCATGTACCAATTAATCCATTTCTGGCGCAATTATCACCGGCTAGCACTAAAAAAGCCGCCCACCCTCCTCAAAAGGAAGGTGGGCGGCTTATCAACGGCACCCCAACCGGCGGCGCTGCTACTTAAAGCTGAGCGGCACTACCAGCCGCACGCTCACGTTGCGGCCCTGGTTGAACACGCCGGTGCGGCCGTTGGCCACGTTGTAGTCGGCGTATTTCAGGCGGCTGAGGTGGCTCTGGTAGCCCACGTCGAACAGGTTGTTGGCCGTGAGGTAGACCGAGCATAAGGTGCGGCCGGTAGCCGACGCCACGTCGGTGCCCACGCCGGCATTGATGAGCGTGTAGCCCGGCGTGGCCGTTTCGGTGCCGAAAGCCGAGAAGAACCGGTCCTGGGCAAAGGTGCGCTCCAGCTGCAGGCGGGCATAGGGGTTGGTGATGCGCTTACCGGAGCGGCGGAAATTGGCCCGCAGCTCCGACTGCAGCCGGTCGCCGGGGATGAAAGGCAGGTACTGCTCCTCGGCCGGCACGTTCAGCTGGCGGGCACGCACCATCGAGAACGAATTTTCGAAGTGCAGCCAGTCGAGCGGGTGGGGGTGGAAATCGAGGCTCACCTCGCCGCCGTAAAGGCGGGCCTGGCCCTGCTCGTACTTATAGGCCAGGGTGCCATTCCGCAGCGAGTCGGCCCCGCCGGCCGCCAGCAGCCGCCGCGTAAAAATGTAGTTACTGATGCTGTTGGTGAAGGCATCGACGCCGAAGCGCACGTGGTCGCTCACGTAGCTCACGCCGGCATCGAGCTGCAGGCTGGTTTCGGCGGCCAGGTTGTCGTTGCCGATTTCGTAGCGAATGGTGCCCTCGTGCTTGCCGTTCGAGCCCAGCTCGGCAATATTGGGGGCCCGGAAACCGCGCGACAGGTTGGCCTTCACCGTCAGCTTCTCGTTCAAATTATACGCCGCCCCCAGGCTGCCGCTGTAGTTGCGGAAGGTGCTCTGGAAGCCCGGGAATTTGGTGTCGGCCGTGGGGTCTTGGCTGGGCCGCTGGTCGCCGTCGAGCCGCAGCCGGTCGGCCGCAATCTGCCGCACATCGTACCGCAGCCCACCGCTAATGTCGAGCGCGCCGATGGTCTTTTTGGCCACCCCAAACACTCCGGCTTCGTTCACGCGGTAGGCCGGAATCAGGAATTCGACGCCCAGGTTGCGATTTTGCTGATGCAGGCCGCTGCTGCCCACGGTCAGGTTCCAGCCGTTGCGCTCGGGCAGGAAGTAGCGCAGCGAGTAGTCCACGGTGCGCAGCTGGAAGTAGAGCGAGGTTTCGGCCGGGTCGAGCAGGTTGCCGTACTCGCGGCGCAGGTTCTGCTGGTAGCTCACTTGCAGGCCCAGCCGGCCGCCGCCGCCCAGAATGAAGCTGTTGTCGGTGCCGATGCGTAGGTGGTTCACCTGCTGCTGGGGCACGGCCAGGCCGTAGCCGCGCAGGTCGGCATCGGTCACGGGCACGGTGGTGGTGGCAGGGGTGCCGTCGGGGTAGCGCCCGAGGAACACCTCCCGGACGAAGCGGCCGCTCACCGTGTCGCGGGCACCCTCCGTCAGCCCCAGGCGCTGGTTGAAGCTGCTGAAGGTGAGGTGTGAGTAGCCCCAGCTTTTGTTCAGGCCCACGTAGCCATTCGCATCCCACTCGTTAAAGCCCGAGTTATACACCCGGCCGTCGTAGCGGTTTCGGTAGTCGCCGGCCATCTTGCGGGTGCCGCGCGCCAGCCAGTTCAGCCCGTTCAGGTTGCCCGCATTCTCGAAGGAATAGGCTTGCAGATGGTTATTAGTCTGATAGTTGGTAATGGCCGAGCCTTTAATGCGTCCCTCGGCAATGGGGTCGGGGGCCACGAAGTTGATGACGCCGGCCATGGCATCGGACCCGTACAGCAGCGAGCCCGGGCCCTTAATAATCTCGGCCCGGTCCACGCTGAACTCGTCAATTTCGATGCCGTGCTCGTCGCCCCACTGCTGGCCTTCCTGCCGGGCCCCGTTGTTCAGCGTCACCACGCGGTTGTAGCCCAGCCCGCGCACCACGGGCTTGCTGATGGCCGCGCCGGTCGTAATCTGGGCCACGCCCGGCGTATGGGCAATGGCATCCACCAGGTTCGAGCCCGCCGTCTGGTTCAGGCGAATATGGTCGACTACGGCCGTGGGTACCGGCGAGCGCCGCAGCTGCGTGGCCTGCGACACGCCCGTTACCACCACCTGCCCGATTTCGGTGGCCGCCACCGTCAGCTTAAACTCCAGCGGCTGGCCGCTGCCCGTGTCCACGGTCTGCGTCACGGTGTTGTAGCCCAGCGAGCGCACCTGCACCGTGAAACGCCCGCGCGGCAGGTTGGCAAAGCTGAACGAGCCGTCGGGCCCGGTGGCCGTGCCCTGCTTCAAATCATCGAATAAGATGGTGGAACCCGGCAAAGCCTCGCCCGTGGCGGCATCTGCCACGCGGCCGGTGAGTGGCGGTGCGGCCACCCGCCCGCGCGGGGCCGTAGGGGCCTGCTGCGCCGAAATAGCGGCCGGCCCGGCTGCTAGCCCCACGCAAATAAGTGCGCGCAAAAAAGTTGAAAACATGCGAATATGTTAAAAACAGCCCGGCCCGCGAGCCGGCCCACAGAGGCCCGGTCGCGGGAGAAGCCGCGTATTACCAAAAAGAAAAAAGAACGCGCCGGCAGCTAGGCGCGGGCGGGCGGCCCCCGCAGGGAGCGCGCAAAAAGCACTTCACCAGCTGCCGGCCGCACGGGCGGAAGGGCTGTCGCCTTCGCGTAGCGCGGGGCCACCCGGGGGCGGGGCATTGCCACGGGCCCGGCGGCCTGATAGGCCACGTCGTAAAACTGCTCGACCGGGCAGTGCTGGTGCTGCACGCTGAGCAGCGCCTTGCCCGTGTGCCGGAAGGCGGTGGCCTGCGCCGGCTCAGCGGTGGTGTGCTCGTGGCGGTGCAGCGCCAGTACCCACGCCTCAGGCAGCAGCGTGCGCACGAGGCACAGCAGCAACAGCCAGGCTAAAAGGAGACGGGGTGTTTGCACAATGCAAAGATGCAGCTAAAAATGGGCTTGCACAAAATGAAGTCGAAAAGTACGGAGATTCAGCTGCACGAAGTAAAAAAATAACTTTAACCAAGAAATGGTCATCCGAAAAACTGCTGTTTTTCGTTAGTGCATTGTATCTTTCCCGCTTAGTAGCAGCTCCAGTTAATTTTCTTGTGATAATAACGTCAATTCCAGATTTCTCCCTACAATACGACGAGGAATTGAGCTTGCTGCGCGTGGAATGGGCTGCCGGCGACGATGCCCGCAACCTTCGGGCCAGTGCGCTTGAGCTGTTGCGTCTCGACCAGGAACTGGGCATGCAGAACCTGCTGCTGAACATGAATACCTTTCCGGACATTTCGGTGTACGACCAGGTCTGGCTCGGCGCCAACTGGATGCCCGGCATTGTGAAGCTGCCCCTGGAACGGGTGGTGCTCATCAACAACCGTCAACGCGTCCACAATCAACTGGCTATCGAATCGATGCTGGCGCTCGCGCGGGTTTTCATCAAGTTCGACATTCAGTTTTTCCCAAACGTCGGCTCGGGCATGCAATGGATTAGCGATTTCTCGCCCCGGCTGCCCGAAGTGCTGGCCGAGTGGGATGCCGTGCACGCGCCCGGGCCGGAATCGGGGGCGAAAGCTATGCGGTCCGACCGGTTCTAGCTTGCCAGAACCGTGATATTTCCGCTTCAGCACCACTTTCAGGTGCAGCACGACCCCGAGCTACGCCTGATGCGCTTTCAGTGGGTGGGGGCACACACGGCGCAGCTGCTGCGCGCCGGCATGCGCTACTGCCGCGATTTAGTAGAGGACCTGCACCCGCATTACGTGTTGGTCGATTTCGACGGGATGCCGCCCGTGGAGATGCGCGACGAGCTGTGGATGTCGGTGCACTGGTTTCCGCGCGTGTCGCGCCGGCCTTTGCGCGGCGTGGCCGTCATCTATAGCCCCGCGCAGCTGCATAATCAGATGGCCGTCGAGGCGATGCTCTGGTTCGGAAAGCGGTTCATGCACTACCAGCTGCAGATATTCGAAGATGCGCTCTCGGCCTACGACTGGTTCACCGGCGGCGACGCCGCTGCCGGCCGGCGCTTAGTGGCCGAGTGGGACGAGGCGAAGTAGCGCCGCCCGCCCGCTGTCAATCTGACAGCGCCCCGCCCCTTGGAACACGGTTTGAAGGACCCGGTGGCCGGGACCCGCGCTTGTGGGTCCGGCCATTCCGTCCGTATTCAACCGTTTCCATTTTATATCATGCAAGAAACCGGCTCCATCTCCATCCACACCGAGAACATCTTCCCGATTATCAAGAAGTTCTTGTATTCCGACCACGAGATTTTCCTGCGGGAACTGGTCAGCAATGCCGTCGATGCCACCCAAAAGCTCAAGAGTCTGGCCCAGCTGGGTGAGTACGCCGGCGAGCTCGGCGAGCTGAAAGTGCGCGTGACCGTAGACAAGGAAACCCGCAAAATCACGGTTTCGGACCACGGCCTGGGCATGACCGGCGAAGAAATCAAGAAGTACATCAACCAGATTGCCTTCTCTGGTGCCACCGAGTTCGTGGAGCAGTACAAGGAGAAAGACGCCGCGACGAAGGACCAGATTATCGGGCAGTTCGGCCTGGGCTTCTACTCGGCCTTTATGGTAGCCACGGAGGTCGAAATATTTTCGCAGAGCTACCAGGAAGGCACCGAAGCCGCCCACTGGACCTGCGATGGCAGCACTTCCTTCACCCTCGAAAGCACCGAGAAAGCCGAGCGCGGCACCGACGTGGTGCTGCACGTAGCCGAAGACTCGGACGAGTTTCTGGAGGAGGCCCGCCTGCGCACCATCCTCACCAAGTACTGCAAGTTCCTGCCCATCCCGATTGAGTTCGAGGGCCAGCTCATCAACGACACCAACCCCATCTGGACCAAGCAGCCCAGCGAGCTGACCGACGAGGACTACAAGAAATTCTACCAGGAGCTGTACCCCATGAGCATGGATGAGCCCCTGTTCTGGATTCACCTGAACGTGGATTACCCCTTCAACCTGACGGGTATCCTCTACTTCCCGAAGGTGAAGGACGAGCTGCAGTTCTCGCGCAACAAGATTCAGCTGTACTCGCGCCAGGTGTTCATCACCGACGAGGTGAAGGACGTGGTGCCGGAGTTCCTGATGCTGCTGCACGGCGTGATTGACTCGCCTGATATCCCGCTGAACGTGTCGCGCAGCTTTCTGCAGGCCGACGCGGCGGTGCGCAAAATCAATACCTACATCACCAAGAAGGTGGCTGACAAGCTGAGCAGCTTGTTCAAGCAGGACCGGCCCGGCTACGAGGAGAAGTGGGGCGACATCGGCATGTTCGTGAAGTACGGCATGCTGAGCGACGAGAAGTTCTACGACAAGGGCAAAGACTTCGTACTGCTGAAGAACGTGGCCGGCAAGCTGTTCACCATCAGCGAGTATACCGAGCATATTCAGGCCAACCAACAGGACAAGGACGGCAACACCGTGGTGCTCTACACCAACGATGCCGAGCAGCAGCACGGCTTCGTGGCCGCCGCCCAGGAGCGCGGCTACGACGTGCTGAATTTCGACCACATCCTCGACCCGCACTTCATCGGCCAGCTGGAGCAGAAGCTGGAAAAAACCAGCTTCAAGCGCGTCGATGCCGACACCGTAAGCAAGCTCATCGAGAAGGAAGGCACCACCGAAAGCGTGCTGACCGAGGACGACACAAAGCAGCTGGAAACCACCTTCACCACGGCCATTGCCAACCCGGCCATGCACGTGAAAGTGGCCGCCCTTAGCCCGCAGGATGCCCCGGTGGTCATCACCCAGAACGAGTTCATGCGCCGCATGAAGGACATGCAGCGCACCGGCGGCGGTGGCGGTATGCAGATGTTCGGGGCTTTCCCCGAGTCGTACGACGTGACCGTGAACGCCAACCACCCGCTCGTGAGCAAAGTGCTGGCCGACGGCGGCGAGAAGCTCGCCAAGCAAGCCTTCGACCTGGCCCTGCTGGCCCAGGGCCTGCTGAAAGGCGAAGCCCTGACGGCATTCGTGAAGCGCAGCACCGAGCTGCTGTAAAAACGGGTGCCGCGAAATTTTATTTCGCCCCGCGTTCAACGAAAATGCCCAACGTCAGCGCGACGTTGGGCATTTTCTGTTACGGCCAACCGGGAGGGTGGGTAAGGCGCGAACGCGCGGCGGAGCTTCGCGGTACGCGGTTTAGCGCTGCGCAGTGGCACCGCTGGCTGCGGTTGCAGCTTGCGCCAGCCGATGAAATTCCTTCGTCGTGAGCACCGTGACGCCTACTTCACTTACCAGCCACAGCCGTTGCTGCTGGTCTACTGCCAGCAGCACGGGATTGCCCGTGCCGGGGGGCAGCGCCAAGGGGCGAAGTAGTCGTTTGGGTTCCACTTTATCGGTAGCCGGGGCAAAGCCGGCTAGTTTGTCGGCGGGCTCGTTGGGCAGCAGGAGCAGGCCCTGGGCGGTGGCAAACAGGCGGCCCGCGCCGGCCACGGCCGCCACGCCCGTTACCTCATTGCCGGGCCGGCCAATGAACTTGACGGTGGGCAACTCTTCCTCGGCCGCGCCGCGCCGGCCGCCGCCCTCGAACACGCAGATGGCATCCGACATCACTACCCAGAGGTTGCCGGCGTTGTCGGGCAGCAGCTTTTCCACGATGTTGTCGGGGATTTCGCGGTTGGCCACGCTTTCCTCGTTGTAGCGCGTCCACTCACCACCCTGCTTGCGGCTGAGGCCGATGCTGGTGGCAATCCAGACGGAGCTGTCGGCCGTGGCTACGCCGCCGTTGATGGCCGGCGTGCGCAGCTCCTGAACAAAGGCATTGTTGGCCCAGCGGAATGCCCCCTGGCCATTCGCCCCCACCCACACAGCCCCCCTGGCATCGCGGAAAACGGCCGTGATGCTGGGGGCGGCGTCGGTGCCGGGCAAGCGGAGCGGGTGCATTTTGAAGGAGGCCGTGTTCAGCCGCAGTAGGCCCGCCTGGGTGCCCAGCCAGAGGGCGGTATCGGCCAGTGCGGCGCACTGAATAGCGCTGGCTACTTGCGTTTTGCGCACAAATGCCGCGCCTTCGAGCCGAAATACGCTGTGGGCCGTGACGAGGAAGGTGACTTTGCCGGCGTGCAGCAGGGCCACCGGCTTTTCGTGGCCGGCCACGGCGTAGTGCGGGCGCGGCCGGGCTTGCGCGCCGCTAAAAAAGGCCAGTAGTAACAAGCTCAGCAGGGCCGGGCGCAAGCCGGGAAAGGACCGATTCGGGTGAGGAAAAAGCATGAGCGGACGGGCATGGCAAGGGGTGCCGCAAAGGTAGCGGGGTCGACTTAAGCAGCTGGTTATATAATCGTTATCAAACGGTGTTTTGGATTTTCATTCTTAATAAAGGATTGATGCGGCCGTAACGCCAGCCTCACGGCTGCGGTGGAATTTTGCGGCCGGAAACTACTTACCTCACCTTTTTTCACGGTTTTATGAAAGCGAAAGTTTTACTCGGCAGCGGCTTGGTGCTGGCGGCGCTGGCAGGGCAGGAGGCCCGTGCGCAGGCTGCCAACAACAACGTCATCATCTACATCGGCGACGGCTTCGGGCTGGCTCCCAAAACGGCGGCGCGCATGGCTATGGGCCAGGGGAATACGGGCAAGCGCTTTGCTTCCGATGCCGGCTTCCAGGTGCTGAACCTTGACAAGCTGAAGTACAACGCCACCGTAACTACCCACTCGCTCAACTCCTGGATTACGGATTCGGCCCCCGGCGCGTCGGTGTACGCCTGCGGCAAGCAGGGTAAGCAGGACAACGAGGTGATTTCGCTGAACCCCGCCACCGGCGCGTCCATCGAAACCATCCTGGAGGCGGCCAAGAAGCAGGGCTATGCCGTGGGCCTCGTGAGCACGGCCCGCATCACGCACGCCACGCCGGCTGCTTTCGCCAGCCATATCTGGTACCGCGACCTGGAGGACTACATTTCGGCCCAGTACATTGCCTCGACCCAACCCCAGTACGAAGCCATTTTCAACAGCAGCCCCACGGCCTCGTACCGCTACACGGCGGCCCGCGACTGGGTGCTGCCCACGCCCAAAGTAGGCGTGGAGCTCGATGTCATCCTGGGTGGTGGGGCCCGGCACTTCATGCCCCGCTCCCGCACGGCCGGCGTCACTAGCACCTACGAAACCATTGTGGACCGCAACGGCGCGGCCATTATCGACCCGGCTACCGGCGTGGCCGCGACGCTGAAAGGCAACCGGGCCGACGACGTAGACCTCGTGAGCTACGCCGTGACCCAGCGCAACTACGGCTACGTGAACAGCCGCGATGCCCTCAACAACATCAACTTGAGTCAGTATGGCGTGGGTGGCAAAAAGCTGCTGGGCCTGTTCCACTCCTCGCACGTCAACTTCGAGCAGGACCGCCAGACCAACGCCGCCTGGGAGCCTTCGCTGGCTGAGATGACCCACATTGCCATCGAAGTGCTGAAGGCCAAAAGCAACGGCAAAGGTTTCTTTCTGATGGTAGAAGCCGGCCGCATCGACCACCTGGAGCACGCCAATGCCGGCGGCATCACGGTGGTGGCCAACCCGGCCGGCGGCAACCAGTACACCGTCGACGCGGACAAGCCGGCCTACGCCCTGGGTGGCGAATCGAACTACGTGGCCACGCCCACCACGCCCCGCACCACCAATGTGTATGCTTCCGACTACATGATTAAGGAGGTAATGGCCTTCGATTACGCCGTGGCCGAGGGCCGCGCCTTGCTCGCCACCCCTTCCACGACTGGCAAAACGTTGATTTTTAGCACCTCCGACCACGAGTGCGGCGGCTTTGCCGTCACGGGCCTGCACGACGAAGCCGATGCCCAGGCCAACGGCACCAAAATCCGGACCTATTCGGGCCAAATTACCAAGTCAGTGCCGGCCGAAGTCGGCTACGCCACCCCCACCAACCTGGTGCGCGGCGACGGCGGCGTAGGCGGCTGGTTCCCGGACTACGTGATGAACAGCTTCCAGGGCAAAGACTACCCGCAGCCGGCTTCGGCTACCGGCAAGCGCATTGTGGTCGCCTACGGCTCGAACCCGCTCACCAACGGCAACGGCACCCGCGCCAGCACCGGCGTGGGCAGCAACCAGGGTGCCACGCCCGGCAACCACACCCCGCAGGACATCTGGGTGGGGGCCGAGGACAATGCCAACAGCGCCGACCCCACCTTCGGGGCGCAAGGTATTGCCGGCCAGGGCCTGCTCGACAACACATCGATTACCCCACTCATGGCCCGTTTCCTGGGCATCAATGCCACGCCATTCACGCTGCGTGCCGCGCCTGGCACTTCGCCAGCCACGCCGGGCCTGGAGCTGAGCCCCGTGCCGTTCAGCGGTTCGTTCGCGGTGGCGTTTACGCTGCCCACGCCCGGTGCGGTCACCGTCGAGCTGTTCGACGAGGTGGGCCGCCGCGTGCAAACCGTGCTCACGAATAAAGATTACGCCTCCGGTGCACACTCCGTGGCTGTGGATGGCAGCCGCCTGCGCGCCGGCCTCTACATCGCCACCGTCACGGTGAACGGCCAGGTGGTGAGCAAGCGCACGATTAAGCTGTAGCAGCAGAATACAGGCCGAAATGCCGTAATACTGAGAACGTCATGCTGCGCTTGCCGGAGCATTTCTACCGCGCAATAGTAATTCGTTACTTACGCGGTAGAGATGTTTCGGCAAGCGCAGCATGACGTTTTTTTTGGCCTACTTCACATTGCGCGCCACCACGAACATGCGGTCGCCGAAGCGTCCGGTTAGCTTGTTTAGGTAGTACGTGGGGTACTGGCCGGCCAGCTTGCTCACCTTTTCCACCACGCTGCCGCCCAGGCGAATGTTCTTGGGCGGCTTCACCGGGTTCAGCAGTTCCACCACTTCAAAGCCTTGCTGTTTCAGCATTTTGGTAATGGTGGCCGGCGTAAATTCGAACAAGTGGTAGGGCGGAATGTCCATCTTGCGTTCCTTGCCCAGCGCGCCGTAGGCCGCGAAGCCCAGGCGCACGGTGGGCAGGTTGAGGGTGGCCGGCAGGGCCAGCACCAGCAGCCCGCCCGGCTCCAGAATGCGGTGAAACTTGGCCAGCGTGGCGGCGGGAGAAAGCAGGTGCTCCAGTACGTCGCCCATGTAGGCGAGGTCGAACTGGTTTTCGCGGAAGTCCTCGGTGGTTTCAATATTGCCCGTGACGACGGGCAGGTGCAGCTCGCGGCGGGCAAAGTCGGCGGCGTGCTCCGATATTTCTAGGCCGTGGGCTTCCCAGCCCAGCGCTTCCAGGCTTTTGAGGGTGTAGCCGGGGCCGCAGCCCACGTCGAGGTAGCGAAACCGGCGGCCGGGGTACTTGGCCAGGATGTAGTTGGTAAACTTGTCGGGCCGAACCTGGTTTAAAGCAGCCTGCTTCTGGCCATCTTCGATGAACACGACTTCCTGTTGGGTCCGGTCGTAGTTGGGGCGCTCGGTGAAATAGTCTTTGCCGTAGAGCCTTTCCAGCTGCGCGGGCGTGGGCTGGGGGTCGAGAAACATCAGGTCACAGGCGCGGCACCGGGTGCCTTGCAGCCGCTGGCCCTCAAATTCGTAATAGAAAGGCAGCTTCTTAAAATCGGTGCTGCCGCACAGGTCGCAGGTACGCATGGCGCAAAGGTAGGGGCGCACATTTGCGTCTCAGCATCCGGCCCGGTTGGCTGCGAGAGAAGCTATAGCCACTAACTGTTCAACGACGCGACGCGAATACGCGTTTTTACATCATATGCTCGACGTTCTCATCATCGGAGCCGGCCCCGTGGGCCTGGCCTGCGCCCTCGAAACCCAGCGCCGAGGCCTTAAAGTGGCCATCATCGAAAAGGGTGCGCTGGTCAATTCCCTGGTGGGCTACCCCACCAACATGGAGTTTTTCTCCACGCCCGAGCTGCTCGAAATCGGCGGCTACCCCTTTCCCACGGCCCACTACAAGCCCCTGCGCGAAGATGCCCTCGACTACTACCAGCGCGTGGCCCGCGACGAAAAACTGGACATCCGCCTGCACGAAAAAGTGCTGAGCCTGAGCGGCGAGCAGGGCAATTTCATCATCAGCACCAACAAAGGCGAAATCCCGACCCGCAACGTGGTCGTGGCCACTGGCTTCTACGACCTGCCCAACCCGCTGGGCGTGCCCGGCGAAGACCTGTCCCACGTCAGCCACTATTACAAGGAGCCCTACCAGCACGTTATGCAAAACGTGGTGGTTATCGGGGCCAAGAATTCCTCGGCCAAAGCCGCCCTGCAGATGACCCGTGCTGGGGCTAAGGTCACGCTGCTCGTGCGCGGCGCTGCCATCAGCGACTCCGTGAAATACTGGATTCGCCCCGACCTCGTCAACCGCATTGCCGAGGGCCGCATCACGGCGCACTTCAACACCACCATCACGACCATCACGCCCGAGGCTGTAGAAGTACTCACGCCCGAAGGCCCGCTCACGATTCCCACCGATTTCGTGTACGCCCTCACCGGCTACCACCCCGATGAAGCCCTGCTCGGCCGCCTCGGCGTGGAGCCCGACCCAGCCGACGAGGCCCGCGCCCCGCTCTTCGACCCCGCCACCCACCAAACTACCCGGCCCGGCCTGTTTGTGGCCGGCACCGTGTGCGGCGGCCGCGCCACCAGTCGTTGGTTCATTGAGAACGGCCGGCACCATGCCCAGCTTATCGCGGCGCACTTGGCTGGAGTGACCGTCTGAACCGGAATCTTATTCACCAAAAAGCCCCTTCTCCAGCTGGAAAAGGGGCTTCTCAGAAACTTTTCGCCTATGGGCGAGGAGCCGGATTATTAGGGGAAAACCACGCCGCGGTAGCTATTCGCGTTCACCCCCGTGAAGGTGCTGCCATACTTGGCGTTGATGGCTTTCAGTATCTCGTTGGCAATTACGGCGTAGCCACGTGGCGTGGGGTGCACTCCGTCGAGGCTGAATAGGTTACCCGAGAGGTAGCCGGCCGTGTTGTTGGCGGCGTTCACCACGTAGCCACCACTGGCTACCGAGCGGAAAAACAAGTTGGCATCGAATACCGCCAGATTACGGGCGTTGGCGGCCGTAATCAGGGCGTTGTTGAAGCCGGCGGTTGCATTAGCAACTAAAACCTGCTCCGCGTCATCGAGCACGAAGGAACTAGGGATGGGGTTAGTAGCCGAACCAAAGACCGTCGTCGTGTCGATGCCGTAGCCCACTAGGTAAGCGCTAAGATTGGCTTTCGGCACAAAGGAGCGCCAAGGTGCACCCGTAGGCCGTCCAAACAGGCCCAGGAAGGCCGAAGAGGTAAGTGTGAACAGTTGGCGTCCGCCGCTTGCATCGCGGATATCCGCCGTGGCAATGGGCTTGCGATTGGTCGAAGCAGCGTTGCCCGGAGCCGCTCCCGTCAGCGCAACCAAGCCTGGTACGTTATTAGCCACCAGCGTGGCCTTGAAGCTCGGGCCCACCGTGGTGAAGAACGGAATGCCGGTAACATCCGGGATGGTAGCTACTACGCCCTTGGCCCCATTAACCGTCAGCGCGTCCAGCACCAGGCCGGCGTTGGTGGTGAAGGTGGCAACCGAAGTGAGGGAGTTGGTGGCCACTGTTGAAGCACCGCCCGAAGTGGCGTAGCCCAGCACGTCGTTGTTGCCCAGCCATTCGGTAAAGAACGTCGGCTTGATAGAAGCTACCGTCGCCTGCACGCGCTGCAAATAGGTTTGCAGCGGCGTCGCGTCTGGCGTGATGCGCTCGAAGTAGGGGTTGCCCTGCACGCTGCCGTAGCCGGGCGTATTGATATCCGCCATGCGGATGCCGGGCACGCCGAGGTTGTTTACCGGGTCGGTGAACTTGGTGTAGAGCGGGGCGGTAGCACTGCCGCCGCGTATGGCCAGGTTCGTGGTTACGTTGGCCGTGATGGGCGAGCCCGTAGCCGTGAAGCCAGCCAGGCGCAGGTAGCCCGCGCCATTGCTCTGGGCCTCGGTGAAGAGGGGCTGCACAAAATTGCCGCCCCCCGCCTTGGCAAACTGGCCCGCCAGGATGCTGGGGTAGGAGTTCAGCTGGCCCTCGCGGTAGAGGCCACCATCGGCATAGCCGGCCGTGAGCGAGTTGCCCACGGCGATGTAGCTGGAAACGTCGGCCGAACCGGCCGAGGCCGTTGGGGCTTCAATTTCGGGCTGGCAGCCCGCCAGGCCCAGGCCCAGCAGCGCGAGTGCCGGCGCGGTGCGTTTAATCATCAGATTCATATCAGAAGGAGTCTAAAGTCGGGTGGGGAGGGATTAGAACTTGTAGTGCAGGCCGATGCCGGGCACGTAAACCTGGGTTTTGTAGGTGCCGGCGATGCGGTCGGTGGTACCGTTGTCAAGCAGCTGAGACTGCGTCTGGGTGCGCTTGAGGAAGTCCTCGAACAAGAAGGAAGCATCTAGGCCGAGGTGCTCGGTTACCTGGTAGCTCAAACCAGCCGTCAGAATCACGCGGTCGGCATCGGGGGTTTCGGGACCTACGTAGCCGTCTTTCACGGCCGTGAAGTCGTAGCTGGTGCCGGCCCGCACGGTCAGCTTATCGCTCACCTTGTACTGGCCGCCCAGGCGGAAAGCCAGCGCGTCCTGGTAGTAGCGCTTCGAGGAACTGGTGCTGGCCCCGCCCACCAGGCCGTCGGTGGTGCCGTTGCCATTGTTGCCGCTGAAGGCAAAGTCGAGCGAGCGGTAGGCGCTCCAGAACGTGAGTGACGCGTCCAGGCCAATGGTCAGCTTGTCGGTCGGCATGATGCCCACGCCCACGCTGGCCACAGCTGGCAGCGGCAGGCTAGCCGAAAACTTGTTGGCCGTGAAGCTGCGGTTGATAATACCCGCGCTGGCACCGCCGGGCAGGCCCGAGTAGGTTACGTCGCCATTCTCCACTTCGGCGTTGATGCGCGAGCGGTAGCTGATGCCTGCGCTCAGCTTGTCGGTGGGCTTAAAGAAAACGCCCACGTTGTAGCCGAACTTGGTTTTGGCTTTGCCATCGAGGGTGATGTGGCCCGGGCCGGTAGGCAGCGGAATGTCCTTCTGCAGGTTCACATTGCCGTAGGCCAGAATCATCAGGCCGGCCCCTACGCTCAGCGTCGGGGTGATGGCGAACGAGGCCGTGGGCTGCACGTAAACGGACTGCAGCGTGATTTCGGTGAGGGCGTAACGGCCATCCCAGTTATCGTTGTATTTCAGGGTGCTGCCGTAGGGCGTGTACACGGCAATGCCGGCCTTGAACTTGCCTTCCTTGGGGCCGAAGCCGGCGTAGAAGTTAAAAGGCGTCACCACTTTGTGGTCGATGCCGGTTACGCCGCCGCCGTACGGGCTGCTGTAGCTCACGCGGGCAATGGCCCCATTGAAGCCCAGCTGCACGCCGTTTTCGCGCACCATGGCCAGCGCACCGGGGTTGTAGAACATGGCAGCCTGGTCGAGCGACAAGCCTACGCCTACTCCGCCCATGCCGATGTTCTTTTGCCCGCCCAGGTTCACCTGGAAGCCGCTGGCGGACGCCGCCGACGCGCTGACCAGCAGCGTGCCCCCCGCGAGGAGTAGTGTTTTTACCGTCATAATTAAAAAAGAGTGGTGGTGGGTTTAGTTGTGCCCCTAAAAGTAGCGGAAAAATTCAAGTCAACTACTCGGCGTGCCGAATAAATGCGCATCCGATTGCGTTTGCTTCGGCGTAGGGCTGCCTCCGGCCCACCCCTTACCTTTACCCGCATGATTCTTCGCGCCGACCATCTTGTTAAAAAATACAAAGCCCGCACCGTCGTCAACGACATGTCGGTAACGGTGGGGCAGGGCGAAATTGTGGGCCTGCTCGGGCCCAACGGGGCCGGCAAAACAACCTGCTTCTATATGATGGTGGGCATGGTGAAGCCCAATAGCGGCCGTATCTACCTGGATGATACTGAAATCACGACCATGCCCATCTACCAGCGGGCGCGGTTGGGCGTGGGCTACCTGGCCCAGGAGGCCAGCGTGTTCCGCGACCTGAGCGTGGAAGAAAATATCATGGCCGTGCTCGAGATGACGAGTATGAAAAAGGAAGCCCGCCTGGCCAAGGTCGAAGAGCTGCTCGATGAATTCAGCCTGGGCCACGTGCGCAAAAACCTGGGTAAAGTGCTGAGCGGCGGCGAGCGCCGCCGCACCGAAATTGCCCGCGCCCTGGCCGTCGACCCCAAATTCGTGCTTCTCGATGAGCCATTTGCCGGCGTCGACCCCATCGCCACCGAGGAAATTCAGGGCATCGTGGCCAAGCTCAAGCACCGGGGTATCGGCGTGCTCATCACCGACCACGACGTGAACTCCACGCTCAGCATCGTTGACCGGGCCTACCTGCTCTTCGAAGGCAAGCTGCTGAAAGCCGGCACCGCCGAGGAGCTGGCCGGCGACGAAACCGTGCGCCGCGTGTACCTGGGCAAGAATTTCGAGCTCAAGCGCAATGTGTAGATTAATTAAAAATTGAGAATTAAAAATTAAAAATAGGATGGTTGCGAGTGGTCAAAGGCCAGCTTTACGAATGCTCATTTCGCATGGTTTTTAATTTCTAATTCTCAATTTTTAATTCAAAAAATATGCTCGACCAGCTCATTGCCCGCGCCGTTCAGCTCGGCAGCCTGCCCCGGCTGGCGCGCATTCGGGCGCAGCCGCACGAGGCCCAGGCGCGGCTACTGCGGGAGCTGCTGGCGCGGGCGCGGCACACCGAATGGGGCCGCCGCTACGGCTACGGCGAGCCGCTGAGCGCGGCCGATTTTGCCCGGCGCGTGCCCATCAGCACCTACGAGCAACTATACCCCGAGCTGGAAAAGGTGCTGCGTGGCCACCCCGACGTTCTCTGGCCCGGGCGGCCCCAGTGGTTTGCCAAAAGCAGCGGTACCACCAACGCCCGCAGCAAGTTCATCCCCGTCACGAAGGAGGCCCTGCACCACGGCCACTACCGCGCTGGCCGCGACATGCTGGCCCTCAGCACCCACCTCTACCCGCAGGAGCGGCTGCTGGCCGGTAAAACCCTTTCGCTGGGCGGCGCGCTCGGCCCTAACCCCTTCCGGCCGCCGGAGCCAGCCGCCCGGGTGGGCGACGTGTCGGCCGTCATCATGGCGCAGCTGCCGGGCTGGGCCGAGGGGCTGCGTACGCCCCCGCTACGCCTGGCGCTGCTCGATGAGTGGGAGGAAAAAATCGAGCGAATTGCCCACCACGTGCTGCGCCAGGATGTGCGCGTGCTGGCTGGCGTACCTACCTGGATGGTGGTGCTGCTACGCCGTGTAGTTGCCCTGGCCGGAGCCGACCATATCCTGCAGGTATGGCCGCAGCTGCGGCTGTTTTTGCACGGGGCGGTGGCTTTCGGACCTTACCGCGAGCTGTTCGGGCAGCTCATCCCGGATGCGCGGATGCGCTACCTCGAAATCTACAACGCTTCGGAGGGCTATTTTGCCCTGCAGGATGAGCCCGGGAGCGAAGACCTGCTGCTGCTGCTCGACCACGGCATCTATTACGAGTTTCTGCCCGCCGACCAATGGGCCGTGCCCGCGCCGCAGGCTGTGCCCCTGGCCGAGGTGGAGCTCGGCCGGCCCTACGCGCTGGTTATCAGTACCAATGCCGGGCTGTGGCGCTACCTGGTGGGCGACACCGTGCGTTTCACCTCACTGGCCCCCTACCGGGTGCGCATCACGGGGCGTACCAAACACTTTCTCAATGCGTTCGGCGAAGAAGTGGTGATTGAAAATGCGGAGGCTGCCGTGGCCGCTGCCTGCCACGCTACCCACGCGGCGGTGCGCGATTTCACGGCCGCGCCGGTGTGGTTCGCCGCCGATGACGCGGCCTCGCACGGGGGCCACGAGTGGGCCGTGGAATTCGTGGGCAATGCCGCCCCCGACCTGGCCCGGTTTGGGGCGGTGCTCGATGCCACACTGGCCGAACTCAACTCAGACTACGCGGCCAAGCGCCACCGGGGGTTGGCCCTGGCCGCGCCGCGCTTGCACGCGGTGCCAGCCGGCACGTTCGAGGCCTGGCTGGCCCGGCAGGGCAAGCTGGGCGGGCAGCACAAGGTGCCACGCCTGCTCAACTCGCGCGAGGTGTTGGAGGCCGTGCTGCAAATGGCCGCCGCGCGCGGGGCGCACAATCGATAGCACAGTTCAATACCGGCCGTTTGACGACTGCAATGGCGCATTGAACCAGTTATTTGCGCCACCGATAGATTTATTATAAACAATAGAATCTGGATAAGTAATATTACCGTAATAATTACTGCCTTCTTCTTGCATCCCACCCGCCCTGCATTCCATGTCTTCGATTACTGAAGTTTCGGCCAGCCAAAAATCAGCTTACCAACGGCCTTACAAAACCCGCGGCCAGCGCCGTGAAATAGCCCGCCGCAAGCACGACGAAAATACCGACCAGAAATTTCTGGTTCGGGTGGCAGTAGCAGCGGGCTTGCTGCTGTTGTTGGCTGTAGGAATAGCAGTTAGAAGCTGGGCCGACCGCGATACCGAGGTAGCGGCCACAGTGGAGTCGCCGCGATAAACAGGCCGGGCTACTCGTCGAGCATGCCGCCCAGTAGGCCGCCGAGCACGCCGCCGCTTTCTTTCTGAGCATTGCCACCCGAGGAGGCCAGCGCCTGAATAAGCTTTTTGACGGGCATTGATTGCAGCCACACGCGGCCAGTGCCGCGCAGCGTGGCTAGTAGCAACCCCTCGCCCCCGAATATCATGGATTTGAGGCCACCGGCCCGGGCCACGCTGAAATCAATGCCTGGCTCGAAAGCCACCACGCAGCCGGTGTCCACGCGCAGCAGCTCGTTGTTGAGGCGCTTTTCGATGATGGTACCGCCGGCGTGCACAAAGGCCTTGCCGTCGCCGGTGAGCTTTTGCAGGATAAACCCCTCGCCGCCGAAAAAGCCGGCTCCGAATTTCTGGTTGAAGTGCAGACTGATTTTGGTGCCTCGCGCGGCGGCCAGAAAGCCGTCCTTCTGCACAATGAGGCCCTGGGGCATTTCGCGCAGGTCGACCGCGATGATGGTGCCCGGGTAGGGGGCCGAGAAGGCCACCTTGCTTTTACCGAAGCTGCCCCGGTGCGTGAAGTGCGTGAGAAACAGCGACTCGCCGGTGATGAGCCGGGTGCCGGCCGAAAACAGCTTGCCCATGAACCCCTGGTTGGGCTCGGAGCCGTCGCCCATCTTGGTTTCGAAGGCAATGGCTTCTTCCATGTACACCATGGCCCCGGCCTCGGCAATCACGGTTTCGTTGGGGTCGAGCTCAATTTCGAGCACCTGAATATCGGCACCCAGAATGCGGTAGTCAACGTCGTGCGAGTTCATAGCAATGGCTGGTGAAGGAGTTGGTGCGGCCAAAGATATAGGCATGCAGCTATTTTTTGGAGCTGAGGAAGTGGCCGATACAATATTTTAGGGTAGATGCGTTGGAAAGAAGACTTTCAACTAACTTTATAGTTCAAATCTACTTCTTTTGCTTATGCGTGCTTCTCAACGCCTGTTACTGCTTGGGTTCAGTATGTTACTGGGAAGTTGCGCGGGCTCGCGCTTCGCCACCACTCCGCCCGCCTGGGCCTTTTGGAAGAGCAACCGATTCGACCGGCACGGCCTTGAAACCGGCCGCTGGCGCACCTACTACGACGATGGCCACCGCCAGCCCTACACGGCCGGGCACTACCGCCACGGACGGCCCGTGAAAATGTTTCAATACTACGACTCCACGGGCAAACTCGACCGTACCGAAGCGTACAGCCAGGACGGCTACTGCGAAGTGTGCTACTGGCACGCCGGCGGGCAACTGGCCCGGCGTGGCCCCGCCCAATGGGTAACCGGGCGCGGCAAGTCCCCGCGCTTTTACTGGTACGGCACCTGGACGAGCTACGAGCCCAACGGCCAGATTGCAGCCGTGCAAACCTACGTTGATGGCAACATCACCCGGGCCGAAACCTATGAAAAAGGCCAGCTCACGCAAGTAGAGCTGTTTGAGCGCGATAAACGCAGCCGCGTCGAAACCTATTCCAACGGCCAGCTTATCAAAGTAGAATCCTTCGAGAAGGGGTTGCGGGTGGGTACAACGAGTACGCTGTGAGTTAATGGTCAATGGTTAACGGTGAGTGGTTAACCATTAAAACCTACTCATCGGCTGGCAGCTCGCTGCGGGTTTCGGCGGCTTCCTTTTCGGGGTCGTCGGGACTTTTTTTCCGCTTGGCCTCGCGGCTGGTGCGCTTGATGAAATCCTCGTCGGATTCCTCCACTTCCTGGTGGCCATCTTCGATGGGAAAATCGTCGTCCTCGGTTTTTTCGCCGAACTGGCCGGCGCGGTCCACTAGCTTTTTGTCGCGCACGTGGCGGCCTAAAAACTGGTTTATCTGCTCAATACTGTAGTTGGAAGTGATTTCACCGAGCGGGTTCACCCCAATCTCGAAGCCTTCGAGCTCTTTGTGCACGCGGGCTTTTTTGGCGGGGTCGAGGGCAGTTTTTTTGGGTTTGACTGGTTTCTTGGCCATGATAGGAGGGAGCAGAAGCAAAGGAATACTGCATTACTGTACGCGAAACTGCCCCGGCGGGTGGCAGCTCAGCCCGGCCAGGCCCAAAAAAAGAGGCTGGCCACCGGCCAGCTCCCTTCCAGGGTAAGCAGCACAGCGCTTGTTCCAGCGTGAGGCGCTGGGCTAGTGGGCCGTGATGCAGCGCGTACACGCCGATAGGCAGGCGCGATAGCTGAAGTTTGGAGGAATTATCTGACTGATTACCAATAGTATGTAAAAGACGGGGGTATTAATGTAAACAGAGGAAAGCAAATGGTGCGACAAGTCGGCCTACAAAAAAGCCCGGCCGCCTGCGAACAGACGGCCGGGCTTCAGCCGGATTCTTGGTGGCGGCTAAGCTGCTACAGGGATATTAGCCACAGCCGTGTGTAACCGCTGGGCCACTTCGGGCACGCCCAGGATGGCGAGCGTTTCGAACAGGTCGGGGCCGGCGGCCCCGCCGGTCACGGCCGTGCGCAGGGCTTGCAGCACCTGGCCCGGCTTGAGGCCCTGGGCTGCCATCGTGTCGTTGAACAAGGTTTTCAGGCCTTCGGCCGAAACTTCGGTGGCGGTGGGCAGACTGGTGGCGTAGGCCGTGAGGGCGGCGGCCACCGGAGCATTCCACTTCTTGCTTACCACGGTTTCGTCGTACTCGGTCGGGGCCTGGAAGAAGTACTTGGCCTCCTGCCAGAAGTCGTTGGGGAAGGAAACCCGCTCCTTCATCACGCCCACAATCTGCTCGGCTTTGGCCTGGTCGCAGGCAATGCCGTGCTCGGCCAGGGCGCTCAGCAGGTAGGGGGCCAGCTCGGCGTTGGACTTGGCGCGCAGGTAGTGCTCGTTGAACCACTTCACCTTGTTCTGGTCGAACTTGGCCGGCGACTTGCTCACCCGCTCAATGGAAAAAGCCTGAATCAGCTCGTCCATCGAGAAAATCTCCTGCTGCGTGCCGGGGTTCCAGCCCAGGAAGGCCAGGAAGTTCACCAGCGCCTCGGGCAGGTAGCCTTCTTCGCGGTAGCCCTTGCTGATGGTGGGCTCGCCGGTTTCGGCATCGGTGCCGTGCCACTCCAGCGGAAACACCGGGAAGCCCAGGCGGTCGCCGTCGCGCTTGCTTAGCTTGCCGGTGCCGTCGGGTTTCAGCAGCAGGGGCAGGTGGGCAAACTGCGGCATGGTGCTTTCCCAGCCCAGGTAGCGGTACAGCAGCACGTGCAGCGGCGCGCTCGGCAGCCACTCCTCACCCCGGATGACGTGCGAAATCTCCATCAGGTGGTCGTCCACGATGTTGGCGAGGTGGTAGGTCGGCATGCCGTCCGACTTCATCAGCACCTTATCGTCCACGGCGCTCGAATGCACCACCACCCAGCCGCGAATCATATCCTGAAAGCGGATTTCTTCCTTGCGGGGCACCTTAAGGCGAATAACGTATTGCGCGCCACCGTCGAGCAGGGCCTTCACTTCGTCCTCGGGTAGAGTGAGGGAGTTGCGCATTTGAGCGCGGGTGATGCTGTTGTACTGCGGGTTGGGCACCTTGGCGGCCTGGAGGCGGGCGCGCATAGCGTCGAGCTCCTCGGCCGTATCGAAGGCGTAGTAGGCGTGGCCGGCGGCAATGAGCTGGTCGGCGTACTGCTTGTACATGGGTTTGCGCTCGCTCTGCTTGTAGGGGCCGTGGGGGCCGCCCACGCCCTGGCCTTCATCAATCACGATGCCGCACCAGGCCAGCGCTTCCAAAATGTACTGCTCGGCCCCGGGCACGAAGCGGTTCTGGTCGGTATCCTCGATGCGGAGCAGCATTTTGCCGCCCAGCTTGCGGGCCAACAGGTAATTATACAGGGCCGTGCGCACGCCGCCAATGTGCAGCGGGCCGGTGGGCGAGGGGGCGAAACGCACCCGGACTTCTCTTTCAGTCATAACGGAAAAAAGCGCGCCCCGGAGTTCGGAACGCGCTGCAAAGGTCGGGGTCATTTAATAATTATCATTTAACATTTAACAGCCGTTTTAGCGGACCGGATTTGCGACCGTCGAACAGCTGTTAAGTGTTAAATGAAAAACTAGTCCCGGTTCTTGAAGCCCAGCCACAGCGCCAGGCCCAGCAGCGTGATGCCGCCGCGAATAATCCAGGCCCCTGTCGGCCCCCAGTTATCAATCCATTTCAGGAAGACGTAGTGCACGTTGGGGTTAATCAGCGGCAGCACCAGCGAAATAAGCCCAATGATGAGCAAGCCGAGTCCAAGTTCTTTCATGCGTGGGGTTGGATTTGTGGTTGGAGGTAAAACACTCCCAACGCCCGCGTCACCCGGATATTATGCGCCCACGGCGATGCAGGAAATCTCCACCTGCACATCGCGCGGCAGGCGGGCCACTTCCACCGTTTCGCGAGCCGGGGCCGTGGCCTCGTCGAAGTAGGAACCATACACCTGATTGATGGTGGCGAAATCGCCGAGGTCCTTTACGAAGATGCTGCACTTCACCACGTCGGCCAGCGTGAGGCCGGCGGCGGCGAGAATGGCCGTTAGGTTCTTCAGCACCTGGTGCGTCTGGGCCGTGATGTCGCCGGGCACGAGCTGCCCGGCCGCGTCAAAGGGAATCTGACCCGATACGTACACGGTGTTGCCTGCCTTCACGGCTTGCGAGTAGGGGCCAATGGGGGCCGGAGCCTGGTCGGTAAGAATAATCTGGTGGGCCATATGCGGAGTAGGTTAGGGTATCTTTGGCCCTAAAGTAACTACCGAAAATATGCACATTCTGGTTATTGATGGCCACCACGTAGAAGCGGAATTCCGCGCGAAGTTCGGGCCGGCGCACGAGTACAGTTTCTGGAGCTTCAATCACCCAGAGACAGCCGCAGCGTGGGAAGCAGAGGAACGACGGGTCAAGCAATTGGTGAAAGTAGCTGATGTGGTTTTTGCATTCGGCGAAAATTTATTAGGAGAAGCATTGGAGCATCGGGACTCAGATGTTCCCTACTTCAGAGAAACATCGGCTGCTCCAGCGGTTCAAATCAGCGAAAAATTCAAGCCTTTTTTTGGCTTCTGCGGCCTACCCACGCTCCTCAACCGCCGCCTGCTAGAAGTAAGCCTCTGTGATGAAGCCGACCGCGCGAAGCTGGCCGAAACCTGCGCCGCCCTCGGCACCGACTACCGCGTGGTGGCCGACCGCGTGGGCCTAGTTACGCCCCGCGTCATCTGCCAGATTATCAACGAAGCCTGCTTCACCGTGCAGGAAGGCACGGCCACTATGCAGGACATCGACCTCGGCATGAGGCTGGGCACCAATTACCCGCACGGCCCCTTTGCCTGGGCCAATGCCATCGGCGTAGACCGGGTATACGCCGTGCTCGAAGCCCTGTGGCAGGATACCCACGATGAGCGCTACAAAGTGTGCCCGCTGCTCAAGCGCCAGGCGCTACGCGGCAAGCCGTTCGCGGTTTGAACTAGAGCCAGCGGTTACCGGGCCTTTGTGATACGTTTATAGCTGCTCGGCCAAATAACGGCGGTATTGGCGGAGGGTAATCGGATTAGTAACCTCCCCAATATCGAAACTGATGAGTAGTTCTGGGCGGTGCTGCAGGGGAGCAATTGCCGCCCCTGGGTCGGGCACCGTGAGGGTGCGATAGCGGGCACGCTGCTCGGCATCGTAGCCGGCCGCATCGCCGCTCAGCCACTGCCGGTAAGCGCGCAGCACGTTGTTGCTGCCCTGCCCAACCATGGTCGCACGGGTCTGCACGTTGTAGTCGGCGAAAAAAAACAGCACCAGTAGAGTCATCCACAGCGAAGCCACTGGATTTATCACCAAGCCCCTCAGTACCGGGCTGGCCTGCTCACGGACGGCTTGGCGACAGCACCACGTCAGTAATAAGCCGAACCAACTAATTACAAAAACTAGGTAAAGCACGGCGCGGGCTCGTAGAGGCAACCCCGTTCCACTGGCGTAGTATGCCGGGCAACTAGCCGCTACCAGCAAGCCGCCAAGCGCAATGGCCAGCAAGCCGGCCGGAACCTTAGCCAGCTCGCGTACCACTAGCAATTCCTGCTGCTTCCCAAAGCGATACAGCGCAGGTAGCAATAGGGCCGAAACCGCCAGCAATACCGGATTGCTAAGCCAGGTAAAAAGCAGATACCCGGTAGCGCTAGCCGAATAAGCGAGGGTTTTTACCACCCCAAAAGATTCTCCCATGCTGCTCATGCGCACAAAATTGCCGGGTGCCAGAAAGGATGCCGCGCCGCCAGCTACAGCTAGCACAGCCAGCGAGGCCACGATGCGTCCTCGTCCCAGCCACCAGCTTAAACCAGTCGCCAACAGCAGCATCAGCACAAAAGGTAATGCCAGGGGTTCCGGCGTGCCTGCTACTGCCACCGTTAGCAGAGCAACCAGCAAAAGCCTGAGGCGCGTTTTCCGGCCAGCCATATGCCGGGCCTCGGCATAGCGTACGAACGCTGCCAGCCAAGCCACCAGCAGCCACGCCGCGGCAATGTAAGTGTAGGCGCCCGTGAACCAGTAAAGTCCTTCGGCCAGGCCAGGCGCATAGGCCAGCCACAGACTCAGCATTATACCGGCCATCAGCCAGGCGCTTTTCGCCGGCAGGTGCAACATGGCCCCCAGGCTGTAGCGAAGGACCAGCAGAGTGCCGAAAATAAAAGTCAGGGTCACCCACCACCAGTTGGCCGCCCAGTGGCCGTAGCGTAGCGGGTTGGTCAGCGCCAGCAGTACCGTGGTGGTATAGCGACCCGTGTGAGAGAAGTAGAAAAACTTTTGGGCCTGCCAGAACCCCAGCTCCCGGACCTGACCCGCATCCAGAATATCATCCAGCGTGGGATGATTATAACAGGCCAGCACCACAAACGGTAACACGCTGAGCACCATCAATGCCCCGGCCAGCCACTGTTGGCCACGGACCAGGAGTAAGTGTCGGCCCCATGTTATCAATCGATTCATCATACTGAAAGCAGTAACCGGCCTCAGCTCAATGCTGGTGTCGGGTGGCAAGTTGGTGAAGGTATTATGGGGTTGATTGAGGAGCCGACCGAATTATTTCCGGGCGGAGAATAGCCTTTATTGTACCCAAACCGCCTTTTTGTGGAAATAACGCGCCAGAAGCTTATTGCACCAATGGTTTGGGTTGTTACCGATATCATAGAGAAATATGGAATTTGGTGCTGTCGGAAGCGATTGCAGTGCAACCGAATCGGCGGCGGTGGTTTGCAGCAACGAGTAGCGCCTTCTCACGGCAATATCATAGCGTTGCGCATCACCACTTATTAAGTCGCGGTATGCCTGACCTACAGTGCTGTAGCTGCGGCCGATGGCTTCACCCCGTAGCCGACCATTGCCATCGGAAAGCAGTGCTAGCGCAAGCAATGCAAATAGCACTGCTGGTGATACTCTTGGAAGCGCCCAACCCTGTCGTTGAGCAAATTGTATCAGCCCTATAATACTAAGTAAGCCCGTGACTATGAAGTAAGCATAAAGTATATTCCGGACTCGTAGTAGCGGCGGGCAATGAAGAACAACGTAGCCAAAAATATAACAACCTGTCAGGCCAACAATTAGCAAAATAGGCCATAAAAAAGGCAGTCGTACAAGCCGCGCAACCGGCCCGTTACCGGCCGCTACTTTTCCAAGCAATGGCAAGGCCAAGGCAAGCAGTGGCCAAAATGCGGGAAAGGCCGTCCAATTCAGCAGCGTGTACGCGGTGGCTATTAGCGCATGGCCACTATCCCAGGCCAAATGCCACTCGTGGGGGGAGGTGTGCAGGCGATTGAAATTGCCAGGAGCTAGTAGCATGATAGTAGCGCCTGTTACTGCCGTCAGCGCTACCCCCCAGTATGACCGTCTGGCTTTGGGAAAAGCAAGCAGCAGCCCAGCCACGAGTAACAGACTTAACCCAGCACTAAATTCAGAAAACCCTGGAAACAATGCCGCCGCCACCATTAGTCCAACGAACAATACCCGTTGCTGTATTGAGCCTGGTGGCGCGGCTGCGTGCCCACAACCCATTGCAAATCCACCAAAGCCTACTACTATGGGAAGCAAATAGGTATAGCTGCTAAGTGCCCAGTAGAACCCCTCGGCTGGACTAGGAAATAGAATCAATAGCGCTATTACCAGTCCGCTGCCCATTGCTCCCTTTGCGGCTAATCGTAGTCGGCTACCGACTGTGAGTCCCCAAGCCAAGGCGTAGCAGCTGCCTACTAAGCTCAATATCAAGCCTGCAACTGTATAATGATAAAGTTGCATTCCACCAAACCGCAATGGATATGCACCATTGGCAAATAGGAAGGCGTAACGTCCCGACCAGTTCTGATAATTATAAATAAAATACGAAGCGAAGCTACTGTGTCTCAACTCCAAAACCGCAGCATAGTCATCATAATAAGGATGACTGTAGGCTGCCAGCGCCAGAAAAGGCAGCAATACCAGTGCTGCTACGCAATGTATTGCTATTCTTTGACTGCTGTACTTCCTAGTGTCCATAAAAAATGAGGCAGGGCCACGTTACCGTTTGCCCTGCCTCTGAATGTATTAAACAATTAGTCCGGAAGGTCGGACTTTATTCCACCGTTACCGACTTGGCCAGGTTACGGGGCTGGTCCACGTTGCAGCCGCGCAACACGGCAATATGGTAGCTCAGCAACTGAAGCGGCACTACCGACACGAGGGGCATCAGCAGGTCACTTGTGTGAGGTACTTCAATTACGTATTCGGCCATGGCCGGAATCACGGTGTCGCCTTCGCTCACGATGGCAATGATGCGGCCCTTGCGGGCTTTCACTTCCTGAATATTGCTCACCACTTTTTCGTACGAGCTGTCGCGGGTGGCAATTACCACCATCGGCATGTTCTCGTCAATCAGAGCGATGGGGCCGTGCTTCATCTCTGCGGCGGGATATCCCTCGGCGTGAATGTAGCTGATTTCCTTGAGCTTGAGGGCACCTTCCAGGGCCACCGGGAAGTTGTAGCCGCGGCCCAGGTACAGGAAGTTGGTCGCATCCTTAAACTCCGCGGCAATTTCCTGAATCTGTGCATCCAGCAGCAGGGCCTTCTCTACTTTCGATGGAATTGTCTCCAGCTCCACCATTAGCTCGCGCAACTTGGTGTCGGTGATGGTGCCGCGCTTCTGGCCCATAATCATGGCCAGCAAGGTCAGCACCGTTACCTGGGCCGTGAAGGCTTTGGTGGAAGCTACCCCAATTTCGGGGCCGGCGTGGGTATAAGCACCCGCGTCGGTAGCCCGGGCAATGCTGCTGCCCACCACGTTGCACACGCCGAAGATGGTTGCGCCCTTGCTCTTAGCCAACTCAATAGCGGCCAGCGTATCGGCCGTCTCGCCGCTCTGCGAAATAGCAATTACAATATCGCGCTCCGTGATAATCGGGTTGCGGTAGCGGAACTCCGAAGCGTACTCCACTTCCACCGGAATACGGGCCAAGTCCTCAATCAGGTACTCAGCTACCAGGCCGGCGTGCCACGACGTGCCGCAGGCCACGATGATGATGCGCTGGGCATTGATGAATTTCTGCTCGTAGGCCCGGATGCCACCCATGTTCAAATGGCCAGCTTCGAGTTCCAGGCGGCCGCGCATCGAATCGAGAATCGAGCGGGGCTGCTCAAAAATCTCTTTAAGCATAAAGTGCGGGTAGCCGCCTTTTTCGATAGAGTCAAGCTCCATCTCTAGCTTCTGGATGTAGGGCGTCTGGCTCACATCCTCACGGCTGCGAATTTCCATCTGTCCATCGCGAATCACCACAATTTCGTAGTCGTTCACATACACCACTTCGTTGGTGTATTCGATGATGGGCGTGGCATCGGAGGCAATAAAGAACTCACCGTCGCCGATGCCAATCACCATCGGCGAGCCCTTGCGGGCAGCGATGAGCTGGTTCGGAGCATCTTTGCTAAGCACCACGATGGCGTAGGCACCCACCACTTCGTGCAGGGCCAGGCGCACCGCCTCTTCCAGCGAGCAACTGTTTTGCGTCTGAATTTCCTCAATTAGGTTCACGAAAACTTCCGTGTCCGTGTCGGAATGAAACACGTGGCCCTGCTGCTGCAAGTGCGTTTTCAGCGCCGCGTAGTTCTCGATAATGCCGTTGTGAATAATCGCAATGCGCTCCGAAGTAGAATAGTGCGGGTGGGCATTCTCATCGTTGGGCTCGCCGTGGGTGGCCCAACGGGTGTGGCCCATGCCTACGTTAGCGTGCGTGTTTTTATCGGCAATAAAAGCTTCGAGGTCGCTCACTTTGCCCTTCTTTTTATAAACGGTCAGGTCGCCGTTGAGCAGGGCCACGCCGGCCGAGTCGTAGCCGCGATATTCGAGGCGATGTAGGCCTTTAAGGATAATAGGGCAGGCCTCACGATGGCCCAGATAAGCAACAATGCCGCACATGGCAGGAAAAAATTAGAAGGTTAGAATAGAAAGTAGCTTGCCAGCGCAACAACCGGCCGGTTAAGTGGCGCTTAGCGCTTCGAGTAGTACACCCGCAGCTTGATATTGGCCGCGTCCAGTACGGCTCGGTTCAGGCTGAGCGTGTTGTATAAACGCAGGCCAGACGCTGGAGTTACCGCGTAGCTGTCGGCCAGCAGGACCAGCGAGGCCGGATTGCCGCTAAGCTGGTTGTTCAGGTAGGCTTGCAGGTAGCTGGTGATGGGCAGCGTGTAGTACGTCTGCGCCGCCGAAATGGCGGTGAGGTAACCTACGGCCGGTGCCCCGGCCCCCGTCTGGGGGCTGCCATCGGTCTGCACTATCCGGTCGGTCGGCAGAAAATTTGCGATGCGCTGCATCACCGTGTTTGCGGAGTTAACCTCTACCGCGTATAGTTGCGAAGGCAGGGGAAACAACACTGAGCTATACGGTTTCACGGGCACGCGCAGCTCGGCCCGGTTAATGGTGAGGCCGCCGGCAGCAGCAGCCTTTGTCAGGACATCCAGACTCGTAAAGGTTACGCGGGTGCCGAGGCCAGTGCCTTCCTGGGCATAGCTCGTGCCACTGAGCAAGGTATTGGGTACGAAGCCGGCGCTATTGTTTAGCGAAGCCAGGGCAGCGGGCAGGTCGGGGTTAATCTGGGTGTAGTAGCGCGGGTCGCTGCTACCCGAAAGTCCGCCACTGCTAAATGCCGGCCCGAAATAGGCCGAATACGAGCGTTTGAGCGTGTCGAGCTGCAGTGGGTGATTAGTGCGCGTTGCCCAAGCCGAGGTGCTGTGGAAGTACAGCACCATTCTCGCCACATTGGGGCGGCCGAAGCTCACGATGCTGCTGTTGTAGCTAGCACTAGGAGCGATGGCCAGGCCTTTCAGCTTGGAATCGAGCTGCGGCTGGCCAAAACCAGGCACGCGCAGCTGAGTGAATAAGTCGTTGGCCAGTGTTAACGGCAGGACCGGCTGCGAGCCATTGGCTACGCGGCGCTGTATTACGAGGCGCACGGTTTGGTCGGGCACGATGGTCGTGACGGCCGGGATGTTGGGCGTTACTGAGGTATCGGCTGCCTTCAACACCTGCACCCGGGTACGGTCGAGGCGGCTGCTCACATTCTGAGCCAGGGCTGGCAGCACCGGTTCCGACGAATTGGCGGTGTACACCTGCCGCTCGTCAAGCGAAGTGGCCAGCGGAAACACATCGAACCGGGCCGGCGTGCTGCTGCTGCCATACACACGGTCAAAGCCCATGATTATCACCGTCGAATCGAGGGTGGGCGGCCCGCTGAAGTACTTGGCATCAGTAAATTTCGAGGGCAGCGAGTCGGCCACGCTCACGTCTACCACGTTGAAAAACGCCCGGGCGGTCGTGTTGCCAACCACGTTGTCGGCGAGGCGGCCAATAAGGAAATGGTCGGTTTTTAGGGTTTTTACCGAATCCAGCCGCACGGTGCCGCTGGTTACGTCAAAGTCCTGATATTGCGTATTGGTCGTGGCCGTATCGGGCAGGTCCACGTTGAGAGCGGTGCCGGTGTCGCAGCTGGTCAGGGCCAGGGCGGTAAGGGCAGCCAGGGGAGCGCAACGGCTAGTTAGCCAATTCATTATACAGGGCTAGGTAAGAAGAGTGCAGGTTTTCATCGGTAGCTACCTGGCTAAGCTTGTTGTGGAGGGCGTATTCGTGAAACAGGCCGTTCATGTTTTCCGAAAAATCTTCGTCGGAGCGCACCACGGTGTCCGCATACTCCATGCCCATTTTCACGAAACCGCTGAAATCAGCCGTTTTTAGCGAGGCCATCATCTCATCATCGATGTCAAGCATCTTGGCTTTCTCCAAAATGTTGCCTTCGAATTTGTCCATGAACTCGTTGTTGTAAATCGAGAACACCGACTTGGCATCCTTGAACACCGGGTCTTTCTTATAGGTGGTTTTCAGGTAGAGCGGAATCAGGCCGGTCATCCAGTCGGAGCAGTGCACGATGTTAGGCGACCAGCCCAGCTTCTTCACCGTCTCGAGTACGCCCTTGCAAAAGAAAATGGCGCGCTCGTCGTTATCGGCGTAAAATTTATCGTTCTTGTCGACCAGGGCCGACTTGCGGTGGAAGTAGTCCTCGTTGTCGATGAAATACACCTGCAACTTGGCCGTCGGAATCGAGGCGACCTTGATGACCAGCGGCTTCTCGTCGTCGCCCACCGCGATGTTGATGCCGGACAGGCGCACGACCTCGTGGAGGCGGTTTTTGCGCTCGTTGATGATGCCAAAACGCGGTACGAAAATGCGAATCTCGCAGCCCATCTCCTGCATGCTGGCTGGCAGCCGCCGCAGCATTTCTGCCACTTTCGTGGTCTGCAGAAATGGGTCAATTTCGGTGGCCGCGTAGAGGATTCTTAGCTTCGACATACAGGTTTTTTTGAAGAGGATGGAACAAGGCCATACTATGGGTGCACAAAATTACACAATTTTGAGCGGAATTTCAATATCCCATCGCCTGACGCCCTTTCCAGGGTCCTACTTCTTCTAATGCAGATACTCACTACCGCCGCCGGGTTGCAAGCCCACACCGAAAGCGCCCGCCAGGCTGGCCGGCGCATTGGGCTGGTGCCCACTATGGGTGCGCTCCACGCCGGCCATCTCCAGTTGGTGCAGGCCGCCCGCGCCGAGTGCGACGAGGTGATTACCACCATTTTCGTGAATCCGACGCAGTTCAATAGCGCCGAGGATTTCCGCCTCTATCCCCGCGTGCCCGAGGCCGATGCCGCCCTGCTGGCCCCCGCCGGCTGTACGGCCCTGTTCGCGCCTTCGGTGGCGGAGATGTACCCCCGGCCCACTGTGCTGCGCTTCGATTTTGGCGACTTGGAGCGGGTGATGGAAGGCGCGCACCGGCCCGGCCATTTCAACGGTGTGGCCACGGTGGTAAGCAAACTATTCCACCTGGCCCGGCCGCACCGGGCTTATTTTGGGCAGAAGGACTGGCAGCAGGTGGCCGTGGTGCGCCAGCTGGTGGCCGACTTGTCGTTCGACCTGGAAGTGGTGGCCCGGCCCACCATTCGGGAGGCCGACGGGCTGGCCATGTCGTCGCGCAACCGCCGGCTCGATGCCGCTGCCCGCGCCGCCGCGCCGCTGCTCTACCGCGTGCTGACGGCCGCCGCCGGGCAGGTGCGGCTGGGCGTGTTGCCGCCGCAGGTGCAGGCCGAAGCCGAGGCGGCTTTGGCCGCCGAGCCGCTACTCACGCCTGAATACTTTGCCGTGGCCGATGCCCAAACCCTGCAGCCACTGGCTGGCTACGTGCCCGGCCGGCCGGTAGTGCTGTGCTTGGCCGCTCACCTGGGCGGTGTGCGGCTGATTGATAATGTGGTGGTAGAGGCGTAAGCACGCGGAGGCACCAACCACCCGGCTTCGACTGCGAGCTTACCTTTGCTCAATAACTACTACCGGCTACCCTATTGAAGACGTTTCTGAATATTCTCAAATACGGGCTGCTGCTGAGCATCTCGGGGGCTCTGATGTGGTACGCCATGCGCGGCCTGAAATGGGATGCTATTGGGCACGCCATCCGCACGGCCAATTATGCCTGGCTGGCGCTCACGCTGGGGCTGTCGGTGCTGGGTTACTTCAGCCGGGCCTACCGCTGGCGGATGCAACTGGAGGCTTCGCAGACGCCGGCCCCGTTCTGGGCCGTGTACCACGCCATGATGGTAGGCAACCTGGCCAATATTGTGCTGCCGCGCATGGGCGAGGTGATTCGCTGCTCGGTGCTGCGGCGCACCAGCGGCGTGCCGGTGCAGGTAGCCATCGGCACGGTAGTAACCGAGCGCGTGATTGATGTGCTGGTGCTGCTGGGCCTGCTGAGCAGCGTGCTATTGCTCGATTTTACTACCTTTTGGGGGTTTGTGACCCAGAACGTGCTGGGTGGGCGCTACGATGCGCTGGCCCGCAACCGGACACCCCTGCTCGTTGCGGCTCTCATTGCGGTGCTGCTGCTGGTGGTGGCGGGTGTGGCCCTATTTCGCAACCTGGAGCGGCTGCGGCAGAATGCGTTTTTCAACAAGGGAGTAGTGTTCGTGAAGGGCCTGCTGGCGGGCGTGTTCAGTGTGCTGAAGTTAAAGAAGAAAGGCCTTTTTCTGCTGCACACGCTTTTCACTTGGTCAGTGTATTACCTGATGGATTACCTGGCTTTCTTCTGCTTCCCCGAAACCTACGGCCTGGATATGAAGGCTGGCCTGGCGGTGCTCACCTTTGGGGCGTTTGGCATGGCCGCGCCAGTGGCCGGCGGCATCGGGCCCTTCCACGTGATGGTGCAGGGTATTCTCTTGGTGTACGGCATCAGCAAGGAGGCCGGTATTGCCTATGCGCTGGTGGTGCACGGGGCCCAAACGCTGCTGGTGGTGGCAATGGGGGCCATCAGCTTCGTGGCCGTGGCCGCCGCCGATAAAGGCACCGTCGCCGCCGAAGCCGAAGCCCTGGCGCACGAGCCGCTTACAACCGAGTTATGAGTTAAGAGTTAAAATGGATGCGGGCCAGCCCTTTCGCTTATCCACAACTCTTAACTTTTAACTCTTAACTCCCTTTTCATGTGGACGAAAGATAAAATCCTCACCCGCGAGCAGCTGCCGGCCATTGTAGCGGCCTGGCGCGCGCAGGGCCGCAAGGTGGTGTTCACCAACGGCTGCTTCGATTTGCTGCACCTCGGCCACGTCGATTACCTGGAGCAGGCCCGGCACCTGGGCGACGCGCTGGTGGTGGGCCTGAATACCGATGCCTCGGTGGGCGGCCTGAAGCCCGGCCGGCCCATTCAGGATGAGCACGCCCGGGCGCGCATTCTGGCCTCCCTGGCGTTTGTAGATGCGGTGGTGCTCTTTGGCGAGCCCACGCCGCTGGCTCTCATCGAGCTGGTGCAGCCCGACGTGCTGGTAAAGGGCGACGATTACGCCGTGAGTGGAATTGTGGGCCACGAACTGGTGTTGAATCGGGGTGGGCAGGTGCGTACAGTGCCGCTGGTGCCGGGCTACAGCACCTCCCGCATCGTCGAAAAAATTATGCGTGCTGAGCAATAGGATGGGAGCTGTGGCGTGATGGCGTCGCAAACTCCAATCCGGGTGCTCTCAACGCAGACCTTCTAACTTCATAACTCTAAGTCAATCAACCATGTACTTCCTCCTAATCCTGCTCATGCTAGGCAGCTGGCTTATTCAATGGCGGCTGCGCAGCAAGTTCAAACAGTATTCGCAAGTGGGCTTGAGCTCGGGCCTGAGCGGGGCCGAAATCGCCAAGAAAATGCTGGATGACCACGGCATCTACGATGTGCGCATCATCAGCACCACCGGCCAGCTCACCGATAACTACAACCCTACCGATAAAACCGTGAACCTGAGCGAAGGCGTTTATGCCGAGCGCAGTGCGGCGGCGGCCGCCATCGCTGCCCACGAGTGCGGCCATGCCGTGCAGCACGCCACGGCGTACTCCATGCTGAAATTTCGTTCGGCCCTAGTGCCTGCGCTGAGCTCCGTGTCGCGCTTCATGCCCTGGATACTGATTGCGGGCATTTTGATGCTGCGCACCAGCATTATTCCCTTGGGCGTGGGCATTGGCCTGTTTTCCCTCACCACGCTGTTTTCGTTCATCACCCTGCCGGTCGAATTCGATGCCTCGCGTCGGGCCCTTGCTTGGATGGACCAGCGTGGCGTGGTAACCGTGCAGGAGCACGCCATGGCCAAAGATGCCCTGTGGTGGGCGGCCATGACCTACGTGGTCGCCGCGCTGGCGTCGCTGGCTACGCTGCTCTACTACGTGAGCATTTTCATGCGCCGCAGATAAAGTCCAGCCAGTTGCGAAAAAAAAGGGCCGCCATCCTGACTTTCAGGATGGCGGCCTTTTTCATTGGCTCAAAAGCATTAGCCGAGAGCCGCTACCCCAGCTTCTTGTACCGCACGCGCTTCGGCTCCACGTCGCCCAGGCGCTTGCGCTTGGCTTCCTCGTAGTCCGAGAAGTTGCCCTCGAACCACACCACTTCCGAGTCGCCCTCGAAGGCTAGGATGTGGGTGGCCAGCCGGTCCAGAAACCAGCGGTCGTGGCTGATGATGACGGCGCAGCCGGCAAAGTTCTCCAGCGCGTCTTCCAGCGCCCGGATGGCGTTCACGTCCAGGTCGTTGGTCGGCTCATCAAGCAGCAGCAGGTTGGCACCCTGCTTCAGGGTCATGGCCAGGTGTACGCGGTTCTTCTCGCCGCCCGAGAGGGTGCCCACCTTCTTTTCCTGGTCGCCGCCGCCGAAGTTGAACTTGCTCACGTAGGCGCGGGAGTTTACTGGCCGTCCGGCCAGCAGCATGGTTTCGGTGCCCCCCGTGATGGTGTCAAACACCGATTTGCTGCCGTCGAGCGTGTCGTGCTGCTGGTCGATGTAGGCCGTAAGCACCGTGGGACCCACCTCGAACGAGCCCGCGTCGGGCTGCATCTGGTCGGTTATCATCCGGAATAGCGTGGTTTTGCCCGCGCCGTTGGGTCCGATGATGCCCACGATGCCGCCCTGGGGCAGCGCGAAGCTCAGGTTCTCGAACAGCAGCTTGTCGCCGAAGGCTTTCGTGATGCCCTCGGCCTCGATAACCTGCGCACCGAGGCGCGGGCCGTCCGGAATGAACAGTTCCAGCTTCTGCTCCTTGTCTTTGGCCTCCTCGCTGGCCAGCTTGTCGTAGTTGGCCATCCGGGCCTTTCCCTTGGCCTGGCGGGCTTTGGGCGACATCCGGACCCAGTCCAGCTCGCGCTGCAGGGTTTTGGCGCGCTTGCTTTCCGAGTTTTCTTCCTTGGCCATGCGGTCGGTTTTCTGCTCCAGCCAGCTGCTGTAGTTGCCCTTCCACGGAATGCCCGAGCCGCGGTCGAGCTCCAGAATCCAGCCGGCCACGTTGTCGAGGAAGTACCGGTCGTGGGTCACGGCAATCACGGTGCCTTTGTATTGCTGCAAATGCTGTTCCAGCCAAAATACGCTTTCGGCATCCAGGTGGTTGGTGGGCTCGTCAAGCAGCAGCACGTCGGGCTCCTGCAACAGCAGGCGGCACAGCGCCACGCGGCGCTTCTCGCCGCCCGATAGGTTGCCGATAAGGGCTTCTTCGGGCGGGGTGCGCAGGGCATCCATGGCGCGCTCCAGCTTGGTGTCGAGGTTCCAGGCATCGAGCTGGTCGAGGCGTTCCTGCACCTTGCCCTGGCGGTCGAGCAGCTTGTCGAAATCGGCGTCTTCAGCCCCGAAGGCTTCGTTGATTTCGTCGTATTCCTTCAGCAACGCCACGGTTTCGGCCGCGCCTTCTTCCACGACCTCGCGCACGGTTTTGGTGGGGTCGAGCTGGGGCTCCTGCTCGAGGTAGCCCACCGAGTAGCCCGGCGAGAACACCACCTCGCCCTGAAACTGCTTATCGACGCCGGCAATGATTTTCAGCAAGCTCGACTTGCCCGAGCCATTGAGACCAAGCACGCCGATTTTGGCCCCGTAGAAAAACGAGAGGTAGATGTTTTTGAGAACTTGCTTCTGGGGCGGGTAAATCTTGCTTACCCCGGCCATGCTGAAGATAATGGTCTGGTCGCTCATGGGAAAAAAGAGGTTGCTGAAGGAGGATAAATGCCACTGCCGGCCTGCCTGGCCGTTGTGAAGCGCAAAGAACGGCAAACCCGGCGGCACAAGCTAACCGCGCCAGGGGCGGGGCCACCGCTAAAAATCTGCACATTCACATATGTGCGCAGGGTGTCACCCCATCGTCGCCTTTTTACCGTAAACTTGTAATTCCTTCCTGTCTTCCACGTTCCGGCCCCGGTACCGCTTACCCCCAACCTACTTTCTCCCATTTCCCACACGCTTCCTACCCACGAGTTTATCATTTTATGGAATCAACCGACCACCTGCTGGCCGACGCCCAGCGTTTCGGCTACGTGGAAGCCGATGGCGTTTGGCTGCGCCCCGTGCTCGCCCAGCCCGCCCGTCAGATTGGCCTGGTGAAGGACACCGCCGAAGCTGCCCTTTTGTACTTCGCTCAGCGCTTCGGCCTGCTACACACCAAAGTCGATAACACGCTGGCCGCTATGGCCACCAGCGACAACAAAGGCTCTTTTTTGATGAAAGTGCTCCACCTCAAGGAGCAGCTTAGGAGTTACGAAGGCCTCGGCGATTTCGAGGCATTGCACCGCCAGCTCGTAGCCGCCGAGCAGGCCATGGCGGTGACCGTGGCTCAGAACCGCGAAAAAAACCTGGCTACCAAGCTCGGCTTCATCTTGGAAGCCGAGGCGCTGCGCGATAGTATCGAGTGGGTGTCGGCCAGCGAAAAGGTAAAGGACCTGCGCCAGGGCTGGCTCAAAACCGGTCCCATCGACAAGGCTCGCGCCGAGGAATTGGAAAGCCGCTTCCAGAACGCCATTCAGGTGTTTTTTGACCGGCGCAAGGCGTTTCAGTCCGACAAAAAGGCGATGGCCAACCGGGTGCAGTCCCGCTACCTCGACCTTATTCAGCAGGCCGAAAACCTGAAAAATTCCGAGCAGTTCGAAACCGTGTCGCGCCAGCTCAAGCAGCTGCAGCTGGCCTGGCGGGAAGTGAACGGCTCGCTGCCCAAAAAGCAGGCCTCCGAGCTCTGGACGCGATTCCGGGCCGCCAACAACCACTTTTTCGAGCGCCTCAAGGTCCACATCGCTTCGCAGCAGGCCGCCGGTGCGCCCGGAGCCCCGGCCCCCGCCGAGGTGCTGCTGGCCCGCAAGCGCGCCCTGGCCGAGCGCGCCGAGGCCCTGATGAGCGTACCCCCGCAGGAAGCCATTAACCACGCCAAGGCGTTGCAGGCCGAATGGAAGCAGGTAGGTACCGTGCGCGGCGAGGAGTCGGACCGTATCTGGCAGCGCTTCATGGTGGCCTGCGACAAGATTTTCGAGCTCAGTGCGCTGGATTATCACCTGCGTAAGCGCACCGATGGCGCTCCCATGCCCACCGACCCCGCCGAACGTGCCCGCTTCCGGGCCACCACGTTGCGGTCGCTGCTCAGCGATGACAACCAAGAGCTGGCTACCCTGCGCGACAACCTCGCCAACCTTAGCCCCAGCCCGGCCAACGATGCCTTCCGCCTGATGCTGCAAACCAAAGTGCGCTCATTCGAGCGAAAGATTCGCACTAAAAACGACCTGATTGCCTTGTTTACCCAGCAAGCGCAGGCCGCCGGTTGAACCTTGGCCCGCATTATGCGTTGTCGGAAACAGCGTACCCCCCGGTTGGTATCTTAGCCGGAAAACCTTACCTTCGCCAACCTTTTTTATCCCTTCGCAATATGTACTGGACACTCGAACTGGCATCTTACCTGGAAGATGCTCCCTGGCCCGCCACCAAAGACGAACTGATTGACTTCTCTATCCGCTCGGGTGCGCCCATGGAAGTGGTGGAAAACCTGCAAGCCCTGGAAGACGATGGCCAGCCCTACGAAAACATCGAGGAAGTGTGGCCCGACTATCCGACCAAGGAGGACTTCATGTTCAACGAGGACGAGTATTAATGGTGCTTAGTGCCTGGTGCTTGGTGCCTGGCTTCTCCTGTTGGTAATGAGCCGAGCACCGAGCACCAAGCACCAGGCACTAAAGATTGAGAATCTGGTTGCGGGCTACCCCGGTAGGGTGTTAGTCCGCAACCTTTTTTTGTGCCTGCCGGAACCAGCTTTCGTGGCCATTGTGGGCCACAACGGGGCGGGTAAAACCACTTTGTTTCGGGTACTCACCGGGCAATTGCCCTATCAGGGCAGCGTACAGCTGCACGGCCAGCAGGTGCGCACGCTGCGCCGCGCCGCCACCGCCGGCTTGCTGGGCTACCTGCCCCAGCGCGGCAGCCTGGGCTTCGCCATTGCCGTGCGCGAGCTGGTGGTGATGGGCCGCTACCGCCACCACGGCCTGCTGAGTGCCTATGCGGCGGCCGACTACGCGCTGGCCGACGCCGCGCTGGCCCGCGTGGGCATGGCCCACCTGGCCGCCCGCGATTTCACCCAGCTTTCGGGCGGTGAGCAGCAGCTGGTGTGGCTGGCCCAGCTCAGCCTGCAGGATGCCCAGCTGTACCTGCTTGATGAGCCCACCCAGCAGCTCGACCCCTACTACCGCCGCCAGGTTTTCAACTTAGTGCATGGCTGGGCAACGCGGGAAAACAAAACCGTGCTGTGCAGTACCCACGACCTCGACAACCTCACCGAGCTCACCGGCTACCTGCTGAACCTCTCGGAGCCCACGCCGCAGCTGCGCCCGCTCTCGCCCGAAACCGTGCGCGAAGCCCGCGGCTGGCTGGAGCAGGCACCTGAACGCTTCGCTTAAGGAAGAATCAAGAATAAGGAATGAAAAATTAGGAAATGGCCGGGTAGGTTAAAAATTACTTATTGCCGCTGCCCCGGCCGACCCCGCAATACCTGCCCGATAGAGCGCATAAAAGGCCCCGGGGCGACTGAATTCATTACCCGCAGGTTGTCGGCCCACGAGGTTTGCTCATCGAGGAAGCGGAAAATGCGCTCTACCGGATTGCGTTCGAAGAGCTGCCGGAAAATGTCGCGGGTACTTTCGCCCCGCCGCTGCATAATATCAAGCAACAGGGTGTCGAAGAGCTTGAATTGCCATTTATCGCCCGTCGTATCGGCGGGTGGGTGGCCGGTGGTAGCCAGTGCCGCCACCAGCCGCGCCGAGTGCTGCTGAATACGCTTGAAAGCGTAGCCCGTGCTGGGCTTGGCCCGCCCGCCCCGCGTGCCCAGGTTGACGATGTGCTGGCCCACGCGGGCCGGCAGCGGGTGGTCCGTCATCGGTATCGCGCCCACTTCCTCAGCCGTGATGCGGTAGCTTTTCAGCCCGAGCGTATTGTTCAGGTATTCCCGGATAGCGGCTTCGTATTCCGCTTTCGGTAGCACCGTTTCCGAAAACAACGTGTATTCAACCAAGGCTTTGCGTGCCGTAAAAGGCAGCACGTAGATGAACCGCGCCTCGTGCTGCTGCTCGCCGCGAAAGTCCATGAATTCCACCGTAGTCGGGTCGAATACGTCGGCTTCGGTTTCGATTTCCCAGCCCACGAAGTGCTGTAACAGGTAGCGGTGTTTGTCGGGTTGCCGCAGCTGCGTCAGGTTCGGTGGGCGGCTGTCGAAGGCGTAGCGAGCCGTGAATTCACCAGCGGAAGTGACAGCGCGGGTACCAATTCGCTTCGTGTTTTTTAAGTTAGTCACCTGCGCCTGCACCAAGGTGAATTGAGGATTTTCGGCCAGCGCCTGGTGCACAAAGCGGTAGTAATCGAGCCCGTTGATGGTTTTGTAGCGGTAGCGGCCCAGGTCAATCACCCGCTCGAAGCCGGGACTGCGGAAGGCGATTTTGCGCCATTCATGTGCCACGATGCCATCAAACACGCCGGGCTCATCGGCCCAAACCGACCAGGTGCGGTCGTTCTGCGTCTTGGCTTCGGGTTCGATGAGCAACACCTTTTTATCTGCCAGCCGGGGTTCCTGTGCGATGTGGTACGCCAGGCTCAGGCCCGCCGCGCCGCCGCCCACTATAAGGTAGTCGTACTCCAGAACAGCGGCAGCAGCTAATGACATAACAGAAAAACCAGCCCGAACAATGGCTAACGCACGAAGCTAGCCACAAAAAAAGCCGCTCCCGAAGAAGCGGCTTTTACCGACAATGGTTTTATTAATCGGAAGCATCATCCACAAAATCCGGGTCGCCCGCTAAAATCCGAGCTAATCCGGGGTTTAGAAGTTCGGCGACAGCAGGTACTTGTGATAGAAGTCGTCGATGATTTTCACCGCCTCGCTGGCGTCGTCCACAATCTGCACCAGGTTCAGGTCTTCGGCCGAGATGTTGTGCTCTTCGGTCAGCATCACGTCCTTAATCCACTCGAAAAGACCGTTCCAGTAGGCCGAGCCTACCAGCACGATGGGGAAGCGGCTGATTTTTTTGGTCTGAATCAAGGTCATGGCCTCAAACAGCTCGTCGAGGGTGCCGAAACCACCGGGCATGCCCACGAAGGCCTGCGCGTATTTCACAAACATCACCTTCCGCACGAAGAAGTAATCGAAATCGATGCACTTGTCCTGGTCGATGTAGATGTTGTGGGTCTGCTCGAAGGGCAGCTCAATGTTGAGGCCCACCGACTTGCCCCCCTCGGCGCGTGCCCCCTTGTTGCCGGCTTCCATGATGCCGGGGCCGCCGCCCGTAATCACGCCGTAGCCGTGGCGCACCAGCTTGGCCGCGATTTCCTCCGCCAACTTGTAATACGGGTTGTCGGGCTTGGTGCGGGCCGAGCCGAAAATGCTCACGCAAGGGCCGATTTTGGACATCTTCTCGAAGCCCTCCACAAACTCGGCCATCACCTTGAAAATCTGCCAGGAGTCGGCGATTTTAATCTCGTTCCAGTCCTTGTCCACGAAGGCTTTGCGCAGGCGCTGCTCGTCTTCGAGGGCCATGGCAGTTTCGCCGTTGGTGCTCTGGCGCATCTCCGTGATGGAGGTGAGCTTGTCGTCGTTCACGTTGGGCTGCTTGATGGTTTTGCCGCTGCCGGCATTCAGCATGTCATCAGCAACTTTGGTGCTGCTGGTTTTGGATGTTTTAATTGTAGCCATATGATTCAAAAGGGAATTCCTGCAAAAGCAAAATCGCCCCGAAAACGGGGCGACCAAAAGTAGGGCATCAAAGTTATCGAATTGTTACCGAATAAAGATGCTGTCGTTGGAAAGTTGTTAGAATGGAGTCATGCCGTCATGCGGAGCGCAGCCGAAGCATCTCGCGTGCTATGCCTAATCATCTTTAACGATTGGTTGACTACTGCACGCAAGATGCTTCGGCTGCGCTCCGGATGACGTACTTTTCTCCAGCCTTCAACCCTACACCAGCTGCCGTAGCGCCATCTCGAACGAGCGTTGTGCGATGCCCGTGGGCTGCGCGTTCTCGGCGTGGGTGCGCTCCAGGGCCGCGCCGATGATGCGCGAGGTATCGGCGAAAATGGCCTGGTCGGTGATTTCAGCGCCGGTTTCCATCAGGTAGGCGAATACGCGGGCCATGCCGCAGTTGGCGATGAAATCGGGGATGACGGCGGTGCGCTCGTCGGCAAATACGCCGGTGGGGCCGAAGAAAATCTCGGGGTCGGCAAACGGCACGTTGGCCCCGCAGCTGATAACCTTGAGACCGCCGGCCAGCAGCTGCTCCACCTGCCCGCGCGTAACGAGCCGCGAGGCCGCCGCCGGAATGAAAATATCGGCCCCGATGGACCACACTTGCTCGTTCACCTCCTCAAACGACAGCAGGTTGTCGCCCGCCAGCGCATTGCCCTGCCGCGCCAGCAGCAGCGCCCGAATTTCCTCCAGCCCCAGCCCGTCGGTGCTCAGCAGGCCGCCGGCCCGGTCGATGATGCCGACAATGCGCACGCCCTGCCCGGCCAGGTAGTAAGCCGCCGCCGCCCCCACGTTGCCCCAACCCTGGATAATGGCGCGCTGCCCGCGCAGCTCGGTGCCGGGCCACAGGCGGTAGTAGTGGCGCACGGCCTCGGCCACGCCGTAGCCGGTAATGAGGTCGGCCACAGTGTACTTGCGGGCCAGGTTGGGCGAGAAAGTGGCATCCTCCACCACCTTAATCACGCCCTGGCGCAGCTGGCCCAGCTTCTGAATTTTTTGGGGCTCGGTGGCGCGGTAGTGGCCATTCACCACGCCTTCCTGCGGGTGCCAGAGTCCATATTCTTCGGTGATGGCGATGACTTCGTGAATCTCATCCACGTTCAGGTCGCCGCCGGTGCCGTAGTAGTTTTTCAGCAGCGGAAACACGGCGCGGTACCAGCGCTCGAGCACGCCGCGCTTGCGCGGGTCCTGCGGGTCGAAGTTGATGCCCGACTTGGCCCCGCCAATGGCCGGCCCCGACACCGTGAACTTCACTTCCATGGTTTTGGCCAGGCTTTCTACCTCCCGCTTATCCAGCCCTTTGCGCATGCGAGTGCCGCCGCCAGCCGCCCCACCCCGCAGCGAATTGATGACGACCCAGCCTTCGGCTTCGGTTTCGGCATCTTTCCATTCGAAGACAATTTCGGGGCGCTTATTCTCAAATTTGGCGAGCAGGTCGAGCATTAGGGGGGCAAATGGGTGGGAAAGAGGCCAGTTGGCCGGTCGGTAAAGGTAGCCAAGCGCCCGCACGTAGCCGGAGAAGCAGAAAATACCAGCAGCCTACTTCATTAATAAATGAAATAAGGTAAATATTTAGGTATCTTATGAATAATAAACCCACTTACCCATATTTTGCGTATTCGTTCGGAACTACCGAGAATTGCCAAACGTCTAGCAGCAGTAGCTTCAAAGTATTGTACTTATCTGCATTTCCATTTTACTTTTCACTCTTTATTGATTTCATGAAACCATTGCATTCGCGTGTAGAAGCGCAACAGTTGGACCGTGCCGCGGCTATGCTCAAGGTTCTTTCGCACCCCAAAAGACTCGCCATTGTAGATTTATTGGGGAAGACCAAAGGCAAAGACAGCCAGATGTCGGTAACCGATATTTACCAGGCGCTGGACTTGCCGCAGGCCATTGCTTCGCAGCACCTTATCACCCTGAAAGACCGCGGCGTACTGAAATCGAGCAAAATTGGCACTAAGATTTACTACTCGCTGGCCGTACCGCAGCTGATGAAGGTTATCGACACCCTCGAAGATTACTCGGGCCGAATCTAAGCGGCTTTCCTTTCCGTTCTGCCAGATGAAGGCTGCCCCGCAAGAGGCAGCCTTTCTTTTTGCCCTGGGGTTGTGCTACGCTAGAAAACGGGCGTGCAGGGCCAGCACCTGTGGTAGCAGGGGCTGCACGTCGTCGTTTACAAGAACGTAATCGGCGCGCTGCATTTTTTCCTCCTCGCTTAGCTGCTTGGCCATGATGGCCGCTACGTCGGTGGCCGAGCGTTGCGGGTCGCGCCGGAGCACGCGGGCCGTGCGTACCGCCAAGGGCGCAAACACGGTAATCATGCGGTCGAGCTGCTTATAGGAACCCGCTTCGAACAGCAAAGCCGCTTCCTTCAGCACATAGGCGTGGCCGGCCTGCTGCTGCGCGGTGGCCCAGCGCTCAAAATCAGTGCCCACGTGCGGGTGCACCAGGGCATTTAGCTGGGCCAGCCGGGCCGGATTGTTGAACACGGTGCCCGCCAGCACGGGCCGGTTGAGCCGACCAGCTGCGTCGTAGGTGTCGGCCCCGAAAGCCGCCAACAGTTCACTACGCAAGGCTTCGTCGTGTTCCATCACCCAGCGGGCGCGGGTGTCGGCATCGTATACGGGTACGCCCAGCGCGTGAAATAAGCGGCCGGCAATGCTCTTGCCCGAGCCGATACCGCCGGTAATGCCAATGCGTAACATGGAGAAGAGAAAAAAAGGACAAGAATACTTAGCGCCGACTAATTCGCGCCTGCACCGAGCGCACCGAGGCCCGAATGCGGGCCGGAGCCACAATAGGAACCTCCGTTACGTCGGCATCGTCGCGCAGCAGGCGCACCGGGTAGGGATTGGGTAACGCCTGTAATAAGCTGGAAGGCCCACGAAAAGTGACGAAGGCCGGTTTAAACGTAGCCCGGTAACGCCGGGCCGAGTCGGCTGGCAGGACCAGCGGCAGGCGGCGCGACGCAATGCGGTCGAAGGTCAGGCGCAGGGTGTCGCCCGACCATTCATTTACCTGCACGCCTTCGAGGGCATTTTGCAGGCCGCGCCGCCACGACTCGTTGGGCAGATAGCGGGTGCCGGGGTAGGGCACCGGGCGCAGGTCGGCCGGGTGAGTGCCCCAGCCCAGGTTGGCCCGCAGCAGCCGCCAGCCCTGGCCCGTGACGGTTACGCCCACTCGGGCCGGCAGCGGCCGCAACGGTACGTAATGGGCCGAGTCGTAGTGCCAGGCCAACGGAAAATCCAGCCGACTGGTGTACGTTTTGTTCAGGGCATTCATCTGCCAGAACAGGCCCGCTGCCAGCAGGCAGGCCGTAATGGCTCGGTAAAAGCTGGGCTCCTGGCCCGCGAAGGGCCGCACAAACCAGCGCAGCAGCGTGCCGGCCCGGGTCAGCAGCCCGCTCATTGCTTACGAGGCGATGGTATCGCCGCCGGTGCCCGCCGCCGCCTTAGTGCCCACCTCGCGGGCAATGGCCGAGCGGTCGAAGCGCAGCTTGGTGCCCCGGTCCACTTCCACCACCACGGTTTCGTCGGTGAGCTCCACAATCAGCCCGTGCAGGCCGCCAATGGTAACGATGCGCGAACCCTTGGCCAGCGACTGGCGGAAGTTCTTGGCATCAGCCGTCCGCTTTTGCTGCGGCCGAATCATGAAGAAATAAAATACGCCTGCGGCAACCAGCAGGAAAAGTGGCTGGGCGTAGTCGGCGCCGCCGGCAGCTTGCAGCAAAAGGGTCAGAAACATGGTTCGAAAGTAAAAGGCTTACAGAGGTTTGTCGGTGGTGGCGCTGGTTAGCACGTTGCCTTTGATGGCGATGGTGGTAATGCTGGGTTGCGTGTTGGCCCGCACTGCCACCTGCTTGTTGATGATGCCCTGCTTGCCGCGGCTGTCGAACTGCACTTCCATGGTGCCCTGCGCGCCGGGGGCCACGGGTCCCTTGGTCCAACTGGGAGTGGTGCAGCCGCAGGAGGCCGTCGCATCATCAATCAGCAGCGGCGACTTGCCGGTGTTGGTGAAGGTGAACGTGTGGCGCACCTTGGTATCGGGTTTGATGTCGCCAAAATCGAACTCAGCCTCGGCAAATTTCATCACCGGGGCATTGGGATTGGGCGCTTCGTTGTCGCTCACCACGTTGGGGTTGTCCACGGTGGGGTTGGCGGTATCGTTGGTAACGGTGGCCCCGGCGTTCATGCCTTCGGCCCCGGCTTCGGCAGCTTTATCGCGGTTGCAGGCGGCCAATGATAAGGCGGCGGCCAGAATCAGGTAGTGTTTCATGAGTTAAATGATTGTTGGATAATCCGTCATCCGGAGCTTGCGAAGGACCTTCTCGCATTAGAACAAATTGTTCGGCGGTAATAAGGTCCTTCGCAAGCTCCGGATGACGGATGATACACAACCGTATAAAATTACAGCTTATCGATAATGCTTTGCGCAAACTGGCTGGTGCTGGCTTTGCCGCCGAGGTCGCCGGTGCACGCTTCCTGGTTCATCAGCGTTGCTTCCAGGGCTTTGTCAATCTGCTCGGCTTTGGCATGCTCGCCGAGGTGGTGCAGCATCATAATGGCCGAGCGGAGCAGGGCCGTGGGGTTGGCTTTGCCCTGGCCGGCAATGTCGGGGGCCGAGCCGTGCACGGCTTCAAAGATGGCCATGTTGTCGCCGATGTTGGCTCCGGCCACCACGCCCAGGCCGCCCACCAGGCCGGCACAGAGGTCGGACAGCAGGTCGCCGAACAGGTTGGTGGTCACAATCACGTCGAACTGCTCGGGCTTGGTCACGAGCTGCATGCACATGTTATCGATGATTTTATCCTCGAACACAATCTGCGGAAACTCGGTGCTGGCTTCTTTGCAGGCGTTGAGCATCAGCGTGCCGGCCATTTTGATGATGTTGGCCTTGTGGGCCAGCGTCACCTTTTTGCGGCCGTGCTTGGCGGCGTAAGCAAAAGCCGCGCGGCAGATTTTGCGCGAGCCTTCCACCGTCACGCGGGCAATGGAATCGGCGATGCCGAGGCGCTCGTCCCACACTTCGAGGCCCGAATACAGGCCCTCGGTGTTTTCGCGGAACAGCACCAAGTCGATGCCCTCGTAGCGGGTATGAATGCCGGCCGTGGTTTTGCTGGGCCGCACGTTCTGGTAGAGGTCGTACTTCTGGCGCAGCGTTACGTTGATGCTGCGGAAGCCTTTGCCCACGGGCGTCGTAATCGGGCCTTTTAACGCTACCTTATTCTTCTCCAGCGACTTGAGTAGGGTGGTCGGAATCAATTCGCCCGATTGGTCAAACGTAGTCTGGCCGGCGTTCTGTTCTTCCCACTGAATGGGCACCTGGGCGGCGGCAAAAATATCGGTTACCGCTTTCGTGATTTCGGGACCTATACCATCGCCGGGAATAAGGGTTACTACGTGCATCATACTAGTAATAAATGACTGAATGAGAAAGCAAAGAACGGAATGAGTGAATGAGCGAAGACTGAATTTTCATCGGTCGTTCACTCATTCACTCATCCCGTCAGTTACTTAGGCACCCGTAAAAAAATTAAACACCCTTGCGGGAATTGATTTGATTGATGAGCTGGTCAACATCCCCGAGCAGCTGCTCGGCTTTCGTTTTGGCATCGGAAATAACCCGCTGGCCTTCGCTTTTAGCGGAGGACTGGCCCGCGCCTTCGCGGCTGGTTACAAGGCTGTCGGTGAGGTCGGCGAGTACCGAGCGGTACTTTTCGAGCTGGTAGCTGAGCCAGGAGCGGGTTTCGGTACCGGGTTCGGGGGCATAAAGCAAGCCAAGGGCCGCGCCGGTGAGGGCGCCGCCCGCGAAGCACAGGATGCCGGTGGTGGTTTTGCTGGCCATGAGTCGGGGGATTGAAAAGGTGAGCGTAAGGGTCGGAAGGTTCAACGGTTGATGAGCCGGTGATGTTTTAAGCGGCACGGGCTTTTGCTTGTTCAGCGCGGGGGCAACCAGCCAACGCTGGCGCAAGCTAAAGCCGGCGCTACTTACTGGTTGTCGAGCAGGCCACGGCCCGATTTGCGAATGTCGCCGCTGGCGGCCAAATCCGTGGCCAGCTTGTCCAGAATACCGTTAACAAATTGTTTGCTTTTGGGTGTGCTGTAGAGCTTGCTGATTTCAATGTACTCGTTGATAGTGACTTTCACCGGAATGCCGCGGAACAGCTGCATCTCGGTGAGGGCCATTTTCAGGATGATTTTATCGAGCAGGGCTACGCGCTCCACGTCCCAGTTCTGCACCGAGCCGGCGATGAGCTTCTCCATCTTGTCATCCTCGATGAGCGTCTGCTTGTAGAGGGTTTCGGCGAATTCGCGGTCGTCGGTCCAGTTGGCCGAGAGGTTCATGAGCTCCTGCGTGGGCTCGGCGGCGAAGGGCAGCATTTTCAGCGTCTTCAGCACCAGGTTGCGCACGATGGGCCGGTTTTCCTCCCAGTTCAGGTCATCCGACTCCAACTGGCGCGGCAGGGATTCCCCTTTGAATACGAAGTCCTTGTAGAGGTGACGCAGGATTTCGAGGTCCGTGTCGTAGTCCATCTCGGGCTGGTCGATGTCCTTACCAGTCAGGTAAGCGCGCACGGTTTCGTCGGCCTTCATCTCAGTCCAGGCAGCGCGCAGGGCTTCGAGCTCTTCGGTGCCTTCCCAAGCCAGCTTGCGCCGGATGGTCTGGCTTTGTAGCTGCTCGTTGGCCATTAGTTTGGCAATGGCCTTACTGCGGTGCAAGCGCGTAGCGTCCTGGGCATCTTCGCGCGGGCCGAGGCGGCGGCGCTCCTCGCGGCTCTGCTCCTCCTCAATCACGGCGAGCAGGGCAACGGGCAGGTTCAGCAGGTGCAGGTATTGGTCGTGAATGCTTTCGGCCCCCACCAGCAGCTGCCCACCGTAGAACTCGCCGTCCTTCTTCACCTGGTTCTGGAAAGAGTTGATGGCGTCGGTCACCGCTTTATCCACGGCTTTATCGTCCGTTTTTTCGGGCATCGTTCCGGTGCGGTACCAGTCGCGCAACTGGGCTTCGCCCATTTTGCGCTGGCCTTCCAGCTGGCGACGGTCTGGAGCCTCCTTGGCCGTCAGGTCGGGCTCGAAAGCAGCCGCGATGCGGTCCTGCGCCAGCATTAAATCAGCCCCTACCGCCTGGTGGTAGGAGTAGAGCGACTGCATGACTTTGATACGAAGGAGGCGGCGGTTGAGCATAGTTTTTTGGTGCTTGGTTGCTGGTGCTTGGTGCTTAGTCTGTTGGGGCTAAAAAAACCATGCACCAACAACCAAGCACCAAACACCAAAAATTAATAGGTCGATTTCACCCGGCCCACGCTGGCGATGCGCTCCTTGGCCTGCTTGATGGCAGCGGCCTGCGGGTGCGTGCCTTCCTCGTCGGCCTTGGCCAACACCTGGAGGGTGAAATCGTAAATCTTTTCGGTTTGGGTGAGGGCTCCCTGGCGGCTGCCGCCGGTTACTTCGGAGTACACGTTGATAAGACCGCCGGCATTAATGAGGAAGTCGGGGGCGTACACGATGCCGCGGCGCACCAGCTCGGGGCCGTGCTGGTTCTCGTTTTTGAGCTGGTTGTTGGCGCAGCCGGCCACCACGCGGGCCTTCAGGCGCGGAATGGTGTCGTCGTTGAGCGTAGCCCCCAGAGCACAAGGCGAGTAAATGTCCATTTCCTGGTCGTAAATCTCGTCCAAGCCCACGGCGGTGGCCCCGAAGCGGCTGGCCGCATCCAGGGCGCGGTCTTCGTAGTAATCGGTTACGATGAGCTTCGCGCCCTCTTTCTGGAGGTGCTCCAGCAGGTAGGTGCCCACGTGGCCCGTGCCCTGCACGCCGATGCGCTTGCCAGCCAGGCTCTCCGAGCCAAAGGCCTTTTTAGCGGCGGCTTTCATACCCATGTACACGCCGTAGGCCGTTACCGGCGAAGGGTCGCCGGAGCCGCCCATGCTCTCGGGCAGGCCAGCTACGTGCTTGGTTTCCATGTGGATGTACTCCATGTCCTTGGTGGTCATGTTCACATCCTCGGCCGTGATGTACTTGCCGTTCAGGTTCTTCACGAAGCGGCCAAACTTGCGCAGCAGGGCCTCGGTCTTCATGGTTGCGGCGTCGCCGATGATGACGGCCTTGCCGCCGCCTAGGTTCAGGCCCGAGATGGCGGCCTTGTAAGTCATGCCGCGCGAAAGGCGCAGCACGTCGTTCAGGGCTTCGGCATCGGAGGCGTAGTGCCACATGCGCGTGCCGCCGAGGGCGGGCCCGAGCACGGTGTTGTGAATGCCGATGATGGCTTTCAGGCCGGTTTCGTGGTCGTGGCAATACACGACTTGCTCGTGCTGGTGCTCGGCAATCTGGCCGAAAATCGACTCGGGGGCGACAATTTGGGTTTCAATCATGGGAAATGAATTGAAGGTTGGTGGGAATTGGGGGATGGATGGTTGAGAACAGTACGGCGTAACTTTGTTGGATTGTATACGCAATAGCAGCACGACGTTCTTTTTGGTGCTGTTTTGCAAAACCCTTGTTCTTTCAGGCCGCAAAAGTACCGCTATTTTCCCGAACCAGCCTCTTTCAACTCTTGCCCGTGCGCGCCCTCAACGCCGTTAACCCCTTCATTTTCCGCTACAAGTGGCATTTCCTCGCCGGGGTGCTGTTTGTGGCGCTGAGCACGCTGCTGGCCATTTTCCCGGCCCAGTTGGTGCGCTACGCCTTCGATTTGGTGAACGAGGGCATCGACCTTTACCACCTCTACGCCGGCACGCAGGCTCAGAGCGGCGTGTACCAATTGTTTGGCCGCAACGTGCTGTTCTACGGCATGCTCATCATCGGGCTGGCCCTGCTGCGCGGCATCTTCCTGTTCTTCATGCGCCAGACGCTGATTGTGATGTCGCGCCACATCGAAAACGACCAGAAGAACCAGATTTACCAGCACTATCAGTCGTTACCGCTCAGCTTCTACCGCCGCCACAGCACCGGCGATTTAATGTCGCGCATTTCGGAAGACGTGAGCCGGGTGCGGATGTACCTCGGGCCGGCCATCATGTACTTTTTGCAGCTAGTGCTGCTGTTTCTGCTCATCGTGCCGCTCATGCTCATGGTGAACGTGAAGCTGACGCTCTACACGCTGCTGCCACTGCCGGTGCTGTCGGTCAGCATCTTTTACGTCAATAATTTGATTGAGCGAAAGTCCGACGAAATTCAGCGGGCGCTGTCGGGCATGACGACCTTCGTGCAGGAAGCTTTCTCGGGTATCCGGGTATTGAAATCCTTCGTACGGGAGCAGGATTCGCACGCGCAGTTCTCCGCCGCCAGCAACGAGTATAAAGAAAAGTCGCTGAGTCTGAACTTCGTGAACTCACTGTTCTTCCCACTCATCCTGTTTCTGGTCGGTCTGAGCACCCTCATCACGGTGTGGGTGGGTGGTCAGGAAGTCATTCGCGGTACCATCACGACGGGCACCATCGCCGAGTTCCTGATTTACGTGAATCTGCTCACCTGGCCGGTCACGGCGCTGGGCTGGACGTCGTCGCTGGTGCAGCGGGCGGAAGCTTCGCAGGTTCGCATCAACGAGTTTCTGGACCAGAAAACCGACATTGTATCGCGCCAGAACGTGCAGCGCGAGCTGGAAGGCGATATCGTGTTCGAAAACGTGTCCTTCACCTACCCCGACACCGGAATTCAGGCCCTCAAAAATGTGAGCTTCCGCGTGAAGCCGGGCCAGACGCTGGCCGTTATCGGCAACACCGGCTCGGGCAAAAGCACGGTAGCGGCCCTGCTCTGCCGCCTATACGATGTGACGGCCGGCGACATCAAAATCGATGGCACCGACGTGCGCGACTACTCGCTGCGCGCCCTGCGCGGCCAGATTGGCTACGTGCCGCAGGATGTGTTCCTGTTCTCCGACACCATCCGCAACAACATCAATTTTGGCCTCGATGAGCCCGATGAAGCCCGCATGCTGCAAGCCTCCCGCGATGCCGACGTGTACGAGAACATCCGCGCCTTCCCCGAAGGCTTCGATACCAAAGTGGGCGAGCGCGGCATCACCCTCTCGGGCGGCCAGAAGCAGCGCGTGAGCATGGCCCGCGCCTTGGTAAAGGAGCCCAAAATCCTGATTCTGGACGACTCGCTTTCGGCCGTTGACACCAAGACCGAGAATGCCATTCTTGGCAGCCTGCAGCGTATTATGGCGGCGCGCACCAGCCTCATCATCTCGCACCGCGTGAGCTCGGTGAAGCTGGCCGATGAAATTTTGGTGCTCGACGACGGCGTGATTGTGCAGCACGGCACTCACGATGCCCTGATGGCCGAAACGACCGGCCTCTACCGGCTGCTCTACGACCGCCAGCTGCAAACCGAAGAAGTGTAGACGAGGGGAGGTGGTGAAAGGGTACTGCTGCCTTTCTGCCCGCCCCATACCTGTTGAGCCTAAAATAACCCCCCCTCCCCATTTCGATAGCCCACCAAGTGAACCAGCGTCTCGCCCACGTTACCCTGCTCGTGCGGGCATACGAAGAAGCCATTGCTTTCTACACCAACGTGCTGGGCTTCCGCCTGGCCTCGGACCTGGACCTGGGTAGTGGTAAGCGCTGGGTAGTTATAGCGCCACCTGGCCCCGCCGGTTGCAGCCTGCTGCTGGCCGAAGCCACAACCGCCGAAGAAATGCGCGGCGTGGGCAACCAGGGCGGGGGCCGCGTCTGGCTATTTCTCCACACCGACGATTTCTGGCGCGACTACCCGGTGCTGCAAAGCCAGGGCCTGCACTTCCTAGAAACACCGCGCTCCGAAGTGTATGGCCACGTGGCCGTATTCGAGGACCTGTATGGCAATAAATGGGACCTGCTGGAGCCGCTGGGTGAATAGCCAGCCATAAAAAAAAGGCCCGGTACGCTTAGCGCACCGGGCCTTCGAATTGAATGCAGCGCAGGTTACTGCCCAATCATGACGCGGCGCATACCGGTTTTTTCGTAGGCCGTGCAGCGCACGAGGTAGGCCCCGGCCGGCAGTTGGCCCACGTTGAGGATGGCCGGGGTCTGGCCATTCATCATGGTGTAGGTGAGGACCGGGCGACCGCCGCCGTCGGATACTTCGATGCGGGTGGGGCCGGGATTATCGGTCTTAACGGTGAGCTTGCCGCCTACGGCTTCGGCTTTCACCTTGATAGCGTTGGGGTTGGCCGCCGGCGTTTCGGGCGCGGGAGCAATTTTGGAGGTGCTAGCCGTGACGGGCGCGGCGACAACCGGCGCGGGGGCTACCGTGCCATTAGGCAAAATGGCTTCTTCTTTAGCGGGGGCAGTAGGAGCAGCAGCAGCAGCAGCGGGAGCCGGGGTTGCCGGAGCCGGGGTTTGGGCGTGCGCAGCTATCGAAGCTAAGGCGCTGGCCACTACAAGTAGTAATATCTTTTTCATAACTTGGATACGAATGGGAACGGGTAATATTGCTTGCGTAAAGCTAAGCAATTCTGGGGCCGCTTATGGCAGATTAGTCCCTTTGGCCGTTTCTGAGAGCCATAAATTCGGAGGACTATTAAAACTTTATTTGCCCCTGGCTTGCACCAGACGCAAATAAAGCCTTACCTTTGTCGCTCCAATACCAACGGGGTGTAGCGTAGCCTGGTATCGCGCCAGCATGGGGTGCTGGAGGTCGTAGGTTCGAATCCTGCCACTCCGACGGAAGAGCAGCCGCTCTCTCAAAAGCCTTCGAACTCTCGGGTTCGAAGGCTTTTTTCGGCCGCTACTATTGGAAACAGAAAACCAGTTGTCCCATCGGCTGGCTTTCGGGGTGTAGCGCAGCCCGGTAGCGCGCGTCGTTCGGGACGACGAGGCCGTAGGTTCGAATCCTGCCACCCCGACCCGAAAATAAAAAGACCCTTTCTGGCAACGGAAAGGGTCTTTTTTTGCTCATCCCCATACGGCAACGCGACTCAATTGCGTTGCGGAGTCTTCTATCATTTTAACCCCATTTTTTCTTCCTTCTTTTCCATGAAAACCAACCTTCTATTGCTTGCTTTGCTGGGTGGCACCGCTACGGCAGCGCACGCCCAAACGGCTATTCCGGCGGGTACCGTGTCGCTTGGGGGCAACGTGGGCTACTACCGGCACACGCAGGCTCAGCAGATATCAATTGGCCAAACCGGTGAGTCGGTAAGCAGCCAGTTCCAGCTTGCACCCTCCGTGGGCTATTTTGTGGCCGACAACCTCGCCGTTGGCTTAAACCTGAGCTATACCGCTACTAAAAATACGTACACCAGCCCCTTTTCGAACAACCTCTCGAACCTTACTCCTAGTATAACTTTCCGGAGCGGGGCCTACGTGCAATACTACAAAATGCTGACTGACCAGTTTGGGCTGGTCGGTACCTTTGGGGCCGGTTATCAGTATAACCGCACCACCAACATTTATGGGCCGGCTGGGAATATGAGCGCTGCCGAAAACAAGCAACAGGGTTACTACGCCAGCCTGACGCCGGGCATCGTTTACTTCCCTATTCCAAAGCTGGGTATCAGCGCCACCGTGGGCAACCTGGCTTATAGCCGGCTGAAGGAAACGCCCAATTCCAACGAGCGGATTACCACCGATTTCGGGGCCAGCTTCGGGCTGAGCCAGCTGCAGTTCGGCGGCACTTGGTACTTCGGCCGCTAAGGCAGAATACTTATAACCAGCAAAAAGCCTTCCGCCCCTACTGGATGGGAGGCTTTTTTGTGCGCTGTAATGCCGGTAGCTGGCCTTATTTCACTCCCACCCAAACCTCCGATTCCTCGTCGGCCCCGAAGCGTTCGAGGTAGAAGTCGCCGCGCTGCGTCAGTTTCTGGTTTTTTACGGCTTCGAAGGCGGCGGGGTATAGTTTGTTGGGGGCCATTAGGTAGCTCACGCCGCGCAGGCGGGCGGCCAACACACGCTGCCCGGCCGGCACCACGCGGTAGCGGAAGCCGGCGGGCAGCGGCTGCGTGGTATCGGCCAGGCTGAGGCCGATGAAGGCGCGAATAGTGTCGTGGGCCGTTTCGGGGTCGTTGAGGTAGAGGTTAGTCAGGTCGCCGTGCAGACGGGTCTGGGCATCCTTGGCCTGGCGGAAGAGGTTGCCGAACGCATCGCCGGTAACCTTGCCGTGGAAGGGCTGCCCGGCCAGGTACAGCGGCGCAGTAGTAGTTTCGAGGGTGACTTTTGGCTCCTTGGTGCCGCCAAGGTAGGCGTAGGTGCCGGCCGCGAGGAGGGTGAGCAGAATGATGCCGAGAAAGAGGTAACGCATTTTAGTGATTGATGGTGAGAGGTAAATGGTTAATTGAAAGGGTGGAAAGCGCAGCGAATTTTCACGCTACGACATTAACCACTCACCATTAATCATTCACCACTAACTACGTATTGCATGCGGTAGAGCTGGGCGTAGTAGCCACCCTCGAGGCGCAGTAGTTCTTCGTGGGTGCCGGTTTCCTTGATTTCGCCCTTGTCCAGCACAATAATTTTATCGGCTTTCTGGATGGTGCTCAGGCGGTGGGCGATGACGAGCGAGGTGCGGCCCTGCATCAGCTTTTCGATGGCTTCCTGAATCAGTTCCTCGGTTTCGGAATCGACGGAGGACGTGGCCTCGTCGAGCACGATGATATGGGGCTGGTACACCATAGCCCGCACGAAGCTGATGAGCTGGCGCTGGCCCACCGACAGCGTGGCCCCGCGCTCCATCACGGGGTAGCCGAGGCCTTCGGGCAGGCGTTCGATGAAGCGGCGGGCCCCCACGAGGTCGGCCGCTTCCCAAATTTGCGCGTCGGTGATGGCTTGGTTACCGAGCGTGATGTTGTCGCGGATGCTGCCGGCGAACAGGAACACATCCTGGAGCACCACGCCAATCTGGCGGCGCAGTAGGCTCAGGTCGTAGTCGCGCAGGTCGCGGCCGTCGATGAGGATACTGCCTTCCTGAATGTCGTAGAAACGGCTGAGCAGATTGATAATGCTGGTTTTACCCGCACCGGTAGCGCCCACAAAGGCGATGGTCTGGCCGGGCTTCACGTGGAAGCTGATGTCCTTGAGCACCCAATCGGGCTCGTTGTAGGCGAAGCGCACGTGCCGGAATTCCACGTCGCCCTTCAGCTCGGCGGGGGCAAAGGTGCCGGTGGTGGCAATAATGTCCTGGTTGTCGAGCAGCTTGAGCAGCCGTTCGGTGCTTACCAGGCCCAACTGCAGGGTGTTAAACCGGTCGGCAATCTGGCGGATGGGGCGAAAGAACAGCGCGTTGTACATGATGAAGGCGATGAGGGCACCCTTCGAAATCGAGCCCTCAATCTGGCCCTGCGCCGCGTACCACACCAGTAGGCCCACCCCCACGGCTCCCAGCACCTCGGCCACCGGAAAATAAATGCTGTAGTAGAGCACCGAGCGGATATTGGCGTCGGTATGCCGCTTATTGATGGCTTCGAACTTGCGGTACTCGCGCTCCTCGTTGTTGAAAATCTGGACCACGTTCATGCCCGTCAGGTGCTCCTGCACGAAGGAGTTGAGTTGGGCGACGGCCGTACGCACATCCTGAAACGAGCCCTTGATTTTCTCCTTAAACACGTAGGTCGAGAAGAGCAGCGGCGGAATCACGGACAGGCTGATGAGGGTAAGCCGCCAGTCGATGTAAAACATGAAGGCCATGATGAAGAGCAGCTGCAGAATATCGCCCACCATCGCCGCCAAACCCTCGCTGAATACGTCGGACAGCGTTTCGACGTCAGAAATATTGCGCGTGACGAGCACGCCGATGGGCGTCTGGTCGAAGAACTTGAGCTTGAGGCTGAGCAGGTGCTGATAGAGGTCGGTGCGGATGTCGCGCACAATGTACTGGCCCAACCAGCCGCCGTAATACGTCTGCAGATAGCTCACGCCGGCGTGGGCCACCAGTAGCACCAGCAGCAGCAGAAACATGGTGTTCAGGCTCTTCATGTCGCCCTGCTCGATGCTGACATCGACCATGCGCTGAATGAGAAATGGCCGTAGCGTGCCCAGCACGGCCGTGGCCACAGTGAGCACAATCAGGCCGATGAATACGCGCCGGTAGGGGCGCACGTAGCCCAGCAGGCGGCGCAGCACGGCCCAGTCGAAGACCTGGCCGGTTTTGGTGGCGGAAGTGGTGGGGTCCATAAGTAGGGGCAAAGGTCGGTAAGAACAAGCAGTGGCGAGCGGTGTTCGCGACCGGCTCGCCGGCCGCGGGTTGCTTTTTCGGATGCAAGCCCCATCTTTAGGGCCTACTCCACCTTCTTTCCACTTTTTTATGCTGCTGTTTCTACGCCGCCTGGGCTTTGGTCTGGGCTTGCTGCTGGTTACTGCCTTCGCGGGCCGTGCCCAATCCATCAACGTCGATGCCGTGACGCGGTACTGGGAAATAACCGACGGCCTGCGGCAGAATAAGCCTCTCACCGACCAGGTGTGGCTGGATTTTCTGGAAATTCCCGGCAATAAGCTGTACGTGCGGGGTATCTATTCGGCCGCCGATTTGGTGTTTTACCGCAAAGTCATGGAAGTCGTGTACATGCCGCGCTACGATTCGCTGCGCCGGGCCAAGCTGGATGCCCAGGTGTGGTACTACTTGGTGGTGAACGATTACAAAGAGCGCGAGCCCGCGTACCGCCGCTACGTGGCCAGCCTCACCCAGAATGCCGTGGCCGTCGACCTGATGTACCAGAACGCTTACGCGCAGCTACCCCCGGCCAACCGTACCCGCGTACGCGACCTGAAACTCTATTACGAGGCGCTGGGCAACGATGCCACCTCGCAGGACGAGGGCATTATCTACAGCCTGCGGGGCTTGCTCGATGCCAGTGAGGTGAAGCCCGGCATCCTAGAAGGCCACGAGATGTATCACCAGCTCCAGCCCCACCGCGACTTCGGCCCCATTGCGCCCGACGACCAGGCCCTGCTTTACTTCATGACCAGTATGCGGAACGAGGGCATTGCCGACCAGATTGATAAGGCCCCGACGATGGCCCTGCCCGACGACCCGCGCGGCATCCGGGACTGGCTCATGACTCCCGCTCCGCACTTCATCCACTGCCTGGATTCTGCCATTCAGGTGCGCGCGCGCGGGGGAGCCGCGGCCTCACTTCGGTGGTACCGGCAGCTGTCCAACGGCTCGAACGGCCATTTGCCGGGTTTCTTCATGTCGAGTGCCATCGTGCGCAACGGCTACGGCCGGCAGATGATTGCGCAGTCCGACAACCCCTTTGCCTTCGTGCTCCTTTATCAGAAAGCGGCTAAGAAGGACAAAACCCAACTCCCCCGTTTTTCCGAAACGGCTATTCGTTACCTCAAAGAGCTGGAGCGTAAGTACATCAAATCCCAGGCTGCCAAAGCTGCCGCTTGAGTTTAGCTGATTTGCGCTACTCCTCCGGTACCACTCCGTCCGCGTATTCCACCCGGCTCAGGAACAGGCCCCGGGCCGGGGCCGCGCCGCCGGCATCCACGCGCCGCTGGGCCCAGAGCAGCTCCTGAAACTGGCGGGGCGTCAGCTTGCCCCGGCCCACGTCAAGCAGGGTGCCCACCACCAGCCGCACCATGCCCCGCACGAAGCGGTTGGCCCGGATGCGGAATACCCAGCCGCCCGGCGCGGGGTGCCAGCCGGCGGCGGTGCAGTAGCAAACGTAGTGGTTTTCGCCACCTTTTACTTTCGAGAAGGACGTGAAATCGAACTGGCCCACGAGGTAGCCGGCGGCCTCGTTCATGGCAGCGATGTCCAAGGGCCGGTCTACGTACAGGGCCTGGTCGCGGCGGAAAGGGTCGGGCTGCGTCACCACGAAGTACTCGTAGTTGCGCTCCTCGGCCGAGAAGCGGGCGTGGGCATCGGCCGGTACGGGGTGCAGGTGCAGGGCCCCGATGTCGGGCGGCAGGGCCCGGCGCAGGCGATAGAGCAGCACGTCGAGCGGCAGAGTATCGGGCAGGTCGGCATCGAAGTGGGCCACCTGGTGGCTGGCGTGCACGCCGCTGTCGGTGCGGCCGCTACCCAGGCACCAGGTGGGCTGGCGCAGTATCTGCGTCAGGCAGCGGTCGAGGGCCGCCTGCACGGTGGGCATGCCCGGCTGAATCTGCCAGCCGCAGTAGGAGGTGCCGTCGTAGGCTAGGTGCAGGAAATAGCGCATGGTCCGCAAAAGTACGGCCGGAGTGCGCCGGCCGACCAATAAAAAGCCCCCGCTGCCTAATGGCAACGGGGGCTTAGCGGACATTGTCCGTCGTTGGGAACCAGCAAGCGGCTACTTCTGGCGGCGCTGCCGGAGACGGCGCAGGCCGTAGGCAACACCGCCGGCCAGCAGCAGCGAAGCCCCGCCGTCGAGCGGGATGGCCGTGGGACCAGTGGGCGAAGGGCCGCCGTCGGCTGGAGCCTGGGCAAAAGCCAGTCCTCCAATCAGCAGCAGGGCTAGGGTCAGGAAAATCGGTTTCAGGGACTTGTTCATATTAGTAAAAAGCAGGAGCAAGCAATGCGCGACGGGCGGGGCCCGCCACGCACCACTCAGCGTTATTGAATGACGACGCGCTTGGTCAGGGTGGTGGGTCCAGCCAGCAGGCGCAGCGTGTACACGCCAGCCGCCAACTCGCCCGTTTCCACGGTGAGCGTAGCACCGCTGGCGGGCAGCGCCGCCGACTGGCGGCGCACTACCTGGCCCAGGCTGTTCACCAACTCGGCCTGCACGGTCGAAGCGCCGCTCACGCCGGGCATGAGCACTGCGAAGCGGGCGTGGACCGGGTTGGGGTACAGTTCCACTTGCGCGGCCGTCAGGGCAGGAGCCGTGGCCAGGGCCGAAGCCGTGAAGCGCAGCGCGAAGCGGCCCACGAGTAGGGCAGTGGCCTGGGTGGCCGTTACGCTAAAGATATAGCTGGGCTGGGTGCGCAGGTTCACGGTCTGCCCGGTCTGAGCATCGCTCAGGAAGGCGTCGAGGCCAGCGGGCATGTTGTTCAGGGCCACGGCGGCAAAGGTGTAGGTGCCGGCGGCGGGCACACCCACGTTCAAGGTCAGCACGGTGGCGGCGTTGAACACGGAGCGGCCATCAATCGAGAGCGTCTCACCAGTGCTGGCCACGCTGGCCAAGTTCAAGCCGGTGGAGTTGGGCAGCTTACGGGCATCAAACGCGGCATCGAAAGCGGACGAGGCACCGGTTTCGGCATATGCGTAGAACGCGTCAGCCGTACCGGTGGTGCCGCGCAGGTCGAGCTGCACCAGGGAGCGGGAATCGGCCGTGCCGCGGCTGAAGGGCACCTGCGTCGTGGGGTCGGTCACGCGCTGATTGTTCTGGAAGTTGAGCGTGCCGCTGGTCTGGCCGGTCATCACCCGCACAAAAAAGCCCTGGCTGCTGGCCACGAAGCGGTTGGTAGCCGGGATGCCGTTGACGTAGTTGCGGTACGTGCCGGTGTACTGGTCGGCGCTTTCGAACACGTACATGGCGTTTTCCAGGTTGGTATTGGCCGGGGCCACCAGCGAGTAGTCAATCGGCGCGGGGTAGGGATTGCCCACTAGGTGCCAGCCGGCCTCGCTTTCGTTGACGCTGCCAGCCGCGTTGCGGGCTAGTGTGAGCGTACGGTTGCCGGTATTGAGCGTGCCAACAAAATCGACCAGCTCGGTGCCGGCAATGTTGACGGCGTAGCCGCGGCCCACGGCCAAGTTCAGGTCAATCTGGGGATTGCTGGCGCTGGGCACCACGAAGCCGCGGTCGAAGGGCGTGAAGGCATTGGTCAGGGCCACGCGGGCCTGGTCGTAGGCAAACACGGTAGGGAAGGGCATCACGGTGCCTGGCATGGCCGAGGCGTTGTACGTGTCGCCTTGGCTAGTTTGGGGAGTAAAGCCGGCCGTGGCCAGGTCGGCCACCGTCGAGCCGCTCACCGGGGCGCTGTAGTGGCGGTAGCCCAGCCCCGTGTTGGCCGAGCTGATGTAACGCTGCACGGTGGCCGTGTTGCCGCTCACCACGCCCGTACTGGAGTTCACAACCAGGGCCGTACCCGCAGCCGAAGAAAGCAAGGTTAGGGCCTGACTACCAAGCACCATGTTGCCGGTGCCGCCCACGGCCAAAACCTGCGTTACGCTAGTGGGCGCAGTCAAAATCAGGGCGTTGGCGTTGGTGGTAGTTAGGTTGCGCACCTGGGTGGGCAGGCCATTGCCAGTGGCCTGGGCCGCTGTGCCGTTGTATATGTATGTTGCGTCGTTGGAAAACGTGCGGCCACCCAGGGTTTGCACCGCGCCGGTAGCGCCGCTGGCCGTGATGCCCGCCGCGTCGCAGATGCTGAGCGTAGCACCGGCTGCCAGCGAGAAGGTGCCGGGGCCGGTTAGGGCTAGGCAGTTAGTGTTCAGCACGCCGCCCGAAGCCACGGTCAGTGCATTGTTAATCTGCACAGCGCCGGTGAGGGTGGCTACGCCTGTGCCAGTCACGGTAATGTTGTTGTACACGCCCTGCGGCACGTTCTGAGGAGTGGAAATCACCAGGTCGTTGGCACCAGGCAGAATGTTGCCGTATACGGTACTGAATACGCCACTGGGAGTGGTGTACACCGATACTACGTCCTGAAATGAAGGGTTACGGGCCAAATTCTGGCTCGTCGCAGTAGCAACCGTTACGGCGGGCTGGAAGGTGTTGCCTTGGTTATAACTGACGCGGAAACCCACACTGCCGCCATTGTAATAGCCGTCCACGAAGTTGCCAAATTCGTCCGATACCAACGTGCGACCCTGGGCATCGGAATTATTGGCCAGCACAATGCTAGGTGCCGTGCCGTTGGCAACGTTTATTTTATACCCCGTGTTGCCATTGTCTGAATTGCCGCCCCCAAAAATGAAGCTGCCCATCGGTCCGACAGATAGTGTGTAAGAAGAATAATAGATAAGCGCTGTAGCCGGGTTTATCGCAACGCTTGCAAAACTGGCCCCTGCGTTGGTGCTTTTAAGTAGGTAAAGAGTTGGGTCGTCGGCAACAACGTACACATCCCCGGTTTGCGGATGTGCGAAAACATCCGCATAAACATAGCTTCTGCTCATGGTCGTCGTCGAGAACGCGCCCATACCATTGCTGCCATTGCGGAAGAGCACACTCCCGCCCTGAGGCAGTACATATACGTTGCTACCGAAGCTGGAAATGTGTGCCGGGCCACCGCTACCCAGCGTCACCGGTGCCGAGAAGCTGGCCCCCGCAGTGGTGCTGTAAGAAAACCCTACGGTTGTACCATTGGACCACGCTACGTAGATGGTGCCGTTGCTGGCAGCGTGAATTTCGGCTTCTGAGTTTTGGGTTGTTATCAGCACCGAAGCCGAGTAGGACTGGCCGCGGGTCGTACTCTTGGCCACGCGAATGCCCGTCGAGCCCGAGAACACCACGTAGATGGCACCCGTATTGTCCACAGCCACGTTGCGGCTGGTGTTAGCCTGGCCAATGTTGTTGCCAGTACCGGCGTCGCTGACGGCCACTGCGGAATAGAGCGGTGCCTGTGCCGCGGAGGGCTTGGCAAAGAGGGCTACCAGCGAGCACACCATAAGGCCTCTACTGATGATGCGTTGTAGCTTTTTGGTCATAAAGGGGTACTGAGAAATGAAGGTGAATGGGGGAGAACTAAAATGGAAAAGGAAAAAGTAGCGACGTAAAAAAGCAGCGCTGCTCACTGGTAACGAACTCCGTCAACCCATAAAGCAGGAGAACAATAGCTGGCCGGTGATAACAGCCGTTAGGTAAAGGCGTCCAGCTTTCTCAGGCAGCCTTCCAGAAGAGTGTGCCGTGTCGAAAAAGCGAGAGCAGAATACTAAAACCTAGCAGTGGGATTATTACCACAAAGCACGGTGTAAAATCACGGCTATGCTACGATATGAACATGTTTATTTGGGGGCGGGTTGCGTGCGATTCGTGCTGCACTGATGCTATACTTGTCGGGAAGTAAAATGCGAGAACGATGTAGCGACGCGGCCCTTCGCGGCTCCCGTACGCGCCGTTGGATACTCGTTCGACGCGAAAGGTTGCGTCGCTACATCGTTCTCGCATTTTACTTCCCGACAAGTATAAATACCTGACATTCTTACGCTCGTTGCGGCGGTGAGCAGATTTGGCGCAACGGGTGTAGCAGCGGGCACGCCCGCTACCAGTGCCAAGTCTGAGGGTTACTAGGCTTGGTTTGTACCGGCCACCCCCGAGCGCGCGGCTCCCTACGCCCCAGTTGGTCGGGCGCAACTCGCAGCGCAGCATCAGGCGCGTGGAAAGGAAAGGCAGCCAGCAAGACCAAAACGCAAAATGCCCCACTGCCTACCCGGCAGCGGGGACTCACCCGAAAGGCGGCTCAGCACCGGCTACTCCACTACCACGCGCCGGGCCAACGTTGCACTGCTGGTTTGCAGCCACAACGTGTAGAGTCCCGGGGCCAGCCCGGCGGTTTAGACGCGGAAGCTGGCGGTCCCGCCCACGGCCGAGCAGCGCACCACTTGACCCAAGCTATTTAGTAGCTCGGCCGGGCCAGAAGCGAGCCCGGCCGGCAGCTGCACCGTGAAGCCGTCGTGGGCGGGGTTGGGTGAAACGACTACATCGGCGGCGGCGGGGCGGGCGGTGGCCAGGGGCGTATAGGTGCCGGTGTTAAGGAGCACACTTGCCGAACTGGTGCCATAGTTTGCCGTGATGATATCGAGTCGACGGTCCCCATTTAAATAAGCTAGGGGGTGTTTACAGTTAGGGACAACCTTTGGGCGTGAATAAAGACCGCAGTTTGTTGACCGATTCGCAATGGGAGGGGCTTTCGCCGCTCTTGCCTGGGCAAGCCCAATCGCCGGGCACGACGGCCCGCGATACGCGTTTGTTTGTGGAGGCAGTGCTGTGGCGGGCCCACTGCGGCGTGTCGTGGCGCGACTTGCCGGCCGAGCGGTTTAGGCCCTGGCACACGGTGTACGCCCGGTTTTGGCGCTGGCGCCAAGCCGGGGTGTGGCCCCGGGTGCTGGCCCAGGTGCAAAACGCGGCGGGTTTGCACCGGCTCATGGTCGACTCGACGGCCGTACGGGCGCACCAGGTAGCTGGCGGCGCGAAAAAAAAGACAGCCCCGTTGGCCAGGCGCTCGGCCGCAGCCGGGGCGGTTTCACGAGCAAGCTCCATCTCAGTTGCGACGTCTACGGCCGGATTTGCGCCCTGGCCTTGACGGGCGGGCAAGCCGGTGACTGCCCACAAGCCCCGGGCATGCTCGTGGGCCACTTACGGGCCGGGCAAGCCGTGTTGGCTGACCGGGCTTACGACGCGGATTATGTGCGCAACCGAATCGCGCAGGCTGGAGCTGAGGGCGTGATTCCAAGCAAGAAAAACCGGACAATCGCGGTCGCACACGATGCGGAGATTTATAAGGAACGAAACCAGATTGAACGCGCCATCAACGGCTTGAGACGCTTTCGAGCCGTGGCAACCCGCTTTGATAAGCGGGCCGCCAACTATTTTGCTGCCTGCTGCCTGCTGCCTGATTGCCGCCCTAACCTAGCTTTAATTGTTAACACTCCTTAGTTTTCAGTCTTAAAAAAAGTCAGAAGAAAGGAATAGAGCTAGTAGCCCTTCTCCTCTTCGGAGAAGTGGTTAGGCAATGAGGCGCACCTAGAGGGCAACAAAACAAGCACGCATCAACTCTGAGGCCGGGGGTGAGGCGACCGCCAGACCGCTCCTACAGCTTCTCGTAAATCACGGCTGCGCCCTGGCCCACGCCTACGCACATCACGGCCAAGCCGTAGCGCATGCCTTCGCCGCGGCGGTGCATCTCGTGCAGCAGCGTGGCCGTGATGCGCGCGCCCGAGCTACCCAGCGGGTGGCCCATGGCAATGCTGCCGCCGTTCACGTTCACTTTGGCCATGTCGAGGCCCAACTCGCGCACGCAGGCAATGCTCTGGGCGGCGAAGGCTTCGTTGAGCTCAATCAGGTCGATGTCGGCGATGGTGAGGCCGGCGCGCTCCAGCACCTTTTGCGTGGCGGGAATTGGCCCCAGGCCCATCACCGAGGGGTCGACGCCGGCCACGGCCGAGGCGACTACCCGCGCCAGGGGCTTCAGGTTGTAACGCTTCAGGGCTTCCTCGCTCACCATCAGTACGGCGGCCGCGCCGTCGTTGATGCCGGCCGAGTTGCCAGCCGTCACGGTGCCGCCCTCGGGCTGGAAGGCGGGCTTGAGGGTGGCCAACTTCTCCAAGGGCGAGAAGCGGGGCTGCTCGTCGGCATCGAACAGGGCGGTGTCGCCCTTGGGCCGGGGAATGAACACGGGCACGATTTCCTTGCGGAAGCGGCCTTTTTCGAGAGCGCGGGCGTATTTGCGCTGGCTTTCGAAGGCGAAGAAATCCTGCTCCTCGCGGGTCACATTGTACTGCTTGGCCACGTTCTCGGCCGTCTGGCCCATGGCGAAGGGGTAGTGCAGCTTGCTCAGCTTGGCATTGATGAAGCGCCAGCCCAGCGTGGTGTCGTGGGCCGTGAGCTCGCGCCCGAAGGCCGACTCCGACTTGGCCATCACGAACGGCGCGCGGGTCATGCTCTCGGCTCCGCCGGCCAGGTACACGTCGCCCTCGCCGCACTTTATGGCGCGGGCGGCGTCCATGATGCTCTGCAGGCCAGAGGCGCACAGGCGGTTCACGGTGTTGCCGGGCACGGTTACGGGCAGGCCGGCCAGCAGGGCGGCCATGCGGGCCACGTTGCGGTTGTCTTCACCGGCTTGGTTGGCGGCGCCGATAATCACGTCCTCAATGGCATTTTTATCAACGGATGGGTTGCGGCGCATGAGCTCGCGGAGCACATGGGCGGCTAAATCGTCGGGGCGGACGCTGCTGAGCGCGCCGCCAAATTTTCCAATCGGGGTGCGCACGGCATCCACGATATAAGCATTCGGCATTAGAGGGTATCAATAGCGGCGCAAGCGCCGGATGGGACTAAATTTGTGGCCCCGGCACAAGCCCGGGCCTTTTCTTTCACGACAACAAAGATGATACAAAGAATCCAAAGCGTGTTTTTACTGCTGCTGGCCCTGGCCATGCTGAGCCTGCTGGCGTTGCCGCTGTGGCACAAAATAGACCCCCTCACCGGCCAGGAGCTAACCCTCACGGCCTTCGGCTACGTGAGCAAGGGGGTGAACCTGCCCGCCAACCCCGGCCCGGTGTGGCTGATTGGCACGCTGGCCGCCGCCTCGGCCGCGCTGGCGGTTTATGAGATTTTCCAGTTCCGCCATCGGCTGCGCCAGCTGCTGCTGGGCACCGTCAACCTGCTGCTCATTACGGCCACGCTCGGGGCCGAATTCCTGTTCTACACCAAGGGCGAGCAGCTGCTCAACATCAAGCTCGAAGGCCAGATTATGATTGCCTTCTACCTGCCCACCCTGGCGCTGGTGCTAAACCTGCTGGCCAACCGCTTCATTCGCCGCGACGAGCAGCTGGTGCGCAGCGCCGACCGCCTGCGCTAAACTAGTCGTTCCTTGTGCCACTTGATGCGTGGAATGCAGGCAAACACAAAGGAGGGCCGCTGTCGTGACGACAGCGGCCCTCCTTTGTGTTTGCCTGCGGCGAGCTGGCCTAGCGTTGGGAGCTGCCGCGCATGGCGGCTTCCACCGTGCGGGGGCCGCTTTCGGTTTCGAAGGCAGTATACACGCGGTTGAAATTCTCCGGGTCGCTGACGTGCGAATAGGCGAACGTGGCCAGGTCTATCCGGCAGGCTTCGGAGTTGATGCTGCGCAGCAGGCGGCTCAGGTCATCGGCCCGCAGGCTGCGCTGGGCCAGGCCGTCCTTAGCGGCGGTCAGCTTGCTGGCTTCCGCGATGCGGCCCTGCACGGTGCTTACCAGCGCATCCACGTCGGGCGGGGCCAGCCGGCGGTAGCTGCTCGTGGCCGTGCCGGGATAGCTGCCGAGCGTGGGGCCGTTGTTGTAGCCGCCAGTGGGATTGTGAGGGTAGTTGCCGTAGCCGCCGTTCGGGTTGTTTGGGGTGCCGTAGCCGGGGCCGCCGTTGGGGGCCGGGGCGTTGTTGTAGCTGCCGTTGGGCGCGTTCGGGTTGTTGCCGTAGCCGCCGTTGGGGGCCGTGGCATTGTCGTCGCCGTCGTCGTCCTCATCGTCGTAACCAGTATTGCCGTTGTTGTACGGGTCGGTGGTGCCGTAGCCGTACTGGCTGCCGTAGCTACCGCCCTGGCCGTAGGGCGCGGGACTGTTGTAGCGCCCGCTGCCGTTGTAGTAGCCATTGCCGCCGCCGTAGCCGGGGCCGCACAGCGGCACGGCGTTCACCTGCTGCAGGCTGAGGGGCCAGCCGGGCCGGGCCACCAGCACAAACGAGGTTTCGAGGCCGGGCTGCAGCCACACGCGGCTGCGGAAGCGCACGGCCCCGCCGTAGGGCGTGAGCAGCGTGAAGTCGGCCCAGTGCGCGCCGGGCAGCAGCTGGTCGACGTGTACCTGCCGGGCCACGCCCCGCGTGAGGGGCCGCCCATCGAGCACCAGCCCAAAGGCCACGCCGCGCTCCGAAGTAAAGTTGACATTGGCCGGCACCGGCGGGTGAGCCAGCACGGGGGCGGCCAGCAGCCAGCCCACCAGACCCAGAAGTAGCGCTTTTTTCATGGCTTTCAACGAGAATTCCCGGCCGGAACTTCCGGCCGGGAATCCATTTCCAAAACCTGTGCCACGTTCGCGGGCGCTATTGCCCGAAGTGCGTCGCGTCGGCCCGATGGAAACCGAAACCGTTGCCCGTGGTCAGGCTCAGCTCGAAAACCGGTTGCCGCGTGGCGTAGTCGACTTCGATGATTTTGCCGCCCGTGCCGGTGGCCGTGGGTACCTGGTAGCCGGGGCAAAAGCGCACGTGGTTTACCTCGGGCAGGAATTCAACGCGCGACACGATGGACGAATACGTTTCGGCACCCCGGTCCTTGCCGTAAGTCCAGACCTGCTGCACGGTGTGCCGCACCGGGTCGATGCGGTAGGCTACGGCGCGGCTGTAGGTGCCGGGGTTGGGGTCGAAGTTGCGATGGGTGCCGTTGTCGAACAGCAGCCAGTCGCCGTTGGGCATGCGCCAGGGCGAATGCTGGTACCAGTTCCACTCGAAGCTGGCGTGGTTGGTAGTGCCCAGGGCCACGTCGGCGGCGGCAATGGGCTGGCCGCTGGCATCGAGCGGCGTGAGCAGAAACTTGTTCAGGTCTTCGCCCCGGCGGTTGCTGCCCCATTCCTTGTGGGGGGCCAGTATCCAGACAATGCGGTCGTCATAGCCTAGCTTCACCACCCCCTGAAAGCGGGCCGAAACGACTATCGTGTTGTCGGCCGGGTCGTAGGCCACGGCGTTGGTATGGGCCCAGTCCACGGGGTCGGGCTCCAGCGCATGGCGGTTTTCGTCGAGCAGTTGCTTCAGGTCCCACTCGTGCGTCACGCTGCCCGAGGTGCGGCTCAGCTCAATTATTACGTCTTCCACCGTTGGGCTGCCGTCGGGGTGCGTGCTGCCGGTTTTGTTCACGTTCACCAGAAAGTTGCCGTCGGGCTTTTCCACAACTTCGTGATGAAAGGTATAGCCGGGCATTTTCCAGGTGTTCAGCAGCTCACCCAGCGCGGTCACTTCGTACAGTTGGCTGGTCGTTTTATCGCCGAACAAGTAGTTGCCGTTGCGCAGGTGGCTGATGCCGCAGTCGTACGACAAGCGCTGCAGCACGGGGTGGGCGCGGAAGTCGAGCACCCAGCGAATATCGCCGTAGTTATCCACCACCAGCGGTATTTGCGGGCTGTTGGCGCTGAAGTTGCTCACCAGCGTGAGGGCGCTGCCCAGGCCGGCGGGGGCAGCGTGGTTGGGGCAATGGCGGTGGGTAGGTTGGGTGGCAAGGCCCCGGTCGTGATTTCCAGCGAGGTGGTCTCTACCCGCCAGCCATCTTCGGAGGCAAAGGTGACGTCGACGGTATTGGTGTAGTCGGGGTACAGGCCCAGCACGGGTATCTCGTGCGTGGTGCCGGTATCGCGGTAGCGCTGCACCACATCGGAAGCCTCGCCGTGCTTGCCGTGCACTACCACCGTGGTGGTGCCGGCCGCCGCGGTCTGGAAGGTCAGCTCTGCCGCCAGCGGGGCGTAGCCGGTGGGGTTGAGCACGAGGCTGTTGGTGGTGAGCACCAACGGGCGAACGGTGGGGGTGGGTGTCACCACCACATCGTCGTGGCGGCAACTGTTGAGCAGGCCCATAAAGGCCAGGCCGAGGTGTAAGACCCGGAAGCGCATGCAAGCAGAAATAAAGGAGAAAAGGGAAAATTCGGCGCGGCTGTCGGGGCCGCTCGCTGGTAGCTAGACTGCCGGTCGGCAGGCAGGTTTATTGCCCGTAGTAAAAAATATAGCGTTGGTGGAAAAGGGATGCAAAGCTATACTGCATTTGCGGCTTATTACCGCAAAATCGCCCAAAAAAGTAGTTAAACTGCCTGTTTGCCGGGTTCACCCATCTGCTCACCCCAACGCAAAACGCCCCCGCAACTAAAGTCGCGGGGGCGTTGCAGTCAGTATGGGCGAAGCCGTTTAGTTGGCTACCCTGGTCACCTTGAACTCGGTACGGCGGTTGCGCTGGTACTCCTCCTCACTGGTCGGCTTCAGTACGATGGGGCGGGTTTCGCCGTAGCCCCTCGCCGTGATGCGCGCCTTGTCGACGCCCTTGCTCACAATGTAGTCGACGGCGGCCTGGGCGCGCTGCTGCGAGAGCTTGAGGTTGTAGGCATCCTTGCCGCGCTGGTCGGTGTGCGAGCTCAGCTCGATGCTGATTTTGGGGTTGTCCACCAGCGTCTGCACCAGCGTATCGAGGCGAATGGCGGCATCGGGCCGGATATCGAACTTGTTGTAGTCGTAGAGAATGTCTTTGACTTCAATGGCTTTGGCCAGGATAATTTTGTTGAGCGTGAGCGAAACCGGCAGCCTCACGTCGTTCATCGGGTTGGGCAGCTGGGCCTGGCTGGGCTTGCGGCCGTTGGTGCTCAGGCTGGCGCGGGCAGCGAAGTCGCCGGGCCGCTCGGCCACGAGCGAGTAGTTCGTCACCGAATCCAGCATCACGCTGAACTTGCCGTCGGGGCCGCTTACGGCGGTCTGGCGCTGGCCGTTGGCACTGGTTACCGTCACGTTGGCACCGGCGATGGGCAGGGTGGTTTTGGCCTTGTCGTCGTGCTCCAGCACGGTGCCGTCGGCGTAAAAAGTCACCAGTTTCAGCGACTTCTTCTTGAACATGTACTCGTCGTCGGACCCCTTGCCGCCGGCCCGGTTCGAGCTGAACAGGCCGGTTTCGTTGGTGAGGGGTACCGGGGCAAAGTCGTCGGCGGGGCTGTTCACGTCGGCCCCCAGGTTCACGGGCTGGCCGTTTTTCACCATAAAGATGTCGAGCTTGCCCACGCCGGGCCGCCCATCCGAAGCAAAATACAGGGTGCCATCGGGGGCCACGCCGGGGAAGTTGTCGTTGCCGGCCGAGTTGATGGTTTCACCCAGGTTTTCGGCCGGCGAGAAGCGCCCGTTCGGGCCCAGGGTGGCGCGGTACAGGTCGTTGCCGCCCTGCCCGCCCTTGCGCCCCGAGGCGAAGTAAAGCGTGGTGCCATCGGGGGCGAACGCCGGCGAGAAATCGTCGGCCGTGCGGTCGTTGATGTTGGCCAGCATGGGCTCGCTCCAGGTCCCGGCCTTGTAGTACGAAATCCACAGGTCGACGCTCTGCAGCGTGGTTTTGCTGCCATCGGGGCCCTGGTAGTCGTTTTTCCGGCCGGTATTCGAGCGGGCAAATACCATGGTGTGGCCATCCGGCGTGTAGGTGGCGCTGGCTTCGAGCCGGGTTTCGGAGTTAAACGGGCCTTCGAGCTTGCGGGCGGTGCCGCCGGTCATGGCAGCCGCGTTGTCGAACTTGATGGCGTATAGGTCGGTGTAGCTTTCGCCATTGCCCAGAAATTTCTTCTGGTTGTCGCGGCCCGAGGCGAAGACCAGCTCGCCGGTGCTGGCCATCATGCTGCCGCCAAAGTCGGAGCTCGGTGAATTGAGGGCATCCACCGGCATCACCTCGTAGGCGTTTTTGATGGCGGCTACCTCCTTGCTGGCCAGCGCGTTTTTGCCCTCGGCCTCGGCCCGGGCGGCCAGGGTGCGGTTGCCGCCGCTAGCGGCGTAGGCGGCGAATTGGGCCGCCGCTTCGTCGTACTTCCCATTGGCGCGCAGGGCCTCAGCGTAGTAGAAGCCCGCGTCTGCATTCTTTACCTTGCCACCGAGCGCCTCTTTGTAGAAAGGCTCGGCCAACTCGACGCGGTTCGAGAGCCGGTAGGACTCGCCGATGCGGTAGTTGGCAATAGCGGCGTTCTGGCCCTTAGCTACTTCGGCTTTGTAGAGCGGAATGGCCAACTCGTATTGGCCCCGGGCAAACGGCTTGTCGCCCTTGATACCGCCCGAAGTGGCGCAGCTGCTTAGCAGCGCGACCGAGCCGGCCGCGACGCAGGTAAATAATAGCTTACTCATAGGTGGTCGGAGGGAAGGAAAGAAAGCAATCAGGGAAGGCAGTTCGAGGCCAACCCTTTGGGTTAGCAATAATACTACGTTTAGGTAGGATTCAAGTAAGCGCTGGCGTTTGAACTACCGGCCCGAAGTATCGAGCCAGCCAGGTAGTACCAGCCGGGCAGGGCCAATGCTGGTTCAGCGCACCTTTCGTAGCTAAGGTATTGTCGAAATATAAGGTTTCGGGCGTTATGGCTCCACTGGCTACGGCGTCTTTTAGCATTCGCCGGTCGAGTAGTTGAACCTGGCCGTGCTGCAAAAAAGCCAGCCGCGACTTCTCCAGCAGTTCCAGGCCCAGGTGCTGTTCGAGCTGGGCCACAAACCGTACCGACGCGTCGATGGAGCAGCCGCTGGCCCCGGCCACGGCCTCATCGAGCCCCAGCACCAGAAAATGCTGATGCAGCACTTCGGCCGATGCCAGCAGGTTGCGGCCGTGGCTGGTCCATTCCTCGGCAAACCGGGCCAGGGCGGGTAAAGTACCGATGGTTTCGGTACTGGTCAGCGGGCGGCTGGCCTGGTAAATCCACACGCGGGCGGTGGCGGGCAACTGGTCAAAAGCAACGTACATATGTCTGAGCTGCAGATTTATCGGATTGAGCGGGTTAGTCGGGTTTTGTGAGATTCCTGGCCTCACACCTCAGCGGAGCCGCCACATTACCCAACAAAAATGCCGCATAAAAATTGCGCCGCCGACCCGCCAATTGGCAGGTCGGCGGCGCAAGGTCGGCCACAAAATCCGAGCAATCCGCTCAGTCCGATAAATCCGCGGTTAGCTACGCCTTCCTTCGGGTCAGACTACGCGTTGATGCCTTCGGCCGAAGCCACCAGCTCGGCCAGGTCGAACACCTGCACCTTGCTTTCCTGCTCCTTGTTCTTCACGCCGTCGCTCATCATCGTCATGCAGAAGGGGCACGATACGGCAATGATGCTGCCCTGCAAATCATGCGGGCCGGGGGCACTGGTTTCAGTTTCCACGCCGCCGAGGTTGGCCAGCGCCTCGGCCTTGCCGCTGAGCGTGGCCAGCGCTTCCTCGGTGCGCTCGATGTTAATTTCCTTCTTGCCCGGCTCGGCTTCTTTCCACATCTGGGCCCCGCCCGCGCCGCAGCACAGGCCGTTGGCGCGGCTGCGCTTCATCTCCACCAGGTCGGCGTCGAGGGCAGCCAGCACATCGCGCGGGGCTTCGTAGATGTTGTTGGCGCGGCCCAAGTAGCAGCTGTCGTGGAAAGTGATGCGGCGGCCTTTGAAGCTCTCGCCGCCGGTCACGCCTACCTTGCCCTCGTTGATGAGCTGCTGCAAATACGTGCTGTGATGAATCACCTCGTAATCGCCGCCCAGCGCCGGGTATTCGTTCTTGATGGTGTTGAAGCAGTGGGGGCAGGCCGTCACGATTTTCTTGATGCCGTAACCGTTCATCGTGGTGATGTTCTGCATGGCCTGCATCTGGAACAAAAACTCGTTGCCGGCGCGCTTGGCGGGGTCGCCGGTGCAGCTTTCCTCCAGGCCAAGTACGGCGTAGTTGGTGCCCACGTGGTCGAGAATGCGCACGAAGGCGCGGGTCACGCGCTTGTAGCGGTCATCGAAAGCGCCGGCGCAGCCCACCCAGAACAAGATTTCGGGCGACTCGTTGCGGGCCGCCAAATCGGCCATAACGGGAACGTTGATTTGCTTTTTGGAGGGAGCTTCAGGAGTGGTTGGGGACATGGTAGGGATGGACAACACGACTGTCATCCTGAGCGCAGCGAAGGACCTTATCACGTCCGAGCAGCAGTGAGTAATAAATCAGACAAAAGCAGCGGTGATAAGATGCTTCCTTCGTCAGCATGACAGGCAGGCTAGGCCAATGCGGGCTGGCCTGATTTCTCCGTCGCAAACAACTCATCGGCCCAGTTGAACCGGTCCGAGGGCGAGAAAGCCCACGGCGCGCCGTTGTTCTCAATGTTGGAGAACATGACGTTGAGCGAGTTGGGCGCGGCCGACTCTTCCAGGACCAGGAAACGGCGCATTTCAATAATGCTCTCCAGCGGGTTGATGTTCACGGGGCAGCTTTCGACGCAGGCGTTGCAGGTGGTGCAGGCCCAGAGCTCCTCGGGGGTTACTTTGCCGCGCAGCAGCGTCGCGTTGGCCAGGTCGGTAATGGGCTCGTGCTTGGCCTCGGCTCCGTACACATTCGGCCGGTAAATGAGGGGCGAGTTGTACTTCTCCTCCATCCGGTCGCGCGTGTCCATGATGATTTTGCGCGGCGACAGCAGCTTGCCCGTCAGGTTGGCCGGGCACACCGAGGTGCAGCGGCCGCACTCGGTGCAGGAGTAGGCATTCATCAGGTTGGTCCAGGGCAGGTCGTCCACGTCCTTGGCCCCGAAAGGCGTGGGGGCCAGGGCCGAGCCGTCGGGGGCCGTGGGGGCGGGCGGCACCACGAAGCTGGGGTCCATCATGGCCTTCACCTCGTTGGTGATGCTTTCCACGTTCGAAAACTGCCCCTGTGGCACCAGGCGCGAGTACCACACGTTCGGAAACGCCATGATGATGTGGAAGTGCTTCGAGCTGGGCAGGTAGTTGAGGAACAGAAAGATACCGATGATGTGAAGCCACCAGCCCAGACGTTCCAACACTTCGAGCGTACCCACATTGGTCGGTAGCAGGCCCACCAGCAGGTTGCTGATGGGGAAAGTGCCGGCCATGGGCTCGCCTTCCATCTGGTGCAATTTCAGGTCGGCCGTGTTCATAAAGAACAAGGCCACCATCAGCACCACTTCGACGTAGAGAATGATGTTGGCATCGAGCTTGGGCCACAGGCGTAGCTCAGGGCCGGTGAAACGCTTGAGGGGTGGGTTGCTGTTGCGGCGCCACCAGAACGCGGCTACTGCCACAATCACGAGCGCGGCCAGAATTTCGTTGGTCGCCATCAGTACATCGTACACCGGCCCCAAGAACTTGAGGGCGCGGTGGAAGCCGAAGATGTTGCCAAAAAGGCCATCGATGACAATCTCAATCACCTCGATGTTGATGACCAGAAAGCCCACGTACACCACCAGGTGCAACAGGGCCGGCGTCAGGCGCTTGAACATTTTCTGCTGCCCAAACGCTACCAGCAGGGTTTTCTGAAACCGTTCGGCGGCGTTGCCGCTCATGTCGCGGTCGCGCCCGACGAGGATGTTGGCCCGGATTTTCCGGACCTGCCAGGCGAAAAAGCCAAAAGCCGCTACCAGCAGCAGTAGAAAGAGGATGGATTGCAACATGGCGTAAAGGTAAGGAGGCGGGAACGTTTGGGGGTGCAATATACTCGGCATGCCGAGTACTTTTCGAAAAATCCTCGTCTGTCCAACACTTTTTTTTGACCAGTTGTTGCACCATTGCGTTGGATTCGTACCTTTGCGGTCCCCAAAGCGCCTTCGGGAGCAGCGGGGAAACGGCAACATAGCTCAGTTGGTAGAGCACAGCACTGAAAATGCTGGTGTCGTTGGTTCGATTCCAACTGTTGCCACGAAAAACCCCTTTACGGCTTGTAGAGGGGTTTTTTGTTTGCCGGGGTAGATGTCCGCCCTGTGTTCTCTGCTATTTGGGGTGGTGAGGCGGAGGCGGGGCAAAAATTGCAGTAGTTCGGCTTTGTGACAGCCCGAAAAGTTGTATTTGCCAGCTCCGCCTGACACATAGAATCCCCGCGTTCCTCCGTAGAGGGCGCGGTTTTTTTATTGGTGGGGCAGGGCCAGGGCGCTTCGCACTAACGTACCGAAAACCGGTTGTTTAGGCAGCGCGTGTCGCGTGGGCGTGTTCCAAGCGCCTTAAGGTTTCCTTATAATGTAGCCGTAGCCCCGGCGACTGCGTTTAATCTGGACCGCAGTTGATGAACTCGCTTACGAAGGAGTACGTGCCATTTGGCTGCATCGGTAGCCAGGCAACCGCAGTTGCGATTTTTGACCCGTAGCAATCCAAAGCGCTGCCGTTTGGTTATTGATTGGTGCGCTGCTTACGGCTTGCCCAAATTTGAAAATCTTAGAGGAAACCACAATTAATAACATGAGCCACGACAAGACCGACACCAAAACATTCGAAATGGCCGGCAAATGTCCCTTCGGCGGCGACCGCATTGGCGGCGCAGAAGGAGCGTCGCCTACTCTCTCCGACTGGTATCCCAACCGGCTGCGGGTGGAGCTTTTGCACCACAATGCCCCGGGTGCCAATCCACTCGGTGAGGACTTCAACTATGCCGAGGCGTTCAATGCGATTGACCTGCCCGCGCTGAAGGAAGAAATTAAGGGTTTCCTGAACTCTTCGGTTGATTGGTGGCCGTCGGACTACCATAACTACGGGCCGCAGATGGTCCGCATGGCCTGGCACTCGGCTGGCACCTACCGCATTGCCGACGGCCGGGGCGGGGCGGGGGAGGCGCTTCAGCGCTTCGCGCCTATCAACAGCTGGTGGGACAATGGCAACACCGACAAGTCGCGCCGCCTCATCTGGCCCATCAAGCAGAAGTACGGCAGCTCCCTGTCCTGGGCCGACCTTATCGTGCTGACCGGCAACTGCGCGCTGGAAATCATGGGCTTCCCCACCTACGGTTTCGCCGGCGGCCGCCACGATGCCTGGGAGGCCGACGACAGTACCTACTGGGGCCCCGAGGTGTGGGACGGCCATCAGAAACACACGCCCGATGAGATGGTGACGCGCGACAAGCGCTGGCGCGGCCAGAACGGCGATGCCGACTACGACCTCGAAAACCCGCTGGCAGCTTCTTTCCAATCCCTGATTTATGTGAACCCCGAAGGCCCCTACGGCAAGGGCGACCCGATGGGCTCGGCCCGTGATATCCGGATTACGTTCTCCCGCATGGCCATGAACGACGAGGAGACCGTGGCCCTCATTGCTGGTGGCCACGCCTTCGGCAAGAGCCACGGCATGGTGCCGGCGGCCGAAATCGGGGCACAGCCCGAGATTGCCCCGATTGAGGAGATGGGCATGGGCTGGCACAATCCCAAGGGTACGGGCAACGCCGAGTTCACGATGACCAATGGCATTGAAGGCAGCTGGACGCCGAACCCGACCCAGTGGGACAACGACTACCTCGTCAACCTGTTTAAATTCGAATGGGAGCAGACCAAGAGCCCGGCCGGTGCCCTGCAGTGGACCCCGATTGACAAGAACGCACCCAAGACGCCCGACGCCCACATCCCCGGCCAGATGAACGCCCTGATGATGATGACCACCGACATCGCCCTGAAGGAGGACCCCGAGTACCGCAAGGTGTGTGAGAAATTCCTTAACGACTTCGACGCGTTTACCCAGGCTTTCTCCAAGGCTTGGTACAAGCTGACCCACCGCGACATGGGCCCGCGCGAGCGCTACCTCGGTCCCGAGAAGGTGAACGAGAATGACCTGCTCTGGCAGGACCCCATTCCGGTGGCCGATTACGCCCTGGTGGAAGCGGCCGATATCTCGGCGCTTAAGAAGTCCATCCTGGCTGCGGGTGTTTCGGCTTCTGACCTGGTATACACCGCCTTTTCTGCCGCGGTTACGCATCGCAGCAGCGACAAGCGGGGTGGTGCCAATGGCGGGCGGCTCGCGCTGGCCCCGCAAAAGGACTGGGCGGTGAATCGCCGGACGGTGCCGGTTATCGCGGCCTTGCGCCCGGTAATGGAGGCGTTCAACGGCCCGCAGAAGGGTGGCAAAAAGGTGTCGCTCGCCGACCTCATCGTGCTGGGCGGTTGCGCCGCGCTCGAAAAAGCGGCCGCCGATGCGGGCGTCGCGACCGAGGTGCCCTTCACGCCGGGCCGGCGCGATACGACGCAGGAACTCACCGACATTGAGATGTTCACGTGGCTAAAGCCCGTGGCCGACGGATTCCGCAACTACCTCGACGAGGGGTTAGAGCAGATTTCGCAGGGCGTGGCCCCGGAGGAGCTATTTCTCGATAAGGCGCAGCTGCTTTCGCTCACCTCCCCCGAGTGGGTAGCACTGGCGGGCGGCCTGAAGGCGATGAACGCCAACTACGACGGCTCGGCTCACGGCATTTTTACCGACCGCGTTGGGGTGCTGACCAACGACTTCTTTACGGTGCTCACGAGCATGGACTTCGAGTGGAAGAAAACGGACGAGAAGGGCATGACATTCTCGCTCGACGACCGCAAAACGGGGGCTCGGCGCTTCACCGCGACGCGTGCCGACCTCATTTTTGGCTCCAACAGCCAGCTGCGGGCAGTTGCGGAAGTGTACGCCGGCAGCGATGGCCATAAGCGCTTCGTGAAAGCCTTCGTGAAAGCGTGGGATAAGGTGATGATGCTCGACCGTTACGACGTGAAAGTCTGAGGCCGAGCCATTTTGCAATGAGCCTCTCGCGGGAACGTCTGCGGCCTGCGGGATAATTGCTTTTACGTCCCGCGCCCCGGTGCGGCAGGCGCGGGCATTGGGCTTGAGGATGCGGACCAGCGGATACTTCCTTTTCCGCTTCGTCAGATTGGAGCATCGGCTTTCGACTTACCTGAGTCGAAAACCGATGCCCGAGCTGAAGCGTTACTTCTTCTCACTAGTTGGGGTCGGTTCCGTTTCGGGAGCGGCCCTTTTTTTGGGCGGAAGCGGCTGTTTCAGCGGCTGGGTGCAGCGAAGGAGCATTCATTCGTGTTCGGGCCACGCTTCAGGGCCGGCTGGCTGTGCTGGTTTTGGTTGTGGGCCTGCGGCTGCGAAGCCCGCCCGACGTGCAAACGGTGCGGCCGATGAGCGGCAAAATATTACGTCTATACCGCAGGCTGAATACCGCAAACTGCTTCTCAGCGTTTGTGATGGCCGTGCGTTGCCCGTGCATGTGGCCTTTCTGGCCCTTATTTTTAATGAAATAAACCGATTTGCGTCAGCACGAGCGGTTTGCGGCGCGGGTATTTGCCCAATACGTAGCCAAGTGCCAGCAAACAACAAGTAATTGTTTTGGTTCGTATTGAAATTGTTTTATAATCCCTGTAAATGGCCCCAACTTTGGCGGCCTGGCACTTGCATCGGGGCCCGCCCGCTGGCCCGCCTGGCTTTCTCCCGCACCTATGATGAACGCAACTACTCTCAACGAAGAAAATACGATGCAGGCGGAAATAGCCGAGTTTGCCGTCCTGCTGCATCAGCAGGGGGCGCACGCGGCATTGGGCTACCTGAACCGCCGCACGCCCCACCGCTACACGGGCGTGTGGCGTTTCGACGGGGACATGCTGCGCAGCGAGGTACTGTTTGACCGGAAAATGCCCGACGTGCGGCAGGGAGCCGATGCTCCGATGGCCGCTACGTACTGCTCGCTGGTGGGCCGCTACGAGGCCCCGGTGCAGATTCTGGACGCCACCGTGGACCCGCAGGCACTGGGCATCGAAACGCCGGTTATTTCCTATTGCGGCGCACTCATGCGCGATGGGCAAGGCAAGGCCTTTGGCACGTTGTGCCACTACGACTTGCAGCGCTGCCAGGAGCGCACCACCGACCAACCCTTGCTGGCGGCCGCCGAGCAGCTGCTGTACGAGCAGCTGTATCCGGACAACGTGCAGTAAGTCAGGGCGCTGCTCGATGAATTCCGCGGTATTTGGGTGATTGCAGGTGCGTTTTGCCGTTCGTGAAACTTAGCTCCACTAGTCATCCGTATTACCTGAATTCTCCTGCTGTGGGGGGCACTGCTCCCTCACTGCGCCCGCCTACCATTCGTTATGTCTGATTCCTTTTCGGCTTCGGCCACGCCGGTGGCTGCGCCGGGTTTGCTGGCCGGCAGCGGCCAGATGGCCGCGCTGGTAGCCGCCAAAGACTGGTCGACTACCCCGCTGGGGCCCTTTGCGCAGTGGCCGCAGAGCCTGCGCACCACGGTGAGCCTGTGCCTGGCGTCAAACTTCCCCATCAACATTGCCTGGGGCCCCGAGCGGGTGCAGATTTACAACGACGGCTATTGGCCGCTATGCGGCGACAAGCATCCTACTTCCCTGGGCCAGGATTACAAGGAGTGCTGGGCTTCGGCCTGGGAGGTGTTGGGCGAAGCCTTTGAGGAAGCCTCGGCCGGACAAACGCGCTTTCTGGAAAACCAGCGCATGTTTCTGGACCGTTTCGGCTATCTGGAAGAAACGTTTTTTACTTTTTCCTTCAGCCCCATTCTCGACGAGTCGGGCGGGGTGGGCGGGCTGTTTCACCCCGTAACCGAGCTCACGCAACAAACCCTGGCCGAGCGGCGCCTCAACATTCTGCGCACCGTGGCCGAGCGCACGGCGGGAGCCCCCACCGAGCCCGAAACCGTCGGCTTGCTGCTGGAGGCCTTTCGGGCGGCGGCGTTGGACATACCCTTCGCAGCGCTTTATTCATTGGCCCCTTCGGCGGAACAGGCCCAGTTGGAAGGCCAGATGGGCCTGGACCAGGCAGCGGCGCTGGTGCCAGCCACCATTGCCCTGGGTGAGGAGCTGGCTGGCCCCTGGCCGCTGGCCGCCGCTGCGCGCGCCGGCACTGCCCAACGGGTGGAGAAGCTGGCGGCCAGGTTCGGCCCCTTTGCCAGCGGCCCCTACCCCGAGGCCCCGCACACGGCCCTGGTGTACCCCCTGCCGCTGGGCGGAGCGGCACAGCCCGCCTATTTTCTGGTGCTGGGTGTGAGTGCGCGCCGGGCGCTGGATGCCGAGTATATCCTCTTTTTTGACTTGCTGGTGGGGGCCACTACCACGGCCCTGGCCAAGGCCCGCACGCTGGCCGAAGAGCGCCAGCGGACCGAGGCGCTGGCCGCGCTGGACCGCGCCAAAACTACTTTTTTCAGCAACATCAGCCACGAGTTTCGGACGCCGCTCACGCTGATGCTCGGGCCGCTGGAAGACGCACTGACCGACGACACCCACCCGCTGCCCGCCCCGCAGCAGGAGCGCCTGGTGCTGGTGCAGCGCAACACCCTGCGCCTGCAGCGGCTGGTGAACAGCTTATTGGATTTCGCGCGCATCGAGGCCGGCCGCCTGCAGGCCGATTTCGTGCCCCTCGACCTGGCAGCCTACACCGCCGAGCTGGCCAGCGTGTTCCGGGCGGCCCTGGAAAAAGTCGGGCTGGCCCTGGAAGTAGACTGCCCCCCGCTGGGCGCACCCGTGTACGTGGACGCGGGCATGTGGGAGAAAGTCGTGTTCAACCTGCTATCTAATGCTTTTAAGTTCACCTTCGCGGGGAGCATTCGGGTGAGCCTGCGCGAGGAAGATGGGCAGGCCGTGCTGCGGGTGGCAGACACCGGCGAGGGCATTGCGGCGGCCGAACTGCCAAAGCTGTTTACCCGCTTCTACCGCGCCGAAGGCACCCGGTCCCGTTCCCACGAGGGGTCGGGCATCGGGCTGGCGTTCGTGCAGGAGTTGGTGCAGCTCCACGGCGGGGCGATAACGGCCGACAGCCAAGCCGGGCGGGGCAGCACCTTTACCGTGCGCCTGCCGCTGGGCGCGGCGCACCTGCCGGCCGAATTGGTGCGGGATGTCCGCCCGGCTGCTTCGCAATTTGGCTACGGCATGGCACTCGTGGAGGAGGCGCAGCGGTGGCTGGCGGAAACGCCGGCGGGCCCCGGGCCTATCCCGGATGCGCTGCCGACGGACATTGCCGCGGCGACCATTCTGGTGGTAGACGATAACGCCGATATGCGCGGCTACGTGCAGCGCATCCTGGCCCGGCAGCCGCAGTGGACCGTGCGCACGGCCATCGATGGCGCGGAAGCGCTGGAAATAGTGGCGGCCCACCGGCCCGACCTGATTCTCTCCGACGTGATGATGCCGCGCCTCGACGGCTTCGGCCTGCTGCAGGCCCTGAAGCAGCATCCCGACACAGCCCGGATTCCGGTGGTGCTGCTCTCGGCCCGCGCCGGCGAGGAAGCTATCCTGGAAGGCCTTGATAAGGGAGCCGATGATTACCTGGTGAAGCCCTTCTCGGCCCGGGAGCTGCTGGCCCGCGTGCGTACCCAGCTCGACATCACCCGCACCCGCCAGGACAATACCCGGCTGCGGGCCGTCGAAGAAGAGCTGCGTAAGTTCAAGGTGCTGAGCGACCACGCGTTCGATGCCTTCATTCTGATGCGTGCCGACGGCTCGTTTGCCTACCTCAACAAGCTGGCCCGGCAGCGCTGGGGCTACACCGCCGAGGAAGCCACCCAGCTGCGGGTGCCGGACGTGGACCCCATCTACCAGGAAGACAAGTTTCGGGAGGCCTTTGCGCAGGCGCAGCAGCTCGGTGCCTTGCTTCCCTTCGAAACCCTGCACCGCCGCAAAGATGGCAGCACGTTTCCCGTGGAAATCAGCATGGGGGGCATTACCCTGGACGGGCAGCCGCACATGTTTGCCATTGCCCGCGACATCACGGCGCAAAAAAACTACACCGAGGCGCTGCACGAAAGCGAAGCCCGCTTCCGCATCCTGGCCGACGCGGCCCCCAACCTGGTGTGGGCCGTGAATCCGGATTCCACCATTCGCTACGTCAACCAGGCCTTTACCGACTTTGTGGGGGTAAGCGCCGCGCAGTACGAGGCAACGGGCTGGGAGCAGTACATGCACCCCAACGAGTTGGAAAACGCCCAGCGCACCCTCACCGAAGCCATGAATTCGCGCACCCGCTACGTGCTGGAGCACCGCATGCGGCACCACGACGGGCAGTACCGTTGGCTACTGGCGCAGGGTGCGCCGAGCTACTTCCCCAACGGGGAGCTGTACGGCTACGTGGGCTCGGCCATCGACATCACCGCGCTAAAGGAAACCAACGAGCAGCTGGTGCGCACCAACCGCGACCTGGACAATTTCGTGTACACGGCCTCGCACGACCTCAAAGCGCCCATCAGCAACATCGAGGGGCTGCTGCGGCTGCTGGAGGACCTGCTGCCCGCCGAGCTGCGCACCGACGACACCCTGCTGGCCGTGCTCGCGCGCATGCAGGACGCGGTGGAGCGCTTCACCCGCACCATTGGCCACCTCACCAACGTGAGCAAGCTGCAGGAAGAGTTTGCCCATCTGGTCACGCCGACCGCCCTGGCCCCCCTCATCGAGGACGTGCGCCAGGACTTGCAGCCGCTGCTGGCCAAAACCGGCGGCCGGCTGGAAGTGAACGTCGTGGAATGTCCCACGCTCATGGTTTCGGAGAAGAACCTGCGCAGCGTGCTCTACAACCTGGTGAGCAATGCGCTGAAGTACCACCACCCGCACCGGCCGCCGGTGGTGCGCATCGGCTGCCGCCTCGAAGGCGACCACCGGGTGCTGCGGGTGCAGGACAATGGCCTGGGCCTAGCCGAGGGGCAGCAGGCCAAGCTGTTCGGGCTGTTTGAGCGCCTGCATACCCATGTGGAAGGCACGGGCGTGGGGCTGTACATGGTGAAGAAGATGGTTGAAAACGCGGGTGGTACCATCGCGGTGCACAGCCGGGAGGGCGAAGGCTCCACGTTTGCCGTGTGGTTTCCGGCGTAGGGGGCGTAACTACCGGTGGCCTCGGCCGTACAATTCGCTAACCGGCTTACCACGGCCGTTCTTCCCGCCATGGCTCAACTTTCCAGCATTATGCTGGTGGACGACGATACGACCACCAACTTTCTCAACGAAATGCTCATTAAGCGCATGGGCGTGGCCGAGCACCTGCACATTGCCGAAAACGGAGCCGAGGCCTTAGAAGCGCTGCAGCAGGCCTGCGTGCCTGTGAGCGCGAGCTGCCCCGACCTGATATTGCTGGATATGAAAATGCCTATTATGAATGGCATCGAATTTCTGGAAGCTTATGCCCAGCTGCCGCTGGCTCGGCAGCAGGGGGTCGTCATCGTAATGCTCACCACCTCCCTGTTGCTGAGCGACCTGGAGCGGGTGCAGCAGTTGCCCGTGGCGGGGGTGCTGAACAAGCCGCTGACCAAGGAGAAGCTCCAGGCGCTGGTTGAAGAGCATTTTGGGGCGGTGCCGGTTGGCTAGCCGCAACTTGCCAATGATGATGCAGCTATTCTTTCGGGGGCGATTCCTAGCGCGGGGGCTGCCTGTTGCGCCCCGCGCACGGCGGTAGCTCCACAAAGCTTACGACCCGGCAGCACGCGGCTAGGCCGCGAACAATGATGGGCGCGTGCCAAGCCGCTGCAGCACGGCAACCAGCTCCTCGCCAACCTTATCGATGCGGGTAAGGCCCTGGCGGGCTTCGTCAATTTGGCCGTGGCGGTACTGGGTGGCCAGCTCGCGGCCAGTGCTCAACAGCTGCTGGAGCAGGCGCTCCGCCTCGCGCACTTCGGGGTGGCCGGGGTAGCGGGGCTTCACCTCATTGCTCAGCCACTGGCCCAGGGCGCTGCTCTGCACCGAGAACAGGGCTTCGTCGGCCTCGCGCACGCCATAAAGCACCGAGCGCAGCTGCGACTTAAACAGAATCTGCTTAATGCGGGCTTGCTGAAAATCGAGGGTAGTAAGGTCCATGGGTGAGCGAGTGGGCAAAGTCAGAAAGCAGACTTTCTGGCTTAAGAAGCAGCCGGGGGCGGCACGATGAGGGCCGCTAACTTTTGCTGCGTTTCTACTAGCTCCGTGACGTCAAAGGCAAAGGCGAGCACACCCACAATCTGGCTATTTTCGCGAAAAGCCTGGTAGGTAAAATCGAAGTACCGCTCATCGACTTTGCCGGTGGCGCGGCGGTGGAGCTTCAGCGGCATCTGCTTGCCATAGAAAGGCTCGCCGGTCTGGTAAACGTGGTCGAGAAGGGTGATAAAGCCCTGTTCGGCGGCTTCGGGGGCTACATCGGGCACGGTGCGGCCAAGCACGTCGTCGGTAGCGAACAGCTCGTAGTAGGGCGGGTTCACAAACTCGAATACATGCTGCGGGCCCCGAGTGATGCCAATGAGGGCCGGGGCCTGCTGAAACATGGCGTAGAAAGTTTCGCGCTGGGACTGGGCCAGCTGGTAGGCCTGGTAGGCCTGGTCGGAGAGGACGGCCTGCTCTTCGCTAGCGTGCAGGAGCTCCTGCACCATCAGCTTCTGCTCGTGGATGTCGATGCTGCAGCCCACCCACATGGTTACTTCGCCGGCGGCACTATGGCGCGGGATGCCACGGGCCAGCACCCAGCGGTAATCGCCATTGGCGCAGTGCAGGCGGTATTCGGTCTGGTAAGAATGCCCCGATTCGTAGGCTCCGCGCCAGGCTGCTGCCGCCCCCGCGCGGTCGTCGGGGTGTACGCCGTCGAGCCAGCCGGACTCGATTTCGGCCTCCATGGGTTTGCCCGTAAAGGTGAGCCAGCGCTGGTTGAAGTAGTCGGCCGAGCCATCGGCACGGGTGGTCCAGACCATCACGGGCAACGACTCGAGGATGAAGTGGGAACGTTCCTGGCTTTCGAGCAGGTCGTGCTGCATAGCGGCGGCCTGCTGCGCGGCGCGGTGCTGCGCGGTTACGTCCTCGGTTTTGAGCAGGATGGCCTGCAACTGGCCCTGCGGGCCAAACTGAGGGTAGTTGGTGGTTTGCCAGTACCGCTCTTCCAGGCCGCCGCCCTGCTCGGCGGGGCGCTGCATGTCGTAGCGGATGCGGGGCATGGTGTGGGGCGTAGCGTGCTGCCGCACGTGCTCGAGGGAGTCGAAAAATACCTGCCAGTCGTTCTGCTCTTCGCGGGGAAAAACGTCGAACACGTTGCGGCCTGCAATGGCTTCGCGCTGCTTGAGCGTGGCGGCCAGGTACTGGTTGCTGGCGTCGAGAATGGTGTAGTCGGGTGCCATCAGCAGGTAATGCTCAGGCATTTGCCACAGAGAATAGTACGTGCCGGGGGCGGAGGGCGAAGGAGTCATGGTACGGAAAAACAAGGCGGGCCAGCAGCCCTTACATACTGCGGAGCCACTCGGCGGCGGGGCCCAGGTCATCGAACGCCATAAAAATGATGCCGGCGTTAGTCTGCTGCATGGCCAGCTCGGCCGAGAGCTGGCTGTAGCGCTCGGGCGAATGCACCCACGAAAAGTAGCGGCAGCCGGCCGCGTATAGCTGCGGAAAAAATACATCGCCGCCCCACTTAGCGGCGTCGGCCCACAGGCCGGAAACGCGGGTATTATCGTTGAGTATTTTGGTGCAGTGTTCCTGCTGCAGCAGCTCGAGTAACTTAATTGCCCCATCCATAACGACTTCGTCGTCGAGCTTGCCGTGCCAGTCGAGGTACAGCCATTCGTCGGTGTAGTTATAGGAGATGGTGAGGAAGGGAGCCTCGTGGAGGATGCGCTGGGCCATAGCAGTAAGTAACTCGGCGGGTTTACGACTTTGCCGACGCGAGAGTTGGGAAGGCGGTAAGTTAAGCAGCGGCTTGCTGAAAATGCGGAAAATAGCGGGCGAAAATTACCCTTATGCTGCAGCAAAGCCACCACCTTCTGCCAGCGATGGGTATGTGCACAGCTGTAACGAGCGTAGTACTTCTTTCTCGGGCAACTGCCTGCCGAGGCTTTTCGACTGAGCAGTTCTGCCCCCATGAAGCGGTGGAGCTGCTTGGCAATGCTAGCCTGTTTCACGACACAGAAAAACCTGGTATAGTCCTCATAAGCAAGCTTCTTTCATCAGCCTGCCCGCACTGGCCGCTGCTGGCCAATGTCCGTATTGGGGTGCAAATCCAACTTCGCTTCAACATTCAAACGTAAACTTGGAGCCGTCTTTGCCGAAGCATCATCATGAAGAAAATCCCCGAAGTCACTCTGCTGTTCTGGATAACAAAAATTTGCGCTACCACGCTGGGCGAAACGGCCGGCGACCAGCTGGCCCAGACCATGAAGGTGGGCTACGCCGTGAGCTCGCTCATTCTCATTGGTTTTTTCTTCGCCACGCTGGCCGGGCAGCTGGCGGCCAAGCGCTACATTCCGGCCCTGTACTGGGCCGTGATTCTGGCGACGAGTACGGCCGGCACCACCATGTCGGACTACATGGACCGCACCCTTGGGCTGGGCTACGCCACCGGTTCGGCTATTCTGGTAGCCATCCTGCTCGTCATTCTGGGCTGGTGGTGGCTGAGCGAAAAGTCGTTGTCGGTAACCGATGTGCAGTCGCGCCGGGCCGAGCTGTTTTACTGGGCGGCAATTCTGTTTTCGAACACGCTGGGCACGGCTCTGGGCGACTTCCTGGCCGATGACTCGGGGCTGGGTTTCGGCGGCGGGGCGCTGCTGATTGGTGCCGCGCTGGCCGTGGTGGTGGCTCTGTACTACTTCACCAGTATTTCGCGGGTGCTCCTGTTCTGGGTGGCATTCGTGCTCACCCGTCCGTTTGGGGCCACGTTTGGCGACTTGCTCACCAAGTCGCCCGAAAAGAATGGACTGGGATTCGGCACGCAGGGCTCGTCGCTGATTTTGCTCGGGCTGCTGGTGGCCTTGGTCATCTACGATTCGGTGCGGCAGCGCCCGGCGGCCTTGCGGGCCGATGACCTGATTTAGTATTCCTTCTTAAAACTCCACGATAAACCCAACCGTGGGCACTACCAGCGCATCGCTGTCGGGCAACAGAATGGGCACCGCGTTGCGGCCGTCGGGGCGCAGGGGCTGGCCGTCGGTGGTGGTGTAGCCCGAGTTGTCGGCCAGGCGCTCGAAGGTGTAGGTGGGCACCGATACCGGCTTGGCCAGCAGCGCGTTCTGCACGTCGATATAGAAATCGAAGCTCAGGCGGCGCAGGTTCAATTTTTTGTCGAGGCGCAGGTCGAGCTGCTGGAAGGAGCGCAGGCGCTGGGTGTTCAGCTGCGCGTAGTCGAGAATGCCCTGGCCCACGGCCTGGTAGCTGGCGCGGCTGGCAACCGCGTCGTAGGGCGTGTAGGGCGCGCCGCCGCCCACGCGGTACTTGGCTCCCAGCTCCCAGCCCCGGCCCAGCTTGTAGCCCAGCAGGGCCGAGCCCAGAAAGCGCGTGTCCCAGGCGGTGGGCCGGTACACCCCGTCGGCCCCGCTGAACTCGGAGCGGAAGGCGGTGAGCGACACAATGGCGAAGAGCTTGCCACTGAGCTTCTGCTGAAAAAAGGCCTCGGTTCCGTAAGCGCGGCCGTCGCCGGTGCTGGTGATGGCCTCGTTGCCGATGGCGTTGAAGTCGCCGCCCAGGTTGGCCAGGCTGATGCCATCGCGCGCGCTCACCGGGTAGTAGGCGTACTTCTTATAAAATCCTTCCAGGGTGAAGCGGGTGCCCGCGCCGGGCAACCACTCCAGCCCCGCCACGGCGTGGTCGGACCGGATGTAGCGGCTGCCCTCGTTCGTGAGGCGGCCGGCCGGGTCGCGGTAGCCCAGAATGGTGCTGGGCGGAATTTTGTAGTAGCGACCCAGGCTGGCGTTCAGGTTCAGCGTTGGCAGCAGGGCGTAGCTCAGCGCCACGCGCGGCGACAGCGTACGGTCGAGCCGGTAGCCTTGCAGCAGGGCGCTGGTACCATCGGCTCGCACGCCCGCCGATACCGTGAGGCGGCCTTCGGGCCCGTAGGTGCGGGTGGCCTGGGCAAACAGGCCGTAGCGCACGAAGTCGAGGGCGGTGGTAAAATTCACAACCACGGCCGGGCTTACCAGCGCGCCGCTGCCGTCGCGCACTTCGGCCCGCAGGCGGTTGCGCAGGTTGTTGTCGTAGTGCACCAGCTGGCCCACCACGCCGTAGCTGTACTGCCAGCGGCCCACGCGCTTGTTCACGTCGGCGCGCAGCTTGTTTTCGGTTTCGTTGCTACGGGCAAATAGCTTGCGGTAAGCTTCCTGGCCGACGTAGCCAAACTGGAACTGGTCGGCGGCGCTGTGCTGCTGGGTGCGGCTCAGGGCCAGGTTTAGGTAGCCGTTGTCCACGAGGTGGCGCAGGTTCAGGCCCACGGTGTAGTTCCACTGGTTGATGGTGGGGTTGTTGCGCAGAATGAACTCCTTGCTCGGCGAGCTCTTCTTCGGCGGCACAATCTCAAAGTGGTCAATCGCACCCAGCCCCAGGGTGGTGAGCGTGGTTTTAGGCGAAATCTTCGTGGTCGTCTTGAACTGGAAGTCGTAGAAATCGGGCCGGATGGGCAAGTCAATCAGCTTGAAGAGCAGCTGCAGATAGCTGCGCCGGGCCGAGGCCAGAAAGGTCGTGTTCTTCGTCAGCGGCCCTTCGAGCGTAGCGGCTACTTCGGTGCCCGAGGTGCGCAGGTTGCCCTGCAGGCGCTCCGAGTTGCCATCGCGCTGCCGGAACTGCAGCACCGCGCTCAGGGCGTTGTCGTAACGCGCCTGGAAGGCCGAGGAGCTCAGCGTCACGTCCTCAATAAAGCTCACGTTGAGGATACCGGCCGGCCCGCCCGCGCTGCCCTGGGTGGGAAAGTGGTTGATGACGGGCACCTCGATGCCGTCGAGGTAGTACACGTTTTCGTTGGGCGCGCCGCCCCGGATGATGATGTCGTTGCGAAAGCCGGCCGTGCCGCCCGAGCCGCCGCCGCCCACGCCGGGCAGGCTCTGCACCACCCGCGAAATATCGAAGTTGCCGCCCGGGTTGCTCTTAATTTCCTCGGTGGTGAGGCGCTGCACGCTCAGCGGCGTTTCGGCCGTGGCCACCCGAATGGCGCGGTTGGCCGTCACGGTTACCTCGCCCAGCGCCTGGGGGCTTTTGTTGATTTCGAGGTTGAGGGTGTTCACGTTGCCGCTGCTGATGGCTACGTCGGCGCGCAGCAGCACATCGTAGCCCACGAAGCTGGCGCGCAGGTTGTAGGCCCCGGCCGGCACGCCAGTCAGGCGGTAGCGCCCCTCGGCATCGGTGGCAGTGCCGAAGGTGGTGCCTTCCAGCGTGATACTCACGCCGGGCAGGGCCTCCTGGGTGGTGCGGTCGCGCACGGTGCCGGCCAGCGTGCCGGGGTTTTGGGCGTGGGCCAGGGTGGCAAGCAGCAGGAAAAAGAGGAGGGTAGCTATTCTCATGCAGCAGCAAGAATCGGAAAAGGAAAATGTTTGGCAAGGCCGGGCCGCGAAGTTCGGCCAATCCGGCCGGTTGCGGCATTAGCCGCGAATCAGCAGAATCTCCAGTTTCCTAAAAGGCTTCACTGGCTGCTGCAAATGAGTGTTTTATCTTCAAAACCAGCCAGAATTTCTCAGTAGCTCCTGGAAATATTTATGCGCAGGCAATCCGCTCCAAACAGTCGGGGCGTAGGTGGGTTATCATTCAAAATATCCAAGCATTTTTCTATTAAGATGAAGAAGTCCCTGTTTTCCCTCGCCATCGTTGCCCTGTTCAGCGTTGCTACCACCACTGCCGTTTCGGCCCAGAAAATGGCCAAGACCGTCATGGTAGGCGGTGCCGCCATGTACCCCACGAAAAATATCGTGGAAAACGCCGTTAATTCGAAAGACCACACCACCCTGGTAGCTGCCGTGAAGGCCGCTGGCCTGGTCGAGACGCTGAGCAGCGCCGGTCCTTTCACCGTGTTCGCTCCTACCAACGAAGCCTTCAACAAGCTGCCCGCCGGCACGGTTGAAACCCTGGTGAAGCCCGAGAACAAGGCTACCCTCACCAAAATCCTGACCTATCACGTGGTAGCCGGTCGCATGACCTCGGGTGACCTGGTGAAGGCCATCAAAGCCGGCAAAGGCATGGCAACCCTCAAAACCGTAAGCGGCGGTACCCTGACGGCCATGATGAAAGGCAAAACCATTCAGTTGAAAGACGAGAAAGGTGGCATCTCGACGGTAACCATTGCCGACGTAATGCAGAGCAACGGCGTGATTCACGTAGTGAACACGGTGTTGTTGCCCATGTAAGGCTTCCCGAGCTTTTGAACCAACTGCGGCAACCGCCGTCGGCCCCCGGGCCGGCGGCGGTTGTTTGCGTTAGGAGCATTTATTGTTTTCGCGCTCCCCGGTAGCTTATGCCCCTACTTACACCCTTCCCGGGCCATTTCCGCAAAGGCGTACCCCAGTGCCACGGCCCGGCGATAGAACTCGCAGGCGGCGGTAGAGTCGCCGGTATGGGCCGCGAGCTTGCCGAGCAAAAAGTGCGTGCGTCCATCATTCGGATTAGCCCGAATGACGTCGAAATAGTCGTTGCGCGCGTCGGCGTAGCGGTGCAGGGCGGTGCGGGCCAGGCCGCGCAGCTGCAGGTAGTGCCAGGGTAGCAGCCGGCCCGCCCGCTGGCGCTGGGCCAGGCCGGCCGTGAAGTCGGCCTCGGCCGGCGCGGGCTGGTGCAGGTCGAGCAGCCGCACTTCGCCCCGGGCCAGGCGGGCGGTGCTAAGCGTACTGTCGAGTGCCAGGCACTTCGTGAAGCTTAGCACTGCCGCTGCGGGCTGGGCCAGCCGGGCCTCGCTGCGGCCCAGGTAATAGTAGGTTGTGGCTTTGGCCCGCACCGATAGGTCAGCCGCATCCAGAGCTGCTCTAAAATCGGACCGGGCCGCCTGCGGGTCGCGCTGCAATAGCAGTTCCAGCTCGCCGTGGCGGCGCAGGGCCGGGGCGTAGCCGGGCCGGAAATGCAGGGTTTCTTCCAGAAAGCTGTAGGCCGCGCCAAGGTCGCCGCGGGCGTAGGCACGCAGGCCGTTTTCGTAGTTGCTGCGGGCCGAAACCCGGTCCATGGTCGTTTTCACCGTCAGGGCAATCAGCACGATACCGCCAACGAAGAGCAGCGTCAGCAGCCAGTCGCGGCCGTTGAAGCGGGGCGGCTCCGCAGGAATGCGCTGGTAGTGGCGCTCGCGGCTGCCGGCGGGTGGGCGGGTGCGCAGGGGCGCGGGGGGCGGCATGGGCACGCCGTATACATGCTGGCTGGCGGGCCGATGCTGCTGGCGGCGGCGCTCCTCGTCGAGGCGGCGGGCGGCCTGGGTTAGCTGAAAATCATAGGTGGCGCGCTTGTCGGGGTCGCCGAGCACGCCGTAGGCCACGGCCACGGCTTTAAACTGTTCTTCGTAGCGAACATCACCGCCGTGCTTATCGGGGTGGTACTGGACTACTAAGCGGCGGTAGGCGCGTTTGATGTCGGCCGCCGAAGCGGTGGCGGCCACGCCCAGGATTTGATAATGATTCTGACTCACGCTGGGCTGCAAACACGAACGACCCCACAAAAGTCAGCCGCGCCGCGCAATTTTCCGTAAACCCGGCACAAGCGGCCGTGCGCTGGTGCCTTGCACCGGCGGCGGCCGCCCCGCTTGTTTTTTTCCGCCACTTCTATTTCGCGCCGTATGTTTTCCGACGACGACTCTTCTAAAACGCCCCGCAACGACAGCCTGATTGGCAACCTGACCGGCTATCTCGACACCCGCATCGACCTAGTTCGCCTCGAACTTCAGCAGAAAGCTTCCTCCGTGCTGGTGAGCGCCGTACACGGCGCGGCCCTGGCCATGCTGGGCCTGCTGTTCATCATTTTCGTAAGCATTTTCGCCGGTCTGGCCCTCAATTCGGCCCTCGACAGCTCGTATTGGGGCTTCGGCATCGTGGCCGGCGTGTACCTTGTGCTGCTGGTGCTCGTGCTGGTCGGGGTCGATAAAGCCGCGTTCCAGGGCATCGCCAACAAAGCGCTCAAGGACACTATCTATAAATCCGACAAACGTCAAGCCTAAGCCCACCTGCTATGAGTGAGTTGCAAAATCCCCTCTTCGACGAAGAAAAAGAATTTCTGGAGCGTAAAAAGCTCGAGTACGAGCGCGCCCTGCGTGGCGATGTCGACCACATTAAGGAGCAAACGGCCACGGTAGGCAAGGTGGCGCTGGTTGGCGCGGGCCTGGCCGGCACCGTCTGGCTCATCAGTAAGGCTTTTGGTGGTAAGAAGCGCCGCCCCGATGGCAAGCATCAGCCCGATGGCAAGCCCAAAGGCAAAGAAAAAGCCCAGCCCAAAGACAAGCGCAAATCAGCGGCCGCCTCGGCCATGGTTTTTATGGACCATTTTGAGGATGGCGACCACGAGTTCGGCGGCGGTGTAGCCCGGCCGAATACTCCCTCGTCGTCGGCTCCTATCGCCGCCCAACCAGTTGGTGCCCTGGCTAATTCGCCCTCGCGCCCAGCCGATAAGGACTCAGCTCCCAAGTCCGCTGCTCCGGCTCCGGCAGCTAAGGCGGCCGATAAGCCTGCTCCACCTAAGCCTACCCAAGCCAGGCAGGCTGGCAGCGACGACGACCCGTTTCAGGATTTGCCCTACGACGACAGCCGCCGCCTGCCCGCTTCGTCGTCTTTCGACAAAAAAGCGAAAGATACTAAGGACGCCAAAGGGGTACCCACGCCGGCCATGGCCGCAACCACCCACAATTCCATGGCTCGCGTAGTCGGCTCGGTGTTGCAGCAGTTCTTGCAGTCGGATACCGGCAAGGTGCTGGCGGCCCAGGCGGGGGCGCTGGCGCTGGCCGCCGTGACAAAAAAGGCGGGTGAGTTTTTCCCGGCCGACAAAAATGCCGACCTTGCAGCCTCCTCCGACGTGACCAAGGCCCCGGCGGCCGCGTCGCCCGTTGCTTCGTCTGCTCCTTCTGCTTCCCCGGATGCGTCCAAACCACCCCAGTCTGTATGATGCGCTGCTAACCCGTCGGGCGCACGGCCGCAAGGCGCTGGCCGTACTGCTCGACCCTGATAACCTGGATGAAGCCAGCCTGTTGCACCTGCTCGCGCTGAGCCAGGCGCATCCGGTCGACTACTTTTTCGTGGGGGGCAGCCTGGTGCTAAGCGAGCATCAGGCTGCCCTCATTACGTTAATTAAGGCCCACTCCGAGGTGCCGGTGCTGCTCTTCCCCAGCCACAGCATGCACCTCGACGGCCCGGCCGATGGCCTGCTGCTGCTCTCGCTCATCTCGGGCCGCAATCCCGATTTTCTTATCGGCCAGCACGTCGTAGCCGCGCCGCGCCTGCGTGCCAGCGGTCTGCAACTGCTGCCCACCGGCTACATGCTCGTCGATTCGGGCCGGCAAACCACGGCCTCGTACATGAGCGGCACTACGCCGCTGCCCCACAACAAGCCCGGCATCGCGGCCTGCACTGCTCTGGCCGGCGAGCAGCTGGGGTTGAAGTTGATGTACCTTGATGGCGGTAGCGGGGCACAAAATCCGGTTTCCGCCGCCATGATTGCCGCCGTCCGCGCCGCCGTTGAAACCCCCATCATCGTGGGTGGCGGGCTGAACTCGGGCGAGAAAGTGTATGCCGCCCTGGCTGCCGGGGCCGATGTGGTGGTGGTGGGCAATCACATCGAAGCCGAGCCCGAGTTTCTGGGCGAAGTGGCTGGCGTGGTGGCTTCGTTTAACCGGGAAGCGGTAATACGGAGCTAGCCGGATAACGCCAGGAATTGAAAACAGCATCAAAGCAAAAATCCCCGAAAGTGCCTAGGCGCTTTCGGGGATTTTCAATTACAAGAGCCGATTATTGGACTCGAACCAACGACCTGCTCATTACGAATGAGCTGCTCTACCAACTGAGCTAAATCGGCTTTTTCCCAACCAACAGTTTTAGAAGGGGGTGCAAAGATAAGCACCACGCCGGAAGCCACGCAACCGCATCCACAGAAAAAATTTATCCCTCAGCCGGTCATGGCTGGTGGGCTGAACGATTAGTGAGCGGGCGCGCCCTGGCAGCTATTGTAGCGCCGTACCAGCTGCGGCAGGTCGCGCGCGTGGTAGCGTTTGGCTTGCAGGTCGAGTGCCAGCGCGGGGCAGTCGGCAAAGTAGGTCATGGCATCAGTGGGGAAATTCCACCAGGTAGTTTCGGTGAAACCGGGCTGCCCGTGGCGGCGCAGCAGCAGCGAAATGCCGGTGCCGGCGCGGGCGCTGGTCGCGCTCAAGGGCGGAAAAACCAGCAGGCTGGCGGGAACCGGCGTGAAACGGGAAACGGCCACCGGCGGGTGCGCAGTATTGACCGGGATTGTGAGGTTGGGCGTTCGGCTCACCTCCGTGGCGATGCGGGACGGCTGGGCGAAGTAGTCGCGAGAGTACCGGTATTGGTACAGCTCGGCCGGGCCGGCCAGGAGCTGGCGCAGAAAAAGCCGCTCGGTCTTCCCACCATCCCGCCCCAGGTTCATGCTCACGGCTATGTAGCGCACAGTGTCCTGCTCCGTGGTGTAGCCGTAGGCCTTGAGCTGGTAGGCATCGAGCCGCTGGCGCTGGTTGCCCCGGGCCGTGATGAAATCGACCTGCTTTTGCTGGGCGGCTTCCTCGTGGATGACGATGGCCCCGCGCAGGCTGTCCTGCCCAGCGGTAACGATGTAACCGGGGGTGATTTTTTGGCTGAAACCAGCCCGGCCAGCCAGCAGCAAAATCAATAAACCTGAACTACGGGCGAGTAGCATAGGAACGAAATAAGGGGTGAGCGGTTTGGAGAAAGGAACGGGCTGCCAAGCTAAGGAAGAAATTGTTCCGGGGCGGTTGCCGCGCCAGCCACCGGGCGCGGGGCCGCCGTAAAGCAATTATCCGACTTCAGCGTCAGCCGGCCCGGGCCGTACTTTGCGGCCGTGTTCACGTTTTCCGACATATGAAATTCTGGCTCATCTTCATTCTGATTTTCTTCGCCGTGCGCTACGTGTTGCCTATTGTGCTGCGCATGGCACTGGGCACCTTCGTGCGCAAGCAAATGCGCAATGGGGGCTTCGTGGTGCCACCTCAGTCCCCGCCGGCTGGCGGCGGCACGGCCTCGCGCCCCGGCGAGGTCCACGTCGATTACGTGCCGCCCACGTCGCCCGAGCGCGACCAGCCCAGCGGCTTCAAGGGCGGTGAATACGTTGATTTTGAAGAAGTGAAGTAGGCCCGCAAGTTTTCGCCGAGCAGCATGAGGTTTCGCAGGGTTGACGTTGATTCAACCTCGCGAAACCTCTTTTCACCTCGCGCAACCTTGCGCGAACTGGTTCTACTGTACCTTCGGGGCCATTTTCATTTTCCCCCGAATTGCCCTGATGGCCGCTGTTGTTCCTGTTGCTTCTGTTTCGCCCGTGCCGTTGTGGCAGCGGGCCGTGCCGCACGTGCTGGCGGTGCTGTTTTTCGTGCTGCTGGCCTGCCTGTACTTTTCGCCCATCGTGTTTGAGGGTAAAACGCTGGCCCAGCACGATATTACCCAGTTTCAGGGCGGCGCGCACGAGGCCCAGCAATACGCGGCCGTGATGGGCAAAGAAGCCCTCTGGACGAACTCCATGTTCTCGGGCATGCCCACCTACCTCATCAGCCTGCACTTCCCGGGCGACTGGTCGGGCTACTTGCAAAAGGCCCTCACGCTGGGCCTGCCGGCCGTGGTGGCTAACCTGTTTCTGGCGCTGCTGTGCGGCTATATTTTGCTGGTGGCGCTGGGCCTGCGGCCCCTGGTTGCAGTAGCGGGCGCGGTGGCGCTGGGCTTTTCGAGCTACAACCTCGCCATTCTGGCCGCCGGCCACAACACCAAGAGCATCGCCCTGGCCTACGCGCCGCTGGTACTGGGCGGCCTGCTCGTGACGTACCGCCGCGACAAGTGGCTGGGCGCGGTGCTTTTCGCCGTGGGCCTCACCCTTAATATCCACGTCAACCACCTGCAAATCACCTACTACCTGCTGCTGCTGGCTGCGATTTTTGTGGTGATTGAGCTGGTGGCGGCCGCCCGCGCCGGCCGGTTGCCCGAGTTTGCCAAACGCACCGTGCTGCTGGGCCTGGGCGCGGCCCTGGCCGTGGGCGTGAGCTTCGGCCGCCTCTACACCACCGCTGAATACAGCAAATACAGCAACCGCGGCCCGAGCGAGCTGAAGTCGACCGCCCCCACCGCGCCCGGCCAAGCTGCGGGCCCCAAAACCGAGGACGAAAGCACCGGCGTCGACCGCGACTACGCCTTTCAGTACAGCTACGGGGTGGGCGAAACCATTACCCTGCTTATTCCGAATTTCTACGGCGGGGCCAGCTCCATGCCGCTAAGCAGCAGCTCGAATCTGGCCAAGGCCGGTTTGCCGCAGGAATATCTTGCTTCGATGCCCACTTACTGGGGACAGCAGAGCTACACGGCCGGCCCGGTGTACATGGGTGCGGTGGTGTGCTTTCTGTTTATTCTGGGGCTGTTTGTGGTGGAAAAGCGCACGCGCTACTGGCTGTTGGCGGGCACGGTGCTGAGCATTCTGCTGGCCTGGGGCAAGAACTTTGAAACCTTCAACTACCTGATTTTCGACCTGCTGCCGGGCTACAACAAGTTCCGCGCCGTGAGCATGGCGCTGGTGATTGCGCAGTTGGCCATGCCCATCCTGGGCGCTCTGGCCCTGAGCCGCGTGCTGCGGCCCCAGCCCGCGCCGGCCCCGGTGCTGCCCGGCACCAAAGCTCCGCTGTCGGCCGATGCTACGGCGCTGTTAACTAAAGTACTGTATGCTGGGGCCATTACGGCCGGGCTGTGCGGGCTAGCTTACCTGGCCAGCTTCAGCTTCGATTTCGCCGCGCCGATTGATGGGGAGCTCACCAAGCAGGGCTTCACCCCCGAGCTGCTGAGTGCCCTGCGTGCCGACCGCGCCGACCTGCTCCGCAACGACGTGTGGCGCGGGCTGCTCTTCATCGGGGCGGCGCTGGGCGTGCTGTATTTCCACCTGAAAGGCCAGCTGAAAGTAATGCCCGCCGCGGCCATCATGGTGCTGCTGGTGCTGGTCGATTTGTGGGGCGTGGACAAGCGCTACCTGGGCGAAAACAAGTTCCAGACCCAGACCATCGCCGAGGAATTTCAGCCCACCCAGGCCGACCAGATTATCCTTCAGGACAAGGGGCTGAGCTACCGCGTGCTCAACATCCAGAATCCTTTCAATGAAGCCCAGACTTCGTATTTTCACAAGAGCATCGGCGGCTACCACGGAGCCAAGCTGCGCCGCTACCAGGACCTGATTGAGCGCCAGATTTCAAACAACAACCAGCAGGTGCTCAACATGCTGAACATGCGCTACCTCATTACCGGCGATGCCAAGCAGCCAGTGCAGCGCAACCCCGGCGCGCTGGGCAACGCCTGGTTTGTGAGCACCCTGAAAACGGTGGCCAGCCCCGATGCCGAGATGGCTGCCCTCAGCACCCTGAGCCCCGCTACCGAGGCCGTGGTGGATGCTGGTAAATTCCCGCAGCAGAAGGCCGCCACCTACGATATCGCCGGTTCCAGCATCAGCCTCGCCGCCTACAGCCCCGACGAGCTGAAGTACCGGGCCACCGCCGCCCGCGATGGCCTGGTGGTGTTTTCCGAAATCTACTACGCCGATGGCTGGCAGGCTTACCTCGACGGCAAGCCCGTGCCGCATTTCCGGGTCGACTACGTGCTGCGGGCGCTGCCCGTGCCGGCCGGCTCGCACAGCATTATGTTTAAATTCGAGCCCAAATCCTACGCCGTGGGCAATGGCGTGTCGCTGGCTGCCAGCGTGGTGCTACTGCTCGTGCTGATAGGAGCCGTGGTTTACGTGGTGCGCCGCAAGGACCGTAGCGGCGACGAGCTGCTGGACGTGCCGGTGTTGGCGTAACGCCTTCGCTGTAAGGAATAAGGAAAAGGGGATGGGGGAAACGGTCGTTTCCTCGGTCCCCTTTTCCTTTTTTGTCGTTGGCCTTATGACTGTTTCGCCCCTTCTGCAGTTGCTCGATGAGCCCATTGCCGCCGCTCGTGGTGTGCGGCTACTGCTGTGGCGCGACGACCTGGCCCACCCCGACCTGCCCGGCAACAAGGCCCGCAAGCTGAAGTATAACCTCGCCGCCGCCCGGCAGCAGGGCCACCGTACGCTGCTCACCTTTGGCGGGGCGTATTCCAACCACATTGCTGCCGTGGCGGCGGCCGGCCGCTTGTTCGGTTTCCAGACCATTGGCCTGATTCGGGGCGACGAACTCCCGGCCGGTACCGCGCTTAATCCCACACTGGCCCGGGCCGTGGCCGACGGAATGGCGCTGCACTACCTCGACCGCAGCACCTACCGCCGTCGGGCCGAACCGGAATTCCTGGTTGAAATGCTCGCTAAATTCGGCCCGGCCTACGTGCTGCCCGAGGGCGGTACCAACGCGCTGGCCCTGCCCGGCTGCGCCGAGCTGGTGGCCGAAATCCGGCAACAGGTGGCTTTCGATGCGCTGGCGGTGGCCGTGGGCACGGGCGGCACCCTGGCGGGGCTACTGCTGGGGCTGGCCGGGCCGGAACAAGCCGTGGGCGTGGCGGCCCTGAAAAACGGGAGCTTCCTGCGCGGCGAAGTTGATGCGTTGACGCAGTCGGCAGCCGGAAGAACGTACGCCAGCTACTCCCTGCAAACCGATTACCACTTCGGCGGCTACGCTAAGTATTCGAACGATTTATTGACCTTTATCCGGCAATTCCGGCAGCGGCACGGCGTACTGCTCGACCCGATTTACACCGGCAAGCTTCTGTATGGAGTGCTCGATTTAATTGTGCAGGGCTACTTTGCACGGGGTAGCACGGTGGTAGCCATCCATACCGGCGGGCAGCAGGCTTGGGCGGGCTGGGAGGCCCGCTTTGGTGGCATGCCCGCCTGATGGCAGCCCGCGCAAATGCTACTGAGTATCGGTGGCGGCATAATGGGCCGCGCCGGCGGCCAGCGACTTGCGCGTCCAGTAGGCATTCACCTGTTGCAGGCTGCGGCGGTGGGGCAGGGCCTCCAAGGCACCACCGAAGATAACCAGGTTGCCATACTGGCTGGTGGTGAGCACCCGCGCCAGCTGCCGGTGGTAGCGTGCGGCCACGGTGCTCGCGGCTGCTTCAGCCGCGGGGCGGCTGGTGGGAGCCGTCTGAATAGCATACAGCTGCCGCAGCTGCAGTCGGGTGGGCTGAGCCAGCTGGCGCTGTTGCGTGGGGGTGAGACTGAGCAGGTCGGTGAGGTAGGCCGTGTAGGCCACCACCGCTTGCTCTACGGCATCGGTCGAGTCGGCTGGCGCAATGCTGCGATGCTGCACCACCACCGGTACTGGCGTCAGCACGGGGCCAGGGCCGGCCGGGAGGTGCAATAAATGGGCGGTAACCAGGGTAAGGAGGTGATGCATAGTATACAAAGCTAATCAGAAAGGATATATTGATAGCAGAATGCTGGTAAACCTGAGCAAAGGTGCCCCGGCTCGCCTTTCTGACCGCAGAAACCAACGCAATTACTCGGCCAAACGGTCTGATAGCCGACGGCGGTATGGTGGTCGCCCCTGGCTGGTCGGCAGCCGCTGGCCGGGCGCGTTCACCCGGTTGGCTAGCTCCAGGATAGCCAGTACGAACACCGCCGGCAGCACCGGGGCCAGAAACCGCACGTCCCAGTCATCGACCGTGAGCATGATGATGGCCGTTTGCAGCAGGAACACGCCGGCCAGAAACACCCGCGCCGGCCGCCAGATGCCGCGCCGCCGCGCCCCGCACGCCGCCAGCCAGTAAGCCGGCCATAGCACCAACACGCCAAGCACGCGGTGCGCCAACGAGTAGTGCGGCTTGAGGTAGCTAACGAATACAAACAGCTTGCCCAGCATCAGTCGGCCCAGGTAGAGGGGATTGTGCACCCCGAAATACAGCACCCGGGCGGCCGGGCCGGTGCCGGGGGGTGGCATATCCAGCGGCGCGGTCTGGTGCACGGCCCACAGCTGATAGCGGAAAATCAGCTCGCCGCGCTGGTAGGTATCCATCAAATAAAACGTGGCCAGCTGGTGGTTGAGGGCCGCCCAGAGCAGCGGGGCCAGCAGCACCAGCCCAAGCAGCGCCGCCCGCCACGGCCGGCGGTCAGAGCGACGGCGCAGGGCATCGAGGCCAGCCAGAGCGGCGGCCAGGCCTACCACAAAGCCGTTGGGCCGGGCCAGGGCCGCCAGGGCCAGCACCAGCAGCAGCAGGGCCCAAGCGCGCGGCCGGCCGGTTTTCACGCTGGTGAAAGTGCCAAACGACAAGGCCACCAAGCTGATGAACAGCGACTCGGTGAGCAGAAAAACGTTGAACTGCTGGATGTCGGGCCAGGCGATGAAGGCCAGCGCGGCCAGCGCCGCCGCGCCGCGCCCGCCCCGTGCCAGCCGGCGCGTGCCCCGGTAAATGGCCCGCGTGGCCAGGGCCGACACGGCCATTTGGCCCGCTACGATGCCCGGCCAGCCCAAACCCAGCCGCAGCCACCCGCTTTGAAACAGCGGGTAGAGCACGTAGCGCAGGTTGTGGCCGGGCTCGAAATAGCCGCGCTCGGCAATGCCGTGGGCGTATTCGAGGTAGCGGGCGCTGTCGTTTGCGAAGTGTGGCCCGCCAAACTTGCGCCAGAACAGCAGCTGCATCAGTACCCACAGCCCCGCCAGCAGCGCCCGGTGGTGGGGCCAGAGCCGCAGGGCCAGCGAGCGAATGGGGGAGGGGATGCGCATGAGCCCGCAAAGCTAGGACGGCCGCCTTCGTTAGCGGCACGACATTCTTTTGCTTCTGCCTTTCTCCTTTGCCGCGACTACCACGTATTCCCACTATATGAATTTAGTACGCCTCGTCCGTCGCCTGTTGCCGCTGTTGTTTCTGGTTGCCCTGGGGTGGTTTTTGTGGCGCAAAGTCGGTCCCGCGCTCAGCGAGCTCAACCCGCTCAATACCGAACCCAAAGTCACCGTCACGCACAACACCGTGCTCACCCAGATTGAGGGACTTGGCAAGCTGGAGCTGGTGCGCTACAAGTTCAAGGACATTGTGGAGTACCGCCGGGCCAGCCGCTACCCGCTGCTGCCCGATGCCAAAGTAGCGCTCGTGGTGGGCGGCGAGGCCGTGGGCTGCCTCGACCTGCGCAAAATTCGCCCGCAGGATGTGGTGTTCGACGGCGACTCCATTGTGCGCATCACCCTGCCCGCGCCCGAGCTGTGCTCGTTTCAGGTGCGGCACGACCAAAGCCGCGTCTTCAGCACCGAAAACGGCTTTTTTCAGGATGCCGACCTAGTGGACCAGGGCTACAAATATGCCGAAGTGCAGGTGCGCAACGCCGCCCTGCAAGCCGGAATACTGGCCCAGACGCAGCGCAATGCCGAGCAGATTCTGGTGCCCATGCTGCGCACCCTCACCGGCCGCCGCGTGATTGTAGGCCAGCCGCTGGTGCTGCCGCAAGTAGGCCCGAAGCAGTAGTAAAAAGAGTAAAAAGCACGTCATGCTGAGCTTGCCGAAGCATCTCTACCGCAATAGTAAAATGAATGGCTTGCGCGGTAGAGATGCTTCGGCAAGCTCAGCATGACGTTCCTTTTTCGTTCATGCGTCGTCGTCTTCCGGCGCTTTGCCCAAATCATCGAGCGCCATTTTAATTAAGTCATGCTCGTAGCCTTTGCCCGTTAGGTACTGCGAAATCTTCATGCGGCGCACGCGCGGGTTCTTCTCCTTTTCCTGGCGGTCCTTCTTCTCCATCAACGCCACCAGGTTCTGGTAGTACTCTTCGCCGTCGATTTCTTTCAGGCCGGCTTTGATGCAGTATTCACTGATGCCTTTTTGCTTGAGCTCCTGCACAATGCGGCGGCGGCCCCACTTCTTTTGGCGGTAGTGGCCGCGTACGAAGGACTGGGCGAAGCGCTGCTCGTCGAGCAGTTTCTCGCGGCTGAGGCGAATGATGATTTCGCCGGCTTCGTCCTCGTCGAGGCCGTAGGATTTCAGCTTCTGCTCCACCTCTTTCTGATGGCGCTCCTGGTAGGCGCAGAAGGCGGCAATTTTTTGCAGAGCTTCGCCGGGCGTGTACTGCTTGGGCGCTTTGTCGGGGTTTTTGAACATCGGAAAAAAGGAACGGTAGCAGCCGAAAATTACGCCCGCCCGGGTTGTCGACGCAGCCTTGGGAGCGGGGCTGGGTCATTGAAAGAATTAGGGCTTGGGGCGGGGGTCGCCTTCTCCTAACCATTCCCGCCGGTACTTCGTTGCCGGCAGCGCCGCGGGGCCGTTTCTGGCTCGCCCGGCCGCTGCTGTTTTTCATGCACGCTTTCTTCACGCCCGGTATTCGCAACATGCTGCTCAGCACCCTGCTGTTTGCGGGCATGAACGCCTGCGTGAAGCAGCTGCATCACCTGCCCGCGCTGGAAGTGGTGTTTTTTCGCTCGTTATTTTCGGCGGTGGCCAGCTACGGGCTGCTGCGGCGGGCGGGCGTGGCCCCATTCGGACACAACTACCGGCTGCTCATCAGCCGGGGCTGCACCGGGGCGCTGTCGCTGATGTGCTACTTCGTGTCGTTGCAGCACCTGCCGCTGGCCACGGCGGTTACGGTGCAGTACCTGGCCCCGGTGTTCACGGCGGTGCTGGGCATCTGGCTGGTGAGCGAAAGTGTGCGGCCTTGGCAGTGGCTGTTTTTCGGGCTGAGCCTGGGCGGGGTGCTGCTGGTGCAGCAGGGCAGCCCACCGGCCGAAGTGACTGCCGGCGCGGCGGGGGCCGGCCTGTTCTACCTGGGCATTGGGGTGGTGAGCGCGCTGGTATCGGGTTTCAGCTACAACGCCATCCGGCAACTGCGCGGGCGCGAGCATCCGCTGGTCATCGTGTTCTACTTCCCCCTCATTTCGCTGCCCCTGGCCGCCGTGGCCTGCCTGTTCAGCTGGCAAACGCCGCACGGAGCCGACTGGGCCTGGTTGCTGGCCTGCGGGCTCTTTACCCAGGCGGCGCAGGTAGCCATGACCCGCGCCTACCAGCTCGAACGCCTCAGCCGGGTGGCCCCGCTCAGCTACCTGGGCTTGTTTTATGCGCTGGGCATGGGCTACTGGCTGTTCGGCGAAGTGTATGGCCTGCTGGCCTACGTCGGTATGGTGCTGGTGCTGCTGAGCGTGGGCCTGAACGCCTGGTACACGGCCCGGGTTGATGCCCGCGATGCCGCCCCGGCCCAGCCCGCCGAGGAGGCCGTGGCCTGAACCGCGCCGCCGAGGCAACGTTTTGGTCGCCGCCGGCATCAACACCCCGGCCGCCGTACCTTGGACTGGCCTTTCCTGCCCTTTACTTTGCCCATGTTGTTGAACGCGCGCCGCTGGTTGTTTTTGTTGTTGTTGTTGAGTGGGCTGAGCCGCCCGGGGTACGCCGGCACCGTACGGGGCATCGTGAGCGGCACCGACCAGAAGCCGCTGGCTTTCGCCAACGTGGCTGTGCGCGGGGCCACCACCAGTACCGGGGCCAACGAGCAGGGCCGCTACCAGCTGCGCCTGCCGGCTGGCCAGTACGAGCTGGTGTTCCAGTACGTGGGCTACAAGCCGCGCATCGAGGCTGTGCGCGTGCCGGGCGGCGATTCGGTGCTGACCCTGAACGTGAGCCTGCAAGCGGAGAACTATAACCTGGGCGAGGTGCTGGTGCGCTCCTCCGACCGCGACCCGGCCTACGCCATCATTCAGCAGGCGCAGCAGTGGCGGGCCTACCACCGGCGCGAGGTGGCCGCCTACCGGGCCCGCATCTACCTCAAAAGCGTGCTGCGCGTGATTGACACGCCGGCCAAAATAATGGGCCTGTTCAAAATCGGCCCCGACATCAAGAAGGGCATTCTGTACCTGTCCGAAAGCCTGTCCGATATCAGCTTCACGCAGCCCAACCAGGTGAAGGAGCGCATGATTTCGAGCCGGGTGAGCGGCGACTCGCGCGGGCTGAGCTTCAACCGGGCCAGCGCTGGCCGCAACCTCACTTTCTACGAAAACCTGGTGAAGCCGGGCTTTGCCGAGCGCGGCTTCGTGTCGCCCATCGCGGCCAATGCTATGCTCTTTTACAAGTACGAGCTGGTGGGCAGCTCGACGCAGAACGGCGTGGTGGTGCACAAAATTCGGGTGGTGCCGCGCCGCCGCACCGACCCCGTTTTTTTCGGCTACATCTACATCGTCGACGGCTCGTGGCGCATTCATTCCGTCGATTTGAACCTCGGCAAGGAAGCTCAGATTGACTACACCGACGACGTGCACATCACCCAGCAGTACGCGCCCATGCCGGGCAACCCCAACGTGTGGCTCATGCAGTCGCAGCAGGCGCGGGCCAACCTGTCGGGCCTGGGTTTCAAGGGGGCTTTTGATATCACGGCGGTGCTTTCGAACTACAGCGGTGTGGTGGCTACCTACCCCACGCCGCCCGAGCCCCAGGCCGCGCCGCCCGTAATAGCCGAAGGCAAAGACGCCCCCGTGGGCCAGGAAACCGCCGCCCAAATCCGCAAGCGGAAGCCCGATTTGCGCGGCCTGAATGCCCAGGTGCGCCGGCAGGTGAAGCAGGCCCAGCGCGACTCCATCAAAAACGACCCGTTTGCCCGCATGCCGCGCGGCGAAGTGCAGCTGGTGGAGAAGGGCGTGAACGAGCGCGATTCCAGCTACTGGGACCAGGTGCGCCCTGTGCCCCTCACCGCCGAAGAGAAGACGGACTACCACGTGAAGGACAGCACCGAGGTTATCCGCCGCTCGCGCCCCTACCAGGATTCGATGGACCGCAAGCGCAACGAGTTTCAGCCGGCCAGCCTGCTCCTCGGCGGCTACACGCACCTGAATAGCTTTAAGAAGCAGTCGTTTTCGGTGCAGCCGCTGACGCAGATTTTCCAGTACAACACCGTGGAGGGGGCCGTCCTCAACGCCCAGGCCAGTTTCAGCCAGCGGACGGACGACCGGCGGTTCGTTACGCTCACCCCCACTTTGCGCTACGGATTCAGCAGCCGGCAGCTCAACCCCAGCCTGGAGCTGGCCTGGCAGCTCGACCCGGCCAAGCGCCGGCAAGTGGGCCTCATCGCGGGCCGCACCGTCGAGAATTTCGATAAGAACTCGCAGCTCACGCCCCTCATCAACACGGTGTACACGCTGCTGGCCAATTACAACTACGCCAAGCTCTACCGCCGCGACGGCCTGGAGCTCAGCTACCTCTCGGAGGCCCTGAACGGCCTGACGCTACGCGCCACCGCCGGCTACTTCGACCGCCGCGAATTGTTCAACACCACCGACCGGCTCATCCGCGACTCGCCCGAGCGGCTCTTCACCCCCAACCTGCCCCTGAGCGACGAACTGGCCAACACCAGCTTCGGCCGCAGCCAGATTCTGACGGTGAGCCTGTCGGCCGATTTCAAGCCCGGCCAGCACTACATCAACCGGCCCGATGGCAAGTTCAACCTCGGCTCGAAGTGGCCCACGTTCAACGTGCAGGGCCGGTTGGCCGTGCCCGGCGTGCTGGGGAGCGATGTGCGCTACCTGCTGCTGCAAGGCGGCGTGCGCCACAACGTGTCGCTGGGGCTGCTGGGGGCCAGTGCCTTCCGGGTGAGCGTGGGCGGCTTCGTGGGCCGGCAGGCGGGGATGACGTTCATCGACTACCGCCACTTCGCCGGCAACCAGACCATTTTGGCCGGCAACTTCAGCAACTTTCAACTGCTCGATTACTACCGCTTCAGCACCAACAACACCTACCTCGAAGCCCACTACGACCATCACTTCAACGGCTTCATTTTCAATAAAGTCCCACTCTTTCGCAAGCTGAAATGGCAGGAAGTGGCCTCGCTCAACTATTTGCACACGGCTCAGGCCGGCCACTACGTAGAGTTGGGCGCGGGCATCGAGCACATTTTCAAATTGGTGCGGGTGGATTTCTATACCGCCCTGCAAAGCGGGCAGCGCCTGGGCACGGGCCTGCGGGTGGGCCTTGGGTTTTAGCAGCTACTGCAGCGGCTGGCCCGGGGTTGCTGCCGTGCGAACCCGGCAAAGGCGCGATTTTTTACTGGGCGGGCGGCTGGTTTTTATTGATGTAAGCCAGCCGGCCATCGGTAAACAGGTTGTGGAAATACACCACTGCAATGGCAAAAAGCACCGAAAACAAGCTCAGCAGGGCATTGTAGTACACCGGGGCCAGCAGCGAAAACCGGATGAAAACCGTGACCAGCACGAAGGCCGAATAGCGGAAAATATCGGGGTAGTGCAGCGTATAGCGAAACGCGACGAGCATCAGCAGCAGGTCGGCAAAAATCAGAATCAGGTAGAACTGGTCGACTGACTGCACCCAGACGCCGCTGCGCAGCAGGTGCAGCAGGTCGTGGCCCGAAAGCACGAGCAGGGTGGCCAGCACCAGCAGCGCTACAAACTGCTTCAGGGCTACAAACTGCTGCCGGTCGCCCTCCTTGGTAACGGCACGGTGGCGCTGTACGCCGTAGTAAAAGGAGAGCAAGAGGAACACCAACAGCGCGCCCACGCCGTCCGACACCATTTTGTACACCGATTCGAGCTGGCTTTGCAGCGGCAGTTGAAACTGGTAGTGCGAGAATTCTTTGAACGACGAGCGTAGCAGCACCAGGCTCAGAATCTCAATCTGCTTGCCGATGGAGTTAGCAATGGACTGCGGAATGACGAACACCAAGCCTACCATTTCGAAAAACAGCAGCAGGGTAAACGATATTTCCACCGCTTGCAGGAAATGCAGCCGGCCCAGCAGGCCGCCCACCGGCAGCCAGCCGAGGTAATTGACCAGCGCCACCACCATGCACAGCACGAAAACGCCAACCAGCACCCCACTCAGGAAGTAGTTGGTGCGGCGGCTTTCCCAGAATTCCTGCAACGGGTGGTAGGCTTGCTGCACAAGGTCCAGGAGCTTCATCGGGGGGATAGTTTGCCGCCCATAAAGCACCGGGCTGGCGTGAATATTCAGCGGTTGGCCACCCTGAAAGTTGCTGCTGAAGTGGGCGGGTCCTGCCCAGCGGCTAGGGGCTGCGCCGCCACTGGGCGGCATCCATGCCCAGCGTAACGAGCAGGGCGTGCGGCAGCGTCACGATAGAAGCGGCCAGCAGTGCCAGGCTCACCAATACGGTGCCGCTGGCTGCCCGCGCCCAAGCCAGGCCGAATACCACCGCCAGCGCGGCCACGCTAATAAGCAGCAGTGGCGCAGAGCGCCGCAGAAAGAAGCTCAACTCGGCCCACAGACTGCGCCGGTCAACGACCGAAGCACGGTCTATCAACTGGTTCATGCGCAGCACGTGCTGCAGGCTGTGCCAGAACACGAAATACGCGCCTGCGGCCAGTACCGGCGGCAGCACCAGCAGCAGGGCCAGTAGCAGTAGCACCTCCAACGCGTCGGTGCGCGCCAAGTCATGCTGCCCCTGCCGCGCATAGGCGAGCCAGAGTGCCCCGTGGCCCAGCGCAATGGCCAGTGCCAGTCCTGCGGCAGCTGGGCCTAAAAAGGCCAGCCCCACCGGGGCAGTACCCGTCAGGGCGAGTAGTCCGTTCACAATGGCCTGGGTTTCGGTGGGCCAGTGCCACAGCGGCACGGCAAACAGCAGGCTGCCGCGCAACAGGCTGTGGGCCAGCCATTGGTTGCGCGTCACGCTTTGCTGCGGCGCATCGCCTGAACCCCAGTGCCAGGCCGTGAGCCCAAAAAACAGCACCAGCGTCAGCCCTGGTTGTTGCCACCATAGCAGGCCCACCACCGCAGCCAGCCCCAAGTAGCCACCCAGAAAGGCAGCCCAATATCGCCCCCGCCCCTGGGCCAGTGCCGGGTGCGTGGCTGGTACCACAAACTGGTCGCAGGCACCATGCGCCACGCCCAGCAGCACCATGCCGACCAGCAGCGCGGGCCCCAATAGCCAGTTGGCATAGTTGGGGGCTATCAGGCCTATGGTTACGGCACCCAGCACCGCCACGTAGGAGTAGCGCCGGGGCGCAGCAGCGGAGCGCGCCGAGACGGTGTTTAAAGAAATCAGCGGGAGCATGGTTGTAGCGGGAGCATTCCCAGACGCATAGCCGGTGAAAAAACAGTAGTCAGGCCCAAAAAGCTCATTCCCGCCCCCCGCGCAGCGCTAGCGGAGAACGGGAATGAGGTGACTAATGGAGTAGCGCCGGCCCGAAGCAGTGGGCCACAGGCCGGCCCTACGGAGAGTTAGGCCGGTACGGTGGTCCGCGACGGAGCCGTGGGCATGGTTTCGTGCACGGCAGCGGCGCTCTTGCCCGATACGGCAATGCCGTACACTACCAGGCCAAAGCCGATTTTATTGATAGCATCGGCAATGTTGTAGAACAAGTCGACGCTCGAAGGCTGCATACCGAAAATGGTGTTCAGGAAGTTGCCCGGCATGCACATGTAGCCGATGGGATAGATGGCCCAGCCCACGAGCACGAACCACCCCAGCGAGCGGATGCCTTTGATAACGGCCACGTCGCCACTGGCCTGGGCTAGCTTCGCCACCTCGCCGAACCAAGCCGTGTAAACGATGTAGATGTAGCCCAGCGTCGAGAGCGAGCCCCAGATGATGGAATGCATGCCGTTGCCGTACGAGAACGCCTCGCCGATGTAGCCCGTCACGAGCATGAACACCGAGGCAAAAATGAGTTTCCACAGCAGCCCGATTTTAGCCCCGGCGGCTTTGGTGAGCAGGTAAAACTCGACGCACATCAGCGGCACGGTCAGCGTCCAGTCGATGTAGCGCAGGGCGGTAGGGGTTGAGTGGGTAGCCAGGTAGTAGTCGCGCATATAGTAATAGTGCACCGCCGCGATGCCCGTAATCAGGGCCGATACCAGCATCGAAAGCTTCCACTTGCCTTCCACTACGCCGCGCTCGGCAAAGAAGAAAATTGAGGCGGCCAGCATGGCCATGTAGCCGGTAAAAAAGGTGAAGGCAATGGGGTCGTCGACCTTAATGTCGAGCATGTTTACGAGTAGGGTTGGGGTTATCATGGGTACTACAGAATTAAAGGGTGAGAAGTGGTTGTTTGATACTTTGACACCCATAGTTAAACAAATGTTTTGATACTTTTTAATAACCAATCAAAAAAAATGTAATTATCACTAGATACCGCAAGCGCTACCTCAAAATATATCCAGCCCAAGCTTATTCTGTTTTCACCTAACTTCTTGACGAAGAATGACCTTGCCTTGTCCGGGAACTAGTCAGACCGTCGTGCTTTATCTTGGCCGCTTGTCGACGAATCTTGCCCGCCAAAGTAGGGCAGACTGTGCCCGCGCCAGAAATGGCCGCCCGCAGAACGCCATACGAAGCATGCCATGCCCGATGGTTCTGGAGTTAGGCTATCACCCGTGATACAAAAAAGGACGCTGGTCCAAAGCGGCCGTTACCGGTTCCGTACTCCCCGCAGCAGGTTTTGCAGCGAGGCCCGCGGATAGGCCTTGCCCCGCGAAATCACCGTGTCGATGCGCTTAACATTGGCGATGTTGTCGAGCGGGTTGGCGGTGAGCAGCAGCAGGTCGGCATCCTTGCCCGGGGCGATGGCGGCAGTATGGTCGGCCACGCCCATAAACTCGGCACCGTTGACGGTGGCCGTTTGCAGCGCCTGCAGCGGCGTGAGTCCTGCCTGCACCAGCAGAATCAACTCTTCCTGCAGCGAGGCCCCGGGATACACGAAAGAATTGAACGGGCCGCTGTCGGACCCCGCCAGCAGGCGCACGCCCGCGGCCTGCATGGGTGCAATCATGCCCAAAAACCGGGTTTCGAGCTGGCGGCTGAGCGCCTGGGCGGCCGGCGATTGCTGCCGGGCGCTAGCCAGGCGGCGCTGGTAGGTGGCCTGAATCTTCGGGTCGATGTAGGCCAGAAGCGAGTCGCGGGCGTGGTCGCTGGTGGGTAGGCCGGCCAGCGTCTGGCCAATGTAGAGGGTGGGCACGGCGGCAGTGTGCCGCTTGGCCATGAGGGCGAAAATGCGGTCTGCCGCCGCCGGGCTGTAAGTGGCATTCACGGCGGGCAGCGTGGCAAACAGGCCCAATGGCCGGGTGGTGCCCTGGCTGGCGCGCACCAGCGCCGTGAGGCTGTCTTCCTTGCTCGAGCAGGCCTTGAGCACGTAGTACAGGTGCTCAGTGGCATCGAGCCCGCGCCCGATGGCTTCGGCCAGCGTCACGGAGTAGGGCATGTGGCCGGTGGTTTTCAGGCCGCGCCGCTGGGCCAGCCGGATGGTTTCGAGGTAGGCACGGCCTGAAATCTTGCTGTCGTAAATCTTCACGTAGTCCACCTTCAGCTTTTGCAGCGAGTCGAGGGCGTGGCGAATCTGGGCCGTGGTTTCCACCTCCAGCGAGCCGGGCCAGGTAGCGCCGGGACCGTCGATTTTTGGGCCCGAAGTGAAAATGCGCGGGCCCGCCAAGCGGCCGGCCTCCATTTCGCGCCGCCACTCGAAAATGCGGGGGGTGAGGTCGCCGCCCGCGTCGCGCACCGTTGTGATGCCGTGGGCCAGGTACAGCGTCAGGCTTTTTTTGTTGGCTTCGGCCAGGCTGTCACCGCCCCGAAAATGCACGTGCATGTCCCACAGGCCCGGTATCAGGTAGCGGCCGTTGCCGTTCACGTACTGCTTGGCGGCGTAGCTGTCCTTGTCGGCCTCCTGCACCTCCACGATTTTACCTTTCGCGATGGCCACCACTTGGTTGGGTGTGAGGCGGCCCGTGCGCACGTCCACCAGCGTCACGTGGTTGATAACGACGTCGAAAATCTCCAGCTTGGTGGGCCGGGGCTTGCGGGTGCAGGTGGTAAGGAGCACGGCCAGGCTCAGGCCAAAAAGAAGGCGTAATAATTTCATGCAGTGGCAGCAAAAGCGGGCAAGTCCACCAATAACGGGACTGGTAAGCAATTCAACTTTTCGGATGGTAGTCGTTCTGAGCTTGCAAAGGGCTTCATTCGGGCTGTAATGCTCCCGAATAAGGTTATTCGGCCTTGATTAGGTCCTTTGTAAATCCAAAATGAAAGATTTTTTGAGCTTCCGAATGGCTTCAAAGTTAACCCGGCAACGGCTGGGCGGGCAGCGCCGCATTTTTGCCGGACCTTTATAGTATCATGCCGTTCCCTGCGTTTCTCACCCTGCCGGCCCTGCTGGGCGGCCACCTGCTACAAGCCCCTGCCGATGCCACGGCCCAGGCCCGCCACCTGCTGCTCGACAGCCGCCGCGTAGGCCTGCCAACTGGCGCGGTGTTCTTTGCCCTGCGCGGCCCCAGCCACGACGGCCACCGCTATCTGCCTGAGCTCTATGCTCAGGGCGTGCGCCAGTTTGTGGTAGAAAATGCGGCCCTCTTGCCCGGCGGCCTCGCCGCCTATCCCGGGGCCGGGCTATTGGCCGTGGCCAGCCCGCTGGGAGCTTTGCAGGCCCTGGCCGCCGCCCACCGGGCCGACTTTTCCGGCCCGGTGCTGGCCATTACCGGCTCCAACGGCAAAACCATCGTGAAGGAATGGCTGGCCCAGCTGCTGAGCCCCGACGAGGATATTTGCCGCTCGCCGCGCTCCTACAACTCGCAGGTGGGCGTGCCCCTCAGCGTGTGGGAACTGAACCCGGCGCGCCATACGCTGGGTATTTTTGAGGCCGGTATTTCGGAAGTGGGGGAGATGGCCCGGCTGGCAGCCATTATTCAACCCACCGAAGGCCTGTTCACCAACCTCGGCACCGCCCATGATGCCGGTTTTACCTCGCCGGAGCAGAAGCTGCGCGAGAAGCTCCACCTTTTCATTGGCCCGCATTTCCAGCGCCTGTTTTATTGCGCCGACCAGCCCTTGGTGCGCGCCGCCGTAGCCCAACTGGCGCTGCCCGGTTTTAGCTGGACGCGCCAGCCCGCCCAGCCCGCCGACCTGCGCTTCACGGCCGAGCCTGCCGCCACTGGTACCACCCACGTGCGCGCCACGTACCCGGCCACCGGCCTCACGGCCGAGTTCACGCTGCCCTTCGCCGACGAGCCTTCGCTCGAAAACGCCCTGCACTGCCTGGCCGTGCTGCTGCACCGGCAGGTCGAGCCCGCCGAAATTCAGCGCCGGCTGCTGCGCCTGCATCCGGTGGCCATGCGCCTCGAAATGAAGCCTGGCCGCCACGGCTCCTACCTGCTCGACGACACGTATAATAACGACTTGGCCGGCCTGGCCCTCGCCCTCAACGCCCTGGCCCGCCAGAGCCGCCCCGGCCGCCGTACCCTCATCCTCAGCGACGTGCTCGAATCGGGCCTCAGCCGGGCCGAGCTCTACGCCCGCGTAACGGCCATGCTCCCCGCCGCCGGCGTCACGCGGCTGGTGGGCATTGGCGAGGAGATTGGGCAGGAATTGAATATTAAAAATGAAGAATTAAAAATTGATTCTGAATCAGATAAAGCAAAGGCTAAACATTTGTCGGATTCATTTTTAATTTTTAATCCTCCATTTTTAATTCAAACCTACCCCAGCACCGAAGCCTTTCTGGCCCAGCTCAGTCCGACTGATTTCGCCCAGGAAACCATTCTGATTAAGGGCGCGCGGCGTTTTGGGTTCGAGCGAATTGTGGCGGCGCTCCAGGCCCAGCAGCACGGCACGGTGCTCGAAGTCAACCTCGACGCCCTCAGCCACAACCTCCGCTACTACCGCCGGCAGCTGCGGCCCGGCACCAAGCTCATGGTGATGGTGAAGGCGTTTGCCTACGGGGCGGGCTCCTACGAAGTGGCCAGCCTGCTCGAATTTCAGCGCGCCGACTACCTGGCCGTGGCCTATGCCGACGAAGGAATTGCCCTGCGCGAAGCCGGTATCAGCCTGCCTATTATGGTGATGAATGCCGCGCCCGACTCGTTCGACCTGCTGCGCCGCTATCGCCTGGAGCCCGAAATATATTCCTTCGAGCTGCTCGATGAATACCTGGCTATTTGTGTGGCCGCCGCGTCGGCCGAAGGCCCGCTTCCCCGCGCTGCGCTTTCCGCCCCTAAAATTCACCTCAAGCTCGACACCGGCATGCGCCGCCTCGGTTTCGACGAAGCCGATTTGCCGGCGCTGCTGGCCCGCCTGCGTACCCATGCCGCTCACCTGCCCGTGGCCAGCCTGATGACCCACCTGGCCGCCGCCGACGAGCCCGCTCACGACGCGTTCACCCGCGACCAGCTGGCGGCCTTCCGCCGCATGGCCGCCGCTATTGAGGCGGCTCTGGGCCACCTCGTGCTCAAACACACGCTTAACTCGGCCGGCATCCTGCGCTTTCCCGAGGCCCAGTTCGACATGGTGCGCCTTGGCATCGGCCTCTACGGCGTCGATGCCAGCAACACGGCCGACCCCGCCGCCCTGCGCCCCGTAAGCCAGCTGCGCACCACCATCTCGCAGATAAAAACGTTGCCCGCTGGCCATACCGTGGGCTACGGCCGGCGCGGTGCCGCCACCGATGGCGAGCGGCGCATCGCCACGCTGGCCATTGGCTATGCCGACGGTTACGACCGGCGCTTTGGCAACGGCGCGGGCACCGTGCTCATCCATGGGCAGCCGGCCCCACTGGTGGGCTCGGTGTGCATGGATATGTGCATGGTCGACGTGACCGAAATTCCGCGGGCCCGGGCCGGCGACGTGGCCCTGCTGTTTGGCGAGGGCCTGCCGCTGCCCGCGCTGGCTGCCCGCATCGGTACCATCGCCTACGAGCTGCTCACGAATGTGAGCGAGCGGGTGAAGCGGGTGTTTGTGAGCGAATAGGGGTTGGGGCCAGAGCAGCCACCGGCTGCGGCCACCCGGAAAGGCCGTTGGCTTTACCCCGCACCCGAGCAAATTCAACCGGCAACGGCGGCGTTTGGTCGGCGGCAGGCTGGGTGTTTTTTTAGAATTTGTCGGCGCTCCTAATGTTGGCAAGGTATTTATTTTGCTACTTTACAGTTGGCTTAGCCCGTCCGGATTAGTCGGATACTCTAGCATGAGCCTTTGTATCTCTTTTCATATATGAAAATCAATAGTTTACCTATGTCTCGTTTGTTGATGGTCTGCGGGTTGCTGTTGCTGGTAGCCATGCCAGGCCGCGCGGTTATTGCGCAGGTTGTGCCAGCCGGTATCACCGCCGACCAGCCCGCACTCGACGGCCTCTGGAAAGGCCCCCTGAAAGTGCCCGGCGGTCAGCTCGAAGTCATCTTCCGCCTCATGAAGCTGACGGACGGCTATTTCTGCACCCTCGATGTGCCGCTCCAAAAAGTGAGCCGCATGAACGTAAAGGCCGATGTAAAAGGCGATTCCATTCGCCTCTTTGCCGAAGAAGCCGCCAGCCGCTTTATCGGCCGCATCATGCCCGGCGGCAAGGAAATGGTTGGTGTTTGGCAGGCCCCGGGCTACAAAACGCCCATGACGCTGACATTCAGCGCCCAGCCAGCCTTCAATGCCAAGAATGTGCGCCTCACTCCGCCCTACCGCGAGGAAGAAGCGACCTTTAGCAATCTGGTCGTCAACGCCCGTCTCAATGGCATGCTTACCATTCCGGCTGGTCAGGGGCCCTTCCCGGCCGTGGTGCTGCTCAGCGACAGCGGCCCGCACGACCGGGACGGTACCGTGGGCGACTTCGCCCCGCTGGGCCAGCTGGCCGATTACCTCACCCGCCGCGGCATCGCCGTGCTGCGATTCGACGACCGCGGCGTGGGCAAATCGGGCGGTACCCCCGCCGCTACCACCGCCGACCTCGTGAGCGATGCGCAATCCGGCCTCAACTACCTGCGTACCCGCCCCGAAATCGACCTCTCGCACCTGGGCCTAATTGGCCACGGCGAGGGCGGCAACGTGGCCCTGCTGGCCGCCGCGCAGCCCCTGCCGCCGGCTTTCGTGGTTACGCTGGCGGCCTATGGCCTGCCGGGCCGCGATATTGTAGTGCAGCAGCAGGCTACCACCCTGCGTACCCTCGGCACCGAGAATGCCCAGATTGAAGCCGCTACCAAGCGGCAGCAGGCCATGCTCGAAATTATCCGTCAGACCACGGACAACTCACAGGCCCAGGCCATTGTGGCCAATATGCTGAAGCAGAACAACGCCGCCATCGACAACGCCACGGCCCAGGCCAGCGCCACTGAGATGACTTCGCCGCACTACCGCTACTTCCTCGCTTTCAACCCCATCGAAAAATTGCCCACTGTGGCCTGCCCCGTGCTGCTGCTCAACGGTACTTCCGACCTTACCGTGAATGCCGATGCCAACCTGAACGCGTTGGAAAAAGGCCTGAAAGCCAGCAAAAAGACGGTAGTAGTGCACAAAATGCCCGGCGTAAACCACCTGTTTCAGCCCGAGCAGACCAAATGGCCCATCATCAATGGCCAGCAGCAGCCCAACTTTTCGCCCGAGTCAGAAGAGATTATCCGCGAGTGGATTATCGTTCAATCCAAAAAGTAAACTGCTGACGAGCAGTAATTTTTACTGCTTGTACTGCTGCGTCGCAAAAACGAGTTGTGCAGGAACAAAAAATGCCCGGTATAGCCGGGCATTTTTTGTTCCTGCATTAGCTAGCGGAAATCAGCGAAAACACGGTTAATCCACGCCAATCAGTAGCTTATTTAATCAGGTCAACCTCGGCCTTAACCATGGCGTTGTAGCGACGGCCTTCGCCATTGGTCAGCGTGAGCAGGTTCCAGCCGATGCCGAGGGTGTAGCTCCACGTCAGACTTTCCTTGAACTCAAAGGTGGGACGCAGCACGTGGTCTTCCCCCACTGCCTCGGGGCCTGGGCTTTCGGCGCTGCCAAGCCACTCCATCGCCACAAAAAAGCCTGCACGGGGAGCCGCAATGCGGTAGGGGGTCAAGTCAATATCAACCCATTTGCCGCCAGCGGGTGCCGCAACAATCAGTGGCTGCGACAGTAAATCAGTGCCAGGCATCCCCGATGCTTCGTTGGCTTGGTAAATGTGTACGCGGAAGGGCTTTTGCGGTGCTCCTTTCGCGTCGATGAAGAAGGAAACAGACCGGATATTGCCTAGGGTAGCATCCCGCCGGTTATTAATCCGCAAAGCGAACTGCGAACCCGGAGAGCCGTGTATTTCGCCTTCGTCTGGGCGATGGGCCCGTGAGCCCAACACGACGCTCGGAACGTGAGGAGCCGGTGCCTGGCCGGCACAACGATTGGCCAGGCCAACCGCCATGCACAAGAATAATAGGTGCGAGCGCATGATTAAAGAGTTGACAATAGAATACTCTTAATCAGCCTACGCCTTACTTGTACATGTCGACCTCGGCCTTAATCATGGCGTTGTAGCGGCGGCCGGCGCTGTTGGCCAGCGTGAGCAGGTTCCAGCCCTTGCCGATGGTATAGCTCCAGGTACGGCTCTCTTTGAACTCGAACGTGGGGCGCATAATCTGGCCGTAGGGCGTGTAGTTATCCATGAAGTTGGTGGTGTAGAACTTGTCGCCGCCCACAATCCACTCCATGGCCACAAAAAAGCCTTCCTCGGGCGCTTTGATGTTATAAGTGCTCAGGTCGATGGTGTACCACTCGCCGCCGCGCGAAGCCGATACCACGACGTTTTCCGTTAGCAGGTCGGTGTTGGGGGCGTTGTAGTTGCCATCAGCTTTGTAAATGCGCACGCGGAAGGGCTCACGCGGGAAACCGTTTTCGCCGATGTAGAACGACACCGTGCGCACGTTACCGAGCTTCTTCTGCTTCTCGTTTTTCACGAAGAAAGCGTATTGGCTGCCCGGCAGGCCCTGAATCATGCCCTCGCCCGGGTTGTTCGAGTTGGAGCCCAGTTCCAGGTTCTTAATGTTTTTGGCAGTCACTTTAACATCGGAAAGCTCGATGAAGCGCTTGTTAAGCTCTACAATCAGGTCTTCGGTGCTGCCGCGCTTGATGAAGATGGCGCTACGGTCGTAGCCCAGCGTCATCACGATAAGCGAGTCCTGGCTGGTTTTTTCCAGGCCGGCCAGCTGAAAGTAGCCGTACTCGTTGGTGAGGGCTCCGGTGCCTTCTTCCCGCAGGGAGATGGAAGCAAACGGCACCGGGTCTTTGGTTTTAGCATCCACGACGCGGCCGGTAATGCGGTTTTCCTGCGCCCAGCTCAGTGCCGGGAGTAGCAGTAGAACCCATAAAGCAAGAAAAGGTATGCGTTTCATCATCGCCAAGAATAGTTATAATGGGTGTAGTCTGGCAAATTTACAAATTCCGCACCACATATGGTAGTGATGGAGGCGCGGAATTGGTGAAAGGTAGGTTGGTAGAATAAACTTTTTTCGGCCCTTAAACGCTCTTAAATGGCGTTTATTGTGCTGGCAAAGGCTTTTGATAGGAGGGCAGAATTGTTTAAATTGCTGCTGCGCGGTGTTAAAATTAACTCATCGGCAGCAATTCCGTACCGGAAGCCAAATAATTTCTTTCACATTTTCTTGTTCATTCTCCATGATGAAGTACCTCCTGCCTGGCTTGGCTGCCACTTTGCTGCTAGCCAGCTGCGAAACCAAGCGCTCCGAAACCAAAGACCAACTCGGCGAAGCTGGCCAGGATACGGCCGTAATGGCCCGCGATGGCCAGACGGCCAGCCAGATGGCTGGCGATGCCACCGCCTCGGCCGCCGATGCCTGGGACATGACCAAAGCCAAGCTGGCCGATGTGAAATTCAAAGAGGTGACTACCGCTGGCGTAACAGTGCGCGGCGATAGCACCTACAGCGTATACAGCGTGGACGAAACCGTGCTCTTCGATACTGATAAGGCCGAAATCAAGCCCAGTGCGGCCGCCTCGCTCCAGCAAATCACGGCCTCCATCGGCCAGCGCTACGCTACTCAGCAGGTACGGGTGATGGGCTTTGCCGACTCACGCGGCGACAAAAGCTACAACCGCGAGCTCAGCGAGAAGCGCGCCGAAGCCGTGAAAAAATACCTCGTCGATACCGGTAAAATTGCTGGTGCGCGTGTAAGCGTTGAGCCCATGGGTGAAGCCCAGCCCGTAGCAACCAACGCTACCGCCGCCGGCCGCAAGGAAAACCGCCGCGTCGAGATTGCCGTGCGCACCCGCTAGCCTCAGCCATCCGGCGCTGCACTTGCTACAAGGCCCATCCTGTTTTTAGGGTGGGCCTTGTTTGTGGGCCACTAGCAAGGATTGCTCAAGCATGCGCTTTTTCCGGGGCTGAAAGGGGGCATTCTCTGTACTCATCCTGCTTTTCCGTACCTTGCAACTGCCCTAGTCAGGGCTGTTGACATATGAGAAAAAAATACATAACCCTGTTCCTTTCATTAATTGCTTGCAGTACGCTGGCGGCTGAGGCGCAGACCCCCGGTGCCGCTGCCGAAGCCTTGCCGCTAGGCGGCTTGTGGAAAGGAAAGCTGGCGGTGCTGGGCGGGCGGCTGGATTTGACTATCAGTATTGTGCCCTTGGCTGGTGGCAGGTTTTTCGCCGCCCTCGACGTGCCGGCTCAAAAAGTGACCCGTATGATGACGGAGCTGACCGTGCGTGGCGATTCCGTGTTGTTTGTGATGCCCGGCGCGGGCAGCCGTTACGCCGCCCGGTACGTAGCCACCAAGCGCCAGCTCGAAGGTACCTGGACGCAGTCGGGCGTGAAGTCGCCCCTGGAGTTGTACTACGCCCCTATGCCCACGCTGGGCAGTGGCACAACCAGCCGCCTAGCTCCACCCTACCACGAGGAGGAAGTCATGTTCAGCAATCCGGTTTCGCGGCTTAATCTGGGCGGAACCTTCACGGTGCCGCCGGGCAAGGGCCCGTTTCCGGCGGTGGTGCTCGTGAGCGATATTGGCGCGCAGGACCGCGACGGTACCATTGGCAATTTCCACCTGTTGGGTACGCTGGCCGACTACCTTACCCGCCGTGGCATTGCCGTGCTGCGTTACGACGACCGGGGCGTGGGCAAGTCGGGGGGCAACTCGGCCCTGGCTACCACGGCTATGCTGGTGAGTGATGTGCAGGCCGGCATGAATTTTCTGCGCTCGCGCATCGAAGTGAACATCGGCCATATCGGCGTGATTGGCCACGGCGAAGGGGCCGACGTCGCGCTGCTCGCCGCCGGCCAACCGCTGCCGCCGGCCTTCGTGGTCTCAATGGCCGGCTACGGCCTTACGGGCGAGCAGACGCTGCTTCAGCAGCAGGTGGCGCAGCTAAAAGCCAAAAAGCTGGACCCCGCCATTGTGCAGGTCGCCTACGAGCGCCAGAAGACGATGTATGAAATTATCCGGCAGAGCACGCCTTCGCAGGCCCTGTCCATCGTCAGCAACATGATGCGGCAGGACCAGCCCGACCTCACGCCCGAAGCGGCGCAACTGGCCGCCGCCGAGCAGCTCACCCCCTGGCGGCGCTACTTTCTCACCTTCGACCCCGTAGCCGAGCTCGACCAGGTGAAATGCCCCGTGCTGCTGCTCAGTGGTACCGACGATGCCGAAGCCCCCGCCGACCTGCACCTGGTCGCACTGGAAAAGGAGTTGCGCAGCATCAGCCACAGTACGGTGGTGCGGCGTTTGCCCGGTGCCAACCACCTGTTTCAGCCCCCCAAAACCGAGTGGGTGTTGATGAACGGGGAGATGCAGCCCATTCTGGCGCCCGTCGCGGCCGATGCCATCCGCGAATTCATCGAGGGACTAGGGCCGAAAAAGCCCGTTGCCCCTGCCGAAGCCAAGGCAAAATAATCTCGAAGTAAAATGAATAAAGAAAGGCCCTGCTTGCAAGCAGGGCCTTTCTTGTGATGTGGTAATATTGCCCAACAACAGGGCTACTTACTTAATCATGTCTACCTCGGCTCGAATCATGGCGTTGTAGCGCAGGCCCTGGCCGTTGGAGGCGGTGATGAGGCTCCAGCCCTTGCCCATGGTGTAGTTCCAGGTACGGCTTTCCTTAAACTCGTAGGTTGGGCGCATAATCTGGCCGTAGGGCGTGTAATCATCCATGAAGTTGGTAGTGAAGAACTTATCGCCGCTCACTACCCATTCCATGGCCACAAAAAAGCCTTCTTCTGGCGCAATGATGTTGTAGGGCGTCAAATCGACCGTGTACCACTGCCCGCCCTGCGGAGCCGATACTACCACGTTTTCCGTTAGCAGGTCGGTGTTGGGGGCGTTGTAGTTGCCGTCGGCCTTGTAGAGGCGCACCCGGAAAGGCTCGCGGGGGAAACCGTTTTCGCCAATATAAAACGATACCGTACGCACGTTGCCAAGGCGCTTCTTCTTGTCATTTTTCACGAAAAAAGCGTATTGGCTACCCGGCAGGCCCTGAATCATACCCTCGCCTGGGTCGTCGGAGCGCGAGCCCAGGCCCAGGTTTTTCACCTTGCCGGCTTTCACGGTTACGTTGCCCAGGGCTACAGCCCGCTTGGGTAGCTCGATGGTGAGGCTGGCCACGGCCACGCCCCGCTTCACAAGTACGGCCCGGCGGCCGTAGCCCAGCGCCACAACTATCAGCGAGTCGGCCAAATTCTGCGTAGGAGCAGGTACCACGAATTGGCCGTGCTCATTGCTAAGCGCCCCAATTTGTTCGTTTTTAAGACCGATAGAAGTGAAAGGCAACGGTTCTTTGGTATCCTTATCGATAATCACTCCTTTTATCTCCACCTTTTGCGCGCGGGCCAGGGGCACAATGGCAGATAAGAATAATGCTATAAAAAGTAGTCTTGCGTACATAGTTTATCGAGTAGTTCGAACAAAATTACAAATCAAGGGCTGAAAGTTAGTCGTTTTTTTTGCCGCGAGCAAGCAATTGCCGTTTTAGGATTCTGCAAAGATGGATGAATTGTTTGAAATCGAATTATTAGGGGATAAAAAAAATTGCGGGGCTGGTAAGAAAATGTCGGTGTACCTTTGTTTGTATTCTTTCTAAATAAGACTTTCGCGTTTTTACAGTGGCTCTTTTCCGGCGTAATCTTCCTTCTGCTTCCGTTGGGTCTGCGCGGCGTAGCGTGCGCGACTTGCGGTTGGGCGAAACCGGCACCGTATGTTGCCTCGAAGACCCTGAGATGGCCCTCAAGCTGCTGGAGATGGGCTGCGTGCCCGGCGTGCAGATACGCCTGAGCGGCCGTGCGCCCCTCGGCGACCCGCTGATGCTGGTACTGGGCGACCAGGAGTACACGCTTTCGGTGCGGGCCAGCGAGGCGGCCACCATTTTACTGAAAGAATAGCGCGTATGGCGGCAATCGCAGGCAATCCGGCTCCCACTAAGGTCGCCGGCCTTCCGGCCGACTCGCGGCCCCTGCGCATTGCCCTCATTGGCAACCCCAACAGCGGGAAGACGTCGCTTTTTAACCAGCTCACCGGCCTCAATCAGAAGGTGGGCAACTTCCCGGGGGTGACGGTGGACCGCAAAACCGGCGTGGCGCAGCTCACGGCTACTCAGCGGGCCGAGATTATTGACCTGCCGGGCACCTACTCGCTTTATCCGAAGAGCCTGGATGAGAAGGTGATTACGGATTTGCTCTACGACAAAGCCGCCGATAACTACCCCGATTTCGTGGTGGTGACGGTGGATGCTAACAACCTGCGCCGCAGCCTGCTGCTGTTCACGCAGCTCGGCGATTTGGGGTTGCCGGCCGTACTGGCCCTCAACATGATGGACGTGGCCGAGCGCCATGGGGTGAACATCGATTTGCCGGCGCTGGAACGCGAACTGGGCGTGCCCATCATTCCGATGAATGCCCGGAAAGGCATTGGCGTGGCGGCCCTCAAGATTGTGATGGCCCAGCGGCTGGATGCGCCGCCGGTGCGCTTTTGGCAACCCGATGAAAAGGTGCTGCCTCTGGTGCGCCAGATTCGCTACTACTTTGGCCTGCACAACGATTATCTGGCGCTGCACTACGCCCAGCAGTATCGCCAGGTTGGCTTTCTCACGGCTGAGGAAAAGACGCATATTCAGGAACTGACGCAGCAGGCGGGGTTTGATGCCACGGCAGCGCAGGCGGCCGAAACCATTGGGCGCTATGCGCGCATCAACGAGATTTTGCTTGAAACCGTGACGGTGGTGCGGACGGAAAAGCGTGAGCCGATAAGCAACCGGATTGACAAAGTGCTGACGCACTGGCTGGGCGGCTACCTGATTTTTTTGGGAATTTTGTTTCTGCTGTTTCAGGCCATTTTCGCCTGGGCACAATACCCGATGGACTGGATTGACCAGGGGATTTCGGGGCTGAGCGCGGTTATTCAGGCCAACTTTTCGGGGCCGCTGGTGCGGCTGCTCACGGAAGGGGTGCTGGCCGGGCTGGGCGGGGTGCTGGTGTTTATTCCGCAGATTGCGCTGCTGTTTGGCTTCCTGGCCATATTGGAGGAAACGGGGTACATGGCCCGCGTTACCTTTCTGATGGACAAGCTGATGCGTCCGTTTGGGCTGAGCGGTAAGAGTGTGGTGCCGCTGATTTCGGGGCTGGCCTGCGCGGTGCCGGCCATTATGGGGGCGCGCACGATTGAGAGCTGGAAGGACCGGATGATTACGATTTTCGTGACGCCGCTTATGTCCTGCTCGGCGCGCATTCCGGTGTACACGGTGCTGGTAGCGCTGGTGGTACCTGACCAGGCCGCCTGGGGCATTTTCAACCTGCGCGGCGTGGCACTGATGTCGCTGTACCTGCTCGGGCTATTCTCGGCGCTGGGTTCGGCCTGGGTGCTGAAAAAGGTGCTGAAGGCGCGGGAGCGGAGCTACTTCATCATGGAGTTTCCGGTGTACCAGTGGCCGCGCTGGAAAAATGTGGCGCTCACCATCTATCAGAAGGTGAAGACGTTTGTGCTGCAGGCGGGCAAGGTGATTATGGCTATTTCGGTGCTGCTTTGGGTGCTGGCCAGCTACGGGCCGGGCCAGCAGCAAGCCACGGCCGAAGCCCAGGCGCGCCGGGAAGCCACCGCTCGCGGCTGGGATGCGGCCGAAACCAGCCGCCAGGTAGCCTCGGCGCGGCTGGAAACTTCCTACGCCGGTAAGTTTGGCCACGTGCTGGAGCCGGCCATTCGCCCGCTGGGCTACGATTGGAAAATTGGCATCGCGCTGCTCACCTCGTTTGCGGCGCGGGAGGTGTTTGTGGGCACTATTTCCACCATCTACAGCGTGGGGCAGGATGCCGACATGGGCACGCTGCAGCAGAAGCTGAGCGCTGAAAAGGACGCCAATGGGCAGCCATTTTTCACGCCGGCGCGGGCGTTTTCGCTGCTGGTGTTCTACGTATTTGCCATGCAGTGCATGAGCACGCTGGCCGTGACGTACCGCGAAACCAAAAGCTGGCGCTGGCCGCTGGCGCAGCTCGTTTACATGACGGGGCTGGCCTACGCGGCGGCGTTTGTGGTGTACCAGGTGCTGGCGTAGCCAAGCGTTTTCACTCCGGTGGTGCAGGCCTTTTGTGTTGCGCAAAGCCAACTTTAAATAGGTAGCTGGGTTGGGGTAGAAACAGCCATGGCCAAGCGAAACTCGCCCAACGACATCCGGGAAATCGACGACCTCAACCGGCTCGGCGAAATTGTGGTGGACAAACGCAACGGTAAGCGGGCCGATGCCAAGAAGAGCCGGCGCAACCGCCACTACGAGAAGCAGTTTATCAAAGAGGCGCTGAAGGACGACCTGTACGGGAGCGATGCGGCATAGACCGGCAATGTGCGGTTCTTGTGTCATCGGGCAGCGACAAGACCTCCAATTATTACGTCGAGACTGTCCGGTTTGCACGCAGGTGTTCAGAAAAGGACACCTTTTTTCGGCGTTACGGAATCGAATACGGTAATAAAATGCTGAAAATCAATTGATTGAATAAATGGCACGCGGCTTGGCAACAGATGGGAGAACCTCCCTTTCTGCTGCACGAAAATGGACAGAGCCATTGCCAATTCAATTCAAACCCAACGCAAGCGCCGCCGCTGGCTCGCGGTAGCCGGGGCCGTGGTGCTGGTGCTGGGGGCCGTGCTGGCCTTCCGCACGATGCTGAAACCCAGTTTGCGGCGCGCCGATATCCTGACGGCCACCGTGGAAACGGGCGAGGTAGAAGCGGCGCTCACGGCCGCCGGCACCGTGATTCCGGGCCGGGAGGCGGTGCTGACCAGCCCGATTCAGAGCACTATTCGGCGGGTGGCGGTGGCGGTGGGCGCGCGGGTTCGGCCGGGCGAAACCATTCTGGAGCTGGATAAGGAGCTGGCTAATTCCAACCTGGCCAAGCTCGATGATGAGCAGCTGCGTAACCAGAACAAGAACTCGCAGCTGCAGCTGACCCTGGAGCGCAGCCTGACCGATTTGCGCGCCCAGGCCCAAGTGCAGGCCGTGAAAGTGCGCAGCCTGCAGTCGGCCCTGCGCGACGAGCAGCAGCTCTTGAAAATAGGTGGTGGTACCGCCGAAAACGTGCGTCAGGCTGAGCTAAACCTGACCGTGGCCAACCTCGAAGCCGACCGCCTCACGCGCCAGATTCAGACGCAGCAGCGCTCGAATGCGGCCGATGTGCGGGAGCTGGGCTATACGGTTTCGATGCAGCAGCGCAGCATTGCGGAGCTGGCCGGCAAGCTGCGGCAGGCCGACATCAGCAGCCCACAGCCCGGCGTGCTGACGTGGGTGAACGACAATCTCGGCACCACCGTGCAGGCCGGCGAGGCCTTGGCGCGGGTGGCCGATTTGAGCAGCTTTCGGGTGCGGGCCACGATTTCGGATAGCTACGCCGAGGCTCTGCACCAGGGCGACCCGGTGAAGGTTCGCATCAACGACACCGATTTGCGCGGCACGGTAGCCAGCATCAGTCCGAGCGTGGAAAAGGGCGTGGTGACGTTTTTCGCCCAGCTTGATAACCCGCACCACCCGGCGTTGCGGCCCAACCTGCGGGCTGATGTATTTGTGATAACCCGCGCCCACCACGGCGTGCTGCGCGTGAAGAACGGCCCGTTTTACCAGGGCGGCAAGGAACAGCCGGCGTTCGTGCTGACCAACGACGGGCGCGTGGTGCGCCGCACGGTGCGCTTCGGCGACAGCAATTTCGACTTCGTGCAGATTACGGGCGGCCTGCGGGCGGGGGAGGAGATTGTGGTGTCGGACATGAAAGAGCACCTGGATACGCCGGAGCTAACCCTGCACGATTAGCGCCTGATGACCATGAAATACCCTGCCTTTCTTCTGCTGCTGATGGTGTTGCTGACGGGTGGCCGCGTGCTGGCGCAGTCCGCCGCGCCGCCACTCACGCTAGCCGAAGTCATTGCCCAGGCGCTGGCCCACTCGGCCGCCGGCCAGCAAACCGTTACCAACCGTGAAACCGGCTACTGGGCCTGGCGCGGCTACCAGGCCAACTACCGGCCGCAACTGGGCCTGGCGGGCACCCTGCCCAACTTCAGCCGCGTGATTACGCCCGTGGTGCAGCCCGACGGTACCACCGATTTCCGGGCCGTGCGCATCAACAACTCCAACCTGGCCCTGACGCTGAGCCAAAACATCGGGCCGACCGGAGCGCAGGTGTTTGTGGGGGCCGAAGTGCAGCGGTTCGATGACTTTAACGGCAACCTGAAGCGCTACAACAACCAGCCCTTCACGCTGGGCATTGTGCAGCCGCTGGGCCAGTTCAACGGTCTGAAATGGGCGCGGGCCATTGAGCCGCTGCGCTACCAGGAAAGTGCCCGTAGCTACGTGGAGGAGCGCGAAACCGTGGCTCAGCGCGTCACGGAGCTGTATTTCGACGTGCTGCTGCAACAGGTGAACGCCGCCGTGGCCGGCCAGAACGCCGAGGCCACGGCTGAGCTGCTGCGCATTGGCCGCGAGCGGTTTGCACTGGGGCGGCTGTCGCAGAGCGACTTGTTGCAGCTGGAGCTGAACCTGCTCGATGCCCAACAGGCCCGCAATCAGGCCCGGCTCGATGCCGAAATTGCGGCCGTGGCCCTGCAGGCCTACACCGGCCAGCCGGCCGCCGAAGGCCCGCTGGCGCTAGCGGTGCCCGCGCCGGCCCCGCAGCCGGCCGTGCTGCCCACGCAGGCGCTAGCCGAGGCCCGGCAGTACCGCAGCACCACGCTGGCGCTGCGCCGCCGGCTGCTGCAGGCCGAGCGCGACGTAGCCCACGCGCGGGGCACCACTGGCTTTCAGGCCAGCCTCACGGCCAACCTGGGCTACGTGAACCAGGCTGCTGTCTTTGCCGATACCTACCTGAACCTGCAAAACCAGCAGCAGGTGCGCCTGGCCTTTGCGCTGCCGCTCGTGGACTGGGGACGCCGCCAGGCCATTGTGAAAACCGCCGAACTCATCCGCGACCAGACCCGGCACGATGTGGCCCAAGAAACCCAGAGCTTCGAGCAAACCGTGCTCACGCAGGCCGGGCAGCAGCCCGCGCTGGCCGAACAAATTCAGTTGGCTGGTCGCGCCGACTCGCTGGCTCAGCGCCGCTACGACATTGCCCGCGCCACCTATCTGCTAGGCCGCATCAGCCTGACGGATTTGACCCTGGCCTCGGTAGCCAAGGACGGGGCCCGGCGCGGCTACATCTACGCCCTGCGCGCCGGCTGGGTCGCTTACTACCGCCTGCGGGCCCTCACTTTATTCGACTTCGAAAACCAAACGCCCCTCCTCAAATGAACCCGGAAACCGACTTCCGCCACGCCGTGCCTACCACGCCCGCCGCTATGCCTGTTCTGCGTCTGCGCAACATTGAAAAAATCTACCAGACTAAAACCATTGAAACGGTGGCGCTGAATAGCGTGAACCTGACCATTGACCGCGGCGAGTTCGTGTCCATTATGGGACCGAGCGGCTGCGGGAAGTCAACGCTGCTCAGCCTGATGGGGCTGCTCGACGAGCCCACCAGCGGCACGATTGAGGTGGACGGCCGCGCCGTGACTTCCTACTCCGACAAGGAGCTGGCCGGGCTGCGCAACCTCAAAATCGGCTTCGTGTTTCAGAGCTACCATTTGATAAACGACCTTTCGGTGGTGGACAACGTGGAGCTGCCCCTGCTGTACCGGCCCGGCATGAGCGGCCGGGAGCGTCGGCAGCTGGCCCTCGCGGCGCTGGATAAGGTGGGGCTGAGCGCCCGCACCGGCCACTTCCCCAGCCAGCTGAGCGGCGGGCAGCGGCAGCGGGTAGCCATTGCGCGGGCCCTGGCCGGCGGCCCGGAAATCATTCTGGCCGATGAGCCCACCGGCAACCTCGACTCGGTGATGGGCGAGGAGATTATGGACCTGCTGCTGGACCTGAACCGCGAGCAGGGCGTGACCATCGTGATGGTGACCCACGACATGCAACAAGCGCAGAAGACCCAGCGCGTGATTCGATTTTTCGATGGCAGCCAGGTGGGCTGATTCAGGTCACTAAATCATTAGGGCTTCATGCTTCGACTGCACTTGGCACGACGTTCCTGTAAAATCAAAAAAGCCATGTTTTTAAGTTACTTAAAAATCGCCTGGAAGGTGCTCATGCGCCGCAAGTTCTTCACCTTCATCAGCCTGTTTGGTGTGAGTTTCACGCTAATGATTTTGCTGGTGGTAATGGCCATGTTCGACCACCTGGTAGGGCCGGGCACGCCGGCGAAGCGCGTGGACCGGATGCTGTTCGTGAACGTGATTCGGCAGCAGGTAGTGGGCGGGCGCGGCTGGATGAACATGCCGGCCAGCATTCACTTTGTGGACGACTACGTGCGCAAGATGAAAACCCCGGAGTTGGTAGGCATCAGCACGGGCACTTCCAACGCCACGGCCTTCACCCGGAGCAAGCTGCTGGCGCTGGACCTGGCGTACACCGACGGCAACTTCTGGCGCATCATGGACTTTGAGTTTTTGGGCGGGCGGGCGTTTACCGGCGGGGAAGTGAAGAGTGCCCAGCCGGTGTGCGTGCTGAACGAAGCCACGGCCCGCGCCTACTTTGGCAGCACCGCCGTGGTGGGCCGCACCATCGAAATCGACCTGAAGCGCTACCGCGTGGCTGGGGTGGTGCGCAACGTGTCGGCGGCCAAGGTATTTGCGTATGCCGACGTGTGGGTGCCCTACACGCTGAGCCCGCAGCTCTATAAGGACAACCGCCTGAACGGCGAGTTTATTGTGACGTTGCTGGCCCCCTCGGCCGCCGCCGTGCCCGCCGTGCGCGAGGAGTACCAGCAGGTGATGCGCCGGGTGGAAATCCCTAATCCCAAGGAGGTGGAGGCCGTTTTTTCCTACACCGACTCCATTCTGACCAGCTTCACGCGGGCAATGTTCAACAACCTGGATGACGACAACCTCGGCAAGTTTTACCTGCTGGTGGGCGGGCTGGCCCTGCTGTTCATGCTGTTGCCAGCCCTGAACCTGGTGAACCTGAACGTGACGCGCATCCTGGAGCGCTCGGGCGAGATTGGGGTGCGCAAGGCCTTTGGGGCGACGGGCAGCAATTTGGTGAGCCACTTTCTGGTCGAGAACGTGGTGCTGGCCCTGGTGGGCGGGCTGCTGGGGCTGGCGCTGGCCGCCGGGGCGCTGGCCCTGGTGAACGAGGCCCACCCCGTGGCCTACGCGCACTTCGCCCTGAGCTGGTCGGTGTTTGGCTGGGGAGTGCTGCTCACGCTGATTTTCGGGCTGATGAGCGGCGTGTACCCGGCCTGGAAAATGTCGCGCCTGAACCCCGTGGCCGCCCTGCGCGGCAGCGGCGGCGAACAGAAGTAAGCCATTGTGTTGCGCCTGTCATCCTGAGCGCGGCGAAGGACCTTGTCACCATCTCTTTAATTGACTATTGCCAACTGTTGAGCGGCGGTAAGGTCCTTCGCTGCGCTCAGGATGACAGACGGTTTTCCTCCCTGCTTTCCTATCCAAAACTCATGCTCCGCCATCTTTTTACCCTCATCTGGAACCGCAAGCGGGCCAACCTGCTGCTGATTTCCGAAATCTTTTTCTCTTTCGTGGTGCTGTTTGGAGTGGGCACGGTGCTCATCACCACGGCCAAAAACTACTTTGCCCCGCACGGCTTCAACTACGAGCAGGTGTGGCGGCTGGAAGTGCGCGCCGGCCAGAACCTGAAAATGCCCCGCGCCGAGCTCGACGACGTACTGCGGCAGGTGAAGGCCCTGCCCGGCGTGCGCACGGTGACCCTCACCAGTGGCAACTTCCCGTTCATATTCAACACCAACAACTCTAATCTTGCTTACAAGGGCAAGAAAACGCCGCCGGCTAATAACTACGCCGCCGATGACCGCTACGCCGAGGCCATGCAGCTGCACTTGCGCGAGGGCCGCTGGTTTGCCCCGGCCGACGACGGCAGTAACCACCGCCCCGTGGTCATCAGCCAGGACCTGCGTAAAATCATGTTTGGCGACGGACCGGCCCTAGGCAAAATTTTCACCTATAGCGAGCCCGGCCCCAACCCCAAGTCCGAAGACGAGTTCCAAGTGATGGGCGTAGTGGACAACGTGCGGATGGAAAGCGACTTCTCGGCCGCTATCCCCTCGGTGTGGCTACGCCTGCTGCCCTACGACACCACCCATTGGGAAACGGCCAACGTGCTGGTGCGCGTGGCTCCCGGCCAGGGCGGCGAGCTGCAGGAGAAAATAGCCCGCACCGTGGCCGGCGTCACGCGCCAGTGGACCACCGAAGTTCGCGTGATGGACGACGACCGCCTGCACCGCCGCCGCTACACGCTGGTGCCGGTGGTAGGGCTGTGCATCATGGGTCTGTTTCTCATTATTAATGTGGCGCTGGGGCTGTTCGGGGTGCTGTGGTACAACATCAGCCAGCGCCGAGCCGAGATTGGGCTGCGCCGGGCCATGGGGGCCACCGGCGCGGGCATCGGCCGGCAGTTTCTGGGTGAGACGATGGTGGTGACCACGTTTGGCGTGGTGCTGGGCGGGCTGCTGGCGGCGCAGTTTCCACTACTCAATGCCTTCGACCTGCCGGTGCAGCCGTACTTGCTGGCCATTGGCGCGGCGGCAGCGGCGGTGTACGCCATCACAGCTTTATGCGCCTGGCAGCCCAGCCGGCTCGCGGCGGCTATTCAACCGGCTACCGCTCTGCGCGAAGAGTGAGTTTTCCCATTTGTCATCCTGCGCTTGCGCAGGATGACAAGCTTTTCATAACTACTCACCCGCTCCGGTAACGAACCGTTACCTTGGCCGGTACCCCGGGCAACCAAACATTACCAAGCGGCATCTGCCGCTACAGTACTTCCGGCTTTTCTCCCCTTTTTTCTGTTTCAACTATGAAAAACCTTCCCGCCACCGCCTTCTTCTGCCTCCTGAGCACGGGCGTTGCCTTCGCCCAAACCGCTCCGCAGCTACGCGACGTGGCCAGCTTCCATGCCGTGGAGGTGAGCAACGGTATCGAGCTGAGCTTAGCCTCCGGCACCACCCAGCGCGTGGAAGCCAGCGCCGACGATGCCGACCAGCTCGAACGCCTCAAAACCGAAGTGCGCGACGGCGTGCTGAAAATCAGCTTCGACCGCAAGCTGAGCGAAACCTGGACCATGACTAAAACCCGCCACCTGCGCGTGAACGTGACGGCCACCAGCCTCGATGCCCTGCACGCCAGCAGCGGTGCAAAAGCGGAAGTTGTCGGTGCCTTCACCACCCAGAAACTCGACGTGGAAGCATCGTCTGGGGCCACAATCAAGGCTAATTTCAGCAGTACCGACCTGCGCGCTCAGGTGAGCAGCGGTGGCGTGGCCACGCTGGCTGGCAGCGCCCAGCGGCTTGATGTAGCGGCCAGCAGTGGCGGCGTGTTTAGGGGCGATGCCTTGATGGCCCGCGCCTGCGAAGCCACGGCCAGCAGCGGCGGCGATGTGGCCGTGGCCGTGCAGGAAACGCTCACGGCCCACGCCAGCAGCGGCGGCGACGTGCGCTACGCCGGCTCGCCCCGCGTGAGCAAGCGCACCAGCAGCGGCGGCAGCGTGCGAGGGCGGTAGGTTTCGCCCTCAAAGTCTGTCATGCTCATCTGGCGTCCGCGCAGCCGAAGCATCTCTACCGCACCACGCAATCCAATCGATTGGGGATTACTACTGTGGTGGAGATGCTTCGGCTGCGCGGACGCCAGATGAGCATGACGTGCCTTTATTTGGTAAATTTCAAGCACCAGCAACCTACCATGTTTCTCATCGTCGACGACGACCTTGCCATCCGTACTTCGCTGAAGCTGCTGCTGAAACAGGCCGGCTACCCGGCGCAGGCCGTGGCCACGCCCGCTGAGGCCCTGGCCGCCGTCCGCGAAGCCCTGCCCGAGTTGGTGCTGCTGGACATGAACTTCTCGCTCGCCACCACCGGTCACGATGGCCTGGCCCTGCTGCGCCAGCTGAAGGAGCTGGCCCCGCAAGTGCCCGTGGTGCTCATTACCGGCTGGGGCAGCATCGAACTGGCCGTAGCCGGTATGAAGGCTGGCGCGGCTGAGTTCGTGACCAAGCCCTGGCACAACGACTCGCTGCTCCAGACCATCGGCACGGTGCTGGCCCTACAGCAGGCTCCCGCCACGCCCACAGCCCCGGCCGGCCCGGCCAACCCGCGCCACCAGCTCGACCAGCAGTTCCACTTCCAGCCCATCATTGGGCACGATGCCCGGCTGCTGTACATATTGCGTCAGGTGGGCCAGGTGGCCGCCACCGACGCCGCCGTGCTCATCGAAGGCGAAAGCGGCACCGGCAAGGAGTTGATTGCCGAGGCCATTCACCGCAACAGCCACCGCGCCCGCCAGCCCTTCGTGAAGGTGAACCTGGGCGGAATTTCAGCTTCGCTGTTTGAAAGCGAGATGTTCGGCCACCGCCGGGGCGCGTTCACCGATGCCAAAACCGACCGGGTGGGCCGCTTCGAGCTGGCCAACGGCGGCACCATTTTCCTGGACGAAATCGGCGAGCTGGAGCTGGCGAGTCAGGTGAAGCTGCTGCGCGTGCTGCAGGACCGCACCTACGAGGTGCTGGGCGACTCGAAGCCGCGCCGGCTCGATATCCGCGTTATCGCCGCCACCAACCGCAACCTGGCCGAAATGGTGGCGCAGGGCTGCTTCCGCGAAGACCTGTTCTACCGCATCAACCTGATTGCCGTGCGTCTGCCCGCCCTGCGCGAGCGACCGGCCGATATTCCGTTATTAACGCAGCACTTCATCGCCGAGCTGCGCGCCACCTACCAGCGTCCGGCCCTCAAAGTGGGTGCCCGCGCCCTGCACTGGCTGCGCGAGCAGCCGCTGCCCGGCAACATCCGCGAGCTGAAAAACCTGGTCGAGCGCGCCGTGCTCGTCAGCGGCCACGAAGAGCTGGGCCCCGAAGATTTCCAGGCCAACGCGTTGCCGGCCACGACCCAACCCGGGCCCGCGCCTGGCGAATTGCCTGCCCCCGGCTCGATGACGCTGGATGAGCTCGAATCCCACATGATTCGGCAGAGTCTGGTGCACTACGCCGGCAATATCAGCCGCGTGGCCAGGGCGCTGGGGCTGAGCCGGGGGGCGCTGTACCGGCGGCTGGAGAAGCACGGCATTCCGTATGATGCGTAGCGGTGAAGAAAAATAGAACGTCATGCTGAGCTTGTCGAAGCATCTCTACCGCTTCGTTGAACGGCCCTTGCGAAGCGGTAGAGATGCTTCGACAAGCTCAGCATGACGGTTTAGACTCAGTAAACTGACTTAGAAACTGCTGTAAATCAATTACCACTACTGCCCGCGAGATGCTTCGGCTGCGCTCAGCATGATGGCCTTCAATCGTCTATTGGCCTGCTTCTGCTATTATGTCCCTCCGCGTTCAGTTCCTGCTTTTTGCTACCCTCATTCACGTCGTGCTCATTGCGGTGGCGGCCCAGCTGCGCACCACCAACGTGCCGCTGTTTCTGGGGAGCGAGGTGCTGCTGCTGCTCAGTATCACGCTCACTGCGAAGCTCTATCGGGGCTTTGTGCGGCCGTTTGAGCTCATCGCGGCGGGCACGGCGGCCATGCAGGCCCAGGACTTCAGCATGAAGTTCGTGCCCGTGGGCCAGCGCGAGATGGACCAGCTCATCGGCGTGTATAACCAGATGATTGATGCCCTGCGGCGTGAGCGCGTGAGCCAGCACGAAAAAAGCGTGCTGCTCGAACGCCTTATTCAAGCCTCGCCGGCGGGCATTCTCATTCTCGATTTCGAGGGCCGGATTGAAAGCGCCAACGCCGCCGCCGTCCGCTTCATTGGCCAGCCGGCCGCCGCGCTGGCCGGCCAGACCCTCGCCGCGCTGCCCGCGCCCTGGGGCCTGGCCCTGACGGGCTTAGCCGAAAATCAGCCCCAGACGCTACGGCTTTCCGGCTTGGCCACCTACCGGGCCACTGCCGCCCACTTCTTCGACCGGGGCTTCACCCGCCGCTTCGTGGTGCTGGAGGAGCTCACCCAAGAGCTCATCAAGCAGGAAAAGCAGGCCTACGAACAGCTGATTCGGATGATGGCCCACGAAATCAATAATTCCATCGGGGCCATTAACTCCATCCTGCACAGCTTCCAGCACTACGCGCCCCAGCTCGCGCCCGCCGACCAGCCCGATTTCACCGAAGCCCTCGACGTGAGCATAGCCCGCAACACGCAGCTGGCCAATTTTATCGGCAGCTTTGCGCGGCTGGTGCGCCTGCCTCCGCCCGCGCCCCGGCCCACCGACGTGCGCGCCCTGGTCCGCGCCACGGCCCGCCTGCTCCAGCCCCAGAGCGCGGAGCGCCGCATCCGCTGGCACCTCGATTTGCCCGACGAGCCCCTAATGGTCAGCCTCGATGCCCAGCAGCTGGAGCAAGTACTGCTGAATGTGGCCAAAAATGCCCTCGAAGCCATTGGGCAGGATGGCAACATCTGGGTGAGCGCCACGCTCCAACCGCCGGCCCTCACCATCGAAAACGACGGGGCCGCCCTCACGCCCGAAGTGCGGCAGCGGCTTTTCACGCCCTTCTTCAGCACCAAGCGCGACGGGCAGGGCATTGGCCTCACGCTGGTGCGCGACGTGCTGCTGGCCCATGGCTTCACCTTTCGGCTCGATACCAACGCCGCCGGCCGCACGGCTTTTGTGATTAATTTTTATAAAACGGGCTGAAAAAATAAGGGTTAACCAAAATTAATGAATGGATTTGATGGAATAGCCCTTGTACAAATGGGGTTTAGTTTGAAATTGTTGCTTAATTTCGCAGAGTGCCATTATAAAGCGCACCCTGCCATGACACGTAAGCAACTTCTCGCCACTGCCTGCCTGGGCCTGCTGCTGCTCCTGGCCGGCATCGCGGCTTTCCTGCCCCAGAACCACCCCGACGCTAAGCCCAACGCCTTCGAGCCCGCCGACCTGGCCTGGATGCTCTCCGCCTCCGGCCTCGTGCTGCTGATGACTCCGGGCCTGGCCTTCTTCTACGGCGGCATGGTGAGCAAGCGTAATGTGATTTCGACCATGCTCCAGAGCTTTATCGCACTGGGCGTGATTTCGGTGCTGTGGTACGTGGTGGGCTTTTCGCTGGCCTTTGGCGACAGCATTGGCGGCGTTATCGGCAATCCGCTCACGTTTTTCATGTTCAACAACGTGGGCACGGCCCCGCACCCGCGCCTGGCTCCCAACCTGCCGCTGGTGCTGTTTGCGGCCTTTCAGCTCAAGTTTGCCATCATCACGCCGGCCCTTATCAGCGGGGCTTTTGCCGAGCGCATCCGGTTTTGGGGCTATCTGCTGTTCATGTGCCTGTTCAGCCTGCTCATCTACTGCCCGCTGGCCCACTGGACCTGGCACCCCGACGGCTTTCTGATGAAGTGGGGCGTGCTCGACTTCGCGGGCGGCACGGTGGTGCACATCTCGGCCGGCTTCGCGGCGCTGGCCGGGGCGCTGGCCCTGGGCCGCCGCCACGCGCACCTCGAAGGCCACACCCACGTGCCGCCCAACGTGCCGTTCATCCTCCTCGGCACGGGCTTGTTGTGGTTCGGCTGGTTTGGGTTCAATGCCGGCTCGGCCTTGGCGGCCAATGCCACGGCGGTGCAGGCGTTCATGACCACGCATCTGGCGTCGGCCGCCGCCATGCTCACCTGGATGATGATTGAGGCCGTGCGCGGGCAGCGGCCTTCGGCGGCGGGCGCAGCCATTGGCGCGGTAGTGGGCCTGGTGGCCATCACCCCGGCGGCGGGCTACGTGAGCTACGGCCCGGCGCTGTTTATCGGTGTGGTCTCGGCCGCCATCAGCGCCGGTGCGGTCGATTTGAAGAACCGCACTACGCTGGATGATACCCTGGATGTGTTCCCCTGCCACGGCGTGGGCGGCATCGTGGGCATGATTCTAACGGCCATTTTTGCTAAGGAAGGCGGCTTGGCTACTACCGGTTCCTACACGCTGCTGCTGCACCACCTCGGTGCGCTGGCATTTATTTCGGTATTCACTTTCGGCGGCTCCTACCTGCTCTACAAAGTGACCAACGTGCTCATTCCCATTCGGGTAAATGCCACCCACGAGGCCGACGGCCTCGACCTGAGCCAGCACGGCGAAACGGTATTGCCCGCGCCCCAGGAACTGGAGCAACTAGCGCCGGAGCTGCGTTTCGTGGTGCGGGCCTCGTAGGGAAGTGGTTGTCATCCTGAGCATTCTGCGATTTAAGCAGAGACGAAGGACCTTATCACGGCTGAACGACTTGTTCAAACCTGATAAGGTCCTTCATCTCTGCTTAAATCGCAGAATGCTCAGGATGACAGCATATAGCACTACGTCCCAATTATAAACACCGTCGGAATCTTGTGCAGCTCCGGGGCTGGCAGTCGCTTCCAGTCGCTCACGGTCAGCGTCCTGATGAACTCGCCCGCGCCCGTCACTTCGGCCGCCACGCACAGGCGAGTGCTGGGCTGCAAATGCGCCAGCAAATCGGCAAACAGCGCCCCGTTGCGATAGGGCGTTTCGATAAACAGCTGCGACTGCTGCCGCTGCTGCGCCTCCTTCTCCAGCGCCTTGATGGCCGCCACGCGCGGCGCTTTCTCAATAGGCAAATACCCGTGGAAAGCAAACTGCTGCCCGTTCAGACCCGACGCCATGAGCGCCAGCAGCAGCGACGACGGCCCCACCAGTGGCACCACCCGCAAGCCCTGCCGGTGCGCCTCCCGCGCCAGCGCCGCGCCGGGGTCGGCAATGCCGGGGCAGCCCGCTTCACTCAGAATCCCGGCGTCAATGCCTTCTTTCACCAGCGGCGCGAGGGCCGCTTTCACCTCGGCATCGGTGCTGTCTTTGTCGATGACGATGAAGCGGATATCCTCGATGACGCGGTGCGGGGCTACGCTCTTCACAAAGCGCCGGGCCGTGCGGGCATTCTCCACCAGGAAGTAGGGGAGAGCGGCCACAGCGGCTACCACTTGCGGCGGTAGCACCTGCGGGGCCGTGTCATCGGCCAGCGGTGTGGGAATGAGATATAGCAAAGGAACTAAAAATGAAGAATTGAAAATCCGTAACTACCTGGATGTAAAGAAATTTAGAAAGTTAAAAGAATCAATCAAACGGTCATGCTGAGCTTGTCGAAGCATCTCTACCGTTTCGTTGGACGGCTCATGCGAAGCGGTAGAGATGCTTCGACAAGCTCAGCATGACCGTTCTTTTAACTTTCTAAACAGCTTCGGTATGTGCCTCATCTTTAATTTTTAATTATAAAAGTCTTCACCATCTCATAAACTTCCTCCGGCTTCTCGGCGTGCACCCAGTGGCCGGCATCGACCACGGTGGCCACCTGCGAGTTGGGGAAGAGCGTTGGAATGCCGTACAGCCTGTCCTCGGTGGTGATATAGTCCGACTTGCCGCCCCGGATGAAAAGGGCCGGCTTCAGGAACGGCGCGGCGCTGCTTGTGGCCTCGCCAATAGCCGCCAGCTGAGCGGCCAGCACGTTCAGGTTAATGCGCCAGGCGAAGGTATTATCTTCCTTACGGTAGAGGTTTTTCAGCAGAAACTGCCGGGTGCCTACGTTGGGCACGTACTTGGCCAGCGCGGTGTCGGCCTCCTGCCGGTTGGTGCAGGTGGTGAAATCGACGGATTGCAGGCCAGTCAGGATGTCGTCCTGGTGTTCCATGTTGGAAAAGCGCGGGGCGATATCGACGATGATGAGCTTAGCCAGCCGTTCGGGGTGGTCGAGGGCGAGGCGCATGGCCACTTTGCCGCCCATGCTGTGGCCCATAAGCGTGGTATCGGCCCCCAGCTGCAGGTGGTCGAAGAGTTCGAGCACGTCCTGCGCCATGAGGGCGTAGGTGTGCTCGGGCGAGTGAAACGAGCGGCCGTGGTTACGCAAATCCACGCTAATCACGCGCAGGCCGGCTTCGGTGGCCCAGCGGCGCGCCAGACTCTGCCAGTTATCAAGCGTGCCAAACAGGCCGTGGAGGATAACCAGCGGGCGGCCCTGGCCCTGGTCGAGGTAATGAAGTAGCGGCATGGCGCAAAAATAGGTTGCGGGCCAGGGAAAGCCGGTTGTCAGGTAAGGAGCCGGTCATGCTGAGCTTGTCGAAGCATCTCTACCGCAATAGTAATTAGTTGCTTACGCGGTAGAGATGCTTCGGCTCCGCTCAGCATGACGTGCTTTATATAATCGTTGTTACGCGCCCGCCGTAGCCGCCTGGAACACCGGCGCAAACACCGACTGGGCAAATTCTTCCAGCGTGGTGGGCGTGGTGCTGGCCGCGTCGCGCGGAGCAAGTACCATCACCTTCTCCTCGTTCATGCTGCGCGTCATCTCGTCGTAGAGGCTGGCCATGCTTTCGCTCAGGCCCGCGCCCAACATGCCTTTTTTCGCGTCTTCGTAGGAGAAGGGTACGTAGGGCAGCTCGGGCCGGCCAATGGCCTGGCCGATGGCGACCGTAGCTTCCTGCTGCGAGTAGTTGCGTGGGCCCAGCAGGTAGTGCACGGAGTGGCCTTCAAGGGCCGGGCCGTCCAGCAGCGCGGCGGCTTTGGCGGCGATGTCGCGGGTGGCCACCATCGGAAACCGCAGGTCGGGCCGCATGGCCGAGCCGGTGATGCCCATGTGCTGGACCATGCCCACGTTGGCCAGTAGATTTTCCATGAAATAAGCCGGGCGCAGGTGGGCTACATTAAGGCCCCCGATGGCATTGAGGCGGGCTTCCTGGTGGTGCAGGCCCAATACCGGGCCGGTGCCGGCCGGCTCGTCGGCCCCGATGCTGCTCAGATGCACGACTTGTTTCAGGCCTGCATCGCGCACGGCCTGGGCGGTGGCTTCGCCGATTTGGTCCATGTGGGCCAGCACGTCGGGGGCCGTCACATTGGGCGGAATCATGAGGAAGGCCGCGTCGGCCCCGCGCAGGGCCTCGGTGAGGAAGGGTGCGTCGTGGGCATCGCCGGCTTTGGTGATGGCTCCGGCGTGGGCGAGGGCATCGAGGCGGGCGCTGGGCCGGGACACGGCCGTTACCCGGTGGCCCTGCGCCAGCAGGTGATGAACGAGGGCGGTGCCGATGTTGCCGGTGGCGCCGAGGATGGTGATTTTCTTAGCCATAACCGTAAAATGATGAGCCGGGGCAGCGTTGCGCGGCGGCAATACAAAGGTGAATGATTAGCTTTGTTTTTCGCAAGTACCTACTAAAAAGTAGGGTACTTACTTAAAAGTAAAAATTGCTGTTAGTCAGCTAAATAATTTTATGTCGAAACTTACCAAGCAACAGACGGCCGAAGCCTACTGGTCGTCAGCCAGTCCCGAGCGCAGCCTCATTTGCCCCGTGCGCACCACCCTCAACGTGCTGGGCGGCAAGTGGAAGCTGCTCATCCTCTCCTATCTGCTCGACGAGCCCCGGCGCTACGGCGAGCTGCGCCGCCTCATGCCCGAAATCACGGAGAAGATGCTGATTCAGGAGCTGCGCGAGCTGGAAACCGACGGCATCGTGGCCCGCACCGTGCACCAGACCGTGCCACCGCGCGTCGACTACAGCCTGACGGAGCAGGGGCAGCGCGTGCGGCCCGTGTTTGCCGAGCTGCTGGGCTGGGGCATGCAGTACCTCGGCCGGGAGGGCGGCTGCCCACTGCCCGAAACGCCCGCCACAAACGAGGCCGCCGGGTAACTTCACTATTTCAACATCTGCGGTGCGGCACCTTTCATCCCAACTTATTCGGCCTTGTTAGTTCTTCGATTCTGAAACACCTATCTCTACTGTTCGCCGGGGCGCTGTTGGTGGCCCTGCCCGCCGTGGCCCAGGTCACGCCGCCCGGTTCTACCACGCCCGCCACGCCGCCCAACGCCGCCTCGGCTCAGGAGCCGGCTCATCTGCCTAATCCGAACGACCCAGGTGCCCCACGCAAGTGGAGCCTGCACTTTCAGCAAACCCTCATTAGCCAGTGGCACAATAATTTGACTACGCCCTATTCGGGCGACTATAGTCTGGCCGACCGCGAATCAGCTAAGCTCTCCTTTACCAGCACACTCTTCATCGGGCGGCGGCTGTGGCAGGGGGCGGCGGTGTATTTCAACCCCGAAGTGGCAGGCGGCAGCGGGCTAAGCGGCGCGCGCGGCATCGCCGGCTTCACCAACGGCGAAACGTTCCGTATCGGCGACCCGGCCCCTAACCTGTACCTGGCCCGGCTGTACCTGCGCCAGGTGTTTGCGCTGGGAACGGCCACCGACGTGGATTTGGACGACCTCAACCAAGTGGCCGGCCCCACCCCACGCCGCTACTTTGCCGTCAACGTCGGCAAGTTCAGCACTGCCGATTTCTTCGACCAAAACAGCTATTCGCACGACCCACGCACGCAGTTTCTGAACTGGAGCCTGATGAGCGCCGGCGGTTGGGACTACGCCGCCAATACCCGTGGCTACACCGTAGGCGGTGTTTTTGAGTACGTGACGCCCGGTTTCACGGCCCGTTTGGCCTCCACGCTCATGCCTACGGAGGCCAATGGCCCCACGCTGGATTTCCACTACGGCACGGCCCACGCCGAAACCGTAGAGCTAACTAAAGTATACCACCTCCGGGGCCGGCAGGGCACCATCCGGGCGCTGGGCTTCCGCAACGTGGCGGCGATGGCTACCTACAACACGGCTATCCGGTTGGCTCAGCTCACCGGCGAGCAGCCCGACGTGACGCTGGTGCGCCGCGCCGGTCATACCAAAATCGGTTTCGGCCTGAACGCCGAGCAGGAAATTGCCAAAAACGTGGGCTTGTTTGCCCGGGTGAGCTACAACGACGGCAAGAACGAAACCTGGGCTTTCACCGAAATCGACCACAGTGCCAGCCTCGGTCTGGTGAGCACCGGCGACCGCTGGCAACGGCCCGACGACCGCCTCGGTGCGGCCTTGGTCGTGAACGGTATCAGCCCCGAGCACCGCGCCTACCTGGCGGCCGGCGGCTACGGCTTCATCGTGGGCGACGGGGCGCTGAACTACGGCCTGGAGCAGATTGGGGAGGTGTACTACAGCTTCGCGCTGCCCACCTACCACGCCTCCATCAGCCCCGACTATCAACTGGTTATCAACCCAGCCTACAACCGCGACCGCAGCGGGCCAGTGCACGTGGTGGCCCTGCGGCTGCACGTCGAATTCTAGTGAAAGTTGGTCAGGAAAAAAGGTAAAAAAGAATAACTTCGGGCAACCGCTGTAACGCCGCTGGCATCAGGCAGGTAACCGGGTTCATACATTCAACCTTTTCACTTTTTTCGCATGAATAATTTTCGGATTACCTCCCTGTGCGCCAGCCTGCTGGTGTTGGCCGGGGGCGCGCTCTCGTCCTTCACGACGGCCCGACCCCTGGCCGACCGCGAAACCCGCTCGGTGGGCTCATTTACCGAAATCAGCCTCGGCGGCTCGGCCCACGTGGTGGTGAAGCAGGGCAGCCCCCAGAGCGTGGTGGTGGAAGCCAGCAAGGAAGACCTGGCCGATTTTGAAACTGAGGTGCAGGGCAGCAAGCTGCGTCTGGGCTTTCGCCAGAAGCCGGGCAGCGGCATGTTCGACTACAAAAGCCACGGTTCCGTAACGGTATACGTGACCGCGCCCAGCCTGACAGCCCTGCGCGTGGGCGGCTCGGGTAAGCTCGAGGTGAACGGGACGCTGGAGGCCGATGCCATGACGCTGGCCGTGAGCGGCTCCGGCGATTTGCTGGTGCCGCAGCTTAAGGCTGGGCACCTCGAAACGGTCGTGTCCGGCTCGGGCGATGTGCTGGTGGCCGGCACCTGCCCCGGCAACGAAATCCGCATCAGCGGCTCAGGCAAAGTGCGGGCCCACGACCTGAAAACCGAAACCAGCCGCGCCCGCATCAGTGGCTCGGGCAATGCCCATGTGTACGCCAGCCGCTCGGCCGAAGCCACTATTTCGGGCTCGGGCAACATGTACGTGGCCGGTGGGGCACAGCTCAGCAGCACCACGCGCGGCAGTGGCCGGGTCGCGAAGGAATAACGAGCTAAGACACTGTGAAAAAGCCCCGGTCTGCTGCTTGCAGCCGGGGCTTTTTGGTGGGTCGATAATGGCCTGCGAGTATAAAATTCGGGCATATGGCCGGCGCAGGCTGACCGCCGCCGGCCCGGAGCCGTACCTTTACCGGGCCGCAAGGCTTGCCCCAGTTTCTCACCCAATATCATTCTGTGTACCTTCACCATGTGGCGGCCTACCTCCCGGAGGCCGTCGTCACCAATGCTCATTTCACGCGCCTCAATGGCCTGGCCAGCGAGTGGATAATTGAGCGCACCGGCATTGAGGAGCGGCGTAAAGCGGCCCCTGGCGAAAACGCCAACACCATGGCCATTGCCGCCACCCGCGCCGTACTGGCCGCTGCCCCCGCTTTTGCCCAAGCTAGTGTCGACCTTATCGTGGCCGGTACTTACACCCCCCACGACACTATTTTTACGGCTGCCCACGCCGTGCAGCGCGATTTAGGCATCAACGAAATCCCGACGGTGAGTATCTCCTCGGCCTGCTCGTCGCTGCTGAATGCCATTGAAATCGTGGAGGGCTACTTTGCCATGGGCAAGGCCACCCGCGCCGTGGTGGTCGTAACCGAGCACAATACCGCCTACAACAACGAGGAAGATACCATGGCCGGCCACCTCTGGGGCGACGGCGCGGCGGCTTTGCTCATCAGCAAGGAGCGCATTAGTCCCGATGACCTGCACATTGCCGAAGTTATCACCGGTGGGGCAGCCCCCGTGGGCAAAGCCGACGAAGCCGTGACCCTGAAGCCCGTGGAAAAAGGCATTGTGATGCCCTTCGGCCGCGACGTGTTTCAGCAGGCCTGCACTTATATGGCCCGCGTAACCCAAACGCTGCTCGACAAGCACCACATTGCCACGCCCGACCTGACGTACCTCATCCCGCACCAGGCCAACCTGCGCATCTCAAAGAACGTGGCCAAACAGCTTGGCATCGAGGTGGAGCGCACCGTGAACAACATCGAGCGCCTCGGCAACACCGGTTGCGCGGGTGCTGCCATCGGCTTGGCCGAGGTATGGGATAAGCTCAAGGGCGGTGACAAGGTCATCATCACCGTGTTCGGCGGCGGGTACTCGTACGGGGCCATGCTCTTGAATAAGGGTTGATGATTAATGGTCAACGGTTACTAATTGACTGTCTCTCCTGCTATTAACTGCTAACCATTTATCATTAACCACTAAAAAAGTGCTTCCCGCCGCTGCTGCTTTCCTGCCCGAAATCACCTTTCAGACCAGCCGGGCCAGCGGGCCGGGTGGGCAGAACGTGAACAAGGTAGAATCGCGGGTGGAGCTGCGCTGGCACCTGATGGATTCGGAGGTGCTCACCGACACCCAGAAGCAACTGATTCTGGAGAAGGTAGCAAATCAGCTCACTGCCGAGGGCCTGCTGCTCCTCACCGCGCAGGACGACCGCAGCCAGCTTCGCAACAAAGAAATTGTGCTGGCTCGCTTCCACGAATTGCTCCTTAAGAGCTTGCGGCGGCCCAAGCCCCGCAAAGCCACCAAGCCCAGCAAAAGCGCCGTACGCAAGCGGCTGGATGGTAAGAAGAAGGACGGCGAGAAGAAGGCCAACCGGCGGCGGGTGGAGTAATTTTTCGCACAGAGGTCATCAGAGGAAAACTACAGCAGCGTACCGCGCAGCAGCAGCAGCGCCACCGAGAAGTAGATAATCAGGCCCGTGACATCGACCAGCGTGGCCACGAAGGGTGCGGAGGATGTGGCCGGGTCCAGGCCCAGCTTCTTGAGCAGCAGCGGCAGCATGGAGCCCGCCAGCGAGCCCCAGAGCACGATGCCCACCAACGCAATGCCCACTGTGAGAGCTACCAGCGCCCAATGCGGGCCATAGATGGGCGTGATGGCTTGCCAGATGGCAATGCGCCCGAAGCCTACGAGGCCCAGAATCAGGCCCAGCGCCAGACCGGTGATGATTTCGCGGCGCAATACCCGCCACCACTCGCCCAGCGTGAACTCGCCCAGTGCCATGGCCCGGATGATGAGCGAGGTAGCCTGCGAGCCCGAGTTGCCGCCCGAGCTGATAATCAGGGGCACGAATTGCATCAGCACAATGGCCTTTTGGAGTTCGCCCTCGAAGAACTGCATGGCCGAGGCCGTGAGCAACTCGCCCAGAAAGAGCACCACCAGCCAGCCAGCCCGTTTCTGTACCAGCGTCAGGAGTGGCATGGTGAGGTAAGGCTCGTCTAGCGCCTCCGAGCCGCCGAGCTTCTGCATGTCCTCGGTGTCTTCCTGCTCCCGAATGCTCAGAATGTCATCGATGGTCACGATGCCAAGCAGGATGCCCTGGTCCGAGACCACGGGCAGGGCGTTGCGGTCGTTGCGCCGGAAAATATCGATGGCCTCTTCCTGGTCCTGCGCCACAGTGAGTTGCACAAAGCGCCGGTCCATGAGGTCGCGCACCCGCGCCGCCGGGGCCGCCAGCAGAAACTCCCGAATGCGGATATCGTCAATCAGCACGCCGTGCGCGTCGGTCACGTAGAGCATGCTCAGCGTTTCGGACTGCCCGCCGTGCTGCCGGATGTAGTCGAGCACCTGTTGTACCGTCCAGTTCTCACGAATGGCAATGTAGTCGGGCGTCATCAGGCGGCCCACCGAGTCTTCGGGGTATCCCAGCAGCTGCAGCGTCACTTTGCGCTCTTCCTCGCTCAAGCTTTGCACGAGCTCAGCCACGAAGTTGGCGGGCAGAAACTCCAGCAGGGCCGTGCGGTCATCGGGCGACATCTCGTTGAGAATGTCGGCCATCTTATCCTGGGCCAGGTTATCGAGGAAGTGCCGCTGCTCCTCCAAATCGAGGTATTCGAACACCTCGGTGGCCAGCTTCAGCGGCAGCAGCCGGAAGATGATGAGCTGTTCCCGTTCTTCTTCGGCCTCAATCAGCGACACCAGCTCCGAAGGCTGGAAATCGCGAAGCAGCTGCTTCAGCTTAAAAAATTCGCCCTCCTGAATCAGGGACGTGATGGTTTCCACGGTCTGCGGCTGCATGAAAAGAGGAGGGGAGGTGCTTCGCTAGGCAAGCGGGGTTGATGAAAGGAATAAGCGCCACAAAAGTAGGGCTAAGCGGATGGGAAATGGGTAGGGTAACTGGTTGTTGTTTGGGTGATATCGAGTAAAGGCGGCCGTCATGCTGAGTGAAGGCGAAGCATCTCTACCGCGAGAGTAACTCAATCGAGAGGATTAGTGGCGCGGTAGAGATGCTTCGGCTCCGCTCAGCATGACGGCCATTGCCGCAACTCCTTCCGTAACTGCGCCGGCTGCTCCCAGTCCAAATCCCCGCCGCCGCCCCATCTTGCCGCCCCAATCTCGCGCCTATGTCTCCTGATGCTGCTGCCGCCGCGCCCCTGGGCACCCTCGTGGTGCTCGGTGGCGGCGACGACGACCTGTTTCTCAAACGCTTGGCCAGCCTGCTGCCCGACCGTACCGTGCCCATCGAGGTATTTACTACGGCCACCCGCCGCCAGCCCGCCCGCACCGCCGCCGCCTACGCCCACGCCTGGCACCAGCTGGGCTGCCCGCATGTGCGCCACCTGCAGGTGAACGAAGACCACCCCGCCGACGACCCCGCCACCCTGGAGCGCCTGCGCCGGGCAGCACTCGTGTTCATGAGCGGCGGCGACCAGGAGCGCATTACCGATTTCCTGCTCGGCAGCGAGTTTTTAGCCATTCTGCGGCACAAGTACCAGCACGAGGCGGGCTTCATCGTGGCGGGTACCAGCGCCGGGGCCTCCGCCCTGGCCGAGGTGATGCTCGTGGACGGCCACGGCTGGCGCAGCCTGCTCGGCGGCCGCATCGAGGTGAAGCCCGGCCTGAACCTGCTGCCCGGTGTGCTGCTCGACCAGCATTTCGCCGAGCGTGGCCGCTACCCGCGCCTGATGCACGCCGTGCTGGCCCAGCCCACGCTGCTGGGCATCGGCCTGAGCGAGGAAACCGGCCTCGTCATCCGCGCCGGGCAGCCGGTGCAGGTATTCGGCGAAGAAGCCGTGGTGGTGGTTGATGCCGCCCACGTCAGCCACAACAACCTGCCCGCGCTGGCCGAGGGTGCGGTTATCAGTGGGCACGGCCTGCGCCTGCACCTGCTGGTAGCCGGCCAGCAGCTGGATTTAGCCACGCGGGAGGTGGTGGGATAGGAGGGTGGGAGGGTACGAGGGTAGGCGTTTTTTTCTGCAGTCTGCAACCTCCTGCCCCCTTATCCTCCTACCCTCCTAAACTTACCGCCCCCGGGCACCAAACCCGGCTACCTTTGCGTTGATGGCCCGAAAATACTCCGTGCGTTTCATGCCAAATTCTCGTTTGTGGTCGCGGCGCTTGCCGGGCCTGTTGCTGGTGCTGCTCACGCTGCTGCCGTGGGCCTGCACTCGCAAAACCGTCTCCTTCAACAGCACACCCGAGGTGCCGGTTACGGCCCTGGCCGACACGCTCACGCGCACCTCCGATACCCTTGGGGGCAAGCCCTCGCTCAGCACGGCGCGCAAAGTAGTGCTCACCAAAGAGCAGGAGCGGCTGGCTAAAGAGCAGGAAAAGGACGCCCAGCGCAAATCAAAGAAACCCAAGAAAAACGTTTTCCTGGGCGAGCGCATCAAGCGCGCCTACACCAAGACCGGGCCGAAGGGGCGCAACCAGAAAATCACGGTTTTCTATTTCCTGAAGTATCCCAAGCCGCTGAATGCCTACGCGCCGTCGCACTATTACTTCGATACCAAGAAGCATAAAATCCTGCCGCTGGCCGCCATTGAAGACGAAGAGCCCGACCTGAAAATCCTGCACGGCCCCTACAAAGTAATGCAAAACAACAAGGTGCTCGAAACCGGCTACTATGCCCTCGGTACGAAGCACTTGCGGTGGGAGCAGTTCGATAAAAATGGCGTCCTACTAACCAAGACGCACTACGAAATGGGCTTCCCGCGCGACGCCAACGTGAGCTATTACGGCGAAGACCGCAGCCTCATCAACGAAGTGGTGCCCTACGTGAACGGCAAGCTCGAAGGAGAGTACGCCAAGTTCTTGGTGAACGGCCAGCCCGACTGGCGTGGCCAGTTCGAGAACGGCAAGCGCGTAGGCGTCTGGACCAAGTACTGGGGCTTCCGGGCCCGCCGCCGCTACGAGTACCAGTACGGCGAATCGGGCTACGACCCCGAGGTAACCGAGCCCGAGCTCATCCGCCAGTACACGCGCAACGCCGTGCTCATCTACGACAAAGAGAAAAACTACGACCACCGCGACGACCCTGGTGCCGTGGACCGGCCGGGGGCCACGCGCCGCCCCGGCTACACGCCGCGCCCCGCACGCAGAGCGCCGGGCAAAGTCCAGCCCAAGAAAAAGTAGTCCCGGGGTTGCCATATCGACCGCACGGCAGGTATCTGGCTCACGGTATCTGAGTCGGCAGGACGAGTTTGTCAGATGCCTCTCAAATGCTCTGCTACGCTCAGCATAACAATCTCGTGCTCCGCCAGTAAATCAATAAAACGCGTCCTCGAAGTGCTCGATGCGAAAGCCCGAACTGAGGAGCGTAAGGGCCAGAATATCGAAGCGGATGTCGCCGCGCCAGTCCATTTCCTCCTGTAGGTGCGTGGCCGCAAGCCGGAACAGTTCTTTCTTGCGCGCCGAAACAAACGTCTCGGGCGCACCGAACTGGCCCGAGGAGCGGGTTTTCACCTCGACGAATACCAGTAAATCCGAGCCCAGCTGCACCACCAAATCCACTTCGGCGCGGCCGTGGCGGTAGCCGCGCGCCAGCACCTGGTAACCCCGGGCCAGCAGGTAGTTGGCGGCGGCATCTTCGCCGGCTTGGCCGAGTTGGTGGGGCGCGTGGGCCATAGTCAGGTGGGGGATGAGTTGCGGTAGATAGGCAGCTGGCCCCGCAAGCTAGCCGTTGGTAGCCCAGCGGGCAAGCTTCTGCCAAAGCCTGCGGCGGGACGTACCTTTGCGGTCCGTTTTCGCTCCTGCCGCCTATGGTCACTTCCGCTCCTTCGTTTTCGGCCTTGCTGCCTGCTGACAGTCCGGCGGCCAACCGCGCCGTGCAGGTGCGGCGGCTGGGCCTGGTTGAATACGTGCCCACCTGGCAGCTTCAGGAGGCCCTGATGGAGGCCGCGCTGGCCATTAAAAACCAGAACCGGCTGGGCGAGCCCGCCGGCCTCGCCCCCCTGCCTACGCCCAACCACCTGCTGCTCTGCGAGCACCCGCACACCTACACACTGGGCAAAAGCGGCAAACCCGAACACCTGCTGCTAGATGATGAAGCCTTGGCCGCGCATGAGGCCAGCTTCCACCGCATCAACCGGGGCGGCGACATCACTTACCACGGTCCCGGCCAGCTGGTGGGCTACCCCATCCTCGACCTCGACAACTTCCGGCCCGACATCCACTGGTACCTGCGCACGCTGGAAGAGGCCGTCATCCGGACCCTGGCCGAGTATGGCCTGAAGGCCGGCCGCATCGCCGGCCTCACCGGCGTGTGGCTCGACTGGGAAGATGGCGCGCCCAACCCCCGCAAAATCTGCGCCCTCGGCGTGAAGTGCAGCCGCTGGGTTACCCTGCACGGCTTCGCCCTCAACGTCGCCCCCGACCTGTCCTACTTCGGCCACATCGTGCCCTGTGGCATCACCGACAAAGCCGTGACCTCGCTGGCCCGCGAGTTGGGGCCGGGCACTACCGTTACCGTGGCCGAAGTGCAGGAGCGCCTGCTGCCGCACTTACTGGAGCTGCTGGGCGGCACGGAATCTGCTTCGCAGGCAACCGCAGTGCCCGATTTTTCGAAACATGCGTAGCGGCACCTGGCAATCTGTGAAATCCGCTTAGTCCGTATGATGCTATAATGAAGCAAGACATTTCATTTGACCCCATTGAAGGCGTGTCCGTGGCCGTGGTGCTGGCCGCCGACAAGGCCCTGAACGCGGAAGGCCAGCCCATCTGGCAGGTGTATCTGCTGAACGAGAATGACTTCCCGCTCGAAAACGTCATCGTTAATGCCAATGGCTACGGCCAGCAGCCCGACGGCGAAAAAGTGCGCACCTCTACCCTTCGCTACCTCTTCGAGGAAGTGCCCCCGCGTACCGCCATCCCGGTCGAGCCCCTCGACCCGTCACTATTTCACCTCAACAACCAATACTGGGTGAGCTACTACCGAGGTCCCCGGATTTTCGACAAAAAATTCATCTTCGTGCCCGATTCCATCGTGCCCGACAATTTCTCCCTCATTCCCCTGCTCGACCGCGTGGGCGTGCTGCACAGCTAAATTTCTCTGGTGTTGTCCCTCCCCACGGGGTTCAGCTCTTATGCAATATTTTATGAATCATCTCGATATTCCCTTGGCGTTGTCCTGGATGTGGGCACTGCTGGTATCGTTGTTTGCCGTGCCATCCATCATCTACATCGCCCACCTCAAAAACATGCTCGATACGCCCAACGGGCGCACCGTGCACCAGTCACTCACGCCGCGCCTGGGCGGGGTGGCAGTATTTGCGGGCTTCATGTCGGCCCTCACCATCTTCGCGCCCCTGCAAAACGGGGTGAAAGAGCTGCTGGCCGGCTGCATCATTCTGTTTTTTGTGGGCCTGAAGGATGACCTGGTGGGTATGTCGGTGTCAAAAAAGTTTGTGGGCCAGCTTCTGGCCACGGGCATTGTGATGATAATGGCCGACGTACGCCTCACCAGCTTCCAGGGCATCCTGGGCATCGGTACGCTGCCGGTGGGTATCAGCTACGCCTTCACCTTCTTCGTAATTGTGGGCATCACCAATGCCATCAATCTGATTGATGGTCTCGACGGCCTGGCCGGCACCATCGTGCTCATCATCTGCAGCACCTTCGGCTACTATTTCTACGCCTATGGCGGGGCCAGCTTTGGCAACTACGCCTACGTGGCCATTTGCCTGATTGGTGGCCTGCTGGGCTTCCTGCGCTACAATTTCCATCGCGCCCCCATCTTTATGGGCGACACCGGCTCGCTTGTCTGCGGCTTCATCGTGTCCGTGCTGGCCATCCAGTTTATCGAAATGGGCCTGCGCGTGGGGCAGCCGTTCGGGGCCTCCGCCCCATCGGTAGCGGTGGGCATTCTGTTCGTGCCTTTGTTCGACACGCTTCGCGTTTTTTCGCTACGCATGGCCGCTGGCCAGTCGCCTTTCTCACCCGATAAAAACCACATTCACCACCGCATTATGGCTATGGGCTTCCAGCAAATCAGCACCGTGTTGCTGCTGGCCCTGCTCAATATTATCGTCACCCTGTTCGTCATTCGTTTTGCGCATTTGGGCAACACCATCCTCATTATTGCACTTGCGGGCTTCTCAGTGATGCTCAGTATCTTCTTGGGTGTGTACCAGAGCCGCCTCACCCGCCGCCAGATGCAAGCCGCCGAAGCTTCCGGCCAATAATCGACCGCGCCATGCCCGCTGCCCGCCTCTTGCGCCTGCCCCTGCCGCGCCTGTTTGGCTGGTTGTTGGCGTGCGTTGTCCTGCTGGTGGGGGCGGCTGCGCAGGCCAGTGAGTACCGGCAGCTGCCGCCCGCTTCGCCCACCGCCCTTTCGGCCGACTGGCTCATTCACAATGCGGCCCGCAACCGGCTCATTTTGTACCTGCCCGGCTACCATCAGCCCGCCCACGCCTATTACCAGTGGGTGCGCGTCAGCCGCAACCAGTCGTTTCCGCTTTCCTTCGCCGCCCAGCCCGGCCTCAGCCTCTTCTTAGATAATCAGCTCATTTTCACGGCCCGGGCTGCTACCGCCTATTCGCTTGACCTTGCCCAGCTGTTGCCCACGCAACTGCCCGCCGGCCGGCACCTGTTGGCCGTGTGGCAGCCCAATGGCTCGCCCGCGCTAGCGTCGTTTTCGGGCGTAGCTGCCGTGGCCAGCGCTGCCGCCACTGGCCTGCCCAAGGCCGCTGGCTTGGCGCTGCCGCGCCTGCCCGCCCCGCAGGGCCAGAACGTGTACCTCGGGTTTCTGCTGCTTTTGGGGCTGTCGTACGGGGCCATTCGTGTTACCTACCAGCCTGGCCTGGCGCGCATCTTTCAAATTGAAGAACTCTTCGGGGTGAGCGGCGACCAGTCTGCCTTCCTTGTTAAACCCGCTTTTTCGCTGCTGAACCTGCTTTTGGTGTTGCTGTTTGCCCTTTCGTTTGGCCTGCTGCTCACCGCCATTCACACCGACTTGCAGAGCCTGCCGCTGCTACGGCAGTTTTTCAATGTGCCCGAGTCGGCCATTGTCGGGCGGGTGGTGCTCTACACGGGCATCATCACGACCTTCGTATTTGGTAAGTACCTGTTTCTCTCGCTGATGGCTTACATCTTCGGCCTGCAGCCATTGGTCGATGTGCAGTATCGGGAGTTTTTGCGCACCACGTTGTTGGTGGGGCTCATTCTGCCGCTGGTGTTGCTGCTCTACCTTAGCCTCAACGGTTCTTTCCCGCTGGCAGTGGCCTGGGCAGCCAGCACGGCTATCGGCCTCGTATTGGTCGGCACGGTGCTGCGCGTGGCCCGCACGCTCCACCGCCATGCCTCCCTACTGAATCTACATTTGTTTGCCTACCTTTGCGCTACCGAAGTACTGCCTCTATTGGTGATACTTAAGCTTATTGTCTTTACGTATTGATTGATTTCGGCCCCACGGCCGAATCAGTTTCCTTCCGACTCTTATTGTTCTAAGCATTACCCTCCTTTTCTTCCCGTATGGCCGAGAGTGCAGACAAGCCGGGCACAGGCCGGCACGCCACGCGCATTAGCAGCATCCTGGTTACGCAGCCCAAACCCACCAACGACGTTTCCCCTTATTTTGCCATTGCCGAGAAATACGGCATCAAGGTAGATTTTCGGGAGTTTATCGACGTGCAGCCCGTGTCCTATAAGGACTTTCGGAAGGATAAAATCAATATCCTCGAATATACGGCTATTATTTTTACTAGCCGTAATGCTGTCGACCACTTCTTCCGCATCTGTCAGGAAGCCAAGCTCGAAATGCCCGCCGAAATGAAATACTTCTGCATTTCGGAGCAGACTGCCAACTACTTGCAGAAATACATCGTGCTGCGTAAGCGCAAGCTTTTCGTGGGTGAACGCACCGCTGCCGACCTTTTCGACGTCATCAAAAAGCACAAGGGCGAGAAGTTTCTCTACCCCTGCTCCGACATTCGGAAGGATGACCTTCCGGTATTCATGCGGGCCAACAACCTCAAGTTTAGCGAAGCCGTTATCTACCGCACGGTCGCCAGCGACCTGTCCGATTTGTCCGACGTGAAGTACGATTGCATCGCGTTTTTTAGCCCTTCGGGCATCAGCTCGCTGTTCATCAACTTTCCCAATTTTGTGCAGGATGGTACCCGCCTGGCCGCTTTCGGCCCCACCACTGCCAAAGCTGTTATCGATGCCGGGCTAATTCTGGACATCGAAGCCCCGCATCCCAATGCCCCGTCCATGACTGGGGCCATCGAAGCCTACATCCGCCGCCATGCTCAGCCCGAGTCTAATACGGCAGCCTCTAAAAGTGCTAAAAACAACGATTAAGCGACGATACGGAAGTAATTTCTCGTCGTCAAATACCGGTCTGGGAATTCCTGGGCCGGTTTTTTTTGTCCGAATTTTTTGAGGAGGGATTTTGAGTTACATTTGGAAGCTGTTCCTAACGCTGGCCCACCCCCTGCACTGGCTGTCCCCCCTTCCTTCTAATCCGCGGCACCTTACCCACATGAAAGGCACTCTACTCGCAACCCTATTGCTTTCAGCAACGGTTGGCTCGGCACTAGCTCAGCAGCAGCCCCAATTCACCCAGTATAGCCTTAATGGTATGTCGCTCAACCCAGCATATGCGGGTATAAAGGGGCAGGGAGAAATAAATTTACTTGGCCGCTACCAGTACTACAACTACGGCTCGTTTGGCGGAGCCAATGGCTCGCCGCGAACCGGCCTTTTTACCGCTTCACTACCCATTCTCGCCCTTAGCGGAGGGGTGGGCGTCAGTGTGTACTACGACCAGGTAGGTCAGTCTAAGATGACCAATGCAGCGCTCTCATACTCGCAGCATATCAAGTTGGGCGAGGGCAAACTGGGCATTGGCATTCAGGGCACCTACACTTACTTGGGCAAAGGCACCTACATCGCCATCGACCCCGACGATATCAACGTGCCGAAAGATGCTTCCGACAGCAAATTCGATGCCGGCGCGGGGGTGTGGTATGAAGCGCCAAAATTTTATGTTGGTCTGAGTGTTAACAACTTGTTGCGTTCGGGCTATACGTTCAAAAGCGCCGGTACCCAGGGCACTCCCAGTAAATATTTAGCGGAAAACCACGCTTATTTCACGGCGGGCTACAATTTTGACGTCTCATCTTCCGTTGTTGTCACGCCTTCGGCACTGGTGAAAGCCGTGTTACCGGGTAGTTACTCTGATAAAGGCAAATTTGATAATAGTAATAATTACTCTTTCGAAGGTGGCGTGCGCGCCACACTCGATGATAAATATTGGATTGGTGCAAACTATCGCCATCAGGAATCCGTTTCAGGCTTGTTTGGCGTAAGCTTTGCTAAGGATAATGCGTTGCGGCTTGGGGGTGCTTTCGATATCATCACAATCAATCAAGCCGCTCGGGCATTCAGCTCGTACGAAATCATGCTTTCCTACCGGTTGCCTAAAGTGGGGCTCATCACTCGCCCGGCTATCCGTACTCCGCGTTACAGCTTCTAATTTTACTATTTTTTTATTCTATCCAAAAAGTGGCATTATCCAATTGTGTTAGGATAAAATTTAGCTTGCTCCAAAATTAACAAATCGGATTAACCGAGTTATTTGCGCTGTTCAGCGTGTTTTTAGTAAAATTGGTTGGTTTTGGGAATGGCAGGGTATTGCACAGTATCCTAAAAAAGTGTAGATTTGCCAGCCCATCTAAATGTACTTTAGCGGTATCGGCAATTAAAACAGAATCTCTAACTCTCATGAACAAGCTTTTAGCAGTATCTCTTTTCGCTATCTCCGGAGCATTATTAGGTGGGTGCGGATTTGGCAAGGGCCCTCAGGGTGACCTAGTTGGAGCGGAGGACCGCCCCATCTTCAACCCGCAGGAAGTGCCCTACGGCATGGTACCCTGCCCGGGTGGTACTTTTCATATGGGCCAGACCGACCAGGATATTTCTGCGTCAATGGTAAACATGAACAAGCAGGTGACTATCGCCGGCTTCTACATGGACGAAACCGAGATTACCAACAACGAATACCGCCAGTTCGTCGATGCCATCAAGCAGGACTCGCTGGATGTACTCGGCGAAGAGTACGTAATGACTGAGCTTTACCCCGATACCACGGTGTGGGTGCGCGACTTTACCTACCACATGGGCGACCCCCTGCTGGAGTACTACTACACCCACCCCGCATTTGATGATTACCCGGTAGTGGGCGTTGATTGGTTTGCCGCCAAGTATTTCTGTAACTGGCGCACCAAGTTCCGCAATGCTGCCCGCGAGGAAACTGGCTTTGCCAACGACCCCAACTTCCGCCTGCCTTCCGAGGCTGAATGGGAATATGCAGCCCGCGGTGGCCGTGACATGGCTACTTATCCTTGGGGTGGTCCCTACCTGCGCAATAGCAAAGGGTGTATGCTGGCAAACTTTAAGCCCGGCCGCGGCGACTACGCTTCCGACGGCTTTGCCTACACCTCCGAAGTTGGCTCCTTCTTCCCCAACGATTTTGGCCTCTACGACATGGCCGGCAACGTATCGGAGTGGTGCGATGATGCTTTCATGGAGGCCTCCGTGCCGGTGGTTTGGGACTTGAACCCCACCAACCCTGACGACAATGAGCCGCGCAAAGTAGTACGTGGTGGCTCGTGGAAAGACATTGCCTACTTCCTCGAAACCGGTACCCGCAACTTCGAATATCAGGACTCGGCGCGCTCGTACATCGGCTTCCGCTGCTCCATGATTCAGATTGGCATGGGCTCCAACAGCTCGCTCAACTAGTATTATTTTATCAGTTCGTACCAACGGTTTTAACCACCCTCTCCCCAAACCCTTTTCAACCTCTTTCGAAAAATATCATGGCAGCTAAACCTAGTTTTCTCTACGATACGCTGATGCCCAAAATCTATGGCATCGGTGCAGCAGTTGTAATTGTTGGTGCTCTCTTCAAAATCGAACACTGGAATGGCGCCGACACCATGCTCATCGTGGGTCTGGGTACCGAAGCAGTTATCTTCTTTCTTAGTGCATTCCAGCCGGCTAGCAAGGACCACGACTGGTCGCTGGTTTACCCTGAGCTGAGCGAAGGCTACGACCCTTCGACTGGCAACCCGAGTTTCTCGAACGATAGCAACAGCAAGGGCCTGACGATGAAGCTGGACGACATGCTGAAAAATGCGAACGTAACTCCTGAGGCGCTCACCAGCCTGGGTCAGGGTCTGAACCGCTTGAGCACCACGACGTCGCAAATGTCGCAGTTGGGCGAAGCCGCCAACGTAACCGATGAGTACACGAAGAAAGTACGCTCGGCGGCCGATTCGCTCGATAAAATCAACGTTGCTTACGGCAACACGGTTGAAGCTATTTCGGCCATGTCGAACGCTACCTCGGATGCCAAAGAGTACCACATGCAGGTGCAGAACGTAACCAAAAACCTGGGTGCGCTGAATGCCGTGTATGAAATGGAGCTGCAGGATGCCAACACGCACCTGAAATCGATGAACCAGTTCTACGGCACGCTCAGCAAGGCCATGGATAACATGACCCAGGCTGGCAAAGACACCGAGCAATTCCAGAAGCAGGTATCGGACCTGACTGGTAACCTGACCTCGCTGAACCGGGTGTACGGCAACATGCTGAACGCTATGCGTGCCCCAGCTCAATAGAGTTGGTTTAGCAATTCAGTTAGTTCTCATCCAATATTAGCGGAAACAGATAATGGCAGGCGGAAAAGAAACCCCGCGGCAGAAGATGATTGGCATGATGTACCTCGTGCTGACGGCTCTTCTGGCGCTCCAAGTGAACTCAGCGATTCTGCTGAAGTTCAAGTTCATTGATGACAGCCTGTTGGGTGTCAACGATAAAACCGCAGTGGCGGCCGATGGTACGGTAAAAGGTATTGAGGCGGCGGTGAAGAAAAACCAGAACCAGGCCCGTGACCTTGCTGTGCTTAAGCAAAGCGAAGAAATTCGTGCGAAGACGAAGGACCTGGTAACTTACCTGCGCGACATCCGCCAGCAGTTGCTGAAGGCTACGGAAAACACCGGCCCGGAGATGACCAACCTCAGCGGCGAAGACAAGGTGGCCATTACCATGCTCGGTGGTAAGAAGAACGGTATTGCTTATACCAGCCTCAAGCCCAAGCTGAACGAATACGCTAACTACATTAAACAGTACGTGCCCGACGCGACTGCGCTGGCTTTGGATGCTACAGAGGACAAGCGTGTAACCGAGAAAGGCCAGAAAAACAAAAATTTCGCTGAGCTGAACTTCGAAAACACACCGGTTGTGGCTGCCCTGGCTACCATTTCGCAGAAAGAAACGGAAGTGCTGAAGTATGAAGCCGAAGCCCTTTCGGCTCAGGCGCAGAAGGTAGGTGCCAAAACTATCGTATTTGACAAAATTGGCGCTTTCGCTTCGGCCGAGTCGAACACAGTAGCTGCCGGTACCAAGTACAAAGCTGAACTGTTCCTGACCGCCTCGGCTTCGAGCATCCGCCCGTCGATGACCCTGAACGGTTCTTCGCTGGCAGTAGACCCGAGCAACGGCCATGGCAAAGTAGAGTTCACGGCTCGCCCCGGTGGCTTTGATGCCTCCGGCAATGCCAAGTCTTCGTGGACGGGTACGATTCGATTCAACCAGAACGGTCGTGATACTACCTTCACCGTGAAAGTGCCTTACACCATCACTAAGCCAGTGATGCAGATTCAGTCGGCTTCGGTGCAGGCCTTGTACTTCAAGTGCGGCAACAAGCTGAATGTATCGGTGCCCGCTTTGGGCGCGCAGTACAAGCCTAGCTTTTCGGCTTCGGGCGCTTCGGCCATCCAGGGCGCTAAGCTTGGTGACGTAACCCTGATTCCGAACTCGAGAGAGGTAACCCTGAACGTGAGCAGCGGTGGCAATGCTATCGGCTCGCAGACGTTCCAGGTGCGTCCCATCCCCAAGCCTTCGATTGAGGCTTTCGCGGGTGGCCGTCCCGTGAACGATAAGCAGGGTACCCCTGGTACCGCTGTGCGCTCGTTCACACTGAAAGCTATTCCAGATGCTGGTTTCGCTACCTTCCTGCCCGACGATGCCAAGTTCCGCGTGTCGCGCTACGAGGTGACGCTGGTACGTGGCAAGCGTCCCGCTATTCAGACCAAATCGATTAGCGGCCCCACCGCTGACCTGAGCGATGTGGTGAATGCCTACCGCGAAGGCGACCGCCTGTACGTGGAAGTGAAAGACGTGCAGCGTCAGAACTTCCAGGGCAATGTGGAGGCCGTGAACATGAGCCGTACATTCAACATTCCGTTGCTATAATATCCGTGGCTTGGTCACGTTAGCGAACTATCCTACAGCCAATTTGCTTTTGCCCGTTATGAAATCTTTGCACACGCTGGCGGCCATCGCCGCAGGCTTATCGCTCTCGCTGACTGCCGCTGCGCAGGAGCAGGCCACTACGGCCAGCAGCACCGGTTCGCACCGGCCTATTCCGCTCTCCGACCAGATGTTCCGCAAGAGCATCTGGCGTCAGGTTGACCTGCGTGAGAAGCAGAACAAGCCGATGTTTTCGGAAGGCAAGGAAATTAGCCGCGTGATTATGGATGCCGTGCGGCGGGGTGAGTTGCAGGCATACAAGAATGACTCGCTGACGTCGACTCTTACCTCTGTGGAGGTTCAAAGCAATAACTCGTATGTGGACGCGGTAGACAAGCTCAGCGCCGATGAAATCGCCGCGGGCTTCAAGCCAGAGTCGGGCGGTGATGATTGGGGTGCTCCGGCTCCCAAGAAAGTTGCTCCTAAGAAAGTAGCCAAGCTCGATGCCGCCGGCAAGCCGATGAAAGACAAAAAAGGCCGAGTTATCATGGTGAACGCGCCGGTAGCGGCCACGGTTGCCGTGGCCAAACCGGCCGGCAACGAGTACCGCCCGAAGGACATCTATGAGATGGAGATTAAGGAGGATATGATTTTCGACAAAAAACGGTCGAGAATGTATCACGATATTAAATCCATTACGCTGCTGGTTCCTTCGACGCTCGCTTCCAACACGTCGGGTATTGAGAAGCCAATTGGCACGTTCAAATACAGCGACTTGGTGAAGGTGTTCCGCGCCAATCCGCAAAACGCCATCTGGTTCAATGCTGAGAACGATGCGCAGCACAAGAATCTGGCAGATGCCTTTGAGCTGTGGTTGTTCAACTCTTACATCACCAAAGTGTCGAATGCCGGCGATAGCCGTTTGGACGACATCTACGGTGGCGCACAGCAAGGCATCCTGGCAGCTCAGCAGACGGCCGCTGATTTGATTGAGTACGAGTACAACCTGTGGTCTTTCTAAATCACGGATTTCGCAGATTTAAGCGGATTTCACGGATTTTGTAGCAGATTAAAAAGCCCCTTGCAGTGATGCGAGGGGCTTTTGCTTTTTCAGGATTGGGGAGTGGGGAGTTGCCGGGGGGGCATGGGGTGGGAGGGGGCTTCGTTTGATGCGAAGTAGGTTTGGAGGATTTTGGCTTTGGCTTTGCCTACTTCGGCGACTAATTCCGATTCGGTAAGCTCGCGTATTTTCTTAACGGACTTGAACTTGTTGAGGAGCTTGTCGGCGGTGACGGGGCCTAGGCCTTTGACATCGGTGAGTTCGGTTTTGAGGGTGCCGGCGTCGCGGCGGGAGCGGTGGAAGGTGATGCCGAAGCGGTGCACTTCGTCGCGCATGCGCTGGAAGAGGCGCAGGGACTCACTCCGTTTGTCGATGTAGATGGGCAGCGGGTCGTTGGGGACGTAGATTTCTTCGAGGCGCTTGGCGATGCCGATGACGGCAATCTGGCCCCAGAGGTTGAGGTCTTTCAGGGCCTTGACGGCCATGCTGAGCTGGCCCTTGCCGCCGTCGACGATGACGAGTTGCGGGAGGCTGGCCCCTTCGTCGGTGAGGCGGCGGTAGCGGCGGTGCACCACTTCGTACATGGAGTCGAAGTCGTTGGGGCCGATGACGGTTTTAATGTGGTAATGGCGGTAGTCCCGCTTGCTGGGCTTGGAGTTGCGGAAGCAGACCATGGCCGCCACGGGGTTATCGCCCTGAAAGTTGGAGTTGTCGAAGCACTCGATGTGCTTGGGAAGCTCGGTGAGGCGCAGGTCCTTTTTGATGGTTTCCATAATGCGCACCTCGTTGCTGTCCTTGCTCTTTTCGTTCATGCTTTCCTTCTCTTTGCGGGCGTAGAGCACATTTTTGATGGCTAGCTCGAGCAGCTTGCGCTTGTCGCCGATTTGGGGCACGGCGAGGCTGACGCCGGGTAGCGGAAGTTCGACGGCCACGTTGGTGAGGATTTCGCGCGATTCGCTTTCAAACTCCTGGCGCAGCTGCATAATAAGCGGAGCCAGGATTTCGGCGTCTTCCTCGTCGAGCTTCTTGGTAACTTCGAGGGATTGGGTGAGGATGATACTGCCGTTCATCACCTTGAGATAGGTGATAAAGCCCGATTTCTCGTTGCTGGCGATGGCAAATACGTCGATGTTGGTGAGCGTGTCGCTCACGATGGTAGACTTGGCCTGGAAGGCTTCCAGCTTATCGAGCTTAACCTTGAACTGGTGAGCCAGCTCGTACTGCATCTCCTGCGCGGCGGCCGACATCTTTTCCTTAAAGTACTGCTTGGGGATGCGCAGGTCACCGTTGAGAATGTTGCGGATTTGCTGGATGTAGGCGTTGTAGGTGGCCTCATCTTCGCGGGCGATGCAGGGGGCGTTGCAATTGCCGATTTGCAGCTCCAGGCAGGGCTTAAACTTGCCGGCCTCGACGTTGGCGACGGTTAGGTTGTAATTGCAGGTGCGCAGGGGGTAGAGGGCGCGGATGAGTTCCAACAGCACATTGAGGGCGGTGCCGTTGGCGTAGGGGCCGTAGTAGCGCGAGCCGTCGTTAATCTTGTTGCGGGTGGGGATGAGGCGGGGAAACCGCTCGTTGGTAATGCACAGGAAGGGGTAGGTCTTGCCATCCTTCAACAGGATGTTGTATTTGGGCTGGTGCTGCTTGATGAGATTATTTTCGAGCAGGAAGGCATCCGATTCGCTGTCGACGATGGTAAACTCCAGGCGCTTGATGTTGCGGACTAGCTGCTGCGTTTTCTTGTTGTGGTCGTTTTTAGTGAAGTAGCTGCTTACGCGCTTGCGCAGGTCGATGGCCTTGCCCACGTAGATGATGCCCTCGTCGTCGAAATACTTGTACACGCCGGGCTTGTGGGGCAGGGCGGAGATTTGGGCTTGGAGTTCGGAGTTGGCGGCCATGGACGAAAGTAGGCGAAGGATAGGAAGGGGTACGGCGGCAGAAACACCGAAAAATAAGCGTACGGAAATAACAAAAAATGACCGGCAAAAGTCGCCGGTCATTGAGAAGAAATAGAAAGTTGCCGGCTGTTTAAATGTCCTTGTCGTCCAAATCGCCGGCGTTGGGCACCTGCATCTTCTGGTCGGCGGGGATGGTGTCGCGCTGGCCCCCGTAATACTTCGAGCAGTCGATTTCGATGCTAAGTGGGGTGTTGGGTTTGGGGAAGGGGCCGGTGTTGATGCCGATGCTCTTGTCCTTATACACCTTCTGCATGAAGAGTCCATAGAGCGGTAGGGCCTCGCGGGCACCCTGGCCATAGGTGCCGGTGCGGAAGTGGATACTGCGGTCTTCGCCGCCCACCCACATGCCGCATACCAGGTCGGGGGTGATGCCCATGAACCAGGCATCGGAGTAGTTGCTGGTGGTACCGGTTTTGGCCCCAATTTCATATGGGAACTTGAAGCCGGTGTGCAGGATAGTGCTGGTGCCGCCGGGCTCGGTGGTGCTGGCCTGCAGCATGTTGGTCATGATGTAGGCGGTTTCTTCGCTCAGGACTTCCCGGGTACGGGGCACGAACTCGCGCAGCACGTTGCCGTTTTTGTCCTCGATGCGGGTAACCATGACGGGGGTGGTGTACACGCCCTTGTTCACGAAGGTGGAATAAACGCCGCACAACTCAAAAATACTGCAATCGGAGGTGCCAAAACCCATCGAGGGCACGGCATCGACCGGCGAAGTGATGCCGAGGCGCTTGGCGTAGGTGGCGATGGTTTCGGGGCCGAGCTTCATCACCAGCCAGGCCGTAATGGAGTTCATGGAGCGGGCCAGCGCCTGGCGCAGCGTGAAGGTGCGCCCCGAGAAGCTGCCCTCAAAATTGTGGGGCGTGTAGGGCGCGCGGCCGGCTACGGCCGGAAAGGTGGTGGCCACATCGGGGCGCGGGTAGCAGGGCGAGTAGCCTTGGTCGATGGCCGCCACGTACACGATGGGCTTAAAGGTGGAGCCGGGCTGGCGCTTGCCCTGGCGCACGTGGTCGAACTTGAAAAACTTGTAGTTGGGGCCGCCCACCCAGGCCTTAATCTGGCCATTCAGCGGGTTCATGGCCATAAAGCCAGCCTGCAGGTAGCGCTTGTAGTAGGCGAGCGAATCGTAAGGCGACATCAGCATCTCCTTTTCGCCCTGCCAGGAGAACACCTGCATCTTGTATTTCTTGTGCAGGTAGTAGTTCACCGAGTCGCGGTTGCCGTCGTATTGGGTCATCAGCGACTTGTAGCGCTGGGTGCGGCGCATGGAGTTCACCAGGAAGTTGGGGATAATCTTGCCATTCTCGTCGCGCCAGGGCAGCTGGCCCTTCCAATGGGCCGAGAACCACTTTTGCTGGAGTGCCATGTGCTCGGCCAGCGACTGTTCGGCGTGCTGCTGCATGCGCGAATCGATGGTGGTGTAGATTTTCAGGCCGTCGGCGTATAGGTCGTGGTCGGTTTCCTTGGCCCAGCTCAACAGCGACTTCACCACCTCGGCCCGGAAGTAGGGGGCCAGCCCCTTGCTGGGGTTTTCCACGGAGTAGTGTAGCACAATGGCCTTGGCGGTGTCCTGAGCCAGCTCGGTGGTGGTGATGTAGTTCGATTTAGCCATCTGGCGCAACACCCAGTTGCGGCGCTTACGCGAGCGGTCGGGGTGCACCACGGGACTGAAGCGGCCCGGTGCGTTCACAATACCTACCAACGTGGCGGCCTCGGGCGTGCTCAGGTTTTTGGGCGATTTGTTGAAGAACGTCTTGGCCGCCGTGTTGATGCCGAAGGCGTTGGAACCGTATTCTACCGTGTTGAAGTACATCCGGATGATTTCACGCTTCGTGTAGTTGCGCTCCAGCCGGATGGCCAGAATCCATTCCTTGGTCTTCGTAATAAGCAGTCCCAGCTTGCCGGTGCCGTTCAGGGTGCCGTCGTTCAGGTCGCCGCGGGTGCGGAACAGTACCTTGGCTACCTGCTGCGTGAGCGTGGAGCCGCCACCATTGTGCGAGAAGGTGAGCACGCCCGTCACGGCCCGCAGCACGCTCTTGGCATCAATACCGGAGTGCTGCTCGAAGCGCACGTCCTCGGTAGCAATAAGGGCATCAATCAAATTCTGAGGAAGGTCCTTGAAGTCGACCGGCGTGCGGTTCTCGCGGAAATACTTGCCCAACAGCACGCCATCGGCCGAATAAATCTCGGATGCCAGCTCCGACCGCGGGTTTTCGAGGCTTTTGAGGTTGGGCATGCGCCCGAACAGGTCTAGGAAGTTGCCGCTCACGGCCAGCACAAACAGCGCCAGCCCCACTACGCCCACGCCAAACAGCAGCCACATAGTACGCACAAACGCCGTGAACCTTCCCGAGCGAACCGGTTTCAAAGATTGAGGCTTGGGGCGACGAGCGGGAGGAGTACTGGGCATTGAGGGAGTTGGGAGTTAGGGGTTAAAAGTTAAGAGTTACAACTTTGGCCGGCCTAACCACGGTACAAAGGTCCGAATGCCAACCCGTAACTCATAACTCCTAACGTTTAACTCATTTGTATACGCGCTGGTAGAAGCTCAAATACCCCGCCAAATCGCCGCTGCTTTGCAATAGCGCCAGGTTTTCCACGCTAATGACCAAGGTCTGATAACCGGCCCCGCGCAGCTTGGCCAGCGGCGACTGCGGGCCGCGCAGCTTGGTGGCGTAGCTCTGCGCGACTTTCGCCCAGGGTAGGGCTTGCACCACCACCAGTTCTTGGTCGGTACCCAGCGCGGGGGTCTCCACGGTCAGGTTGTTGGCCTTGAAAAAGCGGCTGTTGTAGGTCGCCAGCTGGGCTGCCAGACCCGTCGCTGCGGGCGAACTTTTCGGAAACACCAGCACTACCGCGTGCGGCCCGTTCAATTGGGTGGTATAAGCTGTGGCTGGGGCCGAGGAGGCCGTGCTGGCTCCGGCCGTGGCCGCCGGGGTGCCAGCAGCCGGAGTGGTAGCGGGCGGCAGCGTACTAGCCGGAGCCGGAGCGGTGGGCGTAGCACCCGTGGCCGCCGCTGCTTTGGCTGCTGCAGCTTTCGCGGCAGCCTCATCGGCCAACTGCTTGCGCGTCGGCCGCCCCTTGCGAATGGGAGCCGCCGTAGCCAGCGGGGCGGCCACCGGTGCCGACAAAGGCTGATTAGGGGCCGTTGAAGCCGGCGAGATACCGGCGGCGGGCACGGTGCCGGCCGGGCTAATACCTGGTGCCGACCCAGTTGGGGCAGCCGCGGACTTTTTCGCGGCGGCTTCCGCGGCCAACTGTTTGCGGGTGGGCCGGCCCTTGCGCACCGGAGCCGCCGCGACTGCGGTCCCGGCTGGAGCTGCCGCAACAACTTCACTTGGCGCGGGTGCGCCCGGCACCGAGGTACCCACCGCCGCCGGGGCCGGAACCAACGGGGCCGGTTCCGCCGAGCCGCTCGGGGTTGTTTCAACGAGCTTGCCAGTGGGCACTTTCCCCTCATTACCGGACTTCGGCGTACCACTGGCCGGAGCAGGACCCAGGGCCTTAGCCGGCGTTTCGTCTTCCTTATAGAAAATGCGAATGCGGTTGTTCACCTCGCCGGGGCGGAACTGGGAAATCACCGGCTTTTCCGTCGAGGCTAGGGCTCCGGCCAGCGAGCCGCTTTCCTGTTTGCCGTAGGAGGCCGCCAATTCCTTCGCTTGCGGCTGGAGTGGGCTGTCGGGGTAGCTCTTTATAAACTGCTCTACCGAAGCCTTGGCCGTAATCGGTGCCTGGGTGCGGGCCATCAGCAGCACCTTCAGATAAGCCACCCGGTCGGTGAGGTCGCTCTTCGGATACTGCTTCTCGGTGCGGGCCAGTACCGCGTTGGCCTTGCGGAACTCCTGGTTCACGTAAAAAGTAAAGGCTGAGTCGACGCGGCTGGCTACGGCGTTGTGCAGGGCCAGCTCGTGTTCGCGGTACAGCGGGTCAGCAATCAGCTTGGCATAAATCGACTTCGGAAACTCGCGTTGCAGCGCCGCTGCATACTGCGCTGTTTTAGCTGCATCGGGCTTGTCTTTGTAATACAGATACAGTAAGTAATAGGCATCGGGGGCGTGCTCGCCGCGCTCGTAGCGGCTCACCTGCTGCTCGTAGGTTTCAAATCCTTTCTCCCGCTCCCGTAATTGCTCTTTGTAGATGCCGCCCAATTCATACAGTGCTGCCTCCACTTCCCGGTTCGAAACCGATAGCTGCCCAGGGTCGAAGGGAATGGTAGCGCGGTACTGAGCTACGAGCTTGTCGCGCGCCGCCGTGGGGCTGGCCGATGCGGCAGCGGCGGCCGAGTCGGCCGGGGCACCGTTCACCACGGTGCTCGAGTTGCCGGTTACACTCAGCGGCGCGCCACCCCCTGCTACCGTATTGGGCGAACCCAGCGCTTGCCGGTTGGTGCGCCAGTTGTCCTGGAGCTGGCGGTTGCCCCACTTCCGCAGAAACTCGGACCGGGCTGTGCCCAACAGGGTAGGGTTGTCGAAGTACCACTGCCCGGCGGCAGCCGTGGCGGTAGGGTCGAATGCCGTCACATCCCTTGCCGGCACGTCGAGCCCGCCAGTGGCCAGGCTGCTGCCGGGGGCCAGACTGCCGCCGGGCAGATTGCTGCCAATGCCGCTGTTGGCCGAAGAGGTACGACTGGCCAGGTCGGCGGCCCGGGCCTGGGTTTTGGCCAAGGCCGCCAGCCGGTCGGCCTCTCGCTGGCGGGTGGCCAGCTCGGCGGTGGCGTAGGTATTCAGGCGTTCGGTCAGCGCATCCGGAGCCAGTTTGGCTAGTGCCTGCAGGCTGTCCTGCGTTTCGATGATGGTGTACTGCTTGGCGAAATCCTTGAGAATGTCACTACGCTCCTTAATGGCCAGGTAGGTCTTAGCTTCTTTATTCAGGTTCTGCACCGTGCTATCGTAGTACGCGGCCGCCAACGGGTACTTATGCAGGTTTTCATAATAAATGCGCCCGGCCAGCAGGTAGGCATAGCTTTTCTGGAAGCGGTTGGTGGTGGTGGCTTTCACTGATTGCCGCAGCAGCTTCAGCGCCTCCGGGTAGTTCTTTTCGCGGTAGTTCAACCGCGCCATTTCGTAGTATACTTTGTCGCGGTAGTCCTTGTTCTTGAGGTCTTTTAGCAGCCCGGCGAAGTTTTTGTCCAGCCGTTCCCGGTCCCGCGTACTCAGGTCCGATACCTGGGCCAGCATCAGCTTGGCCTGGAAGTCGAGCTCATACGGTGGGTTGCGGGCCAGAATCTGGTCGAGCTGCTCGTAGGCTTTTTTGTTATCGCCGGCATCCTGGTACAGTTGCGCCAGCAGGTAGCGCGTGCGCGACCGCTCGTTCTTGTACTCAATCAACGGAATAGCCTTTTCGAGCTGGCCAATGGCCTTGGCGGGCTCCTCAGTGCGCAGGTAATAGTCGGCCCGGGTCAGAAAAAGCTGGCGCGCGTCCTTCGGCAGGCCCTGCTCTTTATCCAGCAAATCCGAAACGGCTTTGGCGCTTTCCAGCTCGCCCTGCGCCATAAACGTCCGCATCAGTCCAATCAGCGCCTCGTGCTTGGCGTTGTCGTCCTTGCTGGTCGAGTTCACATACTTAAACGTGAGCGCCGCGTCGTCGAACTGCATCAGGTAAAACCGTGCCCAGCCCACCAACACGTAAGCATCATCCGTCCAATCCGAACCCGGCCGGTGCTGAATCGGCATCGACGCCCGCTTAATGATGTCGTTCAATTCGGCCCGGCTCGCCTTCACGCTGGCGCTGTCCAGGGTCGGAAACAGCGGCAGCGGCTGGTTGTAGTCGTTGGGCCGGGCCGTGGTGTAGAGCTTGTCCTCCAGCCCCCGCAGCTTTTCGCGGGCGATGAAATAGGCATTGTCGCGCGCCGCCACGTTGTTAAAAGCGTGCGAAACAATGTTCTTATCCGAGGCGCAGCCCGCCGCCCCCAGCCCCAGCAGGACCAGAAACCTTGCCACCCAGCGATATGTCAGCGGTTGATGTATCAAAATCAGCGTAAAGGAAAAAGCTAGTCTGAGCAGCCGGAACGCCCAACGCGCCCCGAAATGTTCGCCGGCACTGCCAGATAACGGAGCCGGACGGGTAAAATTACGTTTTTTCGTCGGCCACGCCCGCCCGGCTCGTGCCGTACCTTTGTTCCCCGCCTTTTCGCGCCCGTCCATGCCTACTCCATCTGAGCCCCAGCCCTCCGGCTCCAACCGCTTGCAGGCTGTTATGAAGTATTCCGGCCTAGCCTTCCAGATGCTGGCCATCATCGGGGGAAGTGCCTGGCTGGGCATCTGGCTCGACGGCCGTTTGCATACCCAGCCCTGGCTCACCATTGGCCTGCTGCTGTTAGGCGTGTTCCTGGCCGTATTTCAGGTTATCCGCAGCCTCACCAAAGAGTCATTGTAAACCTTCAATCGTGTTACGTCATGTTGAGCGCAGTCGAAGCATCTCTAACGCAGAAGTAATCAACGTTGACTGCAACGAAGCGGCAGAGACGCTTCGACTGCGCTCAGCATGACAATATTTTAGCCCCGTTATTCATCCATGCACACGTTCCTGCGCCAGTTCCTGATTTTCACCGCCGCGCTGGGCCTGCCCATTTATATCCTGCATCGCATCTACGGGGTGGGCGTGGTGCATCCGCGCACGGGGCTGCTATTTGCCGTCATGGCTGCGCTCACTTACTTCGCCTACAGCCTCACGGCGCGGCTCGTGGCCCGCGACCCTCATAGTCTGGCGATGGGCTACCTTATCGGCATGACGGTCCGGCTGCTGACGTCGCTGGGCCTCGTTACGTGGCTGCTGGCTGGCGGCATCGCCCGCGAGCCGCGAGGCATCTGGACCTTCCTCGGGGCCTTCTTCCTGCTGTACTTTTCGTGGGCCGGGTTTGAAATCTGGGCTACTTTGAGTAACTTGCGGCCGATTTCAGGAAAGCAAGTAGCGCAATGATAATGCGTTAGCCCGAAATTGGTCATTAATTAACTTTGAATGAAGCGTTTACTCTCGATTCTCCTTTGCTTCGTCTCCCTGTCCGTTTTCGCTAACGAACCCGTCGGCGAGGGCGCAAAGGCCGAAGGCTTCAATCCCGGCGAAATGATTTTGCACCACATCGGCGATTCGCACGAGTGGCATTGGCTGGCCACTGATACCGGCAACTTCACCACCTACCTGCCCATCATTGCCTACCGCCCCGGCAAGGGAGTGTCGGTATTTTCTTCTGAGAAAATATCCAACGGCGAAGGCGAAGCCAGCGGCAAAGAATACGATGGCCTGAAGCTCGACCACGAGCACCTCGTGAGTACCGATGGTAGCAAGGTTTACGATTTCTCCATTACTAAAAACGTAGCCGGCCTCATCGGCAGCGCCGTGCTGATGCTCGTGGTGTTTACCGCCGTAGCCAGTGGCTACCGCAAGAACCAAGGCCGCGCTCCCAAAGGCATTCAGTCGTTCTTCGAGCCCATCATCGTCTTCATTCGCGACGAAGTAGCCAAGAAAAACATCGGCCCCAAGTACGAGCGCTACATGCCGTACCTGCTCACGGTGTTCTTCTTCATCTGGTTCAACAACCTGTTGGGCCTCACGCCCGGCGCGGCCAACCTCTCCGGCAACATCGCCGTGACCATGGTGCTGGCCCTGATGACGCTGGTTATCACCCTGGCTTCGAGCAACAAGTACTACTGGGCGCACATCTTCGCCACACCCGGCGTGCCTAAGCCGCTGTTGCCCATCATGATTATCGTGGAGGTGATTGGCATTTTCACTAAGCCTTTCTCACTCATGATTCGTCTGTTCGCCAACATCACGGCGGGCCACATCGTGGTGCTGAGCTTTATCAGCCTGGTGTTCATCTTCAAATCGTGGGCCGTAGCGCCGGTGACGCTGGCTTTCGGCCTGTTCATCAACGTGCTCGAATTGCTGGTGGCCCTGCTGCAGGCGTTCATCTTCACCCTGCTCACCTCGATGTACATCGGCGGCGCGGTAGAGGACCACCACGACGCCGACATGCAAATGGGCTACGACGACGGCTCCTCTTCGGCTCACGTTTCACACTAATCTGACTTAACGGCCGGGTGCCTGCCACCCGCCAACTGGCTGTTTCGGCCAGCCCGTGGCAATCCCCCCCTCCCCGCTGCGGAACTGACGAACTTTTTCATTTCCCCCTTTTTCCAATTTTTATGTTACTCTCTTTGTTTTTGCAAGCAGTTGCCATGGCAGCTAACTACGGTCCTGGTCTGGCTGTAATGGGTGCCGGTATCGGTGCAGGTCTGGTTGCTTTGGGCGTTGGCCTGGGCATCGGCCGCATCGGCGGCAGCGCCATGGATGCTATCGGCCGTCAGCCGGAAGCTTCGGGCAAAATCCAGACGGCCATGATTATCGCCGCCGCGCTGATTGAAGGTCTGGGCCTGTTCGCAGTCGTAGTCTGCGTGCTTATCTGGACGAAACTCGTTTAGCAACGGGCCGGGCTTTGGGCCCGGAAGTAGTTGGAAGCCCGCCGCCCGCTGCTGCAACATGCAGTTGGCGCGGCGGGCTTACCTGCTCCTAATCTGCCTAATTGATTAGTTGACATTTCTTTAAAATACCGTATCCATGCTGCCAGCTTTTTTATCCCCTGAACTCGGCCTGATTTTTTGGCAACTGGTTATTTTCCTGCTGGTTTTGTTTCTGCTGGCCAAGTTTGCTTGGAAGCCGATTCTGCTCGCCCTCAAAGAGCGCGAAGACAGCATCGAAGGTGCCCTGCGCATGGCCGACCAGGCCAAGATTGAGATGCAGCAGCTGAAAGCTGGCAACGAGAAGTTGCTGACCGATGCCCGCCTTGAGCGCGACCGCATGATGCAGGAAGCCACCCAAATGGCCAACCAGCACCGCGAAGCCGAAAAGGCCCGCGCTACCGCCGAAGCCAACACCATCATCCAGCAAGCCCGCGAAGCCATCCAGCAGGAGAAGAACGCGGCCCTAGCCGAAGTGAAAAATACCGCCGCCAAGCTTTCGCTCGACATTGCCGAGCGCATCCTACGCCGCGAGCTGACTGACCCCGCCGCCCAAACGCAGCTGGTCGATTCTTACCTGAAAGACGTAAAATTGAACTAACGCCTGTCATGCTGACGAAGGAAGCATCTTATCACCGCTGCTTTCGTCAGATTTAGCTTACCGAGCGGCGCGAACCTGATAAGATGCTTCGCAAGCTCAGCATGACAACCTCAAAATAATATGGCTGACCAACGAGTAGCGGCCCGCTACGCCAAGTCGCTCCTCGACTTGGGCAAGGAGATGGGCACCCTGAGCGCAGTGAAAGCGGACATGGACCTGCTGAGCAAGACCATGGCCGAAAGCCGCGACCTGCGCCTGCTGCTACGCAATCCGATTGTGAAGCACGACAAGAAGCTGGCCATCCTGAACGCCATCTTCGGTGGGAAGGTATCGGACATGACCCTGCGCTTCTTCACCATCCTGACCAGCAAAAACCGCGAGTCGGCGATTGAAGGAATTGGGCCGGAGTTTCTGGCGCAGTACAACAGCCTGCAGGGTATCCAGTCGGCCGAAGTAACGTCGGCTACGGCGCTCACGCCGGCCGCCCGCGCCGAAATAAAGGCATTGGTGACCAAGCAAACCGGCCTCATCGAGGTGCAACTCAGCGAGAAAGTTGACCCGGAACTCATCGGTGGCTTCGTGCTGCGGGTGGGCGACAACCAGATTGACGACTCCGTGCGGACCAGCCTGCGCAAGCTGCGTACCTCGCTGCAAGAAAATTCTTACCAACAACAACTGTAGGGTGCGGGGCTTGCCCCCGCCCGGCCGATTGAACGACCCGGCTGAGTGTCGTTCTATTTATCGCTCAACGACGGGCGGCTGCGAGCCGCCCCTACAACCCTAATACAAATGGCAGAAGTACGTCCGGATGAAGTCTCCGCAATCCTGCGGCAGCAACTGTCCAATTTCAAGTCCGAAGCCGAGCTGGAAGAAGTTGGCACCGTGTTGCAGGTTGGCGACGGCGTGGCCCGCATCTACGGCTTGAGCAAAGCCCAGGCCGGCGAGCTGATTGAGTTCGAAAACGGCCTGCAAGGGCTGGTGCTAAACCTGGAAGAGGACAACGTGGGTGCCGTGATGCTGGGCGACTACTCGGAAATCCGGGAAGGTGCCACGGTGAAGCGCACCAAGAAAATCGCCTCTATTAAAGTGGGCGAGGGCATTGTGGGCCGCGTGGTGAACACGCTGGGCCAGCCCATCGACGGCCGCGGTCCCATCACGGGCGAGCTGTACGAGATGCCCCTGGAGCGCAAGGCCCCTGGTGTAATCTTCCGTCAGCCCGTAACCGAGCCGATGCAAACTGGCATCAAGTCGATTGACGCGATGATTCCGATTGGACGCGGCCAGCGCGAGCTGATTATCGGTGACCGCCAGACGGGTAAGTCGGCCGTGGCCATCGATACCATCATCAACCAGCGCGAGTTCTTCGAAGCCGGCCAGCCGGTATACTGCATCTATGTAGCCATCGGCCAGAAGGCTTCGACGGTAGCCCAGGTAGTGCAGGCCCTCACCAAGGGCGGCGCGATGGACTACACCGTGGTAGTAGCCGCTTCGGCTTCCGACCCGGCTCCGCTGCAGTTCTACGCGCCCTTCACGGGTGCTGCTATTGGTGAGTTCTTCCGCGACACGGGTCGTCCCGCACTCGTGGTGTACGATGACTTGTCGAAGCAGGCCGTGGCTTACCGCGAGGTGTCGCTGCTGCTCCGTCGTCCTCCGGGCCGTGAGGCTTACCCCGGCGACGTGTTCTACCTGCACAGCCGTTTGCTGGAGCGGGCCGCCAAAATCAACTCCTCGGACGAGATTGCGAAAAACATGAACGACCTGCCCGAGAGCATCAAGCACCTCGTGAAAGGTGGTGGTTCGCTGACGGCGTTGCCCCTGATTGAGACGCAGGCCGGCGACGTATCGGCCTACATCCCGACCAACGTGATTTCGATTACGGACGGCCAGATTTTCCTCGAGACCAACCTGTTCAACTCAGGTGTTCGCCCGGCCATCAACGTGGGTATCTCGGTATCGCGTGTGGGTGGTAACGCTCAGATTAAGTCGATGAAGAAAGTGGCCGGTACGCTGAAGCTCGACCAGGCCCAGTTCCGCGAGCTGGAAGCCTTCGCCAAGTTCGGTTCCGACCTCGATGCCTCGACCAAGCTCACGATTGAGCGCGGCCGTCGCAACCTCGAAATTCTGAAGCAGCCCCAGTACTCGCCCGTGAAGGTGGAGGACCAGGTGGCCATCATCTACGCCGCCACCAACGGCCTGCTCGACACCGTGCCCGTGAACCGCGTGCGTGAGTTTGAGAAGGAGTTTGGCCAGGTGATGAACTCGCGCTACCCCGACGTGCTGAAGGCCCTGAAAGCCGGCAAGTTGGAGGACACGGCCACCAAGGCTATCCGCGAGGTAGCGAAGGACGTCTCGGCGAACTACGCAGTGAAGTAGTCAACTATTAAGTAAGGCCGTCATGCTGAGCGTGCCGAAGTATCTCTACCGCAACAGTAATAAATTGCGCGGTAGAGATGCTTCGACTACGCTTTGCTTCGCTCAGCATGACGTTCAATTAACCGTTATCAATGGCAAGCTTAAAAGAAGTCCGCAACCGCATTCAGTCGGTGAGCAGCACGCAGCAGATTACCAAAGCCATGAAAATGGTGGCGGCGGCCAAGCTGCGTCGGGCCCAGGACAACATCGTGCGGATGCGGCCCTATGCCCAGCGCTTGAATGCCATCCTGACCAACCTAACGCGCAACGCCGACGATGACATCGTGAGCGACTACGGCGTGGCCCGCGAGGTGCGCAAAGTGCTGTTGATTGCCATTACCTCGGACCGTGGCCTGGCGGGTGCCTTCAACACCAATGTGTTTAAGGGCGTGAACGCAGCTATTGCTTCGCGCTACGGCAACTTGCCAGCGACCAGCATTTCGGTGATGGCCATTGGTAAGAAAGCGCACGACTACTACACCCGCAAGGGCAACATCGTTGGCGACTACACCCACGTCTTCGCAAAGCTCTCGTTCGAGACGGTGCGCGAAGCAGCGGAAGTGGCGATGGACGGTTTTCGCAACGGCATGTACGACGAGGTAGTGATGGTGTACAACGAGTTTCGCAACGTGGCCACGCAGATTATCCGGACCCAGCAGCTGTTGCCGCTGGTGCAGGAGGCCGCGCCCGCCACGGCCACGCCGGAGGCGAACGTGGATTACTTGTTCGAGCCCTCGAAAGAGGACATCGTGCAGACGCTGATTCCGCAATCCATCAAGATTCAGCTCTATAAGGCGGTGCTGGAAAGCAATGCCTCGGAGCACGGTGCCCGCATGACGGCCATGGACAAAGCCACCGATAACGCCGGTGAGCTGCTCAAGGCCCTCAAGCTGACTTACAACCGGACGCGTCAGGCGGCCATCACGACCGAGATTCTCGAAATCGTGGGTGGTGCCGAGGCCCTGTCGGCGGGGTAATAGCTGCCCATGCAATTTGCAAGGCCCGTCTCCACAAGGAGGCGGGCCTTTTTGCTTCGTGCGGCACTGTGGCGTCATAGAATCACAGTGCGCAAGAGGCGCTGATAAACCATTTGGCCATAACAATGCTTACGGCCTTATTCTCTAAGCGCACGCTATTAAATTTATGCAGATAGGCATGAGCTCATTCGGTGAAGTTGCCCCCGCCCATGTTGCCGGCCAGGACCACGCCGCCGCCCAGCGCATGCAGGAGCTGCTGGCCATGGGCCAGTTGGCTGATGCCGTAGGACTCGACGTGCTGGCCCTCGGCGAGCATCACCGCTCCGACTTTGTCATTTCGGCTCCCGAAGTTATTCTGGCCGCTGTGGCTGCTACCACCAAGCGCATTCGGCTGAGCAGCGCTGTCACCGTGCTCAGCTCCGTCGACCCGGTGCGCACCTTCCAGAACTTCGCCACCGTTGACCTTATCTCTAATGGCCGGGCCGAGATTATTGCCGGGCGGGGCTCTTTTATTGAGTCGTTCCCGCTCTTTGGGCAGGATTTGCAGGACTATGATTCCCTGTATCTCGAAAAGCTGCAGCTGCTGCTTAAAATCAATGAAAATGAGGTGGTGACGTGGCAGGGGAAGCACCGCGCTGCTATCGAGGCGAGAGGCGTATACCCGCGCCCCGCGCAGCCCAAAATTCCGGTTTGGATTGGCGTAGGCGGCACGCCAGCCTCGGTCATCCGGGCCGGGCAGCTGGGGCTGCCGCTCACCATTGCCATTCTGGGCGGTGCGCCCGCGCAGTACGTACCATTTGCCGAGCTCTACCGCGAATCGGCCCAAAAGGCCGGCCACGATGTGGCCGCACTACAGTTGGCTATCAATTGTCACCTGCACCTGGCCGATACTGCCGAACAGGCCCGCGATGAATTCTTCCCGCCCTACTCGCAGCTCATGAACCGCATCGGCCGCGAGCGCGGCTGGTCGCCGATGGACCGTCGCCACTTCGACTACCTCTGCGGCCCGCAAGGCCCGCTGCTGGTAGGCTCGCCGCAGGATATCATTGCCAAGCTACGCTACCAGCACGAACTGTTCAGCAACACCCGGTTCCTGGCCCAACTCGTTATCGAAGGCATTTCGCATCAGCATGTGCTACGCTCGATTGAGCTGCTGGGCACGCAGGTAGCGCCGGCCGTACGGGCTGCAGTGGCCCAGCCTCAGAATTCGCTTACTATCTTGGAGGCCTGAAAAGAACAAATCTGGCTTATGCTGAATCTGCTGTGGTCTGCGTTGAATCTGCTGCTTTTTGTCAGCCTACTCTACATTCTGTTTCGCGCCGCAAGGCTGGTTCGACAGCACATGGGCTGGGGCTCGCTATTGTTCTTTTTGGTCGCCCTGCTCACCCTGAGCGGCCGGAGCCCTGACACCGCCTCGGCTACGTCCAGAAACCTGCTTTCGCACGAGCCCAAGGAAGCCGGGGCCAATGCCAGCAGCCAACAGGAAATAGCTCTCGGTGGTACTAACAAACTTGTTTTATTGGCCGAGTACCGAATCAATAACGGCATTATTGAGCCGCTCGGTTTGTTCCCGAGCGTATCGGGCATCGTATTGGGGCACACTTGGAAGCCCATTGGTGGCTTCTTACGCCCCACCGGCCCGCAGGTGCAGTACGATGTGGTTGTTCAGCATAAATGGCTTCTGCTGGGTATGGGGGTGTTCGGTCAGATAGAGCAATTCCGCGGCGTCATGCCCTCATCCTTTTAACCCTAAGTCCCCTTTTATCCACAAAAAACGCCTGGCACAATGCCAGGCGTTTTTTTGTGGATAAAAGGAGGCTTGTTTCTAGTAACGGTACAGGTCCGACTTGAACGGACCGTCCACCGTTACCTTAATGTAGTCGGCCTGATGCGTGGTCAATTCGTCCAGCTCCACGCCAATTTTGGCGAGGTGCAGGCGGGCCACTTTCTCATCGAGGTGCTTGGGCAAGGTATACACCTGGTTGGTGTACTGGTCGTTGCGCTCCCACAGCTCGAGCTGGGCCAGCACCTGGTTGGTGAACGAAGCCGACATCACGAACGAGGGGTGGCCGGTGGCGCAACCCAGGTTTACGAGGCGGCCTTCGGCGAGGATAATCACCTCTTTGCCTTCAATTGTATAGATGTCGACCTGCGGCTTCACCGTGTCCTTGGTGTGGCCGTAGTTGCCGTTCAGCCAAGCCATGTCAATCTCATCGTCGAAGTGACCGATGTTGCAGACAATCGCCTTGTCCTTCAGCGAGCGGAAATGCTCTTCGGTAAGGATGTCGCAGTTGCCGGTAGCCGTCACCACGATGTCGGCTTCCTTCACGGCATTGGCCAGTTTTTTCACGGCGTAGCCGTCCATGGCCGCTTGCAGCGCGCAGATAGGGTCAATTTCGGTTACGATAACGCGGGCACCCGCGCCGCTCAACGAGGCAGCGGTACCTTTTCCTACGTCGCCGTAACCGGCCACTACGGCCACTTTGCCGGCCATCATCACGTCGGTTGCCCGGCGGATTGCATCCACGGCCGACTCTTTGCAGCCGTATTTGTTGTCGAATTTCGACTTGGTTACCGAGTCGTTCACGTTGATGGCGGGGAAAGCCAGCGTGCCGTTTTTCACGCGCTCGTACAGGCGCAGCACGCCGGTCGTCGTCTCCTCGCTCACGCCTTTGATGCCGGCGGCCAATTCGGGGTAGCGGTTCAGTACCATGTTGGTGAGGTCACCGCCATCGTCCAGAATCATGTTCAGGGGCTTGCGGTCCTCGCCGAAGAACAGCGTCTGCTCAATGCACCAATCGAACGACTCCTCGTCCATGCCTTTCCAGGCATATACCGGAATGCCGGCGGCGGCAATAGCAGCGGCGGCGTGGTCCTGCGTCGAGAAGATGTTGCACGACGACCACGTTACCTCGGCACCCAGCGCCGTGAGGGTTTCGATGAGTACCGCCGTCTGGATAGTCATGTGCAGGCAACCGGCAATGCGGGCGCCTTTAAAAGGCTGGCTGGCACCGAATTCCTCGCGCAGGCTCATCAGGCCGGGCATTTCGGCTTCGGCGAGGCGGATTTCCTTCCGGCCCCAAGTGGCCAGGTCCATGTCCTTTACTTTGTAAGGAACGTAGGTTTTCGTCGTGGTTTCCAACGTTATGCGGGTTAGTTGATTATATCGCGTTGCAACCACAAAGATACGCGGTTTGTTCGCCTGCGGGCACAAAAAAGCCCACGCGGTCAGGCGTGGGCTTTCGAAACCGGAAAATTGCGTAACTGCGCAGGCAGTGCAGCTTAGTTGTTTGGGATGATAACCGCCTGCGGCTGCTGGGCAATGGGAACGCCGCTACCCGCAATGCCACGAACTACAATGGTATAGGCTTTTCCTTCCAGGTATTTATAGACGCCGGTTCCGGTGCCCGTGCCATCTCCAACGCCTACTACCTGAGGACGAGGGCTTCCGTTGCTCGTAATGCTGAGGTTGAAGACGCCGGCGGTGAGTTTAACAAAGGGGGAAGATGTGCCAAAGGCAACGTCTGGCGTAAGGTCGATGGCCGGCGTGGTGGGCGATGGCGAAGGTGCTGTCAGCCTGATGGGGCTAACGCCTCCGGCAATTAGGTAAACCACTCGTACCTGGGCTTCGCCGGCATTCAAAGGAACCGGAGTATCTGCGACTGAAAGGATACCCAGACTCCCGATGGCAGTTGTGGGCGAATATTCAAACACAGAATAACTCTGGTCTTTGGCGACAGTCAGGGCCTGCGATGGAATCGCCACCTGCGCTCCGTTATTAATGCGAAGCATGGGTGTGCCCGCATTTACCGAAGCGTAGCTGCTACTTTGCCCATAGTTGAGCTGGCTCACCTGTTGGTCATTTATAAATGCCGTGAGGGGGGTGTTGGATGCCGCTGCGGCATGAATGAAGGTAACCCTGCCCATATCGGCTACGGGCGGAGCAGGGGTGTCGGTTTTGCTGCAGGCGGCCAGTGCCAGCACAGAGGCTGCCATTGCAAGGGCCGGGCGACGGAACAAAAAGGAAGTTTTCATGACCAGAATTGGAATGAGGAAAAACAAAGATTGGCCAAAAATAGGCAATAGATAAGGCCTGAACGAGTGGCCAGTACGGTTGGTTGGCCAGAACTGCCAGAATATTCGCTTCAGGGTGGTGGTGGGCCCTCTCGGGGGTAGTTATATTTGTGAATATGCACCACTCCTGTTTGCTGGCTGGCGTGCCGGCTCGAACGCGCGCGACGTTAAGCGCTGCCTTGTTTTTTGCCTCTCTGCTCGGTGCCCGTGCTCAAGAGGCCCCTTCCACCATTCGTCTGCTGCCCGAAGATGCCCAGCGGGGCCTGAACGGCCATCAGCAGAATTTCTATTTCCTGCCGCCCGGCGTAGTGGGCGAAAACTACGTGAACGCTGGTTTCTTTGGTCAGAAGCTGCGCCCACTACTGGCCGGCAACCAGGAAGCCCTCGACCAGCTTGACCTTTATAAGCAGCAGAAAACGAAGTTTCTGATTGACCGCATAGTGGCGGTGGCCTCGTTTGGGGTGTATGGCCAACAAATTTTTGCCCATGGCGACCGGCGATACTTTGACGGTGCCACCCAGCAGGTAGCCATCAGTGTCTTTGCGGCAAGTATTCTCGGTACGCTCTTCATCAATCGTAATACCAACAGCTACTTTCAGCGCGCCGTGGGGGCCTACAACGGTACCAACCACATGGGCCACGGGGCCGTTTGGCCGCGCCTGCGTCCCGCTGGTATCGAAATAGGCCAGGTTAGTACGGGCCAACCTACGCTGGGCCTGCGCTGGGCGGTGCGCTAAGCGCCGCGTTTTTCCGTATACCCTTCGCAATGGACTACCCCTTGCCCGAAGCGGCCCGGCGGTACGTGGCCGCCCACCTGCACGACGACCCCGCCCACCTGGCCCTCCAAGCCCGCCGCCACCCCGGCCTGCCCGTACCTGAGCTCGTGCGCCAGATTCAGGCCCGCCAGAAAGCCCGCGCCAAGCTGCCCGCCTGGGCCGATAACCCCGAGCTTATTTTTCCGCCCGCGCTGTCGGTCGAGCAAGCCTCTTCGGCCCGCACCGCGGCCTTTAAAGCCGCGCTGGTAGGCGGCACACGCCTGGCCGACCTCACCGGCGGCTTCGGGGCCGATTCGGCCGCCTTCGCCGCGTGCGTGGCCCAGGTCGACTATGTGGAGCGCAATGTTGCGCTGGCCGAGGTGGTCCGCTACAATTTCGGCCAGCTCGGTATCGGTAACGTAGCCGTGCATAATGCTGACGCGATGGCTTTTCTGAAGGAAAGCCCGCATCACTACGACTGGTTGTATCTGGACCCCGCCCGCCGCGATACCGCCGCCCGCAAGATTTTTTTGCTGCGCGATTGTGAGCCCGACGTGGTGAAGCTGTTGCCCTTGTTGCTGCACAAGGCCGACAAGGTGCTGCTGAAAACCTCGCCCATGCTCGACATTGAGCATGCCGTGCAGGGCCTGGGTCACGTGCGCCGCCTCTGGGTGGTAGCCGTGGACAACGAAGTGAAGGAGGTTCTTTATGAGTTGGGCCAGGAGCCCGCCGTCGACCCCGAGCGCTACGCCCTGAACCTGCGCCGCGACGGCACCCAGCAGGAATTTCGCCTCAATCGTGCCCGCGAAGCCCGCGCCACCCCGCGCTACGCCGAGGCGCAGCAATTTCTGTATGAGCCCAATGCGGCCGTGCTCAAAGCCGGTGCTTTTCGGAGCATCGGTACCGCTTTCGAGTTGCTAAAATTACATCAGCACAGTCATTTATACACCTCCGTTGTGCTGCGGGAGGATTTTCCGGGGCGCGTCTTCAGAATTCTGGCTGTGGAAAAAGCCGACGGCGCGGCCCTGAAAATTCACCTCGGGCCCGAAGCCCGGGCGCACGTCACTACCCGCAACTTCCCCGATTCGGTGGCCGATTTTCGGCGGCGTACCGGCATCCGCGAGGGGGGCGAGGTGTACCTGTTTGCCACCACCGACCTGCGCGGCCGGCCCGTGGTGCTGGTATGCGAAAAACTAACCCCCTCGGTGCAAACGACCGAATAATTGGTGGCGTGTTCGCACAAATCCAGCTGCCAGCGGTTGAGGCAGGGATGGGCAGGCCTGATACTGGGCGTGCCATTTACCATATTTCATTGCTGTTGATGCGTTTTACCGATAAAATATGCGTTGTTACGGGCGGCACTTCCGGCATTGGCCGGGCCACCTGCGTGCGGCTGGCGGCCGAGGGTGGCACCATCGTCGCCCTGGGGCGCGACCGCGCCGACGGGGCCGAAACCGTACGCCTCATCACGAAAGCGGGCGGCCAGGCGGTGTTCATGGCCTGCGATTTGGTTAAGTCCCGCGCTATTACTGCTACCGTGAATAAGGTGCTGGCCAAATACCAACGCGTCGACGTGCTGGTGTGTGACGCGGCCATGATGACCTTCGACCCGCTCATCGACCTGCCCCTGCCGAAGTGGGATGAGCTGATGCTCGTAAACCTGCGCTCGCTGGTGCAACTCACGCAGCTGTGTCTGCCGCACATGCCCGAAGGCAGCGCCATCGTGGCCATCAGTTCGGTGCACGCATTCCAAACCACCGCCAACGTGGTGCCCTACGCCACCAGCAAAGGCGGCCTCGAAGCCTTTGTGCGCGGCCTCAGCATTGAGCTCGACCGCAAGCAAACCCGCATCAACGCAGTGGCCCCTGGGGCCGTGGACACGCCCATGCTCTGGAGCAATCCCAACGTAGAAAACGGCACCGAGAAAATCGATAAAGCCACCGTGGGCACGCCTGAGGAGCTCGCCGCCGCCATTGCTTTTATGGCCTCGGCCGAAGCTAGCTTCGTGCACGGCACCACGCTGGTCGTAGATGGCGGGCGGCTGGCCCAATTGTAGCGCGGCTGCCAGCAGAACACCCGCTGTGCCGGGCATCTTACCTGGCTACTCCGTTGCGAACGCGGCAATAGCGGTGTTGCCCGACTGCTAATAGCCCGAATTTCCGTAGTTTTGTGCCGCGCCCGCCCGCCGGATTCGGCCCGGCGGGCGCTTGTTTTTTCTATATTCCGCCCTTTTCGCGCTTTTCATGCCCTATCTGTTCACTTCCGAATCGGTTTCGGAAGGCCATCCCGATAAAGTTGCCGACCAGATTTCCGATGCTATCCTCGACGAGTACCTGCGGCAGGACCCCACCAGCAAAGTAGCCTGCGAAACCCTCGTTACCACCGATTTTGCCCTCGTAGCCGGCGAAATCAAGTCCAAGGCCCACGTCGATGCCGAGCCCATCGTGCGCGAAACCATTCGCCGCATCGGCTACGACAAGCCCGAGTACTTGTTCAATGCCGACACCTGCGAGGTGATGAACCGCCTGCACGAGCAGTCGCCCGATATCAACCAGGGAGTAGAGCGCGCCAAGGACGAAGACCAGGGGGCCGGCGACCAGGGCATGATGTTCGGCTACGCCAGCCACGAAACGGCTAACTACATGCCGCTAGCGCTAGACCTCTCGCACCGCTTGTTGCAGGAGCTGGCTGCCATCCGCCGCGAAAAAAGCGACATGCCCTACCTGCGCCCCGATGCGAAAAGCCAGGTAACCATCCGCTACTCCGACGACCACAAGCCGGAGGCTATCGATACCATCGTCATCAGCACCCAGCACGACGAATTTGATGCGTCGGAGAGTGTGATGCTTGACAAAATCAAAGCCGATGTGCTGGCCGTCCTCATCCCGCGCGTGAAAGCTGGCCTGAGCGCCGACGTGCAGGCCCTGTTCACCGACCAGATTACCTACCACATTAACCCTACGGGCAAATTCGTGATTGGTGGCCCGCACGGCGACTCCGGCCTCACCGGCCGCAAAATTATCGTCGACACCTATGGCGGTAAGGGTGCCCACGGGGGCGGTGCCTTCTCTGGCAAAGACTCCTCGAAAGTAGACCGCTCGGCGGCTTACGCGGCCCGCCACATCGCCAAAAACCTAGTGGCCGCCGGCGTGGCCGACCAAGCGTTGGTGCAGGTCGCCTACGCCATCGGCGTGGCCCAGCCCGTAGGCGTGTTCGTGACGACTTATGGCACCATCAAGGCTAAAAATGCCAGCGGTCAGTTGTTGAGCGACGGTGAAGTGGCCGAGAAGGTGAACAAGCTGTTCGACCTGCGCCCCTATGCTATCGTGAAACGCTTCGGCCTGCAAAACCCCATCTTTGCCCAAAGCGCGGCTTACGGCCACATGGGCCGCCAGCCCGGCACCGTGAACGTGGTGATGCCCAACGGCGAAACCAAAACCTTCGAAACCTTTACTTGGGAAAAGCTCGATTACGTGCCCCAGATTAAGGCCGAGTTTGGCTTGAATTAGCAGCTTGCGCTACGTTGCAGGCCGCGAGCATTTTATTGCACGGTGCTAAAAATGAAAGCCCCGGCTGGTATTCCAGTCGGGGCTTTGCTGTTAAGAATGGAGTTAAAAAGAATTGCAGCTTGCAGCTAAGACTAGTGCGTCAGCGCCTTCTCTTTGTGCTTGGTAATCTGGCGGCGTAGGCTTTCGGTGGCGGCGTCGGCGGCGGCTTCGAACGAAGCGGCATCTTCCTGGCTGAAGAGGATGTTGCCAGGTACCAGCAGCTTTATTTCGACGGTTTTGTTCTCGATGCCATCTTTATTGTTGAGACGCATGATGACCTCACCTTCGGTCACCTTGTCGTAAAAAGTTTCCAGCTTATTCAAACGTTGCTGCACAAAATCCAGCAGTTTTTGGTCGGCGTCGAAATGCACCGAATGCATCTGTACTTTCATAAGGTAGGTGATTTTAAGGGTGAACGGTAAATAAAACTCAGGCCCTGGGATGGGCTTGTTTAAATACGGATTTCAGGCGGTCGACGGACAAGTGCGTATACACTTGCGTAGCCGCCAGGCTGGCGTGGCCCAGTAATTCCTTGATGGAATTGAGGTCGGCACCTTTGCCCAGCAGATGGGTAGCAAACGCGTGCCGGAGCGCATGCGGATGCTGCTGCGCCCGCGAAGTGGTAATCTGGCTCAGGTAGCGCTGTACGGTACGGTACACGAATTTCTCGTACATGGCCTCGCCCTTGTCGGTGAGGAGCAGCGGGCCACTCGCGCCAAATTCGCGGGCCCGGCTGGCCTGATATTCTTCAAGCACGCGCAGCAACGTAGGGTTTAGGGGCACGAGGCGCTGCTTGTTCCCCTTGCCGGTAACGCGCACGGTAGCAGCCCCCAGGCTCACATCGTGCGCGTGGATGCCGATGAGTTCCGACAGGCGAATACCGGTGCCGTAAAGCATCTCCAGCACCAGTTGGTCGCGCCGCCCGGCAAAGTCGTCCCCAAAATCAAAGGAATTCAGCAGGCCGTTCAGGGCTTCTTCGGGCACGAACTCGGGCAGTTTCTTGGCCATTTTGGGGGCCGTGATGCGCAGCATGGGATTGGCCGCAATGGCCCCGGTGCGCAACAGAAATTTGTAGTAGGAGCGCAGGCAGGCTACTTTGCGATTCACGGTACGCGGGTCGAGGTTGTCCTGCATTAGCTCGACTACCCAGCCGCGAATGAGTGGGTGCGTCGCCTGCGCGGGGTCGGCCAGCTCGTAGGCCGACTTGAGGTAGGCTGCAAACTGGCCCAGGTCGGTCTGGTACGATACCAGCGTGTGCGGACTGTAGCGCCGCTCAAAGCGCAAAAAATCGAGAAAAGCCTGCATACCGGTCAACAAAATTGCCCGGCGGTTGGGCCGGGCATTCAAGGTAACATTTTTTTAGTTTTCTGCAACCGATTCGCTAGGGTAAGGACGCGAAAAAACCGGCCAGCTAGCTCAGGTGAGCAAGCTGGCCGGTTTTCAGTTCAGAAAACGCGGTGCGAAACCGAAAGGCTATTCGTTATTGTCCTGGCCGTAGGTAGCCAGTTTGTAAACAGCTTTCTGCTTCATCTTACGCTGGGTGATGCTGGGCTTCTGGAAGAAGGTGCGACGACGCAGCTCTTTCAGCACGCCGGTGCGCTCAAATTTCTTCTTGAAACGCTTCAGAGCGCGGTCAACCGATTCGTTGTCTTTGATTTGAACGATAATCATATCAGGGAGTGAGGGAGTTTTCTGAGGAGTGCGGTATAAACCGGGCCGCAAAGATAATCACGGATTCGTCGGATTCAAACAGATTTCACGGATTTTGTAGTCGATTCCCTTTTAGTCCTAATCCGAAAGTATCGCTACGCGGTGTGCAACCCATTGGTGCTCACCTACAAAATCCGTGAAATCTGCTAAAATCCGATAAATCAGTGATTTATTTGAGGAGGGCGCGGGCAATTACCAGTTTTTGAATTTCGCTGGTGCCTTCACCGATGGTGCAAAGCTTGGCATCGCGGTAGTACTTCTCGGCCGGGTAATCCTTGGTGTAGCCGTAGCCGCCGAAGATTTGGACGCCTTCGTTGGCGGTGCGTACGGCAACTTCCGAGGCGTAGAGTTTGGCCATGGCCGACTCCAGGTTTACGTTCTGGCCGCGGTCCTTCATATCGGCGGCGCGGTAGGTGAGCAGGCTGGCAGCTTCCACTTCCGTTGCCATATCGGCCAGCTTGAAGCTGATGCCCTGGAAATTGCTGATGGGCTGGTTGAACTGATAGCGCTCCTTACTGTACTTGGTAGCGGCTTCCAGTGCGCCCATTGCGATGCCCAGGCTGAGGGCTGCGATGCTGATGCGGCCGCCGTCGAGCACTTTCAGGCTCTGGACGAAGCCGTCGCCCACCTTGCCGATAACATTCTCCTTGGGCACTATGCAGTCGGTGAAAATCAGTTCGGTGGTTTCGGAGGCGCGCATGCCCAGCTTGTCTTCCTTGCGGCCGGCTTCGAAGCCCGGCGTGCCACGCTCGACGATGAAAGCTGTCATGCCGTGCGAGTCGCCCACTTCGCCGGTACGCACAATCACCACGGCCACGTTGCCGCTTTTGCCGTGGGTAATGAAATTTTTCGCGCCGTTGATAATGTAGTTCTCGCCGCTCTCATCGAGCACGGCGGTGGTGCGCATGTTGCCGGCATCGGACCCGGTGTTGGGCTCGGTGAGGCCCCAGGCCCCAATCCACTCACCGGAGGCCAGCTTAGGCAGGTATTTCTGCTTCTGCTCCTCTGAAGCGTGCTGGAGAATGTGGCCGGTGCAAAGCGAATTGTGGGCTGCCATGCTCAGGCCAATGCTGCCGTCAATTTTCGAAAGCTCAACAATGGCCGTCACGTACTCGCTGTAGCCGAAGCCGGAGCCGCCGTACTGTACGGGTACTAGCACGCCCATAAGGCCAAGCTCGCCGAGTTTATGAAACACGTCGATGGGAAATTCCTGGCTCTCATCCCATTTCATCATGTTGGGCTTGATGTGCTGGGCACCAAAGTCGCGCACCATCTGCGCAATCATGGTCTGGTTTTCGGTCGCTACGGCTTCCATTTGGGATTTGGGAACAAAGGGTGGGATTTTGATATGACCAACATGCTTACTGCCAAGTAACAGCATTGGGGACACGAAAGTACGATTCCGGCCGTTGGGAACTGGCAAGGGAAAGCGCCATCGGGCGACAATTGTTGAACGGGCGCGGCAAAAGCGTTACTTTTGAGGCTTTTTGGGGGAAATCTGGCCGGTTGCCAACTGAAAGTAGCCGGGGTTTTCATTTGCTACCGTAAATAATAAGGGCTGATGCCGAACTCCTTTTTTCGTTTTTGCCGGGTATTCCTACTGCTGGCACTACCGCTCGGGCTGCTGCTCTCATCGTGCGCTTCCAACCGCTACTACAATCAACGCACGTTGTTCCGGCTCACAGACAGCCAAGGTCGGCAACTCGATAGTACCAAGATGCGAATTGCAGTTAACCGCACGGAGCGTAATTATCGTATTCAACCAAACGACTATCTGGAGGTTCGTGTGAATACCAACAAAGGCGAGCGAATACTCGACCCTAATGGCGAGTTGCAGTTTGGGCAACCAAGTGGTGCGCTGCCCAGCCGCAGCAGCTTACCCAGCACCAGTAGCGGCTCGCAGGGGGGCGGGCGCGGGGCCACAGGAGGCCGGTCGGTGGGGCAGAATGCCGGTAGTGCTACCGCCGGCTCCGAGTTTTTGGTCCAGGCCGATGGCACGGTGGTATTGCCACTCATCAACCGTATAAAGATAAGTGGCTACTCGCTTCTACAGGCCGACAGCGTGCTACAGGTACGCTACGGCGAATATTATAAAGATGCCTTCGTAACTACACGGGTAACGAATAACCGCGTATTTGTGTTGGGGGCGCCGGGCGGGCAGGTAATCACTCTCAACAATGACAATATGAACCTGATTGAGGTGCTGGCCCTAGCGGGTGGGCTCGACGGCGGCGGCGGTGGCCAAGGTGGTGGCGGCGGCGGCGGTTTCTACCGATACGGAGGTAAGGCCAGTAACATCCGCGTCATCCGGGGGGACTTGAAAAACCCTCGCGTGCAACAGGTAGACCTAACTACTCTAGATGGAATGCGGCGAGCCAGCCTGCAGATAGAGCCGAATGATATCATCTATATTGAGCCGGTACACCGCCCGGTACTGGAATCCTTAACGGATGCCGCGCCGATTATCAGCCTTGCCTCACTAACTCTCACGACGACGCTGTTCCTTATTAACCTGTTTAAGTAATAAATGCCGGCTGACGCGATAGTCTTATTCGGTTGCATCGTTCGCCCGGCTTTGGCCGGCACTTTCAATACATATGGCCAACAATGAGAATGCTGAGCTGGAAGAGCTTATCCGAAACGCCACCGGCGGCGTTCCGGGGGGAGGCGTACCTGCGCTAAATCCGGCTGCAACCGAAGGTGATAACGAGGAGGCTAGCTTTGATATTGCGACCCTGGTGCTGGTGGCCCGGCGTAGCTTGCTATGGATACTGCTATTGCTCATATTGGGCGGCACGGCTTCGTGGCTTTACCTGCGCTACACCAAGCCGGTATACAAGTCGTCATCGCTGCTCAAGATTGATGAGCGCAACGAAGGCAGTGCCTTGGGCCTAGCCGGACAAATGGTGCCAGCCGTGGCCGACAAAACGCATAATACCAAGCTGGCTGGGGAAGTTGAGCTTATAAAATCCAATATTATCTACCGTCGCCTGAAGGATTCGTTGGCCCTGGATGTGAACTACTATGTGCAGGGTACAGTATTGGAGTCGGAAATGTATGGAAACTCGCCGTTCAAAATATTATACAAGGTGCGGGACAATAGTGCCTACAACCGGCGGTTCGAGCTAAAATTCGTGGATGCCAAACGGGTAAAGATTGACTATAACGAGCAAAGCCGCCCACAGAGCGTCGAGGTCGCGCTGGGCACCGAAGTAAAGCTTCCGGGCGTTACGCTACAGGTCGTGCCTACAGCGTCTCTCACACCAGAGTCGTTGGAAGATAGCTACCACTTCACCATCCAAGACGATATTTCAGTTAATCGATACTTGAATCAGAATCTGACCGTGGAGATTGTGAATCCGGAGGCCAACACCATCGGTATTTCGTTCAGCGATTTCAACGCGACAAAGGCCCAGGACATCGTGAATAAAATCGACTCGGTGTATTTGGAGGAGAAACTCGCCAGCAAGTCGGAAGCTACCCGGAAGCAACTGCGTTTCCTGGATATGATTTCGGAGGAAAACCGCAACAACCTGCAGAATGCGGAAAATAATTTGCAAAAATTCGTGCAACGCTCGGGCTCTTATGATGTGAAAGCGGAGGTAACGATGCTCGGTACAAAGCTGGAGAAGCTGGAAACCGAACGACTGGAGCTTAATAAGAAGATTGTGTTGCTGGACGAGGTATCGCGCATGGCTAACCAGGACCAGCTCACCCGCGATGAGGGACAGTCGGTGCAGCAGAGCATTCCGGCCTTAGCGACCATTGAGGACCCTTTGCTTGATGGCCAACTGAGCGACCTAAATAACCTGCAGTGGAACCTGCGCCGCTTGAGCCGTTCCTACACTGATAAAACGGAGGCAGTACAAGCCGAGCAGGCCAAGGTGGCATTTGCGCGCAACAGCATTAGGCGCTTGCTAAAGCAAAACCAGCGCCTATTACGCAGCGGCTTGGATGAGTTGAACGCCCAGCAGGCAAAGCTCACCGATGCCATGCAAAAGCTACCGGCCCAAGGAACGGAGCAGGCACGCCTACAGCGTCCGCTGGAGCTGTTTGAAAAGTCTTACCTGATGCTGCTGGATAAAAAGCTGGAATTTAACATCGAAAAGGCCGGAGCCACGCCCGATTTCGATATTCTTTCACCGGCATCGCCGCCATCCGCTCCCATTTCGCCCAACCGGTTGATGGTGTACGCTATTGGCTTGGTCGGAGGCTTGGTACTGGGGCTAGGCCTCGTTGCGGTGCGCTACTTTATGCACAACACCGTGACAAACGTGCGCGAGTTGGAGCGTAGCACCAAAGCATCGGTGCTGGGTATTATCCCGACCTACGACAAGGAAAAGATGGAGGTGTCGCGCCTGGTGGTGGATAAAAACCCGAAGTCGGCCATTTCCGAGTCTATCCGCTCGATTCGAACGAACCTGGATTTTATCAGCTCTTCGAAGAAAAAGCGGTTGATTTCGGTCACGTCGACCATCTCGGGCGAAGGCAAAACGTTCGTGACGGTTAACCTGGGCGGTATCATCGCCCTGTCGGGACAAAAGGTAATTATCCTCGATTTGGACATGCGCAAGCCCAAGGTGAATTTGGCCTTCGGCGCTGAAAATACCAAGGGCATTAGTACCATTCTCATCGAACGGCACGGGGTGCAGGAATGCATCCAGCCGACGAGCATCGATTCGATGCAGTTCATTTCGGCCGGCCCAACGCCGCCTAACCCGTCGGAGCTGATTCTAAGCGCGCAGTTTGATAAGATGATTGAGGAACTGTTTCTGACCTACGACGTGGTTCTGATTGACACGCCACCCGTTGGTCTGGTAACCGATGGTATCCTGATTATGCGCAAGGCGGATATTCCGCTCTACATCGTGCGGGCCGGCTACTCAAACAAATCATTCCTGAAAAACATCAATCGCCTTATCCGGAGTAATAACTTCACCCGGATGTGCACCATTCTCAATGATGCCCAAAGCGGCGGCAGCTACGGCTACGGCTACGGCTACGGCTATGGCTATGGCTACGGGGCTTACGGCCAAGGCTACTACGAAGAGCCGGCGACCAAAACGCTGACGTTTGGCCAAAAAGTGAAAAAGCTCTTTACCTAACGGCTATTCGGATAATGGCTTCGTTTTGGCAACGGCTTTTTGGCGGGGACGCGACTCCGGCCGGCCCGGCGAGTGCACCGGCAGTGCTGGCTATGCTCGGAGCCGACATGCATTCGCACTTGCTGCCCGGCCTTGACGACGGGGCCGAAACCATCGCGCACTCGCTCGACCTGTTGCGGGCACTGCGGGCGCTGGGCTACCGCAAGCTGGTGATGACACCCCATATCATGGGCGACTTCTACAAAAATACACCCGAAGGTATTCGGGCAGCGCTGGCACTGCTGCGCACCGAGGCTACCGAGGCCGGGCTGGGCGATGTGGCGCTTGATTGCGCGGCCGAGTACTACCTCGACGAGTTTCTGGGCCGTAAGCTGGCCGATGGCACCGAAATGCTCACATTCGGCGGTGAGAAGCGCTACCTGCTTTTCGAGACTTCGTACATGAACGAGCCGCTCAACTTCTACGAAATCGTGTTTGAGATGAAGGCCCAGGGCTACCGCCCGGTGCTGGCCCATCCTGAGCGCTATACCTATCTGTACGGGCGCTTTGCCGAGATTGAAAAGATGCGTCGTGAGTATGGTATTCTGCTACAGGTAAACCTGAACTCACTGGCCGGCTACTACTCGCCGGCCGCCAAAAAAATGGCCGAACAGCTGGTCGATAATGGCTTAGTCGATTTCGTGGGCACCGACGCCCACCACCTGCGCCACACCGATACGCTGCTGAAACGCACCTTGCCCCAACCGCACCTGGAAAAGCTGTTGAAGTTGCCGCTGCTGAATAACACGCTTTAAGTAATGGTGAATGGTTGGTGCTAAATGGCCAGGGCAAATCGCATCGGCCATTGACTGCCTTATCAACCATCAACCGTTCATCGTTCATCACTTACTACATGGTTTTCGTTACGGGTGGCACTGGCCTCATTGGTTCTTTTCTGCTGCGGGCGTTGCGGGCCCGGGGGGTGGCCGTGCGGGCGCTGCAACGGGGGGCTATACCGGCCGATGCCGCGCCGGGCGTGGAATGGCTGGCCGGCGACCTGCTTGATACCGAGCAGCTGCGCGTGGCACTCACGTCCGACGTAACGCACGTATTCCACTGTGCGGGGCTGGTGTCGTACGCGCCGCAGGATGAGGACCTGCTGCTGGACGTGAACGTGCAGGGCACTGCCGCCATGGTCGATGCCTGCCTGGAGCGGCCTGGCATCCGGCTGGTGCACGTGTCGTCGGTGGCCGCACTGGGTGGGCCGGCGGCGGGCGTACTGCCCGGTCCCGATGGTCGCACCGCAGTAACGGAAACCGCCACCTGGGACTTAGGGGCCGCGCACCCAGCCTACGCCACTTCCAAATACCTGGGCGAGTTGGAAGTGTGGCGCGGTGTGGCCGAGGGCCTGGATGCCGTGATGGTGAACCCCTCGGTGGTGCTGGGGCCCGGCGACTGGCACCGCAGCAGCACCCGGCTGCTACGCTACGCCTACCAGCAGCACCGTTTTTACACGCGGGGCCTGTTGAATTTTGTGGACGTGCGCGACGTGGTGGCCCAACTGCTGGCGCTGGGCTTCGACCAGCCCGAGTTGCGCGGCGAGCGGTACATTCTCAGCGCGGAAGCGGTACCGCTGGGCGATTTCTTTCGAGCGGCGGCGGTGGCCATGCAGCGGCGCGCACCGTCAATGGCCATACCCGACTGGGCGGCCGAGGCCATCTGGCGGCTCGAGCATGCCCGGGCCGTGCTCACGGGGGCGCGGCCGCTAATTACCCGCGATACAGCCCGGGCCGGCCGGCAACCAGTGGTGTACAGCCACGCCAAAGTGCAAAGCGCTACCGGGCTGGCATTCCGGCCGTTAGCCGATACGCTGGCGTGGTGTGCGGCCGGGTTGGCCGAAAAAGCCCCCGCTTCCGGGGCGGTTGTCGTATCTTAGCTAGAACCGGATTGCACGGTTTTGCCCAATAATTGTTATCATTGATATAAGAGTGAAGCGGAGTACTGCCAGGCGTGAATTCGTCGGGCAACCGCTCGATGCCGAGGCATTGGTTTCATTCTTCGATTACTCCTCTTAACCGCGGAATTATGCGCATGAACGAACATTTTGAGAACCCCCGCGCCGTGCTGGACACCGTACGCCGTTTCGAGCGCATGCTAGCCCAGCAGGAGTCCGTTTTCTTCGACCTTGAAGACTTCGAAAACATCATCGACCATTACGTTACCGGAGCTGAGTTCGATAAGGCCCTGCAGGCCTGCGAAGCGGCTTTGGGCCAGTATCCTTTCTCGACGGAGCTGCTGATTGACCGTGCCCAAGTAATGGCCATGCGTGGCGATTACACCGAAGCTGAGCGCCAGATTGACGCCGTAGCGGCTCTTGACCCCACCAACGCCGATGTGGCCGTGACGCGCGGCATTATCAGCACGCAGCGGGGTGAATTTGCCGAGGCGGTGGCCTTTTTCCGGGCCGGTTTGGAGAAGGAGCCCGAGCGCGAAGACATTCACTTTAACCTGGGCCTGGCTTTCCAGAGCTGGCAAAAGTTCAAGAGCGCGGCGAAGCACTACAAGCAAAGCCTGCGCCTGAACCCTGACAATGAAACCGGCGTGCAGGAGCTACTGCACTGCCTCGATATTACGGCCCGGCTGGAAGAGCACGAAGACTTCTTCAAGCAGTTTACCGACGACGACCCGTACTCGGCCACGGCCTGGTACAACCTAGGCCAGTATTGGTACCGCCGCGAGGATTTTGCGAAGGCCGTGGAGTCCTTCGATTTCGCCGTCACCATTCAGGCCGACTTCTATGATGCTCACCACTGGCTGGCCGATGCCTTCGTCTGCCAGCAGGAGTACCGCAAGGCCATTCCGGAGTTTGAGTTGGCCTATCCCACTGGTGAGCCTACCGATGAGGCCCTGTGCAACATTGGCGAGTGCTACGAAAAGCTGCGCGAGTGGGAACCCGCCCGCAAGTACTATCGCCAGGCCCTGGAGTTGAACCCTAATATGGATGAGGCCTGGTTTGGCCAAGGCGTGCTGTTGCAGGAGCAGGAACGCTGGTTCGAAGCTATTCACTTCTTCCGCAAGGCCACCGAGCTTTATGACCAGAGCGGCGAGTATTGGTCGGCGCTGGGAGCGGCCGAAAACCAGGTGGGCAACGTGGTGAGCGCCCTCGAAGCGTACGAGAAAGCAACCGAAGTAGCTCCCGACGACGTACAGGCCTGGGTTAGCTGGAGCGCCATTCTCTACGACCAGGGCCACTTTGGCGAGGCCGTGGACTTGGTGCGCCACGCGGTGGAATTACACCCGCACGAAGCTCATTTCCACTACATGCTGTGCGCTTATCTGCTTGCCGATGGCCGCATGCGTGAAGCCTATGAAACCCTCGAAACGGCCCTCACGCTCAACTATGAGCAGCATGTGCTGCTGTTCGACTACTTCCCCCAGCTGCGCGAGCAGCCCGGTTTGAAGCGCCTGATTGAGCAGTTTCGGAAGTAACGTATTGGGAAAACCCGCTGCTGTGAGCATGTGAAAATGGATTGTGGGCTTCCTTCTCGAGGTGCCACAGCATGGTAAGCACTACTTTTGTAACCGCCTGCGCCTGCGCAGGCGGTTTTTTTGTGGCCTGGTCAACCCCGCTAAAATCGGAGCTCTCCTTTTCACATTTTTACATCAGCCCACATTTTACAGTACAACCAGATGAATTACGACCTCTCCCAACTGCCCGAACGCACGGCCAAGCCCCGCGAGCAGGGCTACACCATGATGATGGACAAAGGCCTGAGCCTGCGCGAAGTAGAAGACTTCCTGGAAGTGGGCGGTGCCTATACCGATATCGTGAAGCTGGGCTGGGCCACCTCGTACGTCGTGCCCAATCTCAAGCGCAAGCTTGAAATTTATAAGGAGGCAGGTATCCCGGTCTATTTTGGCGGCACGCTGTTCGAAGCCTTCATTATTCGCAACCAGTTCGACGACTACCGCCGCCTGCTGGACCAGTACGGCATGGAATACGCCGAAGTATCCGATGGCAGCATCGACCTCGACCACGACCGTAAGTGCGAGTACATCCGCGAGTTGAGCAAACACGTGCAGGTGCTGAGCGAAGTGGGCTCAAAGGATGCCGAGAAAATCATTCCGCCCTATAAGTGGATTGCGCAAATGGAAACCGAGCTGGCGGCCGGGGCCATTAAAGTTATCGGCGAGGCCCGCGAGGGCGGCAACGTCGGGTTGTTCCGCAGCACCGGCGAGGTACGTTCAGGCCTAGTGGAGGAAATCCTGACCAAGATTCCGGGTGAGAAAATTCTGTGGGAAGCCCCACAAAAAGCTCAGCAGGTATGGTTCATCAAGCTGCTCGGGGCCAACGTGAACCTGGGCAACATTGCTCCCAACGAAGTGGTGAGCCTCGAAACCATTCGCCTGGGCCTGCGCGGCGACACGTTCTCGCACTTCCTTGATATGGATGCCGTGGACCCCATGTTCCAGCCCGCCGCCAAAACCGGCAAGCCCGGAACTTCGATGCCACGCGGCTAGCATATGGCATAGCTATGTGAAGTCTACGAGTGCGTACGTAACAAACATCGTTTCTACCGTGCGTGGACTTGTAGTGTCCTCGCTACAACAAAAAACGCCGGCCTCCTCGCGGAAGCCGGCGTTTTTTGTTGCCCGATGGGCGAAGCAGCTTACTGCTTCACCACCTTCATCGTCTTGATTTCGCCCGAAGGCAAAGTCAGGTTCAAGAGATACATGCCATTCTTTAAACCATTCATGTTGTCTAAGAGCAAGTCGTTGCTACCGATGGTAACCGGCAGAACCTGCTGGCTAACTACGCGGCCAGTCATATCAGTTATGCGAACAAAACCATTGCCGCTCACAGCCGAATTTAAGCCAACACGCAACTCACTTGTGTATGGGTTAGGGTACGCTACGATACCAGCCTCAGTGGCGCGGCCTTCAAACGTGACAGCGCGAGGAGAGAAGAAAGTGGATTTACCATCTGTATCGACCTGCTGTAGGCGATAGTACCGTACACCAACCTTGTTCTTTTCGGTGTCGATGAAGCTGTAGCTTCTGCTGCTAGTGCTGTTTGGTGTTTCGCTGGCAACAAAACCGATGTTGCGGTAATTCTTAGCATCAGTCGATACCTGAACATTAAACCCTTTGTTGTTAATTTCTTGAGCTGTGGCCCAAGTCACTACAGCATCATTGCCAGTTCGCTTGACATCAAATTCCGAAACTGTAACGGGCAAGGGGTTGCGCTCATAGTCAGCCAAAGTAATTGTGTTGATGTTGTTGACACCAAATACCTCAACCGTGCCGCCATTCCCAGGATATGTAGTAGGGTCAGGCTTATTAACACCACCGAGATTCGAAAAAGTCGAGCCCGAAGTAGTACGGTACATATTTAGGAAGCCGTCACGATTGGTATTCAACTCCTCAGCATTGTTGTTGTAGTGAAACACAACATCAGCATTAAAGCCCTGCTGCAATCCACTGAAGCTAACACCAAAGGACCGTTTGATGCTTACGGGACGAGTTGCCCCAGAAAAAACAATAGGGCTAAAAGTAGCGCCCGTTGCACGAGTAATCTGGCCAACACCTGGGGTAGCACTTCCAAGAATAGTGATGTCAACGCCTACTCCACCAAATGTCTCTTTGACACCAGGAGTAACATTGCGTTGCACTTTCAAAATACCTAAAACAAAGGCAGTATTTGTTTCGCCTGTAACAACCCCGGTGTTCTTAAGGTCAACGTTTTCATTTCCACCAGTATCGAGCAACAGGTTGCCATTAATGTCTGATACGGTACAACGTAATATTGCAGAGGTGTTGCTAGCAAATTGTAGGCTACCAGGAACTTCAAGTAAACCAAAAAGAGACTTTGTTGCCTGCACTGGATTAACAGTAATGGCACCGGTGGCTTGGTCGACATTATTGTTCTGAATAATCAAGTTAGCGAAGCGTCCTTGGTCAATTTTCTGGTCGCTACCAGCGAATACAATGATGGCGGAAGCCGATAGAGGGTCAGCCACAGTGCCAGGAGCATCGGTAGTAGCCAAGATGCCATTACCGCCATTAGCCACATCACCGTATATTTTGAGCGTGGCAGTAGTAACCCGCACAATACCACGCGTAGTAAAGGCGTTAGCAGGGTCCTGGATTTGAAGGGTAAGGTTCTTAACTGAGTAATCGGCCAGCTTATCGTTCAGAATAGGCGGGTTCGGACGAGGAGGAGAAGGTATGATAGCACTGGAACGGGCTGAAGGCACGCCATTACTCCAATTCTCAGGGAGAAGCCAATTGTTAGGGCCAGCGGGGGCACCACCAATCCAAGTAGTAGAACTGCCAGGAGGAGCTACAGCAGGCTTAGTTACGTCGAATGTAGCAGTATAAGGATTCCCAACCGCAGTCAGGGTAGTTCCATTTGAGTAATCAACTTCGAAGTTGGCTTCTAAAGTGTAATTGCCTCCGCTTGGCAGATTACTCAATAAATTGACACCAGTGGTCGCATTAAATAAAGTAGAGGAAGGAAAAGTAGGAAAGGGACCGGCATTATTCAAAGCAAGAATACCGGATAAAGTTGTGGTATTAGTCGGAACACCATTGAGGTAGACTCGGTAGCGAAGGCGCGCAGCAATAGGGTTAGCAGGTACGCCACGTACACTGATAGGCTCAGCTACTAACGAACTGCCGCTGAGGGTAAGACTGCTATTGCTACTTGGGTCGGCATCATAAGTGCCTAAAGGAGGCGCAGGGGTTGCGGGAGTAGGACTTGCAGAACCGAGTTTGGTATAACCTGTGTAAGGAGCATCAAGGGCTCCACTGCCAGCGTAATGGACGGTAGTAACCGAGCTTGCAGAAACTGGCCGTTGGCTTAAAATCAGTTCAACATCATCTATTGCAGGACCTTGCGCAAATGCCGACTGCGAAGAGCCCAGCCCGATGAAAAGGGCAAAGAGGGGGAGCAAAAAGCTGAGGAAGCGACGCTGTCGGAGCAGCTTAGGAGTAAAATTTAAGTTTTGCATGGAATGGGGTATTTTTTGTAAAAAGGTTGGAATACGCTGAAGGGGGGAGGCGCGTTCAGGGCGCATATACGCAAGGGTTGGAAAAAAGTCGAAGGGTTAGGAAAAAAAATTAAAATGTGGTAAGACAGTGCAAATGAGGACCTTTTAGAGGTGAAAAAAATCCTGTTTTGAGAAATAATGACGGGTTAGGCTAGCCGACTAGTGAACGATGCTATAAGGCGCGGTAGCCAAAGCCTTTTTCTCCGCTGGCAGTTCCACACCGAGCAAATCATGGACACTTACCCGGATTTTATTGGAGAGTTGGGTGATGGGCAAATCGTTGCTATCGTAGCCGAAAGGATTCTCAATTTCATTGCCAATCATCTCCAGCCCTAGCATGGCGTAGGCCCCAATCATGGTCACGGGCACCATCCACCACCCGCACGAGTCGACGAGTACCAGGGGCATGACCATAATAAAAACCGTGATGTAGCATTTGATAAAAAAGCTGTAGGAGTAAGGGATAGGTGTGGATTTAATACGTTCGCAGGTGCCGCTCACGCTCATCATGGCCAGGTAGTGCTGCTTGATATTGATAAGATAGATGGGGTCAAAAATCTGCACCTGTCGTAGTTGCTCCACGCTTTCCATGAGGACGGCGATGATGGTAGAGGCCACGCTCTCGGCCTTTTGCAGGCGCTCGATAATGTCAGGAGTCGCCTCCATCTTATCAAAACGGACCTTGTTGCGCAGGCTGCCTTCGAGGGCGATAGGGAAGTTGGAGATAAGGGCAGCAAAATAGCGGCGGCTCGATTTAGCCTCGCGTGGTAACAGGGCATTCATTTCCATGGCCAGCCCCCTGCACTGCGATACCAACACTCCCCACACCTTACGGCCTTCGTAGTAGCGGTCGTAGGCGGTGTTGGTGCGAAACACCAGCAGCAAGCTGAGCAGAATGCCCAGGATAGAAAGGTATTCGCGCCCGATGCGAACGTTGAGGGTATGAAAGTCGAGGCTAATAACTGCAATGGCTGAGCCGTAGAGACCTACCAGCGCCACACGCTTCAATAGCAGACGAATAATCGCGGAGGTGTGGAAGTGCCAAAGGGCCCGCCACCAGTCTCCGCCCTGATAGACAATCATCGGGGTTACAAAAACGTATGTAATACAAGAACATGGACGGGTTGCGACCGGGGCAGGCAGTCGATGGGCCGTATACGGAAGGAAAAGTGAGAGGATATAAAACTGGCCTGCAAGCACCTGCCTCGCCAGCTTGTGCGGTGCCAGGGCGCTGATGTTACCCAGTTATCGAAAGAGGGTGGCTATAAAGAGGTAGATTTTGATGGGAAAAACAATGTGCGTTTCCGGGTAAATGCAATTACTACAAAATGGGGTACAAAGATAATGCCGGATTGGGTTAAGCCCCTATATCTTACTGAAAAGACTGATGGCGCAGCTACTTCGGCGGCGGGCCGTTTTCTTTGCAGCTCACTTTTCGTTCGGCATGGAACTCCTTAAGCACTTCTTCGACCTGTTGCTGCACCTCGATAAAACCCTCGTGAACGTGGTGCACGACTATGGCAACCTTACCTACCTCATTCTGTTTCTCATCATTTTCACTGAAACCGGGGTCATTGTGTTTCCCTTTTTGCCCGGCGATTCGCTGCTATTTGTGGCCGGCACGCTGGCGGCCCAGCCCAATCCCGAAACCGGCCACCCGCTGCTCAACATCTGGCTGCTGGTACCGCTGCTAATGGCCGCCGCCTTTATCGGGGATAACCTGAACTACCTGGTGGGCGACTACCTGGGGCCACGGGTGTTTCGGGAAAACTATAAGTTCCTGAACCGCAAGTACCTCGACCAGACCCAGGCTTTCTATGCCAAGCACGGCGGCAAAACCATCATTATGGCGCGCTTCGTGCCCATCGTGCGCACGTTCGCGCCGTTTGTGGCAGGCGTGGGCACGATGACGTACCGCCACTTTGCGTCGTATAGCATTGCGGGGGCGGCGCTGTGGGTGGTGTCGCTTTCGCTGGCGGGCTACTTCTTCGGTAATATTGAATGGGTGCAGAAAAACTTCACCCTGGTCATTTACGCCATCATTCTGGTGTCGGTGCTACCGCCGCTGTTCTCGTTTCTGAAAGACAGGTTCGGGAACAAGGCGGCAGCCTGATAAATTATACAGGCAGGACGTTCTATCGGCTCACAATCAGTCTGCGTTATTATTATGCGTCAATTCGGGCTTATTGGCCGCACCCTGCAACACTCGTTTTCGCAGACCTACTTCACCCAGAAGTTTTACTCGCAGGGGCTGGCCGATGACCACCGCTACGACCTGTTCGAGCTGGCCGACATTCACGAGCTGCCGGCGCTGCTGCGCGCCAACCCCGACCTAGTGGGGCTGAACGTAACGGTACCCTACAAGGAAACGGTGGTGCCCTACCTCGACGAGCTGGCCACGTCGGCCGCCCGCGTGGGAGCCGTGAATGTGATTGAGCGCCGGCCCGATGGTTCGTTGTGCGGGCACAATACCGACGTGGTAGGCTTTCGCGATTCGCTGCGGCAGTTTTTTCCGGGCGGGGCCGGTAGCCGGGCGCTGGTGTTGGGAGCCGGTGGGGCCGCCAAGGCCGTGGTAGTAGCCCTCAACGACTTGGGCATTGCGCACTGGAGCGTGACCCGCAACCCGCTGGGCGCGGGCCTGAACTACAACGAGCTGACCCCGGCGGTGCTGGCGGTGCATTCGCTCATCATCAATGCCACCCCGCTGGGCACCTACCCGCAGGTAGATGCGTGCCCGCCTCTGCCCTACGAGCTGCTGGGGCCGCAGCACTACCTCTACGACCTGGTGTACAACCCCAGCGAAACCTTGTTCATGGCCAAGGGGCAGGCAGCCGGGGCGCACACCAAAAACGGCTTCGAGATGCTGGAGCGGCAGGCTGAGGCCGCCTGGGATATCTGGAGCGGACGGTAGCAGGTATTCAGCGCAAAGAATAAAACCAGCCCGTCATGCCGAGCTGGTCGAAGCATGACGGGCCGGTTTATAGCACTATGGATTGTATGATGCGCTTGCGGCTATTCTACGCGGGGCGCAGTCTGGCGCTGGCCGCCCTGCAGCAGATAGAGCTGGGCAACTTCGCCCTTCTCGTTTTTGCCAAATTCGACCTGGGCCGGTAGACCGCGCAGCGTGAACAGCACCGCCGAAGCGGCATCGGTGGCCAACTCGGACTGCCCGGTGGCCTGCACGAAGAGGTGGTTGTCGCGCTGCCGCACCGTAATGCGAAACGCCGGATTCAGCTCATATACCCCCACATAGGTGTTCAGCACGGCAGCGGCGATGGCTACGGGCGCAGCTGTACTGGCAGCTGCGGCGGCCGGTGGCGCGGCAGCTACGCTGGGCGGCGTGGCCGGCTGGTGGTTGATGAGGCGGAGCAGACCCCGGCGCAGGTCGGCGAGGGCGCGGCTGCTGTGGTTATCGAGCAGTACGATGCACTGCCGGCGCTCCGGCACCCGCACCAGGTAGGACGCGAAGCCATTGACCGCCCCGTTGTGCTCCTGCATCAGCACGGTATCGGGGGCCGCGCCGATGCGGGCCTTAAACACCATCCAGCCATAGGCGTAGTTTTCTTTCACGGGTGTGAAGAGCAGGCGCTGGCTGGCATCCGACAGCACATTGGTGCCCAGCAGCACTTCGTTCCAGCGGTAGAGGTCGGTGACAGTGGAGGTAATGGCCCCGGCCGCGAAGGGTACGCTCAGGTGGATGGGTGGCGCGGGAGCGAGGCCGTTGGGCGTGGTGGTGTAGCCAGCGGCGCGGCGCGCATCGGCGGGTTCGGTGGGGGCGTAGGCGGTGGCGCGCAGGCCGGCGGGGCGGGCAATTTGAGTATCAAATACCTGGGCGTAGGATTTGCCCGTTACCTTTTCGATGATGGCCCCGAGCAGGATGTAGTTTGAGTTGCTGTAGTGGTGCTGACTGCCGGGCGCAAATTCCAGCGGCTGGTTGGCGAAGATGGCCACGAGCTGCGAGGGCGTTTGGGGCGTGGTGGAAATGGCCGCTAAAGCGGGCAAGGCCAGGTACTCGGGCAAGCCGGTGGTGTGGCTCAGGAGCTGGTGTAGGGTTAGGGCGCGGCCGGCAGCCGTGGGGTAATCGGGCAGGTAGTCGCCCACCCGGCCGTCGAGTTTCAGCTTGCCCTGCTCCACGAGCCGCAACACCAGCGCGGCGGTGAACTGCTTGGTGAGCGAACCAATGCGGAATTTGGTATCGGGCGTGTTGGGCGTACTGGTGGCGCGGTCGGCCAGGCCGTAGCCCTTTTGCAGCACGATGCGGCCCTGGTCGGCCACCATCACGCTGCCATTAAATAAGCCGGCCTGCTCGTACAGCTTCACGTAGTCGTCGAGCTGCTGGGACAGCGAAACGGTGGGTTTGGTGGCGGCAGTTGTAGTGGCAGCGGGCGCGGTGGCCGCCAGCAGCCCCAGCAGGGCAACGCGGAACAAGGAAGGGGCGGGCAGCAGGAGGTTTTTCATGGCGGCAAGCAGGAAAAGGTGAGAAGGCAAGTGGGTGGCTCTCTGAGTTGGAAGCCGAGGCAAACCTAGGCAGACTCAAATAGCCTTTTTCAAGTATTCAACCAACCGGGTTTTTCCGGCCAGCAACGCCACGTTTCGACTGACAAACGCCTCTGCTGGCGGTGCCGCCGCCCGCCTGGCCGCCGCCTGGGGCGTTGGGGGCCGCCGGGCGGGCGTTGGCGGCGGGCAACGAGGAGTTGGTTGAAAACGTGGGCTAGCCGGGCAGCCAGCGGCTACCTTTCGGCGTGGAAAACCTGCTGATTTCGCCCCCCGCCCCTGCTTCCTCTGTTCCGGCCACCGCGTCGGGAGCCGCGTCGCGGCCGGCCGGCTGGTGGGCGGCGCGCCCGCGCTGGTGGCCCCGCCCGGCCGACCACACGCCCGTGCCGTGGTGGGTGCACCTGGTGCTGATGCTGGTGCTGCTGAGCATCGACGACATGCTCTACTACGCCATTCGCATCACGCCGAAGTCGCCGGTGCGCCTTGATAAGGTGTGGTTTGTCCGCAACGCCGTGCTCGATGCCCTCACGGCGGCCATGTTCTACTGGAACTGGGCGGGGCTGTTCCCGCGCACGCTGGCATTGGGGCGCGTGCGGGGCTACCTGGCGGGCGTGCTGGGGTCGGCGGTAGGCTTCACGCTGCTGCGATTGGCCACCTCAAACTTGGTGTACCACTTGATGCAGGGCTTCGACCCCGATTTGCGGGAGAAGTTTTGGGAGCTGTTTGCGGGCCTGCTGCTGGCCGGGGTGGCCACTATGCTGGCCAGCTCGGGCGTGCGCATCACGCTCGACTACCTGCGGGGGCAGCGCACCCGCCACGAGCTCGAGCGCCAGCACTTGCTCACGGAATTGGCCATGCTCAAAACCCAAATCAACCCGCACTTTCTGTTTAATACGCTCAACAACATTTATTCGCTCACAAGCCGTAAGTCGGACCGCGCCCCCGAAGCCGTGCTGCGCCTGGCCGAAAGCATGCGCTACCTGCTCTACGACAGCAGCGCCGACACCGTGCCGCTGAGCCAGGAGCTGGCCCACTTGCGCAGCTTTCTGGACCTGCAGCGCCTGCGCCTGCCCGAAGCGGAGGCCGCCACTGCCATCGTGCTGCACGTCGATGGCCCGGTGGCCCCGGAGGCTTTCCCCATCGCGCCGCTGCTGCTGCTGCCGCTGGTCGAAAACGCCTTCAAACACGGCGACCTGGCTGCCCGGCCCGAAGCCATTCGCATCGAAATCGAGCTGCCCGATGCCGCCACGCTGCACGTGACGGTGCACAACTACGTGGTGGCCCGCGATGCCGCGCTGCCCGCCCAGCCCGGCGGCCTGGGCCTGCACAACCTGCGCCGCCGGCTGCAACTGCTGTACCCTGGCCGCCACGCCCTCACGGTGCGCACGCTGCCGGGGGAGTACGCCGTGACGCTGGAATTGGGGAATGAGGTGATGGGGGAATGAGGTGATGGGGGAATGAGGTGATGGGGGAATGAGGTGATGGGGTAATGGGGTAATGGGGTAAAAAGGCGGTCATGCTGAGCTTGTCGAAGCATCTCTACCGCTTCGCAAGGGCCTTGCAACGAAGCAGTAGAGATGCTTCGACAAGCTCAGCATGACCGCCTTTTTTGCTGCGGTTATTTTTGCGCGACTACTTATTGCTGCGGTAGAGATGCTTCGACAAGCTCAGCATGACGTTCTACTTATCCGCTGTTCCCACTCCTAACCCCAACGGCTAACTTGCCGGGCCTTTCCTTCTTTCTTGCCCGCTATGCACCGCCTTACCTGCGCTATTCTCGACGACGAACCCCTGGCCCTCGACCTGCTGGCCGACTACTGCGCCCAGGTGCCGTTTCTGGAGTTGCGGGGGCGGTTTCATGATGCGCTGGCCGGTCTGGCATTTTTGCAGGATAACCCGGTCGATATCGTATTTCTCGATATCAACATGCCGCGCCTCACGGGCCTGCAGCTGGTACAGCTGCTGCCCGCGCCCGCGCCGCGCGTCATCTTCACCACGGCCTTCGACCAGTACGCCGTGCAGAGCTACACGCTGAACGCGGCCGATTACCTGCTTAAACCCATTGCCTTCGACCGGTTTTTGCAGGCCGTGGGCAAGGTGCGGCCACTGGCTGGGGCCGCTGCTCCGGTAAGTAGCGCAGCCGCCAGCGCCCAGCCAGTAGCAGTCGAAACCACGGCCGTTCCGGTACCGCCCGCTACCCCCGCCGATGCCATGTTCGTGAAGAACGAGCACCGCCTGCAACGAGTGGCCTTTGATGATATTCTGTACGTGGAAGGCATGAAGGAATACCTGATGCTGCACACCACGGCCGGCAATATTCTCACCCTGCAATCCTTCCGGCGGGTAGAGGAAGTGCTGCCGGCCGAGCGGTTTGCCCGCATCCATAAGTCGTTTCTGGTGGCCCTCAGCCGCATCGAGCACGTCGAGCGGGGCAAGGTGCAGGTAGCGGGCCGCCTGCTGCCGGTGGGCGACACCTACCGCGACGCCTTCGCCGAGCTGATTCGGGCCCACCAGCAGCTATAAAAATGCCCCACCTCTTCACAGAAGCGGGGCATTTTATTACAGGGCAACGGACTCCTCAAATGCCGGAAAACCTTATTTCGCCGCCAGTTTCTGGGCAATTTCGGCGGTGTGCCGGCCTTGGAACCGGGCACCCTCGAGCTCGTTGGCGCTGGGCTGGCGCTCGCCCTTGCCGCCGGCCACGGTGCTGGCCCCGTAGGGCGTGCCGCCGGTTACTTCCTCGTGCCCCATCTGGCCCTGCCAGGCATAGGGCAGGCCCACCAAAATGAAGCCGTGGTGCAGCAGCGCAGTATGAACCGCGCGAATGGTGGTTTCCTGGCCGCCGTGCTGGGTGGCGGTGCTCACGAAAGCGCCGCCTACTTTGCCCACCAGCGCGCCCTTGGCCCACAGGCCCCCGGTGCTGTCGAGGTAGGCCTGCATTTGGCCGCACATATTGCCGTAGCGCGTGGGCGTGCCGAAAATGATGGCGTCGTATTGAGTCAGCTCGTCGGGGGTGGCTACGGGTACGTGGGCAAAGGCCTGCTGCGCGCCGGTGGCCCCCGTTTGGTCGAGAACGGCCTGGGGCAGCGTTTCGGGCACCCGCTTCACCACCACTTCGTTGCCGGCTACCTCGCGGGCCCCTTCGGCAATGGCCTCGGCCATTTTCCAGATGTGGCCATAAGTCGAATAAAAGAGCACAAGCGTCTTCATGGGAAAGAGGAAAAAGGTTGAAATGAAAAAATGAACAGTGTTGGGGAAACCGGTAATACGCAGGTAGCCGCAAAAAGCTCGGCTGCCTGCTACCGAATGCGGTGCGGAATCCGGGCGCGTCAGCAGCGATAGCCGGGCGGGTTATCTTGCAGGATGAAGGAGGCTTGGGAAGAGTTTCGGCGCGGGCTGGCCACGATTGTGGCCGGGGCTTGCAACCCTTTGGCGCGGGTGGGCATCCCCCTTCCGTCGGCGGTCCACGCGCCGGCGATTTGTGCTACCAACCTGCCTTCTTATGCTGCAAAACTCGACTCTCTCAACTGCTTCCCTGGCCGGCACGGGTACCGCCCGCCGGGCGTGAGCGCGGCCACCTGGTTTGCGTTTGGGGCTGATGACGTACTACCTGACCAATCGGCCGTGGCCCCGCGCCTGACTGCCAGCCGCTCGTCGGCCATTGCCAGCCCGCCCACCGAGGCCGAACTGATTGACGGTTGCCTGCGCGGCCGTCAGCTGGCTCAGAAGCTGCTTTACGACAAGTACGCCGGCAAGATGATGGCCGTGTGCCTGCGCTACGCCCAAACCACGTTCGAGGCCGAGGACGTGCTGCAGGAAGGTTTCGTGACGGTGTTTCGCACGCTGGGCAGCTTTCGGCGCGAGTGCCCGCTGGAATTCTGGATTCGCCGTATCATGATTAACGCGGCCCTGCGCCAGCATCGGCGCAACGCCTCGCTAGTGGCGGTGAGCGACGGCGACTACCCCGAAACCCTATCCAGTGAAGAGTTTACGCTCAGCAACTTCAACTTTCAAGAGCTGCTGGCAATGGTGCAGGAGCTGGCTCCGCGCTACCGCATGGTGTTCAACCTCTACGCCATCGAAGGCTATACGCATAAAGAAATCGGCGAATTACTAACTATCAGCGAGGGTACCAGCAAGTCGCAGTACTCCCGCGCCCGTGTTATCCTCCAAACCAAACTGGAGCGCCTCAACGCCCCAACCCGTCATGTCCGCTAATCCTATCGAAAATAACACTACGCCTAAAAATACCGGCAGCCTGGAGGAATTATTCCGCCACCACCTGGGCGAGGAGGCTGCCGTGCCCCCGCGCCCCGTGCTGTGGGACCAGATTGACAACTCGCTGCTGATTCGGCAGAATGAGCAGTACCGCCGTCGCCTCGTGGCCACGCGCTGGGTGGCGGCGGCCAGCCTGCTGCTGGCCACGCTGGCCGGTACCGGCTGGTGGGCCGGTCGCACCGGCTTGGTGGGCAGACCCGAAATGGCTACCACCACGCCGGGCCGCCCGCCGGCAGGCACCACCACTCGCCCTGGCTTCGGTCCGGCGGCCAGCTCGGTAGATGCGGCTGCCGCCGTGAGGGGCGCAGTGGCCTCTGCTGCCGCAGTGCAGGGGGCGGATAACGAGCTAATAAATGACAAAAGCCGCCGCGCAGCGGCTGGCCGCGATGGGCTGGGCAACTCGTCAGCCGCTTTGCAGGGCTTGGCTTCAACGCGGCCGGCCAGCCCGCGTAGCGAACTGAGTAGCGCCAACGGAACGGTGCCGGCCACTTATAGCCGCTCGGCGGCAGCTGGCTACGACGCCAGCACGCTAGCGACTGGTAACGGGTCTGCAACCATTGCCGCAAATGCTGCCAACGAAGCTGCCGTAACGAATGCGGCGGCTGCAATGCAGGCCGGTTTGGTGGCTGCACAAAGCACCCAGGCACCCGGCTCTACTTCGGGGGAGGCGAATAATTCGACCGTAGCTACCAGCGCGGTTGCTGTTGGCAGCACGACTACGGCCGCTGGTGCCGGGGCCACGCTGGCTACGGGCAGCACGGGCGCGGTTGCCACGGCGGTTCCGGCCACCGCTTCGGTATCGGCGGCGTCGTTGTTGGCAGCGGTTGCAATAGCCCCGACTGCCACGCTGGGTGCTGAAGAAGCTGGCCTGCTGGCCAGCCGCACGGTCGCGCTAGGTGTCGTTGAGGCCCCCGCCCCGGCGCTGCCCGCTGCCCTGGCCGCCGGCCCCGCGCCGACGGAGCTGGCCCTGGGTATGCACCGCTGGCAGTATGGTGCGAGCTACACGGCCAGCGCCTTCAACCCAAACATCAATTTTTCGCGCGAGGGCGTCGAGCCCGAATTCGGCTATAACCCCGTGCTCGGCCCAGCCGAGTTGAGCGAGCAGGCCGCCTTGGAATACCGCCAGAACCTGCGCGCCGGTCTCAGCCAGCGCCTGGCCCTCACGGTGGCCCGCCACCTGCGCGGGCACTGGTCGGTGGGCACCGGCGTCGAGCTCACCAAAGCCAACGCCCGCTCGGCCAGCACGGTCGCCTTCGTGGGCGAGCAGGTTGCCGACGGCGGCCAGACCGTGGGCAGCGGCCAGCGCCGCACCACCGATTTCAGCTACACGCTGGCCAGCCTGCCGCTAGAGCTGCGCTACAGCAATCCCGCCAAACGTGGCTGGAGCCTCTACGGCCGCTTCGGTGGCGTGGTGAGTGCCCTGCTGGGTAGCCGCAGCGAAGTGGCCGGCCGCCCGGAGGTAACACAAACGTATAGCTTCACCTCGGCCAGCACGCCCTACCGCCGCATTACCAGCAGCTTGCGTGGCGCGGCGGGAGCTCGGTTTAGCCCGGGCGCGGGCCGCTGGGCCTTCAGCATGGGCCCGGTGGCCGAGCTGGGCCTGGTATCGCTGAATGCCCACCCGGTACAGAGCTACTTCGCCCAAAGCCACCCCTACAGCGTGGGTTTGGAAGCGGCGGTGGAATTTGGGCGGTAGGTTTTGAGCGGTAAGGAATAATAGAAATTAACAGAACGTCATGCTGAGCTTGTCGAAGCATCGCTACCGCGCGGCTAATTAATTTTAGTATTGCGGTAGTGATGCTTCGACAAGCTCAGCATGACGTTCTGTTTTAAGGCAAGCCTTACACTCTTTTCTGATTCCCGCGAAACCCATTGCGGGCCGTTTGGGTTAAGGTAGGCTGACCAATTCGGCCTACCTTTCGCGTTGCATGGAGTACAAACTAACCTCTGAATTCAAGCCCACCGGCGACCAGCCCACCGCCATCGCCAAGCTCGTGGAGGGCGTGAACAACGGCGAGCACGCCCAGGTGCTGCTCGGGGCCACCGGCACCGGCAAAACCTTCACCATGGCCAACGTGATTGCCGAAACCGGCAAACCGGCCCTGGTGCTGTGCCACAACAAAACGCTGGCCGCCCAGCTCTACGGCGAGTTTAAGGCGTTTTTTCCGCAGAATGCGGTCGAGTACTACATCAGCTACTACGACTACTACCAGCCGGAGGCTTACATCGCCAGCACCGATGTGTTTATCGAGAAAGACCTGGCCATCAACGCTGAAATCGAGAAGCTGCGGCTGCATACCACCTCCACGCTGCTAAGCGGGCGGCGCGACGTGATTGTGATTGCCTCGGTGTCATGCATCTACGGCATCGGCAACCCCGAGGAATTTGCCAAAAACGTCATATTCCTCAAGCCGGGCATGAAATATACCCGCAATAACCTGCTCTATCAGTTCGTGCAGATTCTGTACTCGCGCACCGAGGTGGAATTCACGCGGGGCTCGTTCCGGGTGAAGGGTGATACCGTGGACGTATTTCCGGCCTACGCCGACTACGCCATCCGCCTCTATTTTTTCGGCGATGAGATTGAGTCGGTGCACAAGATTGACCCGGTGAGCGGCAAGAAGCTAAGCGACGAGCCCAGCGGGCTGGCTTTGTACCCGGCCAACCTGTTCGTGACCGGCAAGGAAACCCTGAACTCGGCCATCAAGCAGATTCAGGATGATATGGTGCAGCAGCACGCCTACTTCGAGAAGGAAGGCCGTGACTCCGAAGCCAAGCGCATTATGGAGCGCACCGAGTTCGATTTGGAGATGATTCGGGAGCTGGGCTACTGCTCGGGCATCGAGAACTACTCGCGCTACTTCGACGGCCGCTCGCCGGGCTCGCGCCCCTTCTGCCTGCTCGACTACTTCCCCGACGACTACCTGCTGGTAGTGGACGAAAGCCACGCTACCATGCCCCAGATTCGGGCCATGTGGGGCGGCGACCGCAGCCGCAAAACCGCCCTCATCGAGTACGGCTTTCGTTTGCCCTCGGCCCTGGACAACCGGCCGCTGACCTTCAACGAGTTTGAGAGCATGTACCGGCAGGCGGTGTTCGTGTCGGCCACACCTTCGGACTACGAGCTGGCCCAGGCCGACGGTGTGGTGGTGGAGCAGATTATCCGCCCCACCGGCCTGCTCGACCCCGAAATCGACATCCGCCCCAGCATCAACCAGATTGACGACCTGCTGGACGAGGTGGACAACCGCGTGAAAATGGGCGACCGCGTGCTCGTCACCACCCTCACCAAACGAATGGCCGAAGAGCTGAGCAAGTACATGGACCGCCTTGGCATCAAGGTCGAATACGTGCACTCCGACGTGAAAACCCTCGACCGGGTGGAGATTCTGCGCAAGCTGCGCCTGGGTGACATCGACGTGCTGATTGGTGTGAACCTGCTGCGCGAAGGACTCGACTTACCCGAGGTGAGCCTGGTGGCTATTCTGGATGCCGACAAGGAGGGCTTCCTGCGCGACCAGCGCAGCCTGATTCAGACCATGGGCCGGGCCGCCCGAAACGACAAAGGCAAGGTGATTATGTACGCCGACCGCATCACCGGCTCCATGCAGCGCGCCATCGACGAGACCAACCGCCGCCGCGCCACCCAGGCCGCCTACAACGAGACCCACGGCATTACACCGCGCACGGTGCGTAAGAGCCACGCCGAAATCATGGGCCAGACCGACCTAGCCGACTACCGCACCATCGAAGCCGCCGGCTACGGGAACCTCGAAGCCGATGGCGTAGCCCTGGCCATGGCCGCTGAGCCCGTGGTAGCCATGATGAACAAAGTTGAGTTGGAAAAGCTCATCAAAACTACCGAAAAGCAAATGGAGGCCGCCGCCAAGGACCTCGACTTCCTGACCGCCGCCCGGCTACGCGACGAGTTGGCCGCCCTGAAAGGCATGCTGAAGAACAAGCGGGAGTAGATAAGTACTCCTCTGGCGCATCCGTCATGCTGAACGCAGTGAAGCACCCTGTCACCGCAAAACGATTCGTTCCGGAGTGACGGGAGGTTTCACTGCATTCAGTATGACGGATAAAAGCAGTGACGAGCTTTTTATAATTGCCGTTCTACGGCTGCCGGTAGAGCACGCCGCCCTTCATCACCAGCCGGATTTGGCGTACGGCGGCCACATCCTGCGTGGGGTCGCCGGCCACGGCCACGATGTCGGCCAGCAGGCCGGGGGCTAAGCGGCCCCGGTCGGCGAGGTGGAAGATGCGGGCGTTGCCGCTGGTGGCCTGGCGCAACACTACCAGCGGCGTGAGGCCGTAGTCGCGCACCAGCTGCTCCATTTCGCGGGCGTTGTCGCCGTGGGTAAAAACCCCCACGTCGCCGCCCATGGCCAGCGTTACGCCGGCCTTCACGGCGGCGGCCATGCTCACGTGCTTCTGCGCGATGCGGGCCGGCATGGGGTCGGTGCCCTTGCGCCAGCCCTTGTACTGGGCCGTAGCGTCGCCGGCAGCTACGGTGGGGCACAGCGCCACGCCACGCTTGCGCATCAACTCGAAGACTTCGGGGGTGCCGCCGTCGCCGTGCTCAATGGTTTCGACACCGGCCAGCGTGGCGCGGCGCATGCCCTCGGGCGTGCTGGCGTGGGCCACCACGCCGCGCCCGGCCGAGCGGGCAGTCTGCACAATCAGGTTCAGCTCGTCCTGCGAAAACGTGGTTTGGGTCGTGCCGTTGGGGCCCCAGCGGTAGTCGGCGTACACTTTGATGAGGTCGGCTCCCTTGCCCATCTGCTCGCGCACGGCCCGGATAATGCCGTCGACACCGTCGGCTTCCTGCGCGCCCTGGGGCACATTCTCATCTACCGAGAGCTTGGGGCCGTAGCTGCCCGTGGCCACCAGCGCCCGGGTGGCCACCAGCAGGCGCGGCCCAGGAATAATGCCCTGGTCGATGGCCTCTTTCAGGCCCACGTCGGCGTAGCCCGCGCCTTCGGTACCAAGGTCGCGGCTGGTGGTGAAACCGGCCAGCAGGGTGCGCTGGGCATGGGCCGTGGCGCGGGCCACCCGCAGGGCCAGGCTTTCGAGGAGCACCTGGTCGTTCCAGCTGGTTTCGTTGTAAGGGTGCAGCAGCAGGTGCGAATGGCCTTCAATCAGGCCGGGCAGCAAGGTGAGGCCGGGTAGGTCGAGGGTGCGCGCGCCGGCCGGCGCGGTTACCTGCGCGGCCGGGCCGACGGCCGTGATTTTATCGTTCTCAACCAGCACGGCCCAGCCCTCGTGGCGGTCCTGGCCGTCGAACACGGCGGCGGGGCGCAGCAGGGTGGCGGTGGGGGCGGGCGCGGTTGACTGCGCGTGGCTCGCCAGAATACTGGCTCCTACCAGCAGCATGCTGCCCAACGTGCGGCGCAGGATGGACCGACAAGCCAGCGGGTGGGGTAGCGAAGAGAGTTTTTTCATAAACAGAAAGCGCCATCGGTGAGTCGTTTGCCTGGCGACGCCCGAAGCTACTACGCCGGCGCAGTACTGGCGAGCTGCGCGGGTGCTCGTGGGCTACTCGGCCAGCCATTGCGAAGCACGGTACTCGCCCGGTCCGAAGAACAGGCGCAACAGGTCGTCGGTCATTTTGGCGCCATTGGCGCTGTTGGTGAGGAAAACCAGGCTTTCCTGGCGGCCGGGCAGCGTCATGTAAAAGCCTTTGAAATTGCCGTTGTCGCCCCACTGCCACTGGGCCAGGCCGCGGCTGGTGGTGGCCAGCCCCACACCGCAGGCCCAGGCAATGAACGGGTCGGCGGTCGTGGCCGGCTGGCCGTAGCGCCGAGCTTCGTTGGCGGGGGTGAGCAGCAATTGCGCGGTGGCCGGTTTTAGCCCCCGGCCCGTCATCACCGCCTGCAAAATCCGGCTGTAGTCGGCGGCGTTACTAAACAGGCTATAAGCCCCGTAACCAGTGGGGTAGTGCGCGATGGGCATGGGCTTGCTTTGCTCATCGTGGCCCGCGGCGGCATTGGCGGCGAATTGCTTCTGCCACACAAAGCTGCTGTGCACCATCCCGAGCGGCTTGAAGACTTCCTCCCGGGCCAGCACTTCGAAGGACTTGCCAGTGAGGTGCTCCAGGGTTTTTTGCAAAAACACGTAGCCTTCGCCCGAGTAGTTCCAGCAACTGTCGGGCGCGTATTTCAGACGCAGCGGGGTGGTGGCCCACTCCGGAGTGGTCGGGTTGACCGCCCAGTTGGGTAAGCCGGAGGTGTGGCCCAGCACCATGCGGGCCGTGATTTTGTCGGCATGCGGGGTGCCCTGCAAGCGCGGGTAGGGATAGTAAGTCAGCAGCGGCTTGTCGAGCGTCAGCACGCCCCGGTCGACCAAGCGCAGCGCTAAATAGGCCAGCACCGCCTTGCCCAGCGAGGCGGCTTCGAAGGTCGTAGTGGCATTCACGGGGGCCGGCTGGCCGGCGGTGCGCTGGCCCAGCGCATAGGTCTGCACCCGGCCGCCATGGGTATACACCAGCTGCATGCCGGGTACGCCAGCCTTCTGCATCAGCGCGGTAAGTGCGGCGGCGGGGGGGACGGTTTGTGCGTAGCTGGCCGGACCGGAAACCAGCGTTAGAAACAGCAGAAACAAATTTTTCATGGCGAACAAGGGGAAGCGGCCAGCCAGCAGCGGCCTCCGCATCACCGTTGCCACAGATGCGCGCAATGCCATTGCGGTTGCCCCGCCGGAAGCAACTGGCTTACTCCCAGGCGTGCAGCAGACGGCGCAACAGAATGATTTCGCCGGTGTGGTACGCGGCGTGGTCTGCAATCAGGAACGCCTCGCGCAGAATGGTTTGGCCGGTACCATGCGGAATGGGGGCCAGCAGGTCGGTGCCAGGCGCGTGCAGCAGATGCAAAAACCGCTGTCGGGTTTGCCGAATCTGGTCCAGGGCTTCCTGCCACTGCTCTTCGTCGGCGGTGGCATCGGGGGCCGGCCAGTAGCCCGCTGGGAATTCTGGCGATTGGTGTTCGGCGTCGATGGAGAATTCCACAATATCCCACTGCGCGATGCGGATATGCTCGACCAGCTGCCAGATGGTGTAGGGCGCGTTCGGCACGCGCTGGTTCCAGGTTTTAGGCGTGAGGTCGGCGGTCGCTTCTTCGAAGGTGGCGTGGGCGTTGCCTTTGGTGAGCAGGCTGGTTAGTTCCGCCAGCAGGGCTTTCTGATTAGGTCTGTCCATTGAATGCCAGGGGCTATTGCTGCTTCTTCAATACCTGCAATGCCCCCGTCGAGTACAGCGCCGCGCCCATCAGCACGGGCTGGAAGAACAGCCTCCCCAGCCGCTTGGCATCGGTATCGAGGCCAAAGGCGGAAAGGTGATGCGTGTACTGGTGGATATTGCCGGGAAATACGGCCGCGTAAAATGCCGCCAGCCCCAGGCCCAGCCGCACCCGGTTTTTGCCCTTGAGCAGCAGCAGCGCCAGCCCTAACCCAATTTCCACTACGCCCGACAGCAGCACTACCGTGTCCTTATTCAGCGGCAAGAAATCGGGCACCTGCGCCTGGAAATCCTGCCGTGCGAAAGTGAGGTGGCCCGTGCCAGCCACGACCATAAAAGTGCCCAATAGCCCGCGGGCGATGTTTTGCAGGGTGGTGGTGTGGGGTTGCTGGGGCATGATTGGCTTTTGGATTGGTTGATTGCCTGGCTATACGTCCCGTCCGGTGCTTGGGGTATTCAGGCTAATGCGCCTGCAGCCAGTTCTTGCCCGAGCCCACCTCCACTTCCAGCGGCACGCCGCGGGGCAGCAACAGCGCCGTGGTCATCAGCTCCTTGATTTTGGGCGTGATGTAAGCCACTTCCTCCGCTACGGCGTCGAAGACGAGTTCGTCGTGCACCTGCAGTATCATTTTGGTGCCCAGCTTCTCCTCGCGCAGCCAGTGGTGGATGTTAATCATGGCCATTTTGATGATGTCGGCGGCCGTACCCTGGATGGGGGCGTTGATGGCGTTGCGCTCGGTATAGCCGCGCAGCGTGGCGTTGCGCGAATTGATGTCGCGCAGGTAGCGGCGGCGCTTGAGCAGGGTTTCGGCGTATTCCAGCTCGCGGGCGCGGTTGATGCTGTCGTCCATAAACGCCTTCACAGAGGGGAATTCCTGGAAATAGGTCTCAATAATCTCGGTGGCTTCTTTGCGGCTGATGCCGATGCGCTGGGCCAGCCCAAACGCGGAAATGCCGTAGATGATGCCGAAGTTGACCGTTTTGGCCTTGCGGCGCATCTCTGAATCCACGGCTTCGATGGGCACGTGGAAGACTTTGCTGGCCGTGCTGGCGTGCACATCGATGCCCAGGCGGAAGGCCTCAATCATGGTGGCGTCGCCCGAGAAGTCGGCCATGATGCGCAGTTCCACCTGCGAGTAGTCGGCCGCCAGCAGCACGTGCTGGTCGTCGCGCGGCACGAAGGCTTTGCGGATTTCGCGCCCCCGCTCGGTGCGAATGGGGATGTTCTGCAGGTTCGGGTTGGTGCTGGAAAGCCGGCCGGTGGCGGCCACGGCCTGGTTGAAGCTGGTGTGCACGCGGCCATCCACCACGCTCACCAGCTGGGGTAGGGCTTCCACGTAGGTGCTGCGCAGCTTGGTGAGCTGGCGGTATTCGAGGATGAGGGCGGCGATGGGGTTTTCGGCGGCTAGCTGGCTCAGGATTTCCTCGCCGGTGGCGTACTGGCCGGTTTTGGTCTTCTTGACTTTGCCCTTGCCGATGTCCATTTTATCGAACAGCACCTCGCCCAATTGCTTCGGCGAGCCGATGTTGAACTCCTGCCCGGCCTCCCGGAAAATCTGGGTTTCCAGCTCCGTGATGTAGCCCTGCAGCTCGGCCGAATACTCGTTCATGGCCCCGGAATCAATCCGAATGCCCTCGTACTCGATGTCGGCCAGCACGGGCACCAGCGGGTTTTCCACGTCATTCAGCAGGCCCAGCAGGCCCAACTCTTCCAGCATGGGCTCGAAGACGTGCTTGAGCTGCAGGGTCACGTCGGCATCCTCGCAGGCGTAATCTTTAACGGCGGCGGGCTCCAGGTCGGCCATCGTAATCTGCTTCTTGCCCTTGGGGCCGATGAGGTCCGTGATGGGTACCGGCGAATAGTGCAGATAGGTTTCGGCCAGCACGTCCATGTTGTGGCGCATGTCGGGCTCGATGAGGTAGTGGGCCAGCATCGTATCAAACAGCGGCCCCGAAATCTGCACGTTGTAGTGCTTCAGAATGGTGAGGTCGTACTTGATGTTCTGGCCGATTTTCACAATCGTTTTCGACTCGAAAAACGGGCAGAACTCGTCCACAATGGCTTGGGTAGCTTCTTGGTCGTCGGTCGGCACGGGCACGTAGTAGGCCTCGCCCGGCAGCCAGGCAAAGCTCATGCCCACCAGCCGCGCCGTCATGGTATCAAGCCCGGTGGTTTCGGTATCGAAGCTGACCTCGGCCTGCTGCAACAGGAAGCTGAGCAGCGACTGGCGCAGCTCCGGCGTGTCCATCAAGTGGTACTGGTAGGGCACGTCCTCCATCCGCTTGCGCGGGCCGCCGGGCGCGCCGAAGCCGCCGGTTTCGCCTTCTTCCGCGCCAATGGCCACGGCCGCGTCCTCGCTGCTGCCGAACAGTGATGCCTGGCCGCCGGGCACCAGCTTGGGCCGGCGCACGGGCTTGCTGCCCGGCGCGGCCACCCCGGCCGGCGCACGCTCGGGACCACCGCCCAGGATGCGGGCCGCCAGCTGCCGGAACTCCAGCTCCTCAAACAGCCCGCGCAACGTGGTTTCGTCGGGCGCGTCAAGCACTAGCTTGTCGGCCTCGAAATCGAGCGGGACATTCACGTGGATGGTGGCCAGCTCCTTGCTCATCAGGCCCTGCTCGGCGAAGTTGCGCACGTTCTCCTGCTGCTTGCCCTTGAGCTCGTCCACGTTGGCCAGCAGGTTTTCGACCGAGCCGTACTTCTGAATGAGCGTCTTGGCCGTTTTCTCGCCGATGCCGGGGATGCCGGGAATATTGTCGCTGGCATCGCCCTGCAGGCCCAGAATGTCAATGACCTGCTCCACGCGCTCAATCTCGAAGCGAGCCAGCACGTGGGCCACGTCCAGAATCTCGGCCGCGTTGCCCATGAAGGCGGGGCGGTAGATTTTGATGTTCTCCGTCACCAGCTGGCAGTAGTCCTTATCGGGCGTCATCATAAACACCTCGAAACCTTCCTTTTCAGCTTTCTGGGCCAGCGTGCCAATCACGTCATCAGCCTCAAAGCCGTCCATCATCAAGATGGGAATGTGGAAGCCCGCGATGATTTTCTTGATGTAGGGCAGCGCAATGCCGATGTCCTCGGGCATGGCCTGGCGCTGGGCCTTGTACTCCGGAAACTGCTCGTGCCGGAACGTCTTCTTCGGCCCGTCGAAGCACACGCCGATGTGGGTGGGCTTTTCCTTTTGCAGCACTTCCACCAGCGTGTTGGTGAAGCCGAGCACGGCCCCCGTGTTCATGCCCTTGGAGTTGATGCGCGGGTTTTTGCTGAACGCGAAGTGCGAGCGGTAGATGAGGGCAAAGGCGTCGAGCAGGAAGAGCTTTTTGGCGGGAGCGGCGGTGGTGTCGGACATGGGGCGAAGGTACGGCCGGGGCGGAAAGCGGCGTGCCCGGTGGCGTTCATTAGCCCTTTTCCGTACATGCAGCCCATGCGCTACGTTTCCCTCGACCTCGAAACTTCCGGCTCGAACCCGGCCCGCCACCAGATATTAGAGTTAGCCGCCGTTATCGAAGACAGCCGCCACCCGCTGCCGCTGGCCGAATTGCCGGCCTTTCGCCGCGTGGTGCGCCACCCCGAGTACGCGGGCACGGCCGGGGCCATTGCCCTCAATGCCCGCCTGTTTGCCGAGCTGGCCCGCAAGGAGCCCAACCCCGAGCTATGCACGCCCGCCGAGCTGCTGCCCCAGCTGCGCGCGTTTCTGCTGGCCCACGGCTGCAAAACCGACAAGCACGACTGCGTGGCCGTGACCATGGCCGGCAAGAATATCGCCGTATTCGACCTCGGCTTCCTGAAAGAGTTGCCCGGCTACGGCACCCTCGTGCGCGCCGAGCCCGCCATGCTCGACCCGGCCGCGTTCTACCTCAACTGGCACAAAGACTCGCGCCTGCCCAGCATGAGCATCTGCAAGGCCCGCGCCGGGCTGGGGCGCGACGTGGCGCACGAGGCCCTGGCCGATGCCCTCGACGTGGTGCAGCTATTGCGCCCGTTCTACGAGCTACCATTTTATAAGCAAGTGGAGCCTGCCCTTCCGGCCGACCAAGCCTGAGAAGCTATTTGAATTAATAAAAACGGTCATGCTGAGCTTGTCGAAGCATCCCTACCGCTTCGTTTAGGCGGTTCAACGAAGCGGTAGAGATGCTTCGACAAGCTCAGCATGACCGTTTCAGAATGCTTTTTGGCTAACCCAAACAGCTTCCAAGCGTTTACAGCGCCGGTTTGACCTCCAGCACAAAGCGGTAGCTGCCCGCCAGCCCGTTGGCTGCCAGGCCCTGCACCACCACGAGGTAGCGTCCGGCCTGGTCGCCGGTGTAGAACTCGAGCGGGGCGGGGCCGGCGGCCGTGGTGCGAATTGCGGGGTTCCAGTACAGCAGGTTGCGCAGGTCGGGCAGGCGGCTTTGGGTGGCTTGGGGCGTGTCGTAGCGCGGCGCGTAAAATTCGCGCTGGCGCTGCACGCCCTCATACTGCTGCACCAGCACCCGCGGGTCGAGCTCGAACCCTTCGAGGTCGTTCTTGTAGGTGGTCAGGTTCACGATGCCGTCGTACATGGCGCTGCCGTGGAAATAGCGACTGTCGACCACTTCCAGCTTACGAATTTTGAGCGGATTCATGGCCATGATTTTATTCATGTTGAACACCGGCACTCCATCGAGCAGCACCAACGGGTTGTTTTCGAGCACGGTCTTGTTGACCTTATCGATTACCAGCAGGTGAAAACCGTCTTTGCGAATACGCACCACCACGCCCGGCACGTACTCCCGCAGCACTTCCTCCATCGTTTTGAAGCGGGTGTATTTGTCGAGCAGGTACGATTCGCTGGGCCGCCCGAAAAAGGGCACGCTATCCACGGGCTCAACGGCGAAGCGGCTCCGGTACCGGCCCGAGAAAGCCTGTTGCACCTGGGCTTGCAGGTGGCGGCGGGCGTAGTCGCGCTCGAAGCGCGGCAGCACGCCCACGGCCGGGCCCGCCGTGCTAGCGTAGCGCGCCGAGAACGGGTCGAGCAGCGTCAGGCGGCTGGTGCTGTCCTGCGCGGGGTCGGCTTGCAGCACCAAGTCGCGCGGGCCGCTAAAGTCGCTGAGTTCGAATTGCACCAGGCCTTCGGCATTGCTCTCCGCATTGCTCAGCCGGGTGAGGCGGCTGGGCGAAGCCAGGAAGGTGGTTACGTTGGCGTGGGGTTTACCATTGGGCTGCATCAGCTGGGCGCGGGCCACCAGGCCATGCGGCTCGGGCCGAAACTCCGGGGGCTTGGCGGCCAATACATCTTCCCAGCGGAAACGGCTCCAGCCCTGCGTCAGCAGCAGGTTGTCGGTGGCTTCGCGGGCTGTGGGCCCGGCGGCGGTAAAGTAATAATCGGGGTCCTCGACCGCGCCCGCCAGCTCCGAAGTCAGCCAGAGCGAGCGGTCGATGCCCGGCTGGGGTGTCGTATTCAGCGAGTCGAGCCGGTACACGGCCATCGACAGGTTGGCGGCCAGTGGGGTTTGCTGGTCGGCGGCGCTCAGCTGCACCTGCACTTTTTCGCGGGCCGCGTACTGCGGCTTATCGGCCCGGGCTGCGATGGCCAGCGTGCGCGGTGGGGCGCGGAAGTACAGCCGCTCGCACACCGGCTGCGGCGCCCCGTTGAAAAGCGTGAAGTGCGACACGCCATCGAGCAGGGTAGTGGCATCGACAGTGAGCACACCCTGCCCGTTCACCAGGGGCAGGCGGGTAGCCAGCGCCACCTGCTGGCGCGAGTGGCCCAGCAGGTACACCGTTTCGGTGCGGGCCGGGATGGCCGTTACCGTAAGGGTCAGATGGGCGGCATCGGGTTGCTCCAGGTGTAGCACGTAGCCCTGGTCGAAGGCCCGGGGCAGGGGCCGCGTCAGGGGTTGGCCGTTGGGCAGCGTTACCACGGCCGTGTACGAGTCGGTGCCCGGGGCCGGGGTGAAGGCAAACGAGCCCATGCCCCGGTGCAGGGTCTGGAACGTGGCCACTACGGTGCCGCTCTGGTTCAGGACCTTGCCCGTGGCTGCCACGCCGCGCCCGGCCTTATCGGTTACGTTGAAGGCCACCCTGCTGCGCAGGCCGCGCACGAGGTTGCCGCCTTCGGGGAAAAACTGCACGTCGGCCGTGGCCGAATCCTTAGCCGCCGTGCCCGAGGCCGTGAAGGTGTTAATAACCGTGACGGAAGTATGAAAATACGTGTCAGGGCTGAAATTGCGCATCCAGCTGGTGTAGCCCCGCACCGTGTAGCGCCCGGCCGGCAGCGATGCCGGCAGCACAAACGACCCCTGCCCGGTGGCTTCCCGCAACGCCACTTTGCCCTGGAGCACGGGCTGTTTTCGGGCATCCAGCACCTCCACGTAGGCCACGCTGCTCAGGGGCAGGGGCCGGGCGGTGGTGCCATCGGCGGCATACACGCTGAACCACATGGTTTCGCCGCTCAGGTAAACGGGGCGGTCGAGGTGCAGGAAGAGCTTTTCGTGGGGGTCGCGCTGTTCGTGCCGCCGTAGCTGGCGGCCCAGGCGGTCGAGCGAGTCGGCGGCCGGGGCTTGGGCGGCGGCGGGCCCAGCCAGGCCCAGCCAACCTGATACCAGGAGCAGTCCGATGCGGCCAGTTGACTTGGCGAGAGCAGTGCGAAAGAAGGTTAAGTGCAGCATGGAAGGAAAGGAATTAGGGCCAGAAACTCGGCTTAACGGCCGTGCCGCGGGTGCGGCAATCAATGCAGTCGCGCGATTTAGCGGTGTAGCCGACGTCATTTTTGATGGAAACCTGCTCAATCGGCACATTGCTGCCGTTGCCAAAGTATGACTGCACCGATGAGAGCGGATTCTTCGGTTCAAGCCAAAGTGTATCGGGTGGGTAGCAGGCCTCGTAGCCGCTGGGCGCGGGCCAGGTGCGGGGCAGTTCGCGCCGGGCCACAAACAGGCGCTTTTCGGTCACGGAGTGCGCCCCCACAAAGCCCAGTACCGGCTCGGTCGGTGCGCTCAGGCAGTGCACGTTGCCGGTGAGCTGCACCGGCTGCGGGTCGAAGAGTGAGCCAATGCTTTCCGTATTCTTGCGTTGCAAATCCCAGTACTCAAATTCCTCCTTGGTTAGGGCCTGCTGCTGGGCCAGCAGGCTGTAGCCGTTGTGCAGGCGCTCGGAAGTGGGCGGTACCTGGTGCAGTAGCCGGTCGGCCACCACATCCTGTCCCAGCGGGGTGGTATTGCTCAGCACCACGGTGGTGGACAGGGCCGTACCCCAGCACTTGGTCGGGAACAGCACGGTGATTAGGGGCAGGGGCAGCGTGTTGGGTCGGTACTCGACCTGGGGCCGGTATATCGGGTCAATTTGCCAGGTTTCGACATAGTCCCAACGATAGAAGTGGGTGGCGTTGGCCGGGTCGTGGGTGCTGAGGCGAATGCGCAGCCCGGTGGTGTCGACCTGCCAACTGAGTTTGTCGATGGGCGGCGTGATTTTGACGGGTACGAAGTCTGACGCGTACTCTTTGCCGCCGAGCGCGGTCAGGTGCAGGCGGTAGCGATGGGCCGCGTTGAGCGTGAGCACGGGGGAGGAATAGGTACCGGCGGCGGCTTCGCGCAACTGTGTGGCCGGGCCGCCCTCCTCCTCCAAGTACACGCGGGCGCGCGCTTCAACGGGTGGGGTTGTTTTGGACCCGACGGCGTAAGTGCGCGAGAGCTTAATGGTGCTGATGCCTTGCGCGTTCAGGAAGCCATCGACTACCAGGTAGCCGGGTGGCGACTGCAATGCCTCGGGTAGGTAAGGGTCGGTGCAGGCGGTGGCGGCCAGCAGCAGCCCGCCCAGTAGCCCAGCGTTCCAGCGAAATAAAGGATAGGTCAACATAGGCTGATAAGGTTAGGGCCAGAAGCTGGGCTTCACGGCCGAGCCCCGTTTACGGCAGTCGATGCAGTCCGGCGTTTGTCCAGTATAGCCCTCGATTCCTCCGTTATAGATAGTAGCAATGGGGATGAGGACGCCGGTAGGACCAAAATAAGACGCTAAGGCCTGTAACGGAAACTTGAGTGGAGGCTTGGTAATCCACACTGTATCGGGCGGGTAGCAGGCCTCATAGCCAGTGGGCGTAGGCCAGGCTTGGGGTAGGTCGCGTCGGTCCACAAACAGGCGCTTCTCGACCACCGAGTGCGCGCCCACAAAGCCCAGGGCCAGCTCGGCCGGTGCGTTCAGGCAATGCACGTTGCCGGTGAGCTGCACCGGCTGCGCGTCGAAAAGTGAGCCGATGCTTTCCGTGTTCTTGCGCAGCAGCTCCCAGTAGGCAAACTCCTCCTTGGTCAGGGCATATTGCTGTATCAGCATGCTGTAGCGGGTGTTGATGCGGTCGGAAGTAGGCGGCAGCACCCGCAGCACGCGGTCGGCCACCACATCCTGGCTCAGCGGGGTGGTGTTGGTCAGCAGCACGGTAGTAGAGGGCGCGTTGCCCCAGCACTTATTGGGAAACGGCACCTTGAGGTCGGGAAAGTCAAGGGTGCCGGCCTTGTACTCGACCTGGGGCCTGTATATCGGGTTTATCTCCCAGGTTTCGACGTAGTCCCAGCGGTAGAAGCGGGTGGCATTGGCCGGGTCGTGGGTGCTGAGGCGAATATTAACGCCACTGTCTTCGGCACGCCAGCCGAAGTCATCGATGGGCGGGGTGTTCTTCACCGGCACAAAATCGGAGGCATATTCCTGGCCGGACAGCGTGTTGAGATGTAGGCGGTAGCGCTTGGCCGGGTTCAGGGGCAGGGCCGTGGGCGAGGTATAGGTGCCGGTAGGGGCCTCGCGCAGCAGCGTGCGGGGTCCGGCTTCTTCTTCGATGTACACCGTGGCCCGGGGCTCTACTGGCGGCGCAGTTCTGGACCCCACGGCGTAGGTGCGCGAAAGCCGGATGGTGGTGACCCCCTTGCTATTGATAAAGCCATCAACGACCAGGTAGCTGGGCGGAGACTGGATGGCCTCCGGCAAATAAGGGTCGGTGCAGGCTGGCAGCAGCAGTAGCAGGCCCCAGCGCAGCCGGTGTGCCCATAACAGAAGCGAATTCATCAGCTAGAAATTAGAAAAGGAGGAGGGTGTCAGATGGGAAAACGCGCAGCCCACCGCCAGGGGCCGGGTGCAGGAGCTCGGCGGCACTAAGGCCAATAGCTAGGCCTAATCGCGCTTCCCCGCCTGCGGCAGTCGATGCAATCGGCGGTCGCCGCCAGAATGCCCACCAGGCCGCCGTTTTTATAGGTAGCGTAGATGGGTAGGTAATTAGTCCCAAAAGCATAGGTTTCCGCACCGGGCCGCACGGTGTCGGGCGGCATGCAGCTTTCGTAACCAGTGAGGGGGCGCCAGGCGGCGGGCAGCTGCCGCCGGGCAATAAAAATGCGTTTTTCGCTAAGCGAATGCGCGCCAACGTACCCCAGGGCGATGGCCCCGGCATTGCTGCCCAGGCCCTGCACGTTGCCAGTGAGCTGCACGGGCTGCGGGTCGAAGAGCGAGCCGATGGTTTCGGTGTTTTTGCGCAGCAGCTCCCAATACTGGTACTCGTCTTTGGTCAGGGCGTGCTGCTGCACCAGTAGGCTGTACTGGCGCAGCAGCTGGGGTGCCGTGCTGGGCAGCTGCCGCAAGGGGTAGGATGCTACCACATCCTGCGTAAGCGTGGTGGTGTTAGCCAGCTGCACGGTAGTGCCGCGAACGGTGCGCCAGCACAAAGCCGGGAAGGGGACACTAAGGGGGCGCAGGCGGCCACCCAAAAACTCCAGGCTCGGGATGTAAGGCGAGACAATCTCCCAGGTTTCGGCGTACTCAAAGCGGTAGTATTGCGTGGCGTTAGCCGGGTCATGGGCGCTCATGGTAATATCCACCCCGGTACCCGTAGCGCGCCAGGCAACGGTGTCGATGGGCGGCGTGGTCTTGACGGGCACATAAGTCGAGGCGTACTCTTTGCCCGCGGCCGTGGTCAGGTGCAGGCGGTAGGTATCGGCCGGGGGCAGGGCCAGCGGGTCCGAAACGTAGGTGCCCTTCACCGCGCTTTCGCGCAGGGAGTACCGGCGGCCGCTTTGTGCCTCTATAAAAACGCTGGCACTGGTTTCGGTGGGCGGGCTCGCGGCCAAGGCAATGGCGTAGGTGCGCGAAAGGCTAATGGTGCTGATGCCCCGGCTATTGATAAAGCCATCGACGACCAGGTAGCTCGGCGGCGAGCTTATCGAGGGCGGCGTGAACGGGTCGATGCAGGATGACAGCAGCAGCACCAGGCTCCAGCCCAGTATCTGAGTCGAGGTGGAAAAGTGGCGCATCGGGCTAGAACTTGAAGTTGTAGGTGACCGTCGGAATCGGATTGCCGAAGATGGACAGCTGGTAGCCCTTTATCTGCCCGTTCACCGACTTGAAGTAGATGGAATAGGGGTTGCGGCGGCCCGTGAGGTTGTACACGCCCACCGTCCAGGAGCTATGGGCCAGCTTTTTCACCTTGTGCCCGCCTTCAATGTTCAGGGCCAGGTCGAGGCGCAGGTAGTCGGGCACGCGGTAGGCATTGCGGTCCGAGTAGAACACGCGCAGCGAGTTGTTCAGGTAGTACTTTGAAATGGGCAGCGTAATGGGCCGGCCGGTGCTGTAGGTGAAGTTGACCGAGGTGCTGAAACGGTGGCTGAAGCGGTAGTTGCCCACCAGGGTAAAGTCGTGGGGCTTGTCGAAGTTGCTGGGGTAGTAGCTGCCGCCGTTTATCATGTCGGCGGTAGTCGCGCCGTTCACCTGCACCAGCGAGCGCGAGTAGGTGTAGCCCACCCAGCCGTTCAGCTTGCCGGTGAGCTTTTTCACGAACACCTCCACACCGTAGGCCTTGCCCCGGGCGTTGATGATGTCGGTTTCGATGTGTGGGTTGAGCACCAGCGTGGCTCCGCTCTTGTAGTCCACGAAATCGTGCAGCGTTTTGTAGTACGTCTCCACCGACGTCTCAATGGTGTTGTTTTTGAAATTGCGGTAGTAGCCCACCGAAAACTGGTCGCCCACCTGCGGCCGGATGCTGGCGTCGCTGAGCTTCCACACGTCGGTGGGCGACACCGAGGCCGTGTTCGTGAGCTGGTGAATGTACTGGCGGGTGCGGGTGTAGCTCGCCTTCACCGACGAGTTATCGGTGAGCGAGTACCGCGTCGAGAGGCGGTATTCCGGGCCCTGGTAGTGGGCCAGTATCTTGTTGTTGGCGAAGTGCACCGTGTCGGTAATGCTGGCTTCGGTGCGCGACTCGCCCGGGGCGTACTCGTACACGTCGCGCGGGCCAAGGGCCTGAAAAAACGAATAGCGCAGCCCCACCGACACCGAAAAGCGTGGCGTGATATCAAACTTGTCCGACGCGTACAGCGCGCTTTCCACGGCCCGCTCGCGGCCCAGCAGTACCGGCTTCACCAGCGAAGCCTCGTTGCCCGGCATGTAGCTGCCGGGCGAGATGTTATAGACCAGTGTGCTGCCGCCGAAGTCGATGCTGTGGCGCGAGTTGGGGTAATAGCTGAAATCGGCCCGCAGCCCCGACTGGTTGATGGCATACTTGAGCACCGACGCCGTAACCGGGTTTTTGCTGCTCGTGACGTCGTAGTTGTAGCTGCTGTAGGTGCCCGTGAGCACGCTGAACAGCTGGTTGGTGAAGTTGTGCCGCCACTTGATGCTGGCCGCCTGGTTGGTGTAGTGGTAGGTGGTGTCGCTGGCCAGCCGAAACCGGTCGGTGCTGAAATAGCCCGTGGCATACAGCGCGTTCTTCTCGCTAAACTCGTGGCTGAGGTGGCCCGTCACGTCATAAAACGAAGCCGCGCTCTGCGAAAAGTTCTTGTCCGACAGCGACTTCAGCAGCCAGTCGGAGTAGCTGGCCCGCCCACTCAGAATGAACGAGCTTTTGTCCTTGATTATCGGCCCTTCCAGCGTGAGGCGGCTGGTGAGCGGCCCAATGCCGCCCGAGCCGCCAAATTTCTTCTTGTTGCCCTCGCGGGTCGTGATATCGAGCACCGACGACAGGCGACCCCCGTACTTGGCCGGAATAGCGCTTTTATACAGTTCCACGCCCTGCAGCACGTCGGGGTTGAAGGCCGAGAAAAAGCCGAATAAATGCGACGGATTGTAGATGGTGGCGTCGTTGAACAAAATCAGGTTCTGGTCGGTGGCCCCGCCGCGCACGTTCAGGCCGGTGCTGCTTTCGCCCACCGATTTCACGCCCGGCAGCGTCAGAATCACGCGCAGAATGTCGGTTTCGCCGAACACCGTGGGCACCTGCTTCATGGTCTTGATGTCGAGCTTCTCCAGGCCCATCTGCATGCCGGCCACGTTCTTGTCCTTCTCGGCCTCCACAATCACCTCCCGCAACGTCACCACGTCTTCCTCCACCTCAATGTCGAGCTTGCCATCGTTGCGCAGCACCACCTGGCGGCGGGTATTCTTGATGCCCACGCCGCGAATCTTCAGCTCGTGGGCTCCCACCGGAAGCGTTAGCGAGTAAGCGCCGAACTGGTCGGTGCTGGCCCCGATTTTGGTCGATTCCGAGTAAATCGAAGCCCCAACCACCGGCTCGCCCGACTTGTGGTCGCGGATGCGCCCGGCCAGCGTGGCCCGCGCCCCGGTGCTGCCGCTCGCCCCAATGGTGTACACCCGCGCTTCCGACACACTCACCAGATGCGAGCGGGCGGCGGGCGTGGCGGCCGTTTCCTCCTCGGCCAGGGCATCGGCCGCCGTAGCCGCCCGGAAGAAGTTGCCCGGCAGCGTGGTCGACAGCACAGGCCCGCTCGTCACAATCACCCGGTTCGCATCATCCACGACGTAGTGAAAGGAGGTGTTGGCCAGTGCCCGCTCCAGCACCACCGCCACCGGCTGGGCTTGCACCTGCAGCGTCACAAACAGGCTGTCGACGGCCTTGGGGTCGAAGTAGAAGTGCACCGGCGTCTGGGCTTCCACCTGGCGGGCAAATTCCGCGAACGGAAGGTGCGTGAATGTGCCGCTAACGGGCTGGTCGGCCCCTTGCTGGCAATGGGCAGTCAGGCTGAACAGCAACCAGCCGCTCAGCAGGAAAAGCGAATACGCGTGCTTCATAAAAGGAAGACCGGAGAAAGCGCGAAAAGGAAGGAGGTAACAAAAAAATCGGGAGCAGAAATGGCCGCGCTACTTATTTGGCGAGCCCATTGTAGTAGCGGGTCAGCTCCACCAAAGAGTTCTCGCGGTCATCTTTGCCGAAACGCAGGTGGTGCTCTTTTAAGTACTGCTGCATTTCCTGGCTGTGGTCGGCCAGTAAGCGCAGGGCCTTGCCCTTGCTGCCCACGGCGTAGTAGCGCCCGGCCTTCTGCATGTACAAGCGGTTGGTTTCCGTGAACGACACGTCGACGTAGGGCTTGTTGAGGTGCTCGTACATGGTTTTGGTGCGTTTGGCCAGCACCTGCACCGGGCCATCGGCCAGCAGTTCGTAGTAGCCGGTCCGGATGATGTCGGCACTGGTGCTATCGGCCACGAGGCGCACGAACTGGTGGCCGTCTATCGAAAACGTGCGCACTTTGTCATCAATAAAACGCAGGGTCAGCGGGTTGCCCGGCTGGGAAATTATTACCTGGTCGAGCACGATATCGTACTGCAGGCGCACATTGGCAAATTCCCGGTCGTTGTAGTTCGCTGCGCCGGGCAGCACGTCGGGCAGCAGGTAAAACTGGTGGCCCGTACGAATGTGGTATTTGCGGGTGTAGTCGGCGTACTCCGGCCCGTTGTAGAGGTACGGATAGTTGACCGATGCCGTGGCGTATTCCTGGCGCAGTGCTTCGGCCGCTGTGGGCAGCCGGGCTTCGGGGCCGGATGCCTGGGCATGGGCCGGCCGCCCCGCCAGCAGCGCCGCCAGCGTCAGGAGCAGGAAGGTGCTCGTTTGCTTCATTTGGGTAAAAATGAGGGTGCGGACAATACTGCACCGCTGCTAAGGTAATGCCCGGGAAAAGAATCGCACTAGGCAAATATTAAAAAGTTACCAGCCGCCGGTGTTTAGGCTCAAAGCAATGGCAGTACTTTCGTCCCAGTCCTTCCTTTTGCTAATGCTCTCCCCCCGGAATCTACTCCTGGCGCTCCTCGCCCTGGCCCTGTGCCCCGCCCTGCACGCCCAAACCACCACCGTTTCCAGCCTGGCCGATTACACCGGCCCGCGCTACCCCGGTGGTCCCGACTCGCTCCGGGCACTGGTTTGCCGCAGCACCCGGCAGGCCGGGCCCACGCCCGCCGGCCACGCGCTGGTGCAGTTCGAACTCACAGCCGATGGCCAACCGACCAGATACACCCTGATAACCCCGCCCGGCCGTGCCACCGACCCACTAGCCGAAGCCGCAACCAATGCGCTGCGCTACCTCGAAGTGCACATGCCCGCGTGGCAGCCCGGCACTACTACTCCCGAGGCAACGCCCGGCGATAAGTTCTCACGGATAAACGTAGTACTTGATTTTGCCGCACCGACTGTTGAGCAAGCCTATACATACGCCGAGCAGCAACCTGTCTTCGGCACCTTAGCGCAGTTGGTGCCTAGTCGCCACGGGCGGTACATGGACGATATTCTGAATGACCCCATCAAACGGGCGCAATTCCAGTCATCGGCCCGAGGGTTGGTAACCTTCTGCCAGCTGCAGGTGCGATACCCGCCGGAAGCTCTCCGAGCTCATCAACAGGGCACGGTGTACGCCAGCTTCGAAGTAAGTGAAAGCGGAGCAATTGAGCGTTCTGAAATCTTGGGCAGCGTCGGTCGAAGCCTCGATGTCGAAGTTTTGCGCGTCTTGGCCACCCTCCCGGCTGCCACTGCGCCGGCCCAACTGCGCGGCCAGCCCGTGCGGGTGCGCTATGTCTTGCCGCTCACTTTCCGGATTCAGTAGCCCCTATCGCCCAAACACGGCTGCGGCCAGCGCCAGCACAGCCCGCCGCGTGGGCTCGGGCTGCTCCAGATACGCCAGGTGCCCGCTGCCTTCCAGAAATAGCGCCGACCCCACCGGTGGCAGCGCGGCCTGCCGCACCGCCTCGTCGAAATGCACCGCCACGTCGTGCTTGCCGGCCACCAGCAGTACCGGAAAAGCCGCTTTAGCTAGTACCGCCGTGCGGTCGGGCCGGGCCGCCATCCCGCGCAGCGCGCCGGCAATGGTCGTTTCCGGCGTGGCTTTGCCAATTTCCTCCAGTAGCCCGCGCGCCTCGGTGAGGCGGTCGCGGTTGACGGGGGCGAACAGCGGCCGCACGAACGACTCCATGAACTTGCCCACCCCGTGCTTCTCGACGAAGGTGATGTTCTTTTCGCGGTTCTGGCGCTTCTCGTCGGTATCGGCCAGGGCCGAGGAGTTGATGAAGGCTAGGCCGGCCACGCGCTGGGGCCAGCGCTCGGCTAACGCCAGTGCAACGTAGCCGCCCATGCTGTGGCAGACCAGCAGCACCGGCTCGGGACACCCTTTTTGGTTGAGGTAATCGATGACGTAGCGGGCCTGCGCCTCCATCGAAAAGTCGGGCACGGGCGCCAGGTTGGTGCCGTGGCCGGGCAGGTTGGGGGCTAGCAGCCGGTAGCCGTCGGGGAAGGCGCGGGTGAAGTCGGTCCAGACCTCGCGGCTCTCGGCAAAGCCATGCAGGAAGACGATGGTGGGCGGCGTAGTGGTGGGCGTCATGCGAGCAAAAGTAGCGCGACTGGTTTAAGCAGGGAAGAAGGAAAGAACGCCACGCCGAGCATTCTGCGCATCAAGCAGAGACCGAAGCGTCTTGCTCGTATCGACTTCACGACTGGATTACTACATGCACGCGAGATGCCGCGGCTACGCTCGGCATGACGTTCTGTTTTGACCCTGTCCGCCCGAACCCCCAATATTTCGCGTACACCCATTGAAAACAACGCCCATCTTTCCGGACCTTTGGGCCCTCTGAACCAATTGCGACTCCATGAACCCTCTCGTTGACATCCGCCAGTTCGACCAAAGCCTGTGGCTGGACTTTATCAGCCGTCCCATCATCATCGACGGTAAGCTCCAGCACCGCATCTCCGACGAAGCCCTGCGCGGCGTGACATCGAACCCGGCCATCTTTGCCAAGTCCATCGGCGACACCACCGACTACGATTCGGCCATCAAGGCGCTGGCTTTGCAGGGTAAAACCACCGACGAAATCTACACCAATCTGGCCGTGTCCGACGTGCAGGCGGCCACCGACTTGTTTCGCCCCCTCTACGACGGCCCCGACCACGGCTCCGACGGCTACGTGAGCCTCGAAGTGTCGCCCGAGCTGGTGAACGACACCGAAGGCACCATCGCTGAGGCCCTGGCCCTCTGGAAAGCCGTGGACCGTCCCAACGTGATGATAAAAGTGCCGGCGACCCTCGAAGGCCTGCCCGCCATCCGCCGTCTCATCTCGGAAGGTGTGAACGTGAACGTGACCCTGATTTTTGGCCTGGAGCGCTATCGCCTGGTGGCCGAAGCCTTCATCGCCGGCCTAGAAGACCGCGCTAAAGCCGGCGAGCCGCTGGCCCGCATCGACTCAGTAGCCAGCTTCTTCCTGAGCCGCATCGACGTGCTGATTGACCCCATGCTGGAGAAAATCGCGGCCGCAGGTGGTGAGAAAGGCGAGTTGGCCCAAAGCCTCGTGGGCGAGGTGGCCTTAGCCAGCGCCAAGCAGGCGTACCAGATTTATAAGGAGATTTTTAGTGGCCCGCGCTGGGAGGCATTGGCTGAAAAAGGTGCCCCCACGCAGCGCCTATTGTGGGCCAGCACCGGCAACAAAAATCCCAAATACGATAACCTGCGCTACGTCGACGGCCTCATTGGCCCGCACACCGTGAACACCGTGCCGGTGGAAACGCTGGACCTGTTCGGCAAAAGCGGCAAAGTCGCCGTGACCATCGAAGATAACTTAGCGCACGCCAAAGAAGTGCTGGCCCGCCTGCCCGAACTGGGCCTCAAGTTGGAGGAGTTAACTCAGCACCTCGAAGAAGACGGCGCGACCAAATTCAAGGAGCCCTTCGCCAAGCTCATGCAGTCCATCGAAAAAAAGCGCGCCCTAGCCGTGCAGGACACCGTGGATGACTCTAAAATGGAGTTGGGCCAGTATCAGTCCGCTGTCGATGCGCAGATTTCCAAGTTCAAGGCCGACAATTTCGTGGCCGGTTTCTGGGATAAGAAGGCCGACCTGTGGACGGCCGACGAAGCCGGCCAGCACAGCATCCGCAGCTACATGGGCTGGCTGCGCGTGGCCGAAACGATGGTGGGCCGCGTAACCGAAATCGAACAGTTCGTGCACGAGGTGCGGGCCGCCGGCTTCCAGCACGTCGTGGTGATGGGCATGGGCGGCAGCACCATGGCCCCCATCGTATTCAAATCCGCGTTTGAGAAAGGCGAAAACGGCCTGCCGATGTCGGTACTCGACACCACCGACCCCGGCGCGGTGCGTGCCATCGAAGCCTCGATTCCGCTGGCCGACACGCTGTTTATCGTGGCCAGCAAATCGGGTACTACGGCCGAGCCGCTGGCTTTCGGCGACTATTTCTACGCCAAAGTTAAAGAAATCAAGGGCGACAAAGCCGGCGAAAACTTCGTGGCCATCACCGACCCGGGCTCCAAGTTCGTGACCGACGCCACGGCCGCCAGTTACCGCCATATCTTCCTCAACTTCCCCGAGGTGGGCGGCCGATTCTCGGCCCTCACCTACTTCGGCCTGGTGCCGGCGGCCCTTTACGGCCTGCCCATCGGCGAAATCCTGGAACGCGCCATCCTGATGATGCGCGCCTGCGGTGCCTACGGCCCAACCGATAAAAACCCCGGTCTGGAATTCGGAGCCGCTCTCGGCGTGCTGGCCCAGCAGGGCCGCGACAAGCTCACCATCGTCGTGCCCGATGCCCTGCACGACCTCGGCCTGTGGCTGGAGCAGCTCATCGCCGAAAGCACCGGCAAGGAAGGCAAAGGCATCCTGCCCGTGGCCGGCGAGCCGCTGGGCGAGCCCGGCAGCTACGGCACCGACCGGGTATTCGTGTACGTAGGCTACAAGGGCCAGGCCGATGAGGCCAACACCGCGAAGCTACAGGCCCTCGCCGCCGCCGGCCACCCCGTCATCACCCTGCTGATGGCAGACGCCTTCGACCTCGGCCAGGAATTTTACCGCTGGGAAGTGGCCACGGCCGTAGCCAGTGCCGTGTTCCAGATTAATCCCTTCGACCAGCCCAACGTGCAGGCCGCCAAAACGGCCACCGACAAGCTGATGAAGGCCGTGGAAGCCGACGGTAAGTTGCCCGAAACCGAAGCCCCCGCCGCCAGCGAGAATGGCGTGGACTATTACACCACCGCCCACGGCGACGGTGCCGCTGGCGTACTCAAAGCCTTCTTTGCGCAGGCCAAGCCCGGCGATTTCATGTGTCTGCAAGCCTACCTCACCGAAACGCCCGCCGTGAGTGCCAGCCTGCTAGCCCTGCGCCAACGCGTGATGCAAGAGTTGCATTTGGCCACCACTTCAGGCTACGGTCCGCGCTTCCTGCACAGCACCGGTCAGTACCATAAGGGCGGCCCCAACACCGGACTATTCATCCAGTTCACCGACGATAACCCCCAAGACCTGGCTTTGCCCGGCCGTTCCTACACTTTTGGCACCTTCAAGAATGCCCAGGCTCTCGGCGACCTGCAGGCCCTGCTCGACAACGGCCGCCGCACCCTGCGCGTGAATCTGGGAAATGATGCCGAAGCTGGTTTGAAAACGTTACTCGCGGCCCTGCCGCAACTCAAATAGCATAGTAGCTTGAATTCAAATGCTCCGACACTGCGGTCTTGCCGCATTGTCGGAGCATTTTTATGTGCTGCCTCTAGCAAATGCCTCGCGGTTGGTTCGTCACTATCCAACTTTATACCCATTTCATGAGATACCAGCCCCATTTGATGATTAGCTTGGAAAAGCTTATCCGCACACTAAGCACTACTCACTAGGTATCTCCTGATTCATTCCCAACCCCGTGCGTCGCAGTGCTTATGCATTGAGACATTTTATTTCCAGCTGATTTGTTGTGGTAACCAACGGAGCAGGCATGTGCACACTATATATAATAGGAGCGTGGTAATACCGTGGTATGACTCAAGCACTGGCGATATACCTACTGTCAGTAAAAATGCAAAACGATGTATTAACGACGTATCAACACTGTTATTCCCGAAAATCACCAGTGATTGAGCATTGCCATTTCTTGTCAAATTGGTCAAATATGCCCACGTAGGCAGTCATAAACGGTCAAATAGAACACGTGCAGAAATTCTAACCGCCTCAAGATGTGTATTCAAGTGTTCACGCTCTTTTAATTTCAAGTTCTACCCCTTGTAACCCGAGAAAGTCCCGTTACTTTTGCAGTCCCAAAACGTCAACCGGACGACGGGTTCTGCCAGGGCGACTGCTCCAGCAGCAAATTGAAAAAGCAAGGCACTGCCCGGCCGCCCTTCCAGGATGGCGTCCCGAGCCAGCTTCCCAAAGTCCTCCAAAATTAACTTTCGAGCGGGCTTGGGAAAGTTGAAAAAAGCACCTTACCTTTGCACCCCGCTTCGATAG